>DATKUK010000069.1:0-13525 GCA_035530655.1 Phycisphaerae bacterium
ATCAGGCGGGCTTCACCTTTGCCGTCCAACTTGCGCTGTCGCGACGGGCGAGCCTGCCTTTGGCGTTCCAAAGCGGCGTCCAGTCCTTCCAACACGAACCGGCGGCGAAGGTTCTCCACCGTTCGCGGATGGCAGCAGAAGGCCTGGGCGATCCGCGCGTCGGGCCACGCCGCGCCGTCCGCATCCGCCGCCAGCAAGACGTTGGCGTGCTTGATCTTGTACGCGACCGTTTTGCCTTTCTTGACCATGGCCTCAAGTCCCCGGCGTTCCGTCGCCGTCAATCGTACGACATATTTCTTGCTCATGGCCATTCTCCGTCAAATCATCCTTGACCTGATGGAGATATCGGCAAGAAAATGCTATATCCTAAAATCAAATGGCATAGAGCACTAGGCTCCTCATGCACAAGTATATCGGATTAGACGTTGACCACAACTGGCCTGCTCCCCAAGAACTGATCCATCTGTTATGAGAGTCTCAGCGGCCCGACAGGGCGAGGAGGCTCTCGATGAAGCAGAAGCGACACAGTCCGGAGCAGATCATCCGCAAGCTGCGCCCAGCCAGTCTGGTGTTCCTCCTCTTGACGTGGACAGTACGGCCGCATGCGCCCGGTGGACGTATCGAGCGTAGAGACGATCCGGAGCTTCTCGGGCGCCCCCACGGACGGGCTGGAGCAATCGCACCCTACCGTTGAACTGCTCAACGACAGCTACACCCCATACAGAACGGTTGCCGGGAATAAGTTACATCCTACATCGTGGTTAGGATCGGTGCAATGTCTCCACGACTCCTTTCCAGCGACCGAATCGGTGTCACCGGGCAGGTTGAGTTGGTTCTCCCGCACTTTTGGTGAGGGGCGAGCCCTACAATCGATGATTCCCTGGGTGCTCGAGGGAACCCGCTAATGCGGAAGGGGGTCCGCCAGGCAAGCTCGTGTGCACCTGGCGATCCGCCCATTCTTCGATGTCTGCAAATCACGATTGCTCCTGAGGTCATTGCGGTCCAAGCTCGTTGCGCGTCGGCCTCGGGGGTTTGTCCGATCTGCGCCCGACCATCACGGCGCATCCATAGTCGCTACTGGCGGCGGATGGCGGCGAACCCGAGCGGAGGTGGTTAAGCCTTCTGATCGGCGCCAAGCGGCTCGATTGGTTTGACGTTGGGGGCGGTGTGCTCGATATTCACACGCTTGCGGGCCCACTTGGCGGCGTTGACCAGAACGCGAATCACTTCCTTGTTGTAGTAGATCGGGTAGGTCTCGTGACCGGGGCGGAAGTAGAAGATGCGCCCGTGGCCTCGCTGCCAGCAGCAGCCACTGCGAAAGACCTCGCCGCCCTGGAACCAGGACAGGAAGATGAGCTTGTCGGGCGTGGGGATGTCGAAGCGCTCGCCGTACATCTCGGTATGGGGCAGCTCGATATACTCGCCGATGCCCTCCGTGATGGGATGGCTGGGCTCGACGTTCCACAGCCGTTCCTTCTCACCCGCCTCGCGCCATTTGAGCGAACAGGTGGTTCCCAGCAATGTTCTGAGGATCTTCGAGAAGTGTCCTGAATGCAGGACGATCAGGCCCATTCCCTGCAGCACGCTCTGCTGCACGCGCTGGACGATCTCGTCGCGGACCTCCTTGTGGGCCATGTGTCCCCACCAGACCAGCACGTCGGTCGCCGCCAGCACGTCCGGAGTGAGCCCGTGCTCGGGTTCGTCGAGCGTGGCGGTCTGCGTTGTGATGGCCGGGTCGGTTGCGAGCGCCTTGGCGATGACCACGTGCATGCCGTCGGGATAGACCTTCCTGACGGCCTCATGCTTCTTCTCGTGACGAAACTCGTTCCACACCGTTACATGGATCGTGTCAGCCATTGCTCAGTCCTTTTGAAAAAAAGCTGTAGCGGTCTGTCCGGGTCCGCTGGTGTTGGGGACCCCTTTACTGCTGCGTTCGATCACTCCCTTGCAGCCAGGGCGCTGCACCCGGGAGCATCCTGTTGTTGTCGGGCCTGGGCGAGCACAACATCGGGGATGGGCCCATCGGCATCCTCGACGGCGGCGTCGAAAAGACGTTTGACCACGTCGCGGTTGGCGTCGGCGACGTTGGTCTTGAACGGGTCGGTTGCGGCCAGGTCGTGCAAGAGCACGCCCGTCCCGTCGAGCTTGCAGTTGAGCCACCAACGCTGATCGATGACGGTCACGTCGGGGCCCCAGGCTACGGTTACATGGTCGCGGTGATTCTTCTTACCTCCGACGGCGTCGTCGAAGAACGCCCGGCCGTGCAGGCCATCCGGAGGCTTTACGCCCGCAAAGGCGAGAACCTGGGCGGCCATGTCTGTGTGCTGAACCAGCAGATCGCTCTTCCGGCCGGCGCCGGCGCCGTCCGGGTGGCGAATCATGAGCGGCACATCGACCACCTCGGGCCCCGAGGGATATCCGCGTTTGCCCACATAGTCTCTGTCACCGAGGCTGTGGCCGTGATCGGTGGTCACGATCAGCACTGTGTTGTCCAGCTTGCCCAGCACGCGCAGGGTTTCATACAGATGGCCGAACCAGCGATCGCACATGGTGACCAGGCCGCTGTAGTTGGCTTGCGCCCGGCGGACCAGCGGCTGGGAGATGCCCGTGCTGTAGGGGCTGATGACCATTTCGGTTGTGTCGGAGTGGTCATACATGCGGCGGTAATGTTCGGGCACGAACCATGGCTCGTGAGGATCGAACGACTCAACGCAGAGGAAAAACTTGTCGGCGTCGCGATTCTGCTCGAGCCATTCAGCGGCGGTGGCCAGGACGCGGGCACAGAAGTAGTCCTGCTCGTGCGGGCGGCCGTACATGTTCTTGATCGCCGTTCGAACGAAGTCGCGCCGACGAGGGTTCTCCAGCTCCGCGGGCAGGTAATGCCGTATCTGCTCGTCGCTTGGCTCGGGGCCGCTGCGCGATCGGTCGATCTCCTGGCCGCGGAGAAACGTCCACTGATCGAACCCTCGCCAAAAGTTTTTCGACGGTTTGAACATGTGGTAGACGTCGGCGATCAGGCCCGTGCGGCATCCGTGTTCGCTCAGCAGCTCGGCGACTGTGTCCTCGTCTTCGGGGATGGGGCCCCAGCCCAACGCGCCGACGAAGTCGCCCTTAAGATGGAAGTCGCCGTTGCGGAACGGGTAGACCCGCCGCCCCGTGTACAGCGCCCGCCGGGTAGGCAGCGTGGGCAGCGACTCGGGATACGCCCGGGTCATCAAAAGTGCTTCGTCGGCCAAGGCGTCAAGATGCGGCGTGTCGACCCTGCCCCATGGCGGCTGACCGTATACCCCGATGCAGTCCTTACGGAGCGAATCAAAGACCACCAACACAATGTTCATTGCCGTGCTCACCTTCTCTGCCCGGTTAGGCGACTGTTTCCACGATGGTCCGCAGCTGCCGGGCCGGGGCGAACGAGGGCGCATTCTAGTTGCGTTGGCAGCGGGCGACAACGGGCCGCCCGGCCTGGGCAACCGGCGGCCACACCGGCACAAAGAGCCCGTCGCGGAACCGGTGCAATTGGGTACACTGTTACACGAAGAAGATGCCTGTCTCAAGCCCGGCGGTCGGGCACGAGCGCCGCGACGAAGGAAAGGGGATGTTCTATGACGACAAACCCAGTCAGACCCAGCTATGACGACGTGGTCGAGCAGATCGACCGCCTGCGAGTCCAGAGTGAGCAGCTTGTCCACAGCGAGCCGATCGGGCGATCGCCGGAGGGCAGAGACATCCCCTGCGCGGTGCTGACGGATCGGTCGGTGCCGCCTGACGACAAGCAGCACGTCCTGATCGTGGCCAGCCAGCACGGTTCGGAGGAAAGCGGGCGGGCGATGGCCATGGCGTTGATGGACTTTCTGGTGTCGGGCGAGGCCGAGGCGCCCGACGTGTTGCGCAGGCAGGTGGTGGCCTTTGTGCCCTGCGCGAGCCCCGACGGTGCGGTTCGGGACAACAACCGCAACGCCGAAGGTGTGGACGTGGCACATACCTACGCCTTCGATAGCCCTGCCGGCACGCCGGAGGGTCGGCATTTGGAGTCGTTCGCGCTACGGTTCGTGCCGGATGTCGTCGTCGACATCCACGGCCGGGCCGGCGGGGGCATGAAGGAGTTGGCGTGGCTGATGCCGGCATGGAACTTTTCCTCGGATCGGTATTTTCTGACAGCCATGTCGATGGAGATGGCCCGTGCGGGAGAGGCTGTCGGTTTTCCGCAGTGCGAGCTTGATCCACCCGGGCCGCTTCAGCCGCGAAAGGGTCACGTGGCCATGCTGGGCGAGAAGTTAGCCTACGAGCTTAAGAGTCTGGGCCTGGGGCTGGAGACAATCGAGCAGTACTACCGCCAGGACGACTGGCGAGTGACAGGGGCGGCGCGGCTGCGGCGCCTGCTTCGGTTCGGCATGGCAGACGAGTTCGGGCTTGGCGAGCCGGGCTACCCCAATGTGCTGGTGTCGGGCAACCGGATCCAGGGCCTCAAAGCGCACGGGCGAACGGCGGCGCAACGTCGCGAGAACCGCGTTGCGTTGACGCGGTTCCTGCGGCGCAATTTTGCGGTTGTCGATCGTGGCGCCGATGGGGTCGACGGCTGCGCACGAGTGAAAGTCTTCTCCAAAACGTGCGAAGGTGACAATCCGGGGCGGTTCGCGGTGCTGCTGCGGTTCAAGAAGCCGTCTCGGATCGAATCGGTGACATGGCGAGACACGGAACTGACCTCAGACGACGAACACGGCTACCGCATGTGGGAGGACGCGTGTTCACGGTTCGTACAGGTCAACATTGCCGAACCGTTCGGCGGGGCCGAGCGACTGCTCGTGGTGCGGTACGAGTCGCCCTACCTTAAGCGGTAGGATGCCGTGGGGCGCCCTTGTAAGGAGCCGAGATGGATACAGCAGTAGACGATTTGATGGCCTTGCTCCGCATTCCCGGCGCGCCGGGTGAGGAAGCGGCTGTGGCTGAACACCTGGAGGGTACGCTGCTTTCCTGCGGTGTCCCGGCGGAGGCGATTCGGCGCGACAAGGCGTTTGAGGCCAGCGAGTATGGCGGCCAATGCGGCAACCTGATCGTTCAGTTTCCGGCTGCGGGACGTCACGTGGGCCCGGCCCGTTTATTCTCGGCGCACATGGACACGATTCCGTTGGCGGCTGGCTGCCGGCCGCGGTTTGCTAAGTCGGGTGACCAAAGCGGCAAGGGCGGCAGGATCGTCAACGACGCTATCGACACGGCGCTGGGCGGCGACAATCGTACGGGATGCGCGGTTCTCCTTCACGTGGCCCGGATGCTGGCCGGCGAGGGGGCGCCCGAACCGCGACCACCTGTTGTGCTGGTTTTCTTCGTGCAGGAAGAGGTTGGGCTGGTCGGTTCGCGACAATTTGATGTCGACGCGCTGGGCGTGTCGGATGGTACGTGGGGGTTCAACTTCGACGGGGGGCGAGTTGCTCAGATCGTTACGAGGGTGATAGGGACGTCGCGGTTCAAGATTGACCTGCGAGGCGTGGCGGCGCACGCGGGCGCGTATCCCGGCTCGGGTGTGTCGGCGGCGGTGGCGGCGGCCCACGCCATCGCCTCACTCGATCGCGACGGATGGCACGGGCGAATCGAGAAGGCCGAAGGCCGCGGCAGCGCGAATATCGGCACGCTTCAGGGCGGCACGGGCACCAACGTGGTGATGGATCGGCTGGAAATCCTCGCCGAGGTGAGGAGCCACGATGCCGCGTTTCGCGACAAACTCCTGGATGTATACAAAGAGGCCTTCGGCAAGGCAGCTTCACAGACGAAGAACCGCCAAGGCCGGTGTGCCGAGGTGAGCTTCGCCGACGGTCCGCGTTACGAGTCGTTTGCCCTGGAAGACGAGGCCTCGGTCGTGGCGGCCGCGGTCGCGGCGGTCAAGGCGTGCGGGTTGCAGCCGACATTGGTGAGCAACGACGGCGGCATGGACGCGAACCACCTTAATGCCAAAGGCGTCCCGACCGTCACGTTCGGCGTGGGCCAGCACGATGTCCACGCGCCGGGGGAGTGGATCGATCTGGAGGAGTTTCTGATCGCCTGTCGCCTGGCGAGTGAACTGGTGACGGCCGGTCCCTGCTAGGCTCCGGGCAGCGCGGGTTTCGGTACCTCAACGGTCAGCGAGACGCTCTTGCCGGTGCACGGCTCGGTAAGTGCGACCGACCATTGGCCGTGCTCGTTGACGCCCAGGGGCCAGTCGACGGCAAACGCGTTTCGGTCGCAGTCGATGGTTCGGCGATATGCCCGCTGCTCGGAGCCGTCGGGTCGATACACCCGCATGGCCACGACGAGTTTCTCATTCTCGACAGGCGTGGACGTTGCAACGTTGCCGGTGACGTGGATTCGATGGCCCGGCATGGCGGTGGCGCGGGCGGTCAGGTTCTCGATCGCGAACGGCCAGCAGGCGAACACGTGTCCGGACGTGCGGGCGCTGGTCATCTTGATGGAGCGCACGTCGCCCAAAGCCTTGCGTTCGACCAGATCGTAGGTAAGCAAACCCTCGGGAATAGCGAGTTGCGACGGGTGGGAATCCTTCAGGAACACATTGTCGGTGATGAACTCGTAACGACTTTCGATGCCGCCCAGCTCGCTGGTGCGGACCGTCGGATTGATCATCGTGCCCACGACGTATCCTCGGCCACTACGGTACAGGGCGACGTCGTGGCCTACAGGGTGGAACGGCGCATCGTCGTCCGGAGACGTTAGGGCAAACAACGGCTGGACCCCTGCATGCCCCAACAGCTTCAGCAGGTAGCGACGGGCGGGGGCGACCATCTTGGGGAAGAACCGCTGGAGGAAATACTCCTCGAGGTTGAAGTTGAGATAAATGGCTTGGCCCTGCCCGACCGCACGGGTGATGGCTACGTCGGCGTCCTGGTGGCTTCCGCCCGGTTGTCCGGCGGCGGCTTTGAGGGTCTTCTCGAAGGCGAAGAACGGCAGACTGTTTCCGTTGACGGTTACGCCCTCACCGCTCGGCGGCATGGGGGCCACGTCGATCTGGCGGTAGTCGCCTCGCCGCACACCGAAAAGATCGTCCAGCACACCCTTGGGACGAATACGGCACGTCTGGTCCATAATGCCCGGCCACGAGTCGGTGATGACCGTCCCGCCCGCTTCGACAAATCGGCGGATGGCGTGAACTGTGTCGTCGCTCAGGGCCACCGCCCGGGGCAGCACCAGCACCTGGTACCCCTGATCGAGCAGGTAATCGCGCCGGACCTGTGAGACATCGACGTACCGGGGTCGAATGCCAACATCGTGCAGCCACATTGCCCACGACATGCGGACGCGGAAAGACAGTTCCTTCTGTCGTACCGTCCAGGAGTCGCGACCAGACCAGTCCCGCCCTGTTTGGGGCACGTCGGTGCGGTGGCAGATTTCCAGGATCCAGTTGCCGCGGAGCGACGGTTGCGAGTAGAGAATCGCCACCGGGTCGCGCACGCGTTGGGCCCGATTGCGCAATCGCCCCGGTCCGGCGTGCACCCAGTCGGCGAACTGTTTGACCTGCTCGCCCAATGGCGTGAGCCCTTGGTTTTCTATGTCGATCATTTTCGAGTAGACGTCGCCGAACGAGTCCCACTGCTGGACCATATCGTAGCCACGGACAAACGCGCGCCAGAGGTCCTCGTTGTCACTGCCGAAGCCGGGGTCGACCACCTTGCCCTCTGCGCCGTCGTTGTGGAAGCTCATGATGACGTCCGGCCCCTCGCCGATGTCGTAGGGCGTCGTGACGTCTACGGCGCGGGTGAGCTTCCAAAGGTCATAGCCCCAGCAGGAAGGCTGCTGCACCCCGGTAATCGAACAGCGGGCCTGGGGGTCGAGCGAGCGAACGGTGCGAACACCCAACGCGACGGCTTCCATGAGCACATCGTCCATGAACTCGACGCGATCGGCCCAGGGCGAGAAGTTGCCGCCTTCGGCCCGTTCGAGAGCCTGCCATGTGGAAAACATTTCCACATCGTCCCAGCTTCGATAGCGTGTGCCCCACTGTGCGTTGAGCGCACCCAATTCGCCGTAGCGTCCCTGCAACCACCAGCGGAAGCGATGTCTGCACCATGCAGACCCGCACAGATCGTACGGGGCGCACATGTTGCCGATGCCGATTTCGTCGCCGATGCCGTAGTGAAGCGGCTTGTACGGCCGATGCCGGAGGGCGGCGGCCGTCAGGATGTCGGTGGTGAACTTCTGCTCCTTGGGACTGCTCAGGCAGCGATGGCGCGCCAGGGCGATCGAGCCGGTCGACTCGCCCTGGGCCTGTTTGATCTCTCGCCAGCGCTTGAAGTCGCGGTGGTAGAACCCCAGCAGCGAGTACAGGATGTTGGACGCGTGGAACCGCAGGTCGTTCTGGACGGGAAACGCAGACGAGCCGGTGGTCTGGATCGCGCGGTGGCTCAGACCCATTTCGCGAAAGAGTTGTCCGGTCCCCGGCTGGGTGCCCATGTTGTAGACGCCGAGGATGAAGTCTCGCCACGGGTCCTCGTCGGATGGGACCATGCGTATCTCCTCGACGCCCGACCAGAGCTGCTCCTGCCCGGCGTGCAGTTCAGCCTTGAGGTAGATGCCGGTGCCCAGCGAGCGGGACGCGTCGAGTCGAAACGCGAAGTCCGGTCCGGCCACGCGTGCTTGGTCGAGCACGCGACCATAGTTGTCCTCCAGCCACACACGCGCCGATTGCGCCTGCGTGGGTGCGTCTTTCACCGCACCGGAGATAGTGGCTGTTCGTTTCAGCACGCGATCGAGCAGTCTGGGTGGCTCATCGGCGACGGTCAGCTCGATCATGAAGTTTCGGCCCGGGTTGGGTACATCCTTGTCTTTCGGCGTCTCGTACTCCGGGCCGACGCGATGGTACTGGTACTGCGTCATGCGGGACTCGACGATCTGATCTGAGTCCCATTCGAGTCTCGGCTCGCCCTGCGCGGCTTGGCAGAGGGCAAACACGGCTGCGAGGAAGGCAACGCTCGTGGTTTTTGAGGAAGGGCGCATAACGTATCTCCCGTTCTGAAGGGCGAAATGGATTGCGGTTATCTTGCCTTGCTGGATGGACGGCTGCAAGTCGTTTTGTTGCATCGCAGACACTGGGGGCGAGCTGCGCACGTTCGATCCGCCCTGGCGGCCGGCTGCGAGTTTGGGTACCTTCCGACGGGCTTTCTGTGGTATGGGAGGTGAATTCATGTCTGGTCAACGCAGTACCTGTCTTGCCGGGGTGCCGAACCTGCCGATCGTGACTCGCAGCGGGGCTTTGGCGGCCAGCGTTCTGTGGCTCGCCTGCGTGTTGCCGACCAGTCCGGCGGCGGTGGGGGAATCGCAGGAGCCCACAACGCAGTCGGATGCCGGGCCTGCGCGGGCTGCCAAGACCGATGTGGACCGGAAGATTGGCGAACTGATCGGCCGTTACGAGACCCGCATCGCCACACTCGACCAGGCCGACGCGGTGGTCGCCGCCAACCTTCCTCGCCTGCGTGAGAATCTTGCCTTGCTGCGCAGCGAGCTTGGTCGAGACAAGAGCCGGTATCCAGCCGACTGTTTCACGGCCCAAGAGTGCATCCAATGGCTCGAACGCGATATGAAGTTCTACCTCGACGACTCTCTGGAGAAGGGCGCAGATCCGCGCACACGCGTCGCCGGTCGCTGGCTGCCGAAGGCCTACTGGATCGAACGGGCCGACATCATGGGCCGATACGACCTGCTCGTGCCTCGCGCATACGATTCGACCCGATCGTGGCCTCTGGTAATCAGTTACCAGGACAACCCGGACCAGGATCTGATCCGGCAGACGCCATACATCCTGCTCCGGGCGGTGCAGAAGGGTTACCCCAAGAGCCTGGTTCGTCTGGAGAACAAGACTCGAAGCATGCTCAAAGATGTGATGCGCGAGCTGAACATCGATCCATACCGCATCTATGCGACGGGCTTCTCGTTCGGCGGGCGGACGTGTCTGATGTTCGCCTGGCGGTATCCGCATTGGTTTGCCGCGATCGCCCCGGTCTGCAACGACCTGCGTGGCCCGGAGACGCCCCGCGTCCGATACCTCAAAAACGTGCCGGCCCTGTTGTTGCACGGCGACCACGATTCGTTTCTGGCGACAGGGCGGCAGGTGCACGCTCACATGGCCGACGCCGACTGCCCAGTCATCTTTCAGACCTACCCTGGAGGCCACAGCCCGGTCCCGTTTCGCAAGGACGTGAAGGTACTGACCGACTTCTTCGATCGCCATGTCATGAATCCGTATCCCAAACGGGTCAGCCACATTGTCGAGCACAAGCGCTACTCGCGTGCGTTCTGGGCAGATGCCAAACTCGTCGAGGACGCAGGCGGCATGGAGGCGGCATTCGAGGTCCGCGTCGGTGACGCCAACCGTGTGGAAATCGATACCAACGAGCAGATCGCCGAGCTGGACCTGTACCTCAACGCTCGGCTGGTCGACATGGACAAGCCGGTCACGGTTGTCAGCGGTGATCGGGTGCTCTACACCGGACCGGCAGCCGAGAAGCTCACAGTTACCCTGCGCGAGGCGCCCGATTATGCACGCGATTCGGGCGACACGCTATGGCAGGACCTGGTCAGGATTCACGATCAGGTACACGGACCACGCGGCACGCAGCCGGTGCGCGGGCGCCGGTGTCAAGTAGGTGACGGTGCAGCCAAGCGTGCGGGGTTGACCTGGTTGCCAGGCCGGGGCAGACTGCCCCGCGGTTCTATCACGGGAGTTACAGCCATGCACCTCAAGTACCGAATCTTCAACGCGCCCTCGGCGTACACAATCGATCGAGCAGCGGAATTGGGCTGCAACTGGGCGATCGTTCATTCTGCCGGTATCGAGGGTCCGATGCGCAACCCGGCGACGGGGCGCGAGATGGACATGTTCCCCCTCTACTTCGAGTCGTACCCGAAGGTCGCGCGCAGTCGCCACGACCAGGATGCCGCATGGATCGAGCCGCTCCGCCGCGAGGTGGCCGCCCTGTGCGAGCGGGCAGCGGGTCATGGTTTGAAGGTGGCCTTTCACATGTACGAGCCAGTGCTGCCATTGGTGTTCGAGCAGGAGTACCCCGATATCGTAGGCACATGGCTGCGCCCCACGCAGGCCGGCACGGTAACGGTGCATAGCTGCCTCGATCCGGACAACGCCGCCACGTGGGAGCTGCTCCGCAGCAAGTACGCGGAACTGGCGCGCGAGTTTCCATCGGTCGCCATGTTTATCCTCACCACGTGGGACGGGTCGGGTACGTACTGGTGCATTCCCGAGGCAGAGATGCCCATTGCCCAGCGTCTGACCCGCATGGTCGAGGCTGTCCGCGAAGGCGTGCAGTCGGAACGAAACGATTGCCGCGTGTGCTTTCGACTGTGGGGTCGAAACTGGCCGAGACAGATGTACCTCGACGGTCACCGCCTGATCGCCGAAGTCACCGGCGTCAAGAACGCGTCGGAGTTGATGGAGCGGGTCGCCAGCCCCCACAACGATCCGGACAAGGTGCCGCCAGCCGTCTTCGCCGCCCTGCCGGACGACGTGCCGATCATGTATAAATCGACCAACATCGACATTGCCGACGCCCAGCCACTAACACTGGCGGTGGGCAAGTACCCCCACGACCGCGAGCAGATAATCGAGATATCCTACGAGCAATACCACAAGAAGCCCTGGCCCTGGTGCAAGGTGCAGCATATCCGCAGGGGGTTGGAGGCGGCGCAGGAGCACGGGCTGGCAGGTATCGTCGCGCTTCCGGTAAATATGGGTAATAACGACCGTGAGTCGAACCCGGACGCCGGCAACCTCGGCAGGATGAACACCTGGCTGCTGGCGAGGCTGCTGGAGGACGACGACCGCAGTGACGCCGAGCTGGTGGCGGCCTGGCTGATGGAGCAGTTCGGCGGCCCGCAGCCCGCAGAGGCTGTCCAAGCCTTGCTCGAGGCCGACGATATTGTCGACCAGGGCATTCAATGGGGAGGGGGCGTGCCGTGCAGGACCCCCTTCGCCTCGCTGCATACCACCAAGCTCTACTGGATGTTCGACGGGTTTGCCGACCCCGCGTTTCCCTTCCGGATGGCCAAACCCGATCGAACGACGCTGGACGGTATGATCGAAGCCAAACACACCGCGTATGAACGAGCCGAAGCGGCCGTCGCCCGCATCAAGGCCGCTCGCGCGGCCATGCACGTGGACTTGTACGAGGAACTGAAAGCTGCGCTGACGATGTTGGCCGACAGCGTCCTCCTGCGCCGTGATTGGGATTCCTATTTGCTGGTGCAATACGGCATCGAGCGCGGGGTGTATCCAGCCGACCGCGTCAGCCTGGGGCACATGTCGCGCTACGTTGAGCGGTTCGTCGCCAACCTTGCGCGCCTGCGCGATACCGAGGCGGGCAGATACGCTCTGTCGCGCCTGCCCGGACCCGATCCGTTTCCCCTGACGTAGGGTCGCAGCGGTTTCGGCAAAGACAAGGTCCGGCACGCCGAGCAGAGGATGACTCGTCACGTGTGCGGGGGCTATGCCCCGCCCGGCCGATCTGTCGGCCGTACATCAGTCCACCCTACCCGGCGCTCGTCCCTGCCAACCAGCCCTAATGCGATCAGCGGGCAAAACTCACAGCGTCCGGGACCGCTTCGTCAACGCAATTCTCCACTGAGTCCATGATCAGATCAAACACAAACTCGGTGGCGATCTGACCGTCGGTGCCGATGTTGAACCAGTCCTCGACCTCGCCCTGCTTGCGTTCCCACCAGAAGTCGGTCTGCTCGAGGATCGCCGCCTCGAGCTGGGCGGGCAGAAGGTTGCAGCCCATGCCCCACCCCAACAACATCGCGCCCGAAGCCAACACTATCAGAACCTTGTTCATTCGCCGCATTCTCTAACACCTTCTCACATCAAAAGCCGACCGAGACTAGGACAGACTCAGAACGTTACCTGACACTGGACGCGGAACATCGTCACGTCGTCGTTGACGTCGATGAAGTTGGCCGAACTGCTTCGCACCGGCAACTCGTTGATCTTCGTGACGTCCGCTTGCAGCTTGCAGTTGTGGCCCTGGAAGTAGTAGTTCATCCCGGCAGCGTATTCCCACACGCCCTCGCTGCCCGGACCGACATCCCACACGGCTCCCACCCGCGCGGCCGCTTCCAGCTTCTTGGGGATGATGAAGTAGCCAACCTGCACTTGTGCGCCCTGGTAGTGCGACGTGTCGTTGTTGCCGGTCACCACGTAGTAGGGCGCCACCAGACGGTTGCCGAAGCTTCCGTTGCTCACGTCGACGATCCGCAGCCAGTACTCACCGGTCACCGCCAGGCCGCGCCACTTGAAGCCGGCGTCCGCGCCGAACTGGGTGATGTTCGTCCCGTTCGTGTTGGTCACATCGAACCCGCCCACGCCGTCACGGAAGAAGTCGGGTACGGCATAGATCAACGGGGGCGTCGTGGCGTCGCCGTTGTCGTCCACGTACCCAAAGCTCAAACCCACGTCCAAGCCCGGGTCTTCATGATATTCTACATCCGACTCGCCCTTGCCGTACTTGCCGAGTGCGTGGTAGACCAGCCGGGCCGC
>DATKUK010000070.1:0-20783 GCA_035530655.1 Phycisphaerae bacterium
TCCTGGCCAACCCGTTTCGGCTGCTTCTGGCATCCGCCGCCTATGAGCTGCTCGAAGCATCTGCGACGCGCGGTCCTGAAGGGTACGCAACTGGCCCAAGCCCGGGTCGGTACCCTTCGCGTCAAGTTGCTGAAGGTCGCGGCTCGCGTCACGGTTTCGGTACGTCGTGTGGTCCTGCACCTGTCCAGCTACTATCCCTACCGGCAGCTCTTCACTCGCGTCGCGGCACGGTTGGTGCCGATCTGACCCCACGACAACCCGAATTCGCTGCGGCGGTAAGGGGGTCATCTGCCCTCAATCAGACCGATCCTATTCCTAGATCACAAACGAACCCCAGATCCACGCAAGACCGAAAATCACAACCTCTGATTCAATATGCAGGTTAGCTATCTTTTGCTCGTAGAGCGTTTCTCATTGCTCACAACGCTCTACGAGCAAAAGATAGTTAACGGCGTTGCATGCCACCCATTTTAGAAATCTCAGATAGAGGCTAACTGCGTTTGCGGGCGAGCCACTTTCGCAGAGGGGCGAGCGGGCGTGTGTTGAGGATGCTGTCGGGGGTGGCGAATCCGCGGCGGGCGGTCTGCACGCCGAAGGACATGAAGTCGAACTGATCGGGGGCGTGTGCGTCGGTGTTGAGTACGAGCATGGCGCCGGCGTCGATGGCCTGGCGGACGTGGACGTCCTTCAAATCGAGGCGCTGCCAGGAGGCATTGACCTCCAGGGCGGTGTGCGTTTCGACGGCGTGACGGATGACCTGATCGATATCGATGTCCATCGCTTCGCGCTTGCCGAGCAGGCGGCCGGTGGGATGGCCGATGACGTGGACGTGTGGGTTGTCCATGGCGGCCAGGGTGCGTTTGGTGACCGTGGCGCGGTCCTGCCCCATTCCTGAATGAATGCTGGCGATGACCAGATCGCATTCGGCGAGCAGGTCGTCGGGGTAGTCGAGCTTGCCCCCGGCGAGAATGTCGATCTCGGTGGCGAGCAGGATGGCGATGCCGCGGACCTTCCTGTCGGCGGCGCGGACGGTTTCGATCTGCTCGTACATGCGGTCGATCGACAGGCCGTTGGCAATGGTCTGGCTCTTGGAGTGATCGGCGACGGCGATGTACTCGTAGCCGTAGTCCTTGGCGAATCGGCCGAGTTGCTCGGCAGTCTGATGGCCGTCGCTGGCGATGGTGTGCAGGTGCAGGTCGCCGCGGATGTTGTCGAGCGTCACGAGGCGTGGCAGGTTGTCGGCTGCTTCGATCTCGCCGCGGTCCTCGCGCAGCTCGGGCGGGATGAAGGGCAGGCCGAGTTTGGCATATATGTCGGCCTCCTGGGCGCCGGCGATCTGCTTGTCGCCCCGGAACAGGCCGTATTCGTTGAGTTTGAGCTTCTTCTTGACGGCGATCTCGCGCAGCCGGACGTTGTGCTCCTTGCTGCCGGTGAAGTATTGCAGGGCCGCGCCGAAGCTTTTGGCCGGCACGACGCGGACGTCGACCTGAAGGTCGGCGCCGCCGGGCGTTTCGACCAGGATGCTGGCCTTGGTGGCGCCGGCGGCGAGCACCTGCTTGACCTGTTCGAACTGGGTAAAGGCATCGACCACTTTCTTGCCGGCGGCGCTTTGGCAGAGGATGTCGACGTCGCCGATGGTTTCGCGGCCACGGCGGGCCGAGCCGGCGATTTCGACCTGTTTGACGGCGGCTAGGTCGGCCAGTTGCCCGGCCAGCCGGCGTGCGACCGGCAAGGCGATGCCCAGCGGCGTTCGGGCGAGGGATCGCTGAAGGAATTCGATTCCCTGTTGGATTTGGGCGACGCTCTTGGCGCCGAAACCCGGAAGTTCGGCGAGCTTGCCGGAGTCGATGACGGCGACGAGGCTGTCGAGGTCGGTGACGCCGAGCTTTTTCCAGGCGGCGGCCACCTTTTTGGGTCCCATGCCGGGGATGTCCAGCAGCGCGGGCAGGCCCGAAGGGATCTCATTGAGAAGCTGCTGGTGCGACTCGACTTTTCCGGTCTGGAGGTATTGCTGGATGCGCTCGGCCGTGCCCTTGCCGACGCGCGGGATGTCGGTGAGTCGGCCGGCGGCGGCGATGTCGGCTACGTCTTCATTCAGATCGCCGATGGTTCGGGCCACACGGCGATAGCTGTTGATACGGAAGGGGTCTTCGCCCTTGATCTCCAGGAGGTCGGCGATCTGATCGAAGATCCTGGCGAGCTCTTTGTTGGGCACGGCGAGTCTCCGATGGCGAGTAGACAGGTGAGGACATTGTACCAGAGCGGGGAACATTGTTGGGGTGGAGGGCGCAACCTATAATCGCCGGTCGGAGCGGCTGACGTGATGCCCGAATGGCGGCGGCAGGACATCGAGTTGATGGGGCGGGCGATGGCTCTGGCGCGTCGAGGGCTGGGCCGCGTCGAGCCGAACCCAATGGTGGGTTGCGTGGTGGTGCGTGGGGGCCGGGTTCTGGGGGAGGGCTACCACCGCAAGTTTGGGGGCAAGCACGCGGAAATCGAGGCGTTAGCCCGGTGCAAGGGTTCGGCACGCGGCGCGACGGTGTATGTGACGCTGGAGCCGTGCTGCCACCATGGCAAGACACCTCCATGCAGCGACTCGCTGATCGCAGCGGGCGTGCGGCGGGTGGTGGCTGCGATGCGTGACCCGTTTGCCGCGGTGGCGGGTCGAGGCTTTGCGCGTTTGCGTCGAGCGGGGATCGAGGTGGGGGTTGGGCTGTGCGGCGAGCAGGCCCGCCGGCTGAACGCAGCCTATCTGAAGCTTCGCACCGAAGGTCGCCCGTGGGTGATTCTCAAGTGGGCCCAGAGTCTGGACGGGAAGATTGCCACTCGAACGGGCGACTCGAAGTGGATCAGCTCGCAGGCGGCTCGGCGTGAGGCCCACCGTTTGCGCGGGCGGGTTGACGCGGTGATTGTCGGATCGGGCACGGCGAGGGTGGACGATCCGATGCTGACATGCCGCCACGTTCGAGCACGCCGGATGGCCAGCCGGATCGTGGTGACCGGTGGCCTGCGGATTGATCCGCGCTCCAAGCTGGTGAGGACCGCGGGGCAAGTGCCGACCATTGTGGCTACGACGCGGGCATCGCTTCGCCGACATGCCCGCTTGGTGGACGTGCTCCGTGAGGCTGGCTGCGAAGTTCTTGGGGTCGGGTCGAGAAGAGGACGCGTGAGTCTGGCGGGCCTGCTGGACGAACTGGGTGGCCGCCAGATGACCAACGTGCTGGTCGAGGGCGGAGGCGATTTGCTCGGCGTGTTCTTCGATGACCGATTGGCTGATGAGGTGGTGATGTTTGTCAGTCCGAAGCTGATCGGCGGTGCGGCGGCGCCGGGCCCCCTGGGCGGAGTGGGTGTTTCTCGCGTGCTTCACGGGGTAGGGCAGGAAGACCTGGTTGAGCGTCGCCATGTCGGGGGCGACATGATGTACCGGATTCTGCTGCGTGATCCAGCGCAGATGAATTGGCGTAGAGGTCCGAAACAGGCAACCACAAGCTAACGGAGATAGGTGTCATGAAACGTGTGATGTTGCTCGCGTGGATGGTCGGGTGGCTGATTCTGTCGCCGGGTATGGCTGAGGTAGTGCGGCTGAAGGCGACCGCAGACGTGTGGTTGTCCGATGCGACCGCCCAGGAGCGCAACAGCAGCGCCGGCAAGGCGGATCGGTTCAAGCTCAAGAGCATCCAGGAGATGGCGGCGATCCGGTTCGACGCCGAGCCAATTGCGGGTCGGCAGGTGCAGGCGGCGAGGCTGTTTCTGCATCGAGCGGGCGAGGACAAGCTGCGGTACCTACGCGTGTCGACGGTCAACCAGGACTGGGTGGAGGGCGAGGGTACCGCGAACTACGGACCGCCGGATGGTGCGACGTACCTGTACGCCGATGCGGCGTCGAAGAAGCGGTGGGCGTGGCCGGGCTCGTGCATGGCCGACGTGATTGTGGGCTCGGGCAACAGCCTGACGACGTGGGCCGAGCGGAAGGAACTGGCTGACGGATGGATCTCGGTGGCGCTGACGCCGGAGTTGGTCTATGCGCTGGCGGTGGGCGATACGGACGGGCTGGCGGTGATGGAGGGGGGCACGGTGGCGTTGACCAACAATTTTGTCCACAGCGCGCAGGCGAAAGGATTCGAACCGTACATCGAGGTGGAGGTTGGCGGTGCGCTGACCGAGCAGCCGGGCGCACCCGTGGTAAGGGCCGAGCCTGGCATCGAGCGGGCCGATTTGCAGAGCGGGGCTGTGCGGGTGACGATCGGCCCGGCGGGGGGCGTGCACTGTTGGCGTCTGTGGCTGGACGGCGAGTCGGTGGATCGGTGGCGGGTGAGGCACCCGGCTGCGCACGGTGAGACGGTTTTCTATCTGGAGGGTCTGGCACCTGCCAAGTCCTACGAATTGAAAGTGGTTGCCGTTTCGCCGGGCGGACAGGTTTCGCCACCGGCGGTAGCGAAGGTCAAGGCATCGCCGGCGCTGTCCGGGGCGCTTTCGCTGGGACCGCTGCACAAGCCGGACGGGCAGGCCGCCAAGCCGCTATCGGCCGAGCGGATGAAGGTGTGGGCGTATCCGGGGCTGGTGAAGCTGGACCCCCAGAACGGCGCGGTCATGTACGGCGATATGGAAGAGGCCGGCGCAGGCGGCGGAGCCAACGCCGTGTGGGACGGCCAGGGCGTGCGGCTGTTTGGGGCGCGGGGCGAGTATGTATCGTTTCAACTCTGCATCGAGAAGATCGGGGACGAACCGCTGAGCGGCATCCGCGTGGTGCCGCAGACCTTGCAGGGCCCGGACGGGGCGACGATCGGCGGGACCGAGATCGAGCTGTTCAAGAACTGGTACGCGCAGAATCGCGACAAGAAGTGGCAGCCCGCGTACTGTGTACCGATTGCGCATGGCACGCCTTTGGCGATCCCGGATGCCGATCGAAAGCTGGAGGGGCAGAAGCATCAGAGCGTGTACGTTGATATTTACATTCCCAAGGATGCCAAGCCGGGCTCGTATGCGGGCTCGCTGGCGGTCGAGGGGGGCAGGTCGCAAGCGGTTGCGGTTCCAGTTTCACTGCGGGTGTTCGATTTTGTGTTGCCGGATCGGCTGAGTTTCTGGCCGGAGTTGAACGCTTACAGCGTGCCGGGCGACGCGCACGATTACTATCGGCTGGCGCATCAGCACCGCTGTGTGCTGAACTGCTGGCGATGGGTTCCCGAGGTGAGCGGGTCGGGCAAAGACATCAAGGTGATCTGGGACGAATACGACCGCGGCGCCGGGCCGCTGCTGACGGGCAAGGCGTTTAAGGACAACCGGCGTGCGGGCGTGCCCGTGCCGTGCATGTATCTTCCGTTCGAGGATAGCTGGCCCACGCCGCTGACGAAGGAGACGTACAACTATCAGGGCTACTGGCCTACGAAGGGCGACGACGTCAAGCATCTGGTGGAGGACTCTCTGAAGGCACCGTACATCGGCGATGCATTGAGCAAAGGGTACAAGGATGCGTTCCTGGCGGTGCAGAAGCAGTTCATGGGGCACTTCAAGCAGAAGGGCTACACGCAGACGGAGATGCAGTGTTTCTACGGGGGCAAGAAGACGCACCGGACCAACTACGGCAGCAACATGTGGTGGACGACGGATGAGCCATACCACTGGGAGGACTGGCTGGCGCTGCAGTTCTTCTGCCGGTTGTGGACGGAGGGTCGCGGGCAGGCCGATCCGCTTCGCTGGGCGGCGAGAGGAGACATTTCCCGCCCGCAGTGGCAGGACCGCGTGCTGGAAGGCGTTGTGGACACGGTGTACTTCGGTACGGGGGCGTTCAACACGCCGGCGATGAACCGCCGCTGTCGCATTCTGGCGCGCGAGACCGGTCTGAAGCTGATGACCTATGGAAGCGCGAGTCCGGACAACGAGAGCAACACGCGATCGGTGGTCTGGCTGGTCAACGCCTGGATGCGCGAGGCCAACGGGGCGCTGCCGTGGCAGACGCTGGGTGGCGCCAGGGCGTTGGACGTCAACGACACGGGTGTTGGCGGCAACGCACTGCTGGTTCCGGGTAAGCGTTTCGGTTTGCCGGTGGTGGGCGATATGCGGCTGAAGGCGATGCGCGACGGGCAACAGCTTATCGAGTACATGGTGCTTCTGGCTGAGCGAAAAGATCTCCGTCGCGAGCAGATCGAGGCGATGGTGCAGAAGGCGGTGCAGTTTACAGCCGGCGTGCGGCCCGGCGCGGGGGCCGACAACGCCGACGCGCTTCGCTTCAGCACGCTCAAGGCGTGGCAGATTTCGCAGTTGCGTCTACGCCTGGCGGAGTTGATTACCAAGTAGCGCACGGCCCGCGCCACGCGTGCGGGCGGGGCAGGGAGAAGGGACGGCCATCATGCCGACGATCCGCAACCAGGCGATCGAGTTACAGGTGAGCGACGATGCCTCGGACGTGTTGATCGTCAATCGTGCTGCGGGCGTGCGTTGGCGGCTGGACGGGGGCACGTGCCTGGCGGACGGGTCGGGCCGAGACGGCGTGCCGTTCGGACAGAATGCCAAGAGGTTCGGCGGCAACGCGGTCGACGAATCGGCTAAGCCGGCGACGCCGTTTCGCGCGGGCCAGGTGAGCGAGCACGGCGACAACGCGCTGGTGCTTACTCGTCGTGGTCCGGCGGGCACGCTCGTGCTGCGGTACGAGTTGACCGGCGATGCGTTGCGGATTACGTCGCTGGCCAGCCGATGCACGGTGACGTCATGTTCCCTGCCCGGGGCGTTTCGACCGGAGGGGACAGCCGCTCCGGCCATCGCCCTGCCCAAGAACCAGGGCATATGGCATCGAGGAACGGGAGGGCGTTTCTGTCTGCACCTGCGGCGCGGCGGGCATAGCGGCTGGTCGATGCCGTTCTTCGCCGTCGCGGGGCAGAAGGATGCCCTGCTGACGATTGTCGAAGACGAACACGACAGCCGCATCTGTCTGGAGAAGACCGAACGGGGCGAGGTGCGCGTCGGGTCGATCCAGGATCCGTCGCGCGGGGCGCTGCGCTACAACCGCAGCGTGATGTTGAAGTTTGTGGAGCCCAACGTCGCGTCGATCTGCCTGGCTTATCGCCGGTACGTGCAGGACGCCGGCCGGCTGGTGACGTGGGAGCAGAAGATCGAGCAGCGCCCGAACCTGGAGCGATTGTTCGGCGCGTTGATGTGCTTTGTTGGATATTGCCAGGACGACGAGTTGGATTATGCGGGGGCTTTTCGAACGCTGAAGGAAATGGGTTTCGAGCGGGCGTTCGTATATCCGTTGTCGATCGGCAATCCGGTCGAGGACTTCCTTATGGGCGGGCGGCGGCCGATCGATATCCGTCGACATCTGGGCTTGCTCGACGAACTGGGCTACCTGGCGGCGTCGTGGATGTGGGTCGAAGACGGACCGGAGGTCGCCGAGAACCTGATGCTCACACCTGACGGTCAGGCGCGATTGGGGTGGCAGATCGACGACGTGAAGTGGTACCGGTCGTGCCCGGTGCGACAGGTTGCGATGGCCAACGCGATTCAGGATGAACGGATGCGGGGGCATACCGCGCACCACTTTGACGTGACGGCGAGCCGGGACGGGCTGGAGTGCGGCCACCCGGATCATCCGCTGGACCGCAGGGACGACGCGGTGTGGCGATGCAAGGTGATGGAGACCGCGACCCGTCGTGGCTGTGTCGTTTCGTCAGAGGGCTTCTGGGGGTATGCGACGGGCAGTTACGACATTGGATCGGTGAAGATCCCTCAGCCGGTGCACCCGGACTGGTATACCGTACCGATGACGAGTCTGGTGTATCACGATTCGTGCGTGCACGATTGGTGGGAGGTGGACAACTACAACAACCCGCATCATCGCAACCAGGGCGAGCGGGACAAGGTGCACTTTCCGCTGTGGGGGGGAGGATGGCAGGGTCTGCAAGCGGCGCAGGACGCATTGATGGGCGCGCCGCCGAACGTGATGCCGTTGGGGGCCCAGTACGCGTTTGTGGGCGGGCGGATGCCCGAGACGGAGCTGTATCGCTATCGGCTTGACGATGCGGAGGTGGCCGAGGCGTTGCGTCATGCGCTGCCGGTGGCCCGTCTGCACGGGCGGGTAGGACGGCTGGCGTGCGTGGGGCACGAGGTGCTGGCGGAGGATGGATCGGTGCAGGCGACGAGTTTTGCCGACGGGACGCGTGTGGCGGTCAATTACTCGTCCGAGCCGCGCGAGGTAGGGGGCGTGGGCCTGCTGGCGCCGGTGTCATGGCAGGTGGCTGAATGAATCGGCGACGGGGGTGGACGAAGCGGCACTTGCCGTACCCAGAAGTTCCTCTGCATCGATGAGGCAAAAGGAGTCAGACAGAGATGGCGGCAACGACACGGAAATGGCTGCGGGGTGATCCGGATCGCCCGTTTCCGACCGATCTGGACAAGCTCAACGAATTGAAGAAGCGATACGTTGGCCCGACCCATGAGCCGCTGTGGTTCTATCGCAATCGCGGCTCGGCCAGCCCGGCGGAGGAGGCCCGCACGCGCGACTATCCGTCGGTCGAGAACATCGAGGTTATGGCGCAGATGGGGCTGCACCGACCGGCTCGGGCGCACTTCTTCAAGGCGTTCGGGTTGGACCGCGAGCGACCGTACATCGACAAGACGGTTGCCTATGCCCGCGAGCTGCACAAACGCGGCATTCTGGTGTCGGTGTACGTGGGAGGCACGATCTTCACCGACTACTTCTTCAAGGAGGTGCCCGAGGCGGTTCACTGGATGCGGCGCGACCAGTACGGCCAGCCGGTCACGTACGGCGGCTTTCAACTCCAGCGATGGTTCCCCTGCCTGAACCATCCGGACTATCGCGCATACCTCCACCGGGTGCTGGATATTGCGGTGCGGGAGATTGAGGCCGACGAGATCTTCTTCGACAATCAGATTCTGCGGTACGAGCCGCGGAGCTGTCGTTGCGACCACTGCGTGGAGCATTTCCGCCAACTGATCCGCAAGACGTACACGCCGGCGGAGTGCGAACAGCGTTACGGGGTGGCGGAGTATCCCGATTCGATCCCACCGGTGTTCAGCCAGGCCAACCCGCCGTGGCGTCTGGATGGAATTCGCACGCCCGAGATTCAGGACTGGATCGACCACCGCGTGCAGAGCGTGATCGAGTTCTATCGCGATATGGCGGACCATGTGAAGAACCAAAAGCCCGACACAACCGTCGGCATGAACATCAAGGGAGTACACGGGCACAACCGGGCTTTCGACCACGGCATCTGCCACGGCGGGTTCGCCGACATCCTCGACTTCAGTTGCATCGACGGGTATGGGCCGGGCTACCGCAACGGCGCGATCGTGAGCGAGGTTCGCTTCTGGAAGTCGGCACACAGCACGCACATCGCGGTAGTCGACAGTCAGGCGACGGAACTGGCGTGCGCCGAGGATCAGGTCTTCGGCTACCGGAAACACATCGACGGTCACGGCTGGCTGGGCGACATCGGTGCGTGCACCATCTACACGCCGATGACGCAGTTTTTGCGAGGCCATCAGCGGCTGTTCCACGAGCGGCAGCACATGCACGACATCGCGGTGCTGCGAAGCGAGCCGTCGACCAACTACAACTGCGCGAAGGTCCACGAGCAGCTCATGGCCTTCGAGCAGACGCTGGCGATCGAGAAGCTGCCGTGGGGCATCATCTTCGACAAGCAAATCGATCAGATCGATCGGTTCCGGATCGTGGCGCTGCCGGAGATCCAGGCCCTTTCCGACGCGTGGCTGGATCGACTCGACGTGTTCCTGCGGGCCGGAGGTGGGGTGATCGCGTCGGGCCAGGCGGCGAGCTTTAACGACTGGTACCGGTCGCGCGACCCGGACCATGCGCTGACCCGTTGGCTGGGCCATCCGCCGCGAGATCACTACGAGGTGGCGGCTGTAGGGGCAGGGCGGTTCGTGTACGTGCCCACGTGGGACGTGGCGACGAAGTGGGACTTCCGTGACTGGTTTGGGGTGTGGGGCGAGAACGTTCTGCCGGTGAAAAACCGCGGCGAGTTCCTCCAAGCGGTTCACGACGCGACGGTGGGTCGACCGCTTACCCATCGCGTGACCGGCAACGATTGCGTGTTCGTCGAGGCGATTGCAGCGGCTGAAGGGCCGCAAGCGGGCGTGGACCTGCACTTTATCAACTACGACCCCCAGGAACTTGACGCGACGCTGAACGTGCGGGTCGCCCTGCCGAAAGGCAAGTCCAAGGCCAGGGTCGTTTTGACCGATCCCCACCATTTGGATCATCGGTCGTGGGAAGTGGCGGCGGAGGTGGACGGCGACGTTGTCCGGTTCGCGATGTTCACACCCCGGGTCTATGGTTTGGCGCAGGTGATGTTTGCGTGATGACGCATGACGGGCCTTGAGCGCATATCCCGCGTACTGGCAGGGCAGGAGGTGGATCGACCGGCGGCGCTGCCGATCGTGCATGCCGGCCTGGCACCGATGTTCGACGTGCCATTGGGGCGGTTCTTTACCAGTGATCGGGTCATGGCTGAGGTGATTTGCAGGGGCTATCGCCGCTTCGGCTATGACGGCGTGACGCTGTCGCTGGGGGTAACGGCGGAGGCCGAGGCGCTGGGGGCTCGCGTCGAGCAACCCACCGACGCTGCACCCGTGCTGAAGGAACATCTGTTGGCCGACATGTCGGCGATCGACGGATTGCGGCGCCTCGATCCGACGCGCGGCGGGCGGATGCCGCTGTTCTTCGAAGCCGTTGCCGAGGTGATGGAGCGGATCGGGCGGGAAGCCTTTGTACTGCCGATTCTTCGCGGGCCTTTGCTGGCGGCATCGCAACTGCGGGGCGTGGAGCAGTTGCTGGTGGATGTCATCGAGCAGCCTGAGGTGGTCGAGCAGATTTTGGATTTGACCACCGAGTTAGCGCTGCGGCTCGGTCGCGCTCTCGTTGAGACCCGGGCACCTGCACTGATGCTGGGTGAGGCGACGTGTTCGCCGAACTTTATATCCCCGCAGCATTACCGGCGATTGGCTCAGCCGCGGCACCAGCATCTGATAGCCCAACTCAAGCAGATGGGTTGGCGGGCCGTGGGGCTGCACGTGTGCGGCGACACCAGGGCCATTCTGGACGACATGATCGCCACCGGTGCCGATTTGCTCGATATCGATCACCAGGTGCCGGTCGAAGAGGCACTGGCGCTGGCGGGCGATCGGGTTGTGTTGCGGGGCAACCTCGACCCCAGTGCGGTCTTACGCTTCGCCACGCCTGACGAGATACGGACCCAAACGCGTCAATTGTGCCGTGCGGTCGCAGGCCGTCGCTGGATCGTCAGCAGCGGCTGCGACATTCCGCCGGGCACACCCGAGGAGAACCTGCGTGCGTTCGCAGACGCCGTGCGTGGGTAAGGGAGGCCGTGAACGATGAAGCTAGCCATATTCGGTGGCTCGGGGGTGGTGGGGCAGGCGCTGTTGCCGAGGCTGTTGGAGGCTGGACATACGCTTCGCGCGATGCGACACCGATCGACTCTGTCGGTCGAGGACGTGGAAGTCGTCGAGGGCAGCATCACCGATCCGACGGCTGTAGCCGAGACCATCGGCGACGCCGATGTCGTGCTCCAGTTGACCAAGGGGGGCGACGGGGTCGAGCAAGCCGTCGAAACCAGCGTGCGTGGCACGATCAACGTGCTGGACGCGATAGGTCGTTCGCCCGGTGTGAAGCAATACCTTCTGACCAGCTCGGACGCCGCAACGGGCATCTGGCACCATCGGCTTCGCCGGCCCATCAGCCACCGAACGCGGCCGGCCAGCTATCCGGGCTACTACAGCCTGGGCAAGGTGCTGGAGGAGGTGATCGTCAACGAGTACCGCCGCAACGGGTCGCTTCTGTACACGATTGCCAGGCTGAGCTACGTGCAGCAGGACGATTCGGCGCTGCGTCAGTTCATCGCGAACTACGACCCCAAGCGACCGGGGCGCGGGCCGTTCGACAGCGCTTACTCACCTGAGCAAAGGCAGCGCCTGAAGCGAGGCCAGCCATTCGTCGTTTTGCCGTGTGGTAAGGATGGCGAGCCCCTGGGCCGTACGCTGGTTCAGCGGGAGGACGTCGTGGACGGACTTCTCGCCATGGTTGGGGCGGCCAAGGCGCTGGGGCAGGTGTTTCACCTGTCCGGTCCGGGCTTTGAGTACGACCGGCCTTGCGCGTATCTGGCCGAGAAGCTTGGCCTGCCGGTCGAGCGTGTCAAACTTTCCGACGCGCATTCCTTCGACATCGATGTTTCGCACACGACACGTCAGCTCGGCTGGTCGCCGAAGTTCGACGTGATCGCGATGTTGGAGGCGGCGCTGGCCTGGCGGGAAGCCCATGTGGGCTAGCCGACCCGATTGGACAGGATGGCAGGCCCGACTTAGGCTATGATGCCAGATAGGTATGTTCCACAAGGAGTGAAGTCGTGAGTAGCGATCTTGGTACGAGGCTGGGTATCCAAAGCTGGTGTTTCCGAGGCTTCAAGACGCACGAGGAGGTCATTCAGGCTTTGGCGGACTGCAAGGTGGACAAGATCGAGCTTTCCGCCGCGCATCTCAAGCCGGCCGAAGAGTCGGATATGGCGGCGGTGCTGGATCTGTATCGCCAGGCGGGCGTGACCGTTTCGTCGTACGGCGTGTTCGGCATCGGCGAGGACGAGGCCAGCGCCCGACGGATGTTTGAGTTTGCGAAGCTGGCCGACTTTCCGGTGCTCTCGGCGGACATCGGCCCGGGCGGGCTGGCGGTGGCGGAGCGGTTGTGCAACGAATACGGCAAGAAGATCGCCATCCACAATCACGGTCGGCGGCACCGGCTGGGTCCGGTGTGGGCGTTGCAGGAATTGTTTGACCAAAGTTCCGACAACGTGGGACTGTGCCTGGACACGGCCTGGATGATCGACAGCGGCGAGGACGCGGTGAAGGTGGCGCGCCAGTTCGCCGACCGGTTGTATGGGGTGCATCTGAAGGACTTCGTGTTCGACCGGGCGGGCAAGCCGGAAGACGTAGTGGTGGGCGAGGGCAACCTGGACCTCCGGGCCATGCTGACGTTGTTGATTGAGATGGGCTTCGACGGCTACTTCACCCTGGAATACGAAGGCGACGTCGATAACCCCACGCCGGCTGTGGCTGCCTGCGTTCAGGCCATCCGCAAGACGCTGAAATTGCTGGGCTAAGCGGGCGAGTTTTTATACCGCGGGTTTGGAACCGAGCACCAACAGGTTGGCGGTGCGTCGGTGTGACCGGGTTGCGCCGCCAAGGGGCGCCTATAATCCACTCGACGGTCGGATTGCGCCGACCGAGTCGCAAAACCTGGCCTCCACAGGAGATAAACATGTCCGCCGAGGACAAGAGACGCAGCCGCCTCACGACCGACGGTGTCAGCCGGGCGCCCAATCGGGCGATGCTGCGGGCGGTTGGATTCCTGGACGACGACTTTTCGCGCCCCATGATCGGTGTGGCATCGCTGTACAGCGACATCACGCCGTGTAATGCCCATCTGAACCGTCTGGCAGCCAAGGGATGTGAGGGCGTTCGCGCCGCGGGGGGCGTGCCGCAGATCTTCGGCGCACCGACGGCCGCCGACGGCATCATGATGGGCCATCAGGGGATGCGGTACAGCCTCGTCTCGCGCGAAGTCATCGCCGACAGCATTGAGGTCGTGGCTGGGGGCATGAACCACGACGGTTTGCTGGCCTTTGCCGGGTGCGACAAGAACCTTCCGGGCTGTGCGATGGCGATGGCCAGGCTCGATGTGCCCAGTGTCCTGGTGTACGGGGGCAGCATCCTGCCGGGCGTGAGCGAGAGCGGCGGCGACATCGACATCGTGTCGATCTTCGAAGCCGTCGGGCAATACCAGGCGGGGCAGCTTGACGAGCGTGCGGTACATCAGATCGAGTGTGAAGCGTGTCCCGGTGCGGGGGCGTGCGGAGGTATGTACACAGCCAACAGCATGAGTTCGGCCTTGGAGGCGATGGGGCTGTCGCTACCTTACGGGGCGAGCAACCCGGCCGTGTCGGCTGCCAAGGAGCGTGAAGCCTTTGTGGCGGGTCGCGCTCTGGTCGAGTTGATCGAGCGCGACATCCGGCCGCGCGATCTGATCACGCGCAAGTCTTTGGAGAATGCGTACACACTGGTGTTGGCGTTGGGTGGGTCGACCAATGCCGTGCTGCACCTGACGGCGATTGCCCGCGAGGCGGGCGTGGAGTGGACGCTGGCCGACTTCGACCGCATCGGCCGAAAGGTGCCGCACCTTGCCGACCTCAAGCCGTCGGGCCGTTTCGTCATGCACGATCTGCACAGGGCCGGTGGGACCCCGGCGGTTCTTAAAGCGCTGCTGGAAGCGGGCCTGATCCACGGCGACTGCATGACCGTGACCGGACAGACGCTGGCGGACAACCTGCGAGCCGTGCGGAGCATCTATCAGCATCGACAGGACGTGGTGCGGCCGTTCGAGTCGCCGATGCATCCGACGGGCCACATTGTCATCCTGCATGGCAACGTGGCACCGGAGGGTGCGGTGGCCAAGGTGTCGGGCCTCAAGCAGGCGCGTATCGCCGGACCCGCGTGTGTGTTTGAGGGCGAGGAGGCGTGTTTCGAGGCGGTCAGCGCCCGCAAGATCGAGGCGGGCGATGTGGTGGTGATTCGCGGCGAGGGTCCGGTGGGCGGGCCCGGTATGCGCGAGATGCTGGCGGTGACGGCTGCTCTGGTCGGGCAGGGCCTGGGCGAGAAGGTGGGTCTGATTACCGACGGCCGGTTCTCGGGCGGCACGCACGGGGTCGTGGTCGGGCACGTCGCGCCGGAGGCCTGGGTGGGCGGACCGATCGCGCTGCTGCAAGACGGCGACGTCATTACCATCGACGGCGAGGCCAAGCAGTTGAGCGTGGATCTGAGCGATGCGGAACTCACCCGGCGCCGCGAGCAGTGGAAACAGCCGCAGCCGCGTGAGAAACGGGGCGTGCTGGCCAAGTACGCACGTACGGTATCGTCGGCGTCAGAAGGCGCAGTAACCCTATAGACCTTGGGTGAGGGCAGGTGACCGCTGCCTGCAAGCGTCACCCCGGCGCTGGTTGATTGTCGCGCCGCCTCAGCGCCCTGCCGGCAACCAATCAAACCCTTTCTGCGGGCTTCGAATCGCTGTAGAGTATTGGCGTCGTGATCGCGGGCGGCGAGCCAACCCCGTGGCGTGGGATTGACGCTCTCGACACACGGGGCGTGTCGGCGGCGATCACGATCTGTCTGCTCATGTGTTAGCTGGGTGACCGGCGGCCGGCTACGTTTGAGGCTGACCTGTTACACGATCGGCAGTAGAAACAATAAACGGAAGACACCGAAAACTTTCACGGAATACTTCAGGAGTGATTCGAATGAGTCAGAAAAGCGAAATCGTCTATTTCGATCAGCCGGGCCCGCAGAACACCGATGAGCTTTTCGGGGTGGTTGGGGCGCGTCTGAAGCAGGGCGATGTGAAGCATGTTGCGGTGGCTACCACCTCCGGCCGTACGGCCCTGCGAGCGGCTGAGTTGATCGGCTCGTCGGGCGTGCAGATCGCTGCCATCGCGTTCCAGAGCGAGTATTGGCCCGAACATGGCAAACCGGATGAGGGGGTCGCCGCCAAGGCCAAGCAACTCGGCGTGCGGTTCATCCCCGACCAGCCCAAGGCTGCCTACTGGCATGAGGTGTCGGGCGAGTCGGCCGACACGTTGCGCAAGTTTGGCCAGGGCATCAAGGTAGCCCTCGAAGTGATCTTGATGGCCGTCGAGACAGGGCTGGTCCCGGCAGGAGCGAAGACCATCGGCATCGGCGGGTCGAGCCGGGGCGCCGACGCTGCGGTGGTCGCCACCGCCGCCGGGCCGGACAATATCGGCGCGTTTTTCGTGCACGAGATCCTGGCCAAGCCGCTCGACAAAGGTAAGTCGTAACCCACACCAACGCAGGAAGACTGACCGGCGTTTAGGAGGGCATACATGGACCTCGACTTCATCCCGCAGCCTCAGAGGGTCAGACGCGGCAAAGGCGTCTTTGTCGTCGGCAAGAGAGGCGCCATCGGCATCTCAGGGCATGGGCTCTATCCGGTAGCCGAGCGGGCCCGTCGGCTGTTTAGGGGCTTTTCCATGGCGGCGGGCACAAACGCTGTAGTGGATTCGGTCGCCATCAGACTGCGAGCGCAGGCCAAGCCGGGAGGGTATCGTCTGACGATCGGCCCGAAGGGGGTCGCGCTCGAGGCCGACTCGGTTGCGAGTGCGTTCCACGGCGTCGGAACGCTGGAGCAGGTCGTCCGCCAGTCGAAGCCGGGCGTGCTGCCCGCGCTGACTATCGACGACTGGCCTGATTTCGCGGATCGGGGCGTGTACTACGACGTCTGCCGCGGGCGCGTGCCGAAGCGCGAGCGGCTGTTGGAGCAGGCCGACCTGCTGAGCCGGTTCAAAATCAACCATCTGCAACTCTACATCGAGCATACGTTTCGCTTCCGAGGTCATCCCGACATCGGACGAGGTGCCTCGCCGCTGACGGCGGAGGATATCCTCGAACTCGATCGCTTCTGCGCGGACCGCCACATTGAGTTGGTGCCGTCGCTGGCGACGTTCGGGCACATGGCCACCGTGCTCAAACACAAGCAGTATCATCATCTGGCTGAGGACTGGGGCGTGGGCAAGTACGTATCGCCCGAGGCCGAGCGACTCCGGCACAAACTTCGGGGTTGGACGCTCTCGCCGGCGAATTCCGGAATCTACGACTTTCTCGACTCGCTGTTTGCCGAGTTTCTCCCGCTGTTTCGCTCGGATCGATTCAACGTCTGCTGCGACGAGACGTGGGATTTAGGGATGGGACAGAGCTACTCGCTCTGCCGTCGGCGCGGCAAGGGGCGCGTGTATCTCGACCACATCGTGAAAATCAACGAACTGTGTCGCCAATACGGCAAGCGGCTCATGTTCTGGGGCGATATCATCCGGCACTATCCCGAACTGATCCGTCACATCCCCAAGGACGTGACGGTGCTGGACTGGGCGTATACGTATGACCACGACTTCGATTCGATTCGCGATTTCCGGAAAGCGGGCCTGAGGTTTATGGCGTGCCCGAGCGTTTCGGGCTACTCGTCGCTGTTTCCACGGCTGCCGGAAGCGGCGGCCAACATCCACGGGTTCGCTGAGGCGGGCAAGAGGCACGGTGCGTCTGGTCTGCTCAACACCGACTGGGGAGACGGCGGGCACTATAACTTCATGGAGTACTCGTGGCATGGATATCTGTTCGGTGCGGAGCAGTCCTGGAACACCCGCGCCGATCGCAAGACGTTCACCTCGCGGTTCTGCAAGCTATTCCTGAACGACGACAGCCCAGCACTCGCTCGCGCCATCGACGAGTTGGGCGACATCGCCTATCTGCAGGTCAAACCGTTCTACCAGAGCATCTGGCAGCACATCTTCTTTGCCAGGCCGCAAGACCCCATCTTGGCTGATGTCAACAACCCCGGACACGTCAGCCGCCGCGGGCGTATACGTGCCTGCAAGGTGCGGCTCGACGCCCGATGTGGGCGAGAGGCGCTGGAGCGGCTCCAGCCGGTACGCAGAGCCATAGCCGATTCTGCTGCAAGGCGTGGCGCGGACCCCCACGAAGTCCTGCCATATTGGCTCTTCGCGGTTGACATGCTTACTCACGCCGCCCGCAAGCTTGCCGTTTTGGGTGCGGGCGGACGCGACACGCCGGCGAAGCGAAGGGCGCTCAAGAAGGAAATGACGTCACTGATGACGCGCTTCCAGAAGCTGTGGCTTCAGCGCAACCGTCCGTCGGAGATCGGCATTACGCTACGGCGATATCAGGCAGCCATCCAATCACTGCGATGAAGCAGCCGGTCGGATCTGTTTCTACGGAATCCTGATCGCGTCGGCTGAACGATTCAGCCGGCTCTTACTTCACCGGGGTCCAGAGCTTCTCGTTGACCTTCCATAGCCGGTCGGCCAATTCCTCGACGCTGTGGAACTCCTGCAACAGCGGATCGAGCAGCAGCGCCTCCAGGAACGCCTGCTTGTTTTTCTCTACGGCCGCCTTCATGGCCAGATTGTTGAGGCACACCAGAGGCGTAAGCACGCCCAGCGCGAAGTCCGGCAGCGGATCGAACTGGATCGGCTGGGGTCCTCGTGGTGTGATGTGGCAGGTCAGCTCCAGATTCGAGTCGGACGGCAGGTTGGGCACGGCTCCGCCGTTGGTCATGTTGAGGTGCAGTTCGGAGGCGTTGACGAAGCCCCTGTTCTCTAAGCCGCTGACGATATCGATGATGTTTTCGGATGAGTACCTGTCCATGTCCGGGACCGGCTGATCCTCCGGGGCGTAGGCCCAACCCGACACCGTATCGAAGAACCACTTGTGGCGCTCGCGGCGGGCCTGCGGGTCGTGCAGGCGCTTGTTGAGGCCGTAGATGTTCTCGCCGTTGACGAACGCGCTTTTGGAAAGAAACCAGGGGAAGAACTCGACGAAATGATGATCGCCGTTGTTCGGCAGCAGCCCGGTCATTCGGAAGAACGCGAACGCGTTATCCGATTCGTCCATCTTGCCGGTGGCCGGATCGACGTATCCTCTCTGCAGCACGTCGCGCATTTTGTCGATCACCTCGTTGGTGTCGAAGGTGTCTCCATTGACCTCGATGCGCGTAATCAGGCCCATATGGTTGACGCCCACCACATCGACGCACACCTGGTTGCGCGTTACGCCATAGACTTCGGCGACCTGCCTCACCTGGCTCTCGGTGCCGTGACAGATTCCCACGCATTGGATTTTCGTGTGCTTGTTGACCGCGTGGGTCAGCACGGCCATCGGATTGGTCACCGACAACATCGGCGCCTTCGGACAGTAGCGCTCCATGTCGGCTGCAATGTCCAGAACCAGCGGCACCATGCGCAGACAGCGGGCGGTACACATCGGCCCGATGGTGTCGCCCACGGTGTGGCGAATGCCGTACTCCTGGCAGATGCGATCCTCCTGCTGGGCCGCATCCATCCCGCCGACCAACACCGACACCACGACGTAATCGGCGCCGTCCAAGGCCTCCGCGCGTGATTTGGCCTTGAACACGCGAAGGCCGCTGTCGTGCTCGCGGATCATGCGCTGGATGAGGTCGTGCTCGAGGTTCAATGGCTCATCGTCGATGTCGTACAGCCACACGTCGGTGTTCTCCAGGTGCGTGGCATTGGAGAGTTTCTTGCAGATGACGAAATCGCGCACGCCTTGATGAACGAACTTGTAGCTGGCACCGATGAATGAAACCTTGCGTCGCTTGCCTTCGAAACCACAAAGCATGTCCGGCACTCCTTCCAACTCACCTTGTAGACAACGATTGGCTACGCCCAGCGACAAAAGCCGCCCGCGTCACCTCCCTAACTTCACATCGCACGGCCCGTTACGGACCGCTGCCGTGTCTGACAGATCATCATACACGACTCACCGTCCGGCGGCTGCCCCACGTGACAGCGCCCAACCATCCTAGCATTCTCGGCCGGAGCGTTGTACCAGCTTGGCCGCTATCCTGCCGCGCCTGGGCAGGGCTGTTGTCGCGGCGGCTTGGAGCGTGGTATGATATTTGCGGATGCCGGAATTGGTCGGACCCGGCACGTACCGCGGACGCCAGCATGTACAGGGTATCGGCCGCACCACCTCTTTAAGCGGCTTCGGCCCGGACAGGAGGCGACAGATGAAAGCGGCTGTGGTCTTCGCCGGCAGTGGTCCCCTGGTCATCCTCACGTCGCATGACTCGTTGCAGGCACCGGCACTCCGCAACAAGCTGGCCTCGAAGGGGATCGAGAAGTTCATCGCCTACGAGTTGTCGGTCGACACGGTTCGCCGCAAGTACGGTGAACACTTCACCGTGGTCTGCGAGGACCTCCAGCAGACCGACGATTTGCGGGTGCTGGATTTCAACGGTCACCGAGCCATGGAACTGCTCAGCTTCCGCGAACTCGACCTGGCTCACCCGATATTGCACGAAGTCGAAGTCTAGCGCGGCTACGTGAACCGGGCCTGGGCGAGACCGCCATCCGCCTACGCTCCGTACGGACGTCGACCGTCGTGCACTCGCCGGAACGGACATGTCACCGGCCGCCGCACGACGCTGGGCAACTCACTCCTACCGTTCGTAGGCGCCGAGATCGTAGCCGTTGCCGCGGGGCCGCGCCACGCCATCCCAGTCCACAAATATACCTGGCACGGCCACACCGGCGTCGATGGCCGGCGACCCACTCAGCAACCGGAAATCACCCGTCGCCGCGTTCACAAAGCCCGGCGTGCTCGTCAGCAGGTTGTGATCCGCCGTCAAACCCGACCCCGACCCGACGATCAGTTGTTGATCGCTCGTGTACGGCGCCGACGCCAGGTTGTTCCGCACTACGGTATCTTGCGCGCTGCTGTCGATGGAGCACAGGCGAAACTGGCTCGCCGATCCACCCAGATAGGCCGTGTTGTTGAGAACCTTGATGCCGTGCAGCGCCGATCCCACGCTGCCCTCGAAGTGCACCGCCTTGTACCACGTGGCGCCGCCCGTTGCGTCGAAGATGTTATTGCGAACCGTCACGTCGTCTGAGCTGAGATACACCCCCACCACCGTCCGGTCGTCGGGCGTAATCACATTGCGCTCCACCACCACGTGCCGTATTGGCTCGTCCGATTGCGCGTTCTCCGGCGCAATCGCCACCACGTACGTGCTGCCCCGGAAACTGTTGCCCGACACCACCACGTATTCCGTGGCCGGCCCGTAGCCCAGGTCGTAACCGTGAAGCTTCAACGCGTGGCGTGTCGGTCCCGGATAGTGACAGATGTTCTCGCTG
>DATKUK010000071.1:0-47330 GCA_035530655.1 Phycisphaerae bacterium
TGAACTTGTAGTGGACGTCCACCCCGCTGGCCCTTACTCTGGGATACACGTTTTTCATGGCTGTCTCCTTCCTGTCTTCCGGGTCTTTGATTCACCCTAGAAGATAGGCTCTCGGAGGCAGCCTTTCATGGGATTACGGGACGGACGCGCGCCACTCGTAGGGCGGGTTTCACCCGCCTTGATGTGTCCGGTATAATGGACCCATGCCCGGTTACATTCGATGGTGCGAGGACCGCAACGAAATTCACCTTAAACCGGTCGTGAACAATGGCGGGTATCTTCGACGGGCTCAGATCAAGAGAACCCCCCCTACGTCCTCAGCCGAGATTGGTCCTGCACCCTTCGCTTCGCGAAAAATGGGGCGCCGGCGCGGTCATCGTGTCCCCCACCCGCCTGCGTCCAGAAGGAATGTTATCTTAACATTCCTTCTGGACGCTGGGGGGGCAGGTCTTCCGTTCTGACAGATTGCCGCCGATCGTCGCGGGCCAGCCGCGGTTACTCCCAGAGCCTATGGCGTTGGGCATAGCGGCGGGTAGCAGTCGGGCGGCACGCCCTGAATCACCTCTATGACCACGGTGGTCTCAAATTTGCTGGTCTGGTCCGACTCAATGTTCTCCCCCACTATTATGTCGCTTCTCACCGAGTCGTAAGAGATCAGTTCAGTAAAGTTACTGAACGCATCATTAGCATCGCCAGGAGGATCCTCGTCGTAGACGCCTGTGGTGCCGAACACCACTGCTTCGAGTTCGGCTATCGTGAAATCATAGCTTGTGTCAAGATGAAGCACCGTGCCTGTATTGAACTTGGTATCGTGCAGCGTCTTAACCGTGAACTCTGTGCCCCCCTTGCGTATGAACCATCGACCGTACATATCAAGGGCGCCACCAGCTCCGTCGTCAGCGTTTACACACACGATCTGCACGAAAGTAAACCTCACGTACTTGTCCATGGTCAATGGATCGCTGGCGCGATCGATCTCGATATCATCGTTGGTCGTATCCCCGTCTGTGTCCGCATTGCTCGGATCGGTCGCATCGCCGGTATCACCGGCATCCTCGGGGGCTTTACCATCAGCGCCCAGCTTTTCTTCTAGATCGCTCAGTCCGTCCAGGTCGAAATCGGACGACCACGGCTCGGAGTACACTTGGCGAGGCGTTGTGCCGGTGACCCGGACGACCCACGGAACATCGACCTCAACGTCGTCGTCGAGCCAGTCGCCATCGGTATCCATCTTGCACACATGTGTACGCAGCCGGTCAGCCAGGTCGGGCACGGGCGGCGCCTGGCAGTTGCCCGCCCGGGCGCAGCGGTACTCGGCCAGCATCAGCGCGGATGCGACATAGTAGTCATCCGTGTCCTGGGGATCGAACTCGTCGAGATCGAACAGCGTGTCTCCGTCGGTGTCCCACGATCGCGGATTGGATCCTATGGCGCGCTCGAATACATCCGGGACGCCGTCCAGATCCGTATCGGGCTTGTACTTGTTGGAGGTCACGTGAACCGTGGTGGGCGATCCGGCGCTGTCGTAGACGGTGACGTCCCAGCCGATGTCCTCCTCCTCGATGTCGAACAGCCCGTCTTGATCGCTGTCGGTTACCTTATCGGCATCCCGGATGTTCGGGTTGGTTCCGAACAGCACCTCTCGCCCGTCCGGGATACCGTCGAAGTCGGTGTCCTGGTTGAGCGGATCGGTTGTGAACAGGCCGGCATGTTTGACGCGGACGTCGTCGTCACCGGCCGGAACGGTGTCGATCAGGCCGTTGACCCCGGCCCGAATCAGCACTTGGTAAGGCGAGGCCGGGTCGCCGACGGGGACGACCTGGACATCGTCGCCGCCGGCTGTAGTCTCGCATGTGGTAACGTTGGGGTCGGGGCCCTTGACGATCTCATCGGCCAGTTGCGCCAAGTCATCGCCGGCTGGAGTGGTATCGAGAACGCCGTTCGGGCCGGGCGCGATCACGACGTCACCGGGGGCGACGCTCTGGCCGGGGGCGACTACCTGCTCGTCGTCACTGTTGGGGTCGGCCGTGGTGTCGGCCGTGCCGTCGCCGCCGTCGATGATTGCCCAACTGCTGTAGGGCGTGATGGTGATCACCGGGTTGTTGAAATCGTCGGCGTCGCCGTCGAACAGCACGATCTCGATGTCCTCCGACAGTTCAACCGCGTCCAGCAGGGCGTCCTCGTCGGTATCCCCCCGCCAGGGATCCGTCCCCGCGGCGTATTCGACGTCGTCGGTGAGGCTGTCGTTGTCAGAGTCGGCGTGCGCCGGGCTCGGGAACGTCATGTACGGCAATCCGGGGCGCCTGTGGACGGTCCAGCCGGTGCGGACCTCGAAGTAGTCGCCTAACGTATCGCCATCGGTGTCTTCCGAGCGGTCGTCGCTGCCGTAGAGATACTCTTCCCGCTCGAACAGTTGGTCCTTGTCGATGTCGCGCGTGAACAGCAGCAGATAGTTCTGGGCGGCATTGAGCTGGATGGTGCTGAAATCGACGTCGCGCGGCAGATCGGTGTTGGACGTGATGATGGCCCAGAATCGCTTCTCAGCTTCGGGTACGGCTACCAGGTCGTTCTGCGTCCCGCGGATCCTCGTCAGGCGCTCGAACCCGTCGTCGTCAATACACGTGCCGTAGGTGTCGCGGATCTGCGGCGGGAGCGGCTCGAATGGATCGGCCGGCGGGAAGGGCTGGTCGTCGCCCGGGGTCTTGGTGATACCGATGATCTCGAGCGCCCGCTGCATGCTGATGCCGATCGCCAGGCCGTCGGGGTCGAACTGACTGTTGGTGGCGACGCGATACGACTCGACGATGCCGTTGCCGAAATCGATGGTGATTCCGGCCGTGCGGTCGTTCGCCTCCTGCGAGGCGAACACGAAGTTACGCCCGAACTCATCGAGTATGTCGAAGTTGACCACCTTGAAGATCAGGCCGGTGGGCTCGCGCATCAGATCGTCCACCAGGTTGGGGAAGACCTCGACGTTCTCGAAGATGATCGGTCCGCGCTCCGGATCGAACGGCCCGAGGTTATACGAAGGCTGGTTCATCGGGTCGTCCGCACCGGACGGACGGAGTGTTGCGATGGGGCGGAACTCCAGCCCGTGCCGGCGGTCCTGCTGCTCGACGGCGATCTCCAGGTTGGTAATCGTGAAGGCGATGTCGCTCTGGTTGGCGATGTTGACGTTGGCCTGGATGATGGCCTCATCGATGGTCCGCGTCACGATGTGGGCTTCGCTCTCGGTGAGGGCCTTGTTGACCGAGTTCTGATACTCCTGTTGTGACGTGCGGGCCTGCTCGCGATTGGTAGTCGAGCTGAAACCCCGCGTTCGCCGCTGCCCGAAGGAGGCTTCGGCCGTAACCTTGCCGGCGAAGCCGTCTTTAACGCTATATGAGACCTCACCCCCGATTTTCTGACTGGACGTGTTTTCCGACTCGGTGCTCTTCGTGGCGCTCCTGCCGGTTGTGTCGGTTCGGCTCTGGGTGAAGCTGCTGGACCTGAAGTCGTTCGACTCGTGCGTGACGCCTATCTCGTCGGTGTAGCTGGAGGTGATCTTCAGATCCAGCCGGATCTCGTCTACGGTGATCTGAGGCAAGGGGAGGTCTGATATCAGCGGGTTGCGATTGCGCTGGATGATCTCATCGTAATCGGTCAGTTGATCGCCATCGGTGTCGGCGATGACCGGGGAGGTCTCCAGCGCCAGCTCCGTCGAATCGGCCAGACCATCGCCATCGGTATCCTGATTCGTCGGGCTGCTTCGCCAGAGAAGGGCCTCGTCCAGGTCGCCGATGAGGTCGGCGTCGGTGTCGCCGGTGCGAGGGTCGGTTCCCCGCCGCTTCTCGTCGAAATCGGTCAGGCCGTCGTCGTCGGTGTCGACGAGCAACGGACTGCTGGTGACCTCGCGCTCGTGGGTCTGACCGTTACTGAGTTGAACCGTAACCAGCCAGCCGCGCTGCTCCTCGTTGTCGAGCAGGCCGTCGCCGTCGGTATCCACGCCGTCTTCAGCCGGCGGCGTACCGGCAAAGGTTGCCTGGGTGGGGTTTACCAGCAACTCAGGCGGGGCGAGCGGAGTGCCGTCGAGGTCCCTTACGTTGATGACCGTCAGGAGATAGGTGACTTCGTTCTGCGACATCGTTGTCAGTGTGACCGACATCTGATCGTCGCTCAGAACCGCGCCGGTCACTATCAGCGCGCCGACTTCGGGGTTTACGTTTTCCTGCACGATGCTGTAGTTGCTCGGGTCATCGGTGCCGTCCCACACGGGTTCGTTGAACACCACCCGCACGGTGGTGTTGCTTAAAGAAACCGCGCTGACGACTCGCGGCCCGCCGGGCAGCGATCTGACGTACTCGAATGCCTGGATGAGTTTGATCGCGCTGCCATTGGCGCGCCGGACCAACACATCGACCAGGCCGGCGGCCTGAGGGGGCGTCACCACGTTCATGGCACTTTTGTCTATGACGGTTACCTCCGTACACAGGAATGCCCCGAACAGAACTGCCGGATGGTCTATCAGCTTGAGGTCACTGCCTAAAATGGCCACCAATGTCCCGCCGGACGTGGGGCCGATGGTAGGTGTGATGGCTACGTCCAGCGGCAACGTCTCCCCCTGCGGCAGCGTCTGCGCCCCCGGTGGGATGCCCGGACAGCCGCCGAGGTTTGTACACAGTAGTGCAGCAAACACCAGTGATGTCAGTGTTACGATGCCGAAACGACCGTACAGCTTAATCGATTCTACTGGCGCCTTGCGGCTGGTTTGAACGAATCTGCGTGGAGACATGTTAGTACCCCTTCCTCCTGTGTGTTGCAGGAGCATAAGTGAATTGGCTGATTCCCGCCCCTCCATGGCATTAAACGTAGCGTATCACGTACTTTTTACAAATGCAATGCAATTTCACCAGCGGCGATGGATTCGGTAAGGTGTCTTGGCCGTGATTGAGACATGCGGCTCGTCAAACCGCTTTCATCCGGTGCACCCCGTTTTGTGGTGCCGGTTTTTGATTGCCCGCATAGTGATATTATCAGACGTTGACCTCACGCCTGCGGTAATGTTGCGTGGCTGACACGACAAGATAGATTATGTCCTGGACGGGGTGCGGGAGCGGCCGGGCGCACAGCGTTAGTCTCCCGCTGCTGGAAGGAACGGGGCGCCGCGGCAGTCATCGTGTCCCCCACCCTTAAAAGGGTGGGCCACCCGTCGTGGGCACACGGCGTGCTTGACAGATTACAGTTCACCCGACGGCGCACATCCGCGTTGGATCGCCGGCACGAGCCACGCGATCAGCATGCCGACGACGGCAATCGAGAGAAGAAGAAGCGCCTCCCGCGAGGATGAGAATATGAGCCACTTTCCCCGTCCCCTGGCGCGATCGGTCTGATTCGGCGGTTCTGCCGCCGGGCGCTGCTGCATCTTCCCGTAGCCCTTCACTGTCCGACTATGAGCCGTTCGACGTCTGGCTCAATCCTCAGCCAGGCCGATGGCCGTGGCGGCGGCGTAGTTGGGCGTGTGCGTAATCGATACGAGTACGCGGCAGATGCCTTGTTCGGTGCTGATTCGTGCGGTATCGCCGGTTAGTGCGACCTGGGGGCGACCGGCTGGGTCGTTGGTGATTTCCATATCGGTCCAGGCGATCTTGCCCCGCCAGCCGGTGCCCAGCATTTTGAGGATGGCCTCCTTGGCGGCGAAGCGTCCGGCGATCCGCGGGATCGAGTTGCGATGGGTGTTGCAGTAGGCCTGTTCGCAGGGGGTGAGCACACGATCGAGAAACCGCTGCCCGTGCCGTGCGACCACAACGGCCACACGCTCACATTCGATCAGGTCCAGGCCCTGGCCGACGATTTTCATGACTTGACGCTATCGCGCAGCCGGCAACGGATCAAGGGGTCGAATGTGACGGCAGCAGGACCGGGGCGGTGGGTACGCTAGGTCGATTTGACCCGGCTGCAACGGATGGGGTATAGAGCTAGCTTTAATTGGTGCGGAGAGATGCATGCCGGCCGACGCTTTGCTGACAGACCTGACCGACCCACAGCGCGAGGCCGTGACGCATCGCGACGGCCCGCTGTTGGTCCTGGCGGCCGCCGGAAGCGGCAAAACGCGGGTGATTACGCGGCGGGCGGCCTGGCTGGCGGCACACGCGGGGGCCCGCCACGTGCTGGCCATCACGTTCACCAACAAGGCCGCCGAGGAGATGCGGCAGCGTATCGCCGCGCTGGGCGTGGGCCGGGGGCTGGCGGTAGGCACGTTTCACTCGTTCTGTGCCCGGCTGCTGAGGCAACACGCCGACCGCGCGGGCATCGAGCCGAACTACTCGATATTCGATCAGACCGATCGTGGGCGAGCGATCAAGGACGCCATCAGCCGCTGCGAGTTGGCCAGCGAGGCGTGGAAACCGTCGAACGTCGAGTTGCGGATCAGCCAGGCCAAGAACCACATGCTCGCGCCCGATGGGATGCTGGCTGAGGCCGTCGACTTCAGGGATCAGACGATCGCTCGCATCTACGCCCAATACGAGCAGATTCTCGCCGAGAACAACGCCCTCGACTTCGACGATCTGCTGCTTCGCGTCGCCCAGTTGCTCGATCGCGACAAAGCGCTGCGCAGCGAATTGGAGGAGCGATTCGCCTATGTGCTGGTCGACGAATACCAGGACACCAACCGCGCGCAGTACCTGATCGCCCGTCGGCTGACCGAGACGCGGCGCAACATTTGCGCCACGGGCGATCCCGACCAGTCGATCTACGGCTGGCGAGGGGCGAACCTAGCCAATATTCTGGATTTTGAGAGCGACTATCCCGATGCCAAAGTCGTGCGATTGGAGCAGAACTACCGTTCGACGCGGCGCATCCTGCGGGCGGCCGACGAGCTGATCCAGGCCAATCGACGGCGCAAGGAGAAGCGGCTCTGGACCGAGAACCCCGAAGGTGTGGGCGTGTGCGGCTTCATCTACGACGACGCCCAGGATGAGGCCGACGGCATCGCCGAGCAGATCGCACGGCTGCACGAGCGGGGACGGTCTTTAGGGCAGATCGCCATCTTCTATCGTGTAAACGCCATGACGCGGGTGCTGGAGGAGGCCTTGCGCAAGAAGGCCTTGTCGTATCAGATCGCTCGCGGCGTGGAGTTTTACAACCGCAAGGAGATCAAGGACGTATTGGCGTATCTGCGGGTGATGGTGAATCCGTCCGACGAGATCTCACTGGTGCGGATCATCAACACGCCGGCGCGCGGGATCGGCAAGACCACGATCGATCGTCTTCGAGCCCATGCCACAGAAACCAAGCGTCGAGCGATCGACCTGGTCGCGGCTGCGGAGACTGTCAGCAATCTCAAGGCGGCAGCGGCCAAACGCATCGGGGAGTTTGCGGCGCTGCTCGAAAAGTTACGCAAGGTGGCGGCGGGCGACAGTGTACGCGAGATTGTGGAAAAGACGCTGTCCCTGACCGGCCTGGAGCGGACTGTAGCCGATCAGGCGGGCGGCGACAGCGACCAGGTCGGCAATCTGGCCGAGTTGGTCAGTGCAGCCGCCGAATACGACCAGGAGCACACCGACCAGAAGCAGCCGCTTCAGGGCTGGCTCGAGCAGGTGAGTCTGGTCAGCGACGTGGACAAGCTCGACGGGCCCGGTGCGGTGAGCCTGATGACCTTGCACGCTGCCAAGGGCCTGGAGTTCGATGTGGTGTTCATCGCCGGCCTGGAGGAAGGGCTGCTGCCCCATCTGCGGAGCCGCGACAGCGCGGACGAACTGGAGGAGGAGCGCCGCCTCTGCTTTGTGGGCATGACCCGTGCGAGGCAGGAACTCTACCTCAGCTATGCCCTCTACCGCAGTCTGCGGGGATCGACCACCCGAACGATCCGCTCGCCTTTTGTCGATGATCTGGAAGGGGCCGACATCGAATGGCACGACCGCAGCGGGGCGCGCGACGCCCGCCCGCGCCGAACCACCGCGCGCAGCGAGGCCGAACGGCTGGCTCTCCGCTGGCGCGTCGGACAGTTGATGTACCACCCGGAGTACGGTACCGGGCGACTGGTTCGTCTAAACCGTTCGGGCAGTCGCACGATGGTTCGGGTACGCTTCACAGCGTATGGTGAGAAAAGCTTCAGTGTTGAGCACAATGAGCTGGAGGCGGTCGAGATCGACGGAGATTTCGAGCAATGAGCAACGATGACGTGGTGCGCGTCTACTACCGAAACGTGATGGCCCGCGCCGTCGGCGCCGAGCATGGCCTGGCGGACGAGCAGTTGGATGGCTTGGCCGGGCAGATCGGCGAGATCGTCGAGCAGATCGAGGAGGGTCGTGCGCGGGGCGAGCGCCGGTATCGTGAGCTGCCCTACGACGAATCGATGATCCAGGCCGTCGAAGCCGCCTGTGCCGTTCGCCGCGGCAAGTACGACAACCTGGTGGTGTTGGGCATCGGCGGCTCGGCGCTGGGCAGCATTGCGTTGCATACGGCTCTGAACAGCCCGGTGCACAATCTGCTGCCGAACGCACAGCGCCGCGGGCCGCGACTGTTCGTCATGGACAACGTCGACCCGGTCCAGTTCGGGGCCTTGCTGGATCTGTTGGACGACGAGCTGGATCGCACGTGCTTCAACGTGATCAGCAAATCGGGCGAGACGGCGGAGACGGCCAGCCAGTTCATCATCGTGCGTGACTGGCTGCGGCGCCGTATGGGCGCCTGCGGGGCGCGCGATCGCATCGTGGTCACCACCGATGCTCAAGCCGGCACGATGCGATGGATCGTCGAGGACGAAGGGTACGACGCGTTGCCCGTGCCGGACGGCGTGGGCGGGCGGTTCAGCGTGTTCTCGCCGGTGGGTCTGTTTAGCGCCGCGATGTGCGGCATCGACGTTCGTCGGCTGCTGGCCGGCGCGGCGGCCATGGACCTTCGCGTCCGCAATCCTGAGCTTCGCGAGAACCCGGCCGCGCTGCTGGCCGCTGTCCATCACTTGCTGACACAACGAGGCAAGAGCCTGCACGTCATGATGCCCTACAGCCATCAGCTCAAAGACCTCGCCGATTGGTACCGGCAGCTCTGGGCTGAAAGCCTTGGCAAGCGGAGGTCGCTCGACGAGCGGGACGTCTTCGCCGGCGCCACACCCATCCGTGCCTTAGGCGCCACCGACCAACACAGCCAGGTGCAGCTCTATCGCGAAGGGCCCAACGACAAGGTGATGACCATGCTGGCCGTCGAGCGGTTCGATCGCGACGTGTCGATCCCGCAGGCGTTCGATGACGTCGACTCGTTGAGTTATCTGGGCAATAAGTCGCTGGGGCAACTGCTCGACGCCGAACGTCAGGCGACCGAGCAGGCCTTGCTGGCCAGTCAGCGACCGGTAATGACCGTGCTGTTCCCACGGGTCTGCGAGGAGACGGTCGGTCAGTTCATCTACCTTTACGAGTGCGCCACCTCGATCATGGGCCTGCTGATGAACGTGAATGCCTACGATCAGCCGGCCGTCGAGTTGGGCAAGCAGTACACCTTCGCGCTGATGGGCCGCGCCGGCCGGCAGCAAGAGGCCCGGCAGCTCCAGGCCAAGTTGCAGATCGACCCGGCCTATCTGATCTAGCAGATCCGAGTCGGTCGAGCGAATTCGTGGACGAAGCAACGACGAAATTCGTGATCATGGTCGCCGTGGTGGTGATCTCTTCGGCAGCGGGCTATGCGGCGCGGCGTTTCGGTTGGCTTGCCGAGCATATGGCCACCCGCATCACGCTGGGGATCATGGTTTTCGGCTATCCGGCGACCGGGCTGTTGGCGGTCTGGACGCTCAAGCTCCGCTGGGCCGACGCGTGGGTCACGATTCAGCCGGTGATCCAGAGTTTCGCCTGCTTCGGGCTGGGTCTGCTGGTAGCCCGATGGCAGAAGCTGCGGCGCGAGTCGGCGGGCGTGTTCAGTTATGCGGCTGCCCACTCCAACTGGGGCTTCACGATGGGAGGTTTCATCTGCCTGCGGCTGTTCGGCGAGCAAGGGCTGGCCTACACGGTCATCTACGCGACGCTGTGGACGATCCTCATGTTCGGTTTTTTCTTTCCGTTGGCCGGCCGATTCGCCGGTCGGACCGAGCGGTACGGCCTGGCATCGTTCGTGCGGAGTCTGCTCGACCTGCGATGCCTGCCCCTGGCGGGTGTGCTGGCGGGGATCGGACTGAGTCTGTCGGGCATCGATCGCCCGGCGGTTTTTCAGCAATGGCGCATCATCGACGCGCTGGTGATCCTCTGCACGGCGGTGATGTTCTTTGTGACCGGTTTGCGTCTGCACGTTTCGCACGTGTGGGGGCACTTACGTCTGTACGCGTGGCTTGCGGGCATTAAGTTCGTTTTCTCGCCGCTGCTGGCGTTGGGGTTGATCTGGCTGGCTCAGCAGGCGGGTATTGGTCTGGTGGGCTTGCCGGTGAACGTGATGATCGTAGAATCGTTCATGCCGATGGCACTGTTCGCGGTGGCGGCGGCGAACCTGTACGGTCTGGACGCGCCGCTGGCGAGTTCGCTTTTCGCGGCCAACACGGTGATGTTCCTCGTTCTGGTGTTGCCCGTGATCGCGCTGGGAGTCAATTGGTAACCACGAGGCATACCCAAGAGGCGGCAAGATGATGCGACGCGCGGTAATCATGGCCGGCGGCGCGGGGACGCGGCTTTGGCCGCTCAGCCGGGCCGATCGACCCAAGCAGCTTCTTCCCCTGATTGGTGGCGCGAGCCTCCTGCGCAAGTCGTACGAGCGGCTGGCCGAGCTGCTCGAACCCGAACAGATCTTGATCATCACCGGCGCGGCGCATCTGGACCAGGTCCACGAACAGTTGCCCGAGCTGCCGCGCGAGAATCTCATCGGCGAGCCGTGCGGGCGCGACACGGCGGCGGCCATCGGTATGTCGGCCGCCCTCTTGCACAAGCGCGATCCCGAGACGGTCATGTCGGTCTTCACGGCCGACCACATGATCGAGCCGGTCGAGAGGTTCGTGGCGGCCGTGCAGCGCGGCTTCGAGGCGGCCGAGCAGCACGGCGACGCGCTGATCACCTTCGGCATCAAGCCCACCTGGGCCCACACCGGGCTGGGCTACATTCACCGGGGCCGGTCGCTCGGCGGCGATCTGTACGAAGTTGTCCAGTTCAAGGAGAAGCCCGACGCCGCCACCGCCCAGGAGTATCTCGACAGCGGACAGTACTACTGGAACAGCGGCATGTTCGTCTGGCGGACCGAGACGATCCTCGATCAGCTTCGCAGGCACCTGCCCGACTCGCATGAGAAACTCGTGCGGATGGCCGACGCCTGGGACAAGCCCGACGCTGCGTCGCTGGCCGCACAGGTATACCCGGCCTTGGAGAAGATCAGTATCGACTTCGCGGTCATGGAAAAGGCGCCGCGCGTCATGGCTGTGCAGATGGACTGTAATTGGCTCGACGTGGGGTCGTGGCCCTCGCTTGCCGATGTGCTCGAGCCCGACCCGGCGGGCAACGTGAAGGCCGCAGCGCAGACGATGCTGATGGACTCGCGGGCGAATATCATTGTGGCCGACGGCGATCACCTCGTGGCCACCATCGGCGTATCCGACCTGATTGTGGTGCACTCGAGCGATGCGACGTTGATCTGTCGCAAGCAGGACGCCGAGCAGATCAAGACCCTCGTCGAGCAACTTAAACAGACGCACGAGGGCAAGTACCAGTAGCCGCGTATGGCTGTGCACATGGGCATAGATTACGGGCAGAAGCGTATGGGCGTGGCGATCAGCGACTCGGCCGGCAGCATCGCCTCGCCCCTGACCGTGTTGCCGGCGACCGGTCGTATGGCGGACGATGCGGCCTCGGTCATCGCACTGGCCGATCAGTACGAAGTCGAGCGGTTTGTCGTGGGCCTGCCGATCAACATGGACGCCACCGAGGGGCCTCAGGCCAAGCTGACACGGGCATTCGCCGGCGAGCTCGGGGCGCTCAGCGCCCGCCCCGTCGACCTGTACGACGAGCGCCTGAGCAGTTGGGCGGCTGACCGGCTGTTCGACGAGGCGCAACTAACCCGCAAACAGCGCGACGCGCGACGCGACGCGGTGGCCGCACAGATCATTCTTCAGGGATATCTCGACGCGATGGAGTAGTCGCGCGCCGTCAGGGGCGGGGCTTTTTGGCTACGCTTTGTCCTGACGCGACGATGTCGACGACACGATGGCCTCGATCAGGCCGGGCACCGTGTGGGGCGTGGCTTCGATGGCGGGCTCGAGCCCGCGAGCACGCAACGCCTCGCTGGTAACCGGGCCGATGCTGGCCAGCCTGACGCGGTTGGGCAGTTCCTCACACGCCGCGGATGCAAGCAAATCGAAGAAGTTGCTCACGGTGGACGTGCTGGTGAACGTAATCCAGTCGACTCGGCCGCCTCGAAGATGGGTCACGACGTCTCCGGGCAGCGCGGCGGGCTTTGTGGTCTGGTAGACGGGCAGGTCGTCGCACGACGCACCCGCTTGCGACAGGGCCTGCGGCAGTTGCCCGCTGGCGATATCCGCCCGCAACAGCAGCACCCGCTTGCCCGCAAGGCTGACGTAACGCGCCATGGCCGCAGCCAAGCCGGCGCTTGTGTAGGTCTCAGGCACAACGTCGGCGTGGAGGAATCGTCGCGCCAGGGCGTCGGCTGTCGGTCGGCCGATGGTTGCCAGGCGAACCGCCGCCAGCGCCCGACCGTCGAGCCCTGCCGCATCCATTCTGGCAAAAAGGGCCTCGACGCCGTTGACGCTGGTCAGCACCAGCCACGCGTAGTGCCCGATCCCGTGCAGTGCCTCATCGACGGCCGCGTAGTCGTCAAGAGGCTTGATCTCGATCGCCGGGGCAATCAGCACCTCTGCCCCGAGGGCTGCGAGATGATCGGCCAGATCACCAGCCTGTTCAGCCGGGCGAGTGATGACGATCCGTTGGCCGAACAGCGGGAGCCTTTCGAACCAGTTGAGCCTGTCCCGCAGACTGACGACCTCGCCGATCACCGTGACGGCCGGGGCGGCGATGCCGGCCTGTTCGACACGCTCGGCGATGTCGGTCAGCGTGCCGGTCACGCAAAGCTGCTCGGGGCGGGTGCCCCAGCGGATGACGGCTACGGGTGTATCCGGGGGCATGCCGGCTTCTGTGAGTTTGCGTGCGTTCTCGGTCAGCGTCCGAACGCCCATGTACAGCACCACCGTGCCCATCCGGGCCAATGCGTCAAAGTCGATCTGCGACTCGGGCTTGCTCGAATCCTCATGTCCGGTGGCCAGTGCTAACGTGCTGCCGAACGTCCGGTGCGTCAGCGGGACGCCCGCGTAGGCCGCACCCGCCACGGCCGCCGTCACGCCGGGCACAACCTCGAACCGAATGCCCGCCTCGGCCAGCACGCATCCTTCCTCGCCGCCGCGGCCGAACACGTATGGGTCGCCGCCTTTGAGTCGCACCACGCGCTTATCGGCACGGGCGTGGGCGACCAGGTCGTGGTTGATCTGCTGCTGAGACGCGCCGGGCTGACCGCCGCGCTTGCCGGTCAGGATCAGCTCGGCGTCGGGTCGGGCCAACCGCAGCAGGGCCGGGTTGACCAGGCTGTCGTAGAGCACCACGTCGGCGCGGGCCAGTCGGGCGGCTCCCTTGAGAGTGATCAGACCCGGATCGCCCGGGCCGGCGCCCACCAGCGAGACCATGCCCGGCGGGAAGGGGCCGAAACGGTCGGCCGCCAACAAGTTGAGATAAGACTCGTCCACCAGAGTCGTCCGCCGCAAGCTATTGCCAGTGCAAGCCCGTTACGCCGCGAAACATAACGTCGAAACGGCTGGCGATCCACCGCACGCGCGGGCCAGATCAATCGCTACGGCAGCGGAAGGCCCAGCTCAACCATCACCAGTTGCAGATCCTCCCACGCTTTGCGCTTGTCAGCCGGGTTGCGCAGCAGGTAGGCCGGATGATACGTGGGCATGAGTTTGACGGGCTCGCCTACCAGCGGCGTGCCGGACGGATAGAAATCGTGGAAGCTTCCTCGCAAACGACCGATCGATTCTTTGGTTTCGAGCAGCGTTTGCGAAGCCGGGGCGCCGAGAGCAACGATCACCTTCGGCTCGATGATCTGAAGCTGCTGCGTGAGGATCGGCGAACATGCGGCGATCTCGTCGGCCGACGGTGTACGGTTGCCGGGCGGGCGGCATTTCAGCACGTTGCAGATGTAGACCTGATCGCGCGTCAGTCCCATGGCCTCGACCATCCGCGTGAGCAATTGGCCCGCTCGCCCCACAAAGGCCAGGCCTTGCCGGTCCTCTTCAGCGCCGGGCGCCTCGCCGACGAAGACCAGGTTGGTGTCGGCGGCGCCCTGACCGAACACGACCTTGTTGCGCGATTGGGCCAGATGACACTTCTCGCATCCGTCGACGTACTGCTCGGCGAGGGCCTTGAGACGCTCGGCCTTGGCTTGGTTGTCGGGCCCGACGATGCTCGGGGCCTTGGCGGGGGGCATCTTGCCGACCGGCTTCGGGGATGGTGAGCGGTTGCTGTTGCGTAGGGACTGCACGGCGTGCTTGGGTATGGGCACCTCGCTGAGTCCCAACAGGGCATCGGTCTCGAGGTTTTGTCGTACGGCCCGGGTGACCCGACGGCGCTGCTGGGAATCCATGCGTCACGCTCCTTGTGCGGCCAAGTGAGCCGCCCGCCCCATATTACTGGTGGTATCCTGCCCTTCAAGCGCTGTCGGCCTGTGCTTCGACGTGGGCCGACTGGTTGTCATGCCGCCTGGATGATCGTGGATAGTTCGGTGATCAGCGGGTCGGAGCCGGCGATATAGGGTGTGTCGGCCTGAGGGTCACCTGATAGATCGAAGCGTTCTCGGTCCGCGCCCGTCAGGTCGGTCACCCGTCCGCCGGCTTGGCGGACCAGCAGCACGCCGGCCGCCAGATCCCACATCTTGCACTCGATGCCGAAGGCGGCGTCGAACCCACCAGCCGCCACCATCGCCAGGTGCAGCCCGGAGGAGCCAAGATTGCGGAGCGTGTGGTGCGCCAGGGCTGACAGAATGGGGCCTGACGTCGGGCTGTCGCGCCCAGACGGAAAGGCCACCACGGTCTTCAGCCGGGCGCGTTTGCTGCGGCTGCGGAGACGGTGTCCGTCGGCGTAGGCTCCGCCGCCGGCCGACGCGCGATAAATCACGCCGGACATGACGTCGGCCACGGCTGCGGCGACGGGCTCGCCGCGATGGAGCACCGCGAGGATCGTCGAGAAGATGGGCACGTGTCGCACGAAGTTGTGCGTCCCATCGAGCGGATCGATGACCCAGCAGAACTCGGCTTGGGCGGCCGCAGGGCGGTGCCTGGTTTCGGGCAGGTCCTCCTCAGCCACGACGGCATGATCGGGGCAGCGATCGTCTAAGCTCTTGAGGATGATCTCCTGTGCGGCCTTGTCGGCGTCGGTGACCCAGGTCTGATCTTCCTTGAGCCAGGCATTGCTGCGGCGGAAGCGCATGCGGACCTGCCCCGCGGCGCGCAGGGCGAGGTCGCCGGCAAGCTGCATGAGAGACTGATAATCGTCGGGCACGGCGCGACCTTTCGTCTGTGGCGGGCAGGCCGCAGGCTAGTGCCCGCCCGGCGATGTGTAAAGCCGGACGATCGGTAAAGCGGTTGGGCAGCTACCGGACGTGCGCGATCGGCGCGATTCCGGCTGGTTGCATTCGATGGTCTGTACCCGGTCCGATAGCCCGGGCGCGGCGCCAAAAAAAGGCCCCGCGTACCGAATTCCGGCACACGGGGCTGTTGAAAGGGGACACGACAGCTTCCACCTAATCTATAGAATACGGGGCACGTGAAATCAAACTGCCAAGGCCAAAAGAAAGCGTTCCGGCGACGGCTGTGCGTGGCATTTGTACTGTTTGGTCTTATTTTATCGATGTAGATTGACGCGCGACCGGCGCTAGGACAGTTTGCCGCTGCGCCACACGCCGTAGACCAGCCACAATCCCAGGACGAAGGCCACGAAGTAGCCGAAGAATCCGAACACGCGGAGCGAGACGATGCCGAGCACGGCGATGTCGGCGGCCGGCTCGACGCTGACGAGCATAGAGCTGCCGATAATGGTGGCGGCGATCACCACGGCGATGGCGAGCCGGTTTCCGGCGCGATCGATCTCGCTGGCAAGGTGGTCAAGGTTTTCGTGCCGGATGTTGATCTGCATCGGTCCGCGGGAGACGCGGCGGAGGATGTCGCGGACTTGCCGCGGCGCGTTTCGAAAGATGCTTACCAGATGCCATCCGCTGATGCCGGCGGCCCGCAACAAGCGCGGGGGGGCGAAACGGTCGGCGATCATCTTGCGGACCATCGGCTGGATGAGAGCGAACAGGTTCAGGTTGGGGTCGAGCTGCTGAATGACGCCACCGACGGTGACCAGGCTCTTGCCTAACAGGACGAAATCTCGGGGCAGGCGGACGTCGTGGCGACGCAGCAGGTCGGTCAGTTCGATGAAGATGGTTTTGAGCACGAGCCGCTTGAGGGGCAGCCCATAGTATTTGTCGAGCCATTCGCGCAGCTCGCGGCGGAGCAAGCGCCGGTCGGTCTGGTCGGCCAGGGCCCCGAGATCGGCCAGCACGTCGATGAGGATCTCGATCTCACGGTTGACGATGGCCAGCAGGACGAAGGCCAGGCTCGAGGCCAGGTCGTCGTCGACGAGTCCGACGATTCCGAAATCGAGCAGTCCGACGGTGTCGGGGGGTGCGATCAGCAGGTTCCCCGGATGCGGGTCGGCGTGGAACATGCCTAGCTCGAAGTACTGGGTGAGGAACAGGTCAGCCAGGTTCTGGGCGACGGCGGTGCGGTCGATCTGCCCGTCACGATCGGCCAGTGCGTCTTCGAGCCGAACGCCCTTGATCCACTCGAGGGTGAGCACGCTTGGGCTGGTCAATTCCCACCGGACGGCGGGCACCCGGGCCTTGGGTTGGTCGGCCAGCGCTTTGCCGAAACGGGCGGTGGCGGAGGCCTCGTTGATAAAATCGAGTTCTCGCTGGATGGTTCGTTCAAACTCCTCGACGATGCCTTCGGGGCGATACACGCGCAGCTCGGGGATGTTGCGCTCGATGGCTGCGGCCAGCCAGCGCATGATGTGGATGTCGAGTTGGATAGTGGCGTCGATACCGGGTCGTTTGACCTTGACGACAACGTTGCGCCCGTCGCGGGCGACGGCCCGGTGTGCCTGGGCGATCGATCCGCTGGCGAACGGCGCGGGCTCGAACTGCTGGAAGAGGTCCTCCACGGGCGCGCCCAGTTCGGTGGCGACGATTTGTCGCGCGGCTTCGGGGTCGAACGGGGCCACCTGGTCCTGAAGTCGCTGGAGTTGGTGGACCATCTCGGCCGGTAGCAGATCGGGTCGGGCCGACAGCATCTGTCCGAGCTTGACGAAGGTTGGCCCGAGTTCTTCGCAGACCAGGACAAAACGGTGGCCGATGCTGGCTGTGGGGGTGGACGGCTCGAGGCGTTCGGCGTCGCCCACCAGCCTGCGCCCGAAGGGCACATAGCGCCGCAGGTGGAGCCGCTCGACCAGATGCCCGAAGCCGTGTCGGGTCAGCACGCCTGCGATCACCCGCAGGCGCTTCATGGTTCGAACGGTTCGAGGCAGGCCGACCAGAGACATGAGATCCCCTATCCCGTCGGTCAAGCGGTGACTACGGCCACTAAGCAGAACCGATGTGACAGCCAGCGTCAACCGGGTGCGACCGGGTCCCGGACGCTCCGGTGACGGCGGCAAGCAGGCGCCTATGGGGATGGGACACGGCTGAACATCGGCGATAACGAGCCAATGGACCCCCCCTGGTCAACGGTGCGACCTCCTGACCGATTGGACATCCCGGCCGGCGCCGTGGAAATGACCTGCGCCGCCCTATCGTCCAGCCCTCCTCGTGTGCCCGCCCAAATGCAGAAGGGTCAGTCCCACTGCGGGTCGCAACGGGAGGTTGGTTGGTGCGACGTGCATCAGGTAGTCTGTTGTATGCGCCCTTGGGATCGGTAGAATGGGGCCAATTCATTGGACTGCAAGGATGGACCATGAGCGGCGATGTTAGCGATAGGAAGCGCCTTATCTCAATAAGGGGGTCGCACACCTGCGGCTGACGGGCCAGACATGCCCAGTGTGCGGCGCCAGCGGTTATTTCGTTGTGAGGGGTTGGGCAAACCCCCCAGATAGACACAGGCGAAGAAGAGAAATGCCTGCGCGAGGTCGGCGACAACGATATGGGGCCCCGTGGACGCGTGACGAGCTAATCCTTGCATTTGATCTATACTGCCGTATCCCCTTCAAGAAGACAAAAGCGAATAATCCAGAGGTCATCGAACTGGCTGGGCTGCTTAAACGCTCGCCCGCCAGCGTTGCCCGAAAACTCGGAAACTTCGGGTCTTTTGACCCGGAGCTACACAAACGGCAGGTGGTCGGCCTTACCCATGCGAGCAAACTGGATCGTGCCGTTTGGGATGAATTCCATGGCGGCTGGAATGAGCTTGTCGTGCAGGCACGGCGCTTGCGAGAGCAGCATCGCTTGCAGGGACAAACCGACGAAGCCTTAGAAGAAGACCTGATCTTCCCGCAAGGCGTCTCCGAGAAGGATGTCCTCCGAAAGACTCGGATTCACCAGTCGTTCTTTCGAGAGGCCGTTCTTGCCAGCTATGAGGACACGTGTTGCGTCACAGGATTAAGAATCCGTGAATGCCTGATTGCGAGCCACATCGTCCCTTGGAGCGTCGCCGAACAGCACCGCACTGATCCGCGCAATGGATTGTGCTTGAGTGCCACTTTTGACCGCCTGTTTGAGCGCGGATTGCTCACCATCACACCGGACTTGGTCGTTTCCGTTTCTCCGCGACTGCGGGAGTCGCCTGACCAAACAACGAGTAAGATGGTCTGTGTCTTCCATGACCGACCGATCGTTCGTCCGCGAAGATTCTTGCCCTTGGATGATCATCTTGCGTGGCATCGAGAGAAAGTATTTCAAGATTGATTACGCGTATCTATTTCTGGAATCAATCGTCCCGACGGTAGGTCGCTCGGAGCACTGGCGGGCGAGCCGCCAGTGGCACCCGAGAAGATCAGGACGGAACTGTCAGACACAGGCTGGCTGAGGAAACGCTCATGCACAGACCCGAAGACGTCACGATGCTTGTCGAGGAATATCGTGCTCTCCTTGGAGATGAAGAAAGCCCCTCATCCGAGTTCCTTGAAGGAGCGCTGGCACGCGGGGGTGACTGGACGCCAAGAGCCGCAAGGCATCTGCGGGAGTTAGTGATCAACTATGGCTCGTTCATGCTTCGAAACGCGTTGGCCATTTCGTTGGCCTTGCAGACCGAGGACGGTGAACTGCAATTCTGACGCCCGTCTCGGCGCCGCAAGAAGAAGGCCCGTTCCGGCAGACCCTCGCGTAAGGCGATCGTGGTTCCAAACGGTCGCAGACGTCACTTGCGCTTGCCTGATCGTACATGGGGGAACAAGTTCTCCGCCGGGCGATTCGAGGAGGCCCGTGGCTTTGTAGCTTCAAGGGAAGCGTCAGTTGGCGGATCATCTGACGCACGAGCGGTCTAATCGCTCGTGTGAAGCTGGGCTAATCGAATATCTCAGAACGAGCCGATGGGCGTTTGACGGTCGCGGTTGTGTCGGGTTATGCTCGGCGGCCTTGTTTGTGGGGTAAAGTCGGGAAGTGAGGGACCCACGATGGGGATGACGATTACGGAGAAGATTCTGGCCCGGCACAGCGCCCGGAGGCGCGTTGGGCCCGGCCAGAACGTCTGGGTGGATGTCGACGTCCTGATGACGCACGACGTATGCGGGCCGGGCTCGATCGGGGTGTTCCACGAGCATTTCGGCGCCGACGCGAAGGTGTGGGACCGCGAGAAAGTGGTGATCATTCCCGATCACTACATTTTCACAGCCGACGCCATGTCGCAGCGGAACGTACTGCTGGTGCGCGAGTTCGCCCGGCAGCAGGAGCTTCCTTATTACTACGATCCGGATTTCGTCACCGGTGACGGCATGCCCCGCCCATACGCCGACCCGCGCAACACGCCCTATCGCGGGGTGTGCCACGCCGTGCTGCCCGAGCAGGGCCACACGCGACCGGGCGAGATTATGCTGGGCACCGACAGCCACACGTGTACGGCTGGGGCGTTCGGGCAGTTTGCGACGGGCATCGGCAACACCGAGGCGGGCTTCGTGCTGGGCACGGGGAAGCTGTGGCTGAAGGTTCCGCCGACGATGCGGTTCGTGTTCGAAGGGGCGATGCCGGACTACCTGATGGCGAAGGACCTGATTCTGACGATCATCGGCCAGATCGGTGTGGATGGGGCGACGTACTGTGCGATGGAGTTTGCCGGCGAGACGGTGGAGGGGCTGAGCATCGAGGAGCGGATGACACTGTGCAACATGGCCATCGAGGCGGGTGGCAAGAACGGAGTGGTGGCCGCTGACGAGATGGTTGAGTCGTTTGTCCGCCAGCGAACCGACAAGCCGTATGAGATCGTGGGCAACGACGCGGACGCTGCGTTCGCCGCCGAGCACGTATTCCGCACGGATCGGCTCGAGCCGACGGTGGCCCGTCCGCACTCGCCGCAGAACCGGGCGACGGCGCGCGAGCTGGCGGGGACGCGGATCGACCGGGCGTACATCGGCAGTTGCACGGGCGGCAAGCTGACCGATTTTGCGGCGGCGGCGCGGATTCTGGCCGATCGCGAATGCAAGATCGAGACGTTTATCGTGCCGGCGACGGTGGCGGTGGATGCGGCGCTGGACGAGGAGCACGTCAACGGTAAGAGCCTGCGTCAGATTTTCCTCGACGCGGGGGCGCAGATCGGACCGGCCGGCTGCGCGGCGTGTCTCGGCGGGCCACACGACACGTTCGGTCGGGCGAACGCGGCGATGCGCGTGATCAGTGCGACAAACCGCAACTTCCCCGGCAGGATGGGCAGCAAGGAAGCGGAGGTGTTCCTGGCTTCGCCGCTGACGATCGCAGCCACCGCGGTGACCGGCCAGGTGACCGACCCGCGCGATCTGTTGGGATCGTAGCGGAGGCGGCGCGAGCGATGACCTCACGAGAGCGGGCACTTACGTCGTTGCGTCACGAGCAGCCTGACCGGATGCCGGTCGACTACTGGTCGACGGGGCAGACCGATGCGAAGCTGTGCGCGGCGCTGGGGCTGGCCGATCGCCGGGCGGTTCTCGACCATTTCGGCGTCGATTTTCTGTACATCGAGGGACCGGCGTACATCGGTGAAGAACTGGCCACCCGTGAGGACGGGAGTCGGGAGGATTTGTGGGGCGTGCCGCGGGTGACGGCGACGGCCGGCGCGGGCGAGCGGGCGCAGCGCTATAGCCACGTGGTGCGGCCGCCGCTGGCCGAAGCGACCAGCGTCGCAGACGTCGAGAACTACCCGAAGTGGCCCGACCCGGACTGGTTCGATTATTCGGTCATCAAGCAGCAGTGCGCCGAGGCGGGCGAGCGGTGCGTGATGTTCATGGGAGACCGACTCAACCGCATCGCCCAGTTCAAGCCGGCCCAATACCTCCGCGGCATGGAACGTGTGATGATCGACCTGATCGAGTCGCCCGAGATTTTCCGGGCGATCGTCGAGCGGGTGGGGCGTTTCTACAGCGAATACCTACGGCGGATTCTGACGGCGGCGGACGGGGGCATTGACGTGGTGGTGACGGGTGACGACTTCGGCATGCAGCAGGGGATGCTGGTGGCGCCGGCGGTTTGGCGCGAGTTTCTCGAGCCGGGGTTTCGCCGGTTCATCGAGATCGCACACGAATTCGGCGTGCCGGTGATGCATCATACGTGCGGGTCGGTTCGGCCGATCATCGCTGACATGATCGACGACGGGCTGGACGTGTTGAACCCGATCCAGCCGGGGGCCAAGGATATGGACCACGCCGAACTGAAGGCGGAATTCGGGGATCGGCTGGTCTTTCACGGCGGCGTGAGCATTCAGACGAACCTGCCGCGCGGCAAGCCGGATGACGTTCGGCAGGAGGTCCGCACGCTGACAGATACGATGAAGCCGGGCGGTGGCTTCTGGGCGTGCACGGCGCACAATATTCAGGCCGACACGCCGGTGGAGAACATCGTGGCGTTGTTTGAGGCCTATCGGGAGTCTGGCCGGTACTGACGCGGTTGCGAGACGGGTGATACGACGGCTGGGTTTGGGCGGACGCAAGACGCGGGACGAGGAGACGGCGATGCAGCAGACGATTCAGGGACAGGTGTACGTTGTGGGCGACAACGTCGATACGGATCAGGTCATTCCGGCTGAGTATCTGAACCTCAACCCAGCCGACCCGACCGAGCGCAAGCAGTTCGGGCGTTACGCGCTGAGCGGCGTGCCGACCGAGCAGGCGGGCCTACCCACCGGCGGCGTGCCGTTTGTGGACACGGGCGACGAGTCGAACACGGCGAGCAGCTTTCGAATCGTGGTGGCGGGGAGTAATTTTGGGTGCGGCAGCTCGCGCGAGCACGCGCCGTTGGCGCTGCACGAGGCGGGTGTGGCTGCGGTGGTGGCTGAGTCGTACGCGCGGATCTTCTTTCGCAACTCGGTCAACGGCGGCTATGTCCTGCCGTGCGAATCGGTCGATCGCCTGATCGAGTCGTTCCGTACGGGCGATGAGGCACGGATCGATTTGGCAGGGCGGGCGATTACGAACGTGTCGACGGGCAAGTCGTTTGCGCTGAAGCCATTGGGCGATGTGACGCCGATCATCGAGGCTGGGGGCCTGTTCGGGTATGCCAAGTCGCAGGGGATGATGCCGGGGTAGAGGTTTGGTGGGACGCCCGTGTGCCGGGTGCCACCCTCAACCGCAGCGACGCGAAGGTTGTGGGTGGGTGTTCGCAGGAAGGGTCAGTACCGCTTTGCTGCATGCACCCACAGGTTGCGCCGGATGGGTCTGCACCCGAGCGGGACACCCGGCGTGTCGGCCACCAATGAAGACATGCCCGCGCTACGCTTAGAGATGCCACCCGACATTTCAGGGTGCAAACATTCAGTCGCCCGGTTCTGGAGGGGACAGAGCCCCCGCGTGGGACATGCCCGCTCCCGGCGCGCCGGGATTGGACATGCCCCCCGAAATCACTGGCAGGCGGGCTGCCAGTAGCACCCTTGGAGTTGCGCCCCCTACGCATGGATATCCCGTGGGCAAGCCACCCGTGGCACACCGAGCGTGCATCTACCACGCGTAGGCTTCGGGGGCCTGGCCGCCGGGGCCGGGCCAGATCTCGTCGAGCTTGGTGAGCGCGTCGTCGTCGAGCTTGATCTCGAGCGAGCGCAGGCAGCCGGTTAGCTGGTCCATCGTGCGCGGGCCGATGATTGGGGCGGTCATGCCGTCGACCTGAAGCAGCCAGGCCAGCGCGACGTCGGCCGGTTTCTCGCCCATGTCCTTGCAGAGGGCCTCGTACTTTTCGATCTGCGGCCGGAGCTTTTCGATGCGTTTCTGCATGCCTTCGCTGGCGCGTCGACCCTCGCTGATCTTCTTGAGCACGCCGCCGAGCAGACCGCCGGCCAGCGGGCTCCAGGGGATGATGCCCACGCCGTAGTGACGGCAGGAGGGCAGCAGCTCCAGCTCGATGTCGCGGACAGTCAGGTTGTAGAGGCTCTGCTCGCTGACCAGGCCGAGGAAATTGCGGCGTGCGGCCACCTCGTTGGCCCGCACGATGTGCCAGCCGGCGAAGTTGCTGCTGCCGACGTAGAGCACCTTGCCCGCCTGGACGAGTTGCTCCATGGCCTGGTAGATCTCCTCCCAGGGCGTGGAGCGCTCGACGTGGTGCATCTGGTACAGGTCGATGCAGTCGGTCTGAAGGCGGCGGAGGCTGTCGTCGCAGGCCTTTTTGATGTGGTAAGCCGACAGGCCGCAATCGTTAGGCCCGTCGCCCATGGCGTTGAAGACCTTGGTGGCCAGCACGATCTGCTCGCGTCGGCCACCACCCTGGGCGAGCCATCGGCCGATGATCTGCTCGGTGTAGCCCTCGCCCTTCCGCCAGCCGTAGACGTCGGCGGTGTCGAAGAAGTTGATGCCCAGCTCCAGCGCCTTGTCCATCATGGCGTGGCTGTCGGGCTCGGTGGCCTGAGGCCCGAAGTTCATGCTGCCCAGGCAGAGGCGGCTGACCTTCACTCCGGTACGACCCAGTGTGGTGTACTCCATGGCAAACCCATCCTTTCTACCCCCACCCAATCCAGCCCTAAGTTATGTTTTCGTAGCGTCCCCCACGGCCGAAGTCAACCGAGCCGGGTGCAGAGCTTCAGATCCCCACCGGGCAGGAGATGGTGACGCCGGCAAGAAACATGTTGCTCCGATTGGGCTTTTTTGCTTGCGTTCGGGCACCGATGGGGCTAAAAAGATAGTCGCATGCATTTTCCTCGGGGCGGTGTCCTGGGCCGTGTCTATGGCGCCTTTTTTTTCGCGCGCCCGCTGGGGCGACCACCAGAGCGGGGTCCGGTCGACTACGCGCAGGCGTCCAGGATGCGCTTGAGCAGCGGTGCGTCGGCGTCGGGCAGGCCCGGGCCCTGCACCACCACCAGATCGAGGCTGGGGAACACGGCGATGTACTGATTGCCCGCGCCGCGGGCAGCGAATCCATCGCGCGGCAGATCGGGCCAGAGCTTGCCGTGATCGTTGGTCCAGAAGCCATACCCGTATTGCCATTGCTCAGGCGGGCAGTTGGCGTGGATGTCGGGGGCCGTCTGCGTCGCTTCCCGCAGCCAGGCCTCGGGCACGAGCCGGCGGTCGCCCCATCGGCCGAAGTGCCGCCACAGCCAGCCCATGCGGGCCATGTCGAGCGCGCTGGCCTTGACAGCGTCGTAGTAGCCGAAGATGTGGAGGCGGGCCTTGAGGTGCAGGTCGAAGTTGTTCAATGAGTAGTCCCACGCGCCCTGCATGGGGATGCGGAGCCTGGCATCGACCAGATGCCGCAGGCCGGGCGAGTCTTCCGGGTTCCGTATGTCGTACAGTCCGTACGCCTTCGAGATAGCGTGGGTGAGGATGTTCATGCCGAAGGTCTGGTAGTGGAACACCTTGCCGGGCTGTTCGTCGGGTTTGAGGTACCCCGAAGTGTTGGAGATGAGCTGGCGGAAGGTGATGTCGTGGTCTTTCTGGCGGGCGTGTCGGCCGGGCTTGGGGCCCTCGTCCTCGGGCACGTCCATGGCTTCGGGGTAGCACTGGACGATTCGAGCGTCGACCGAGGCGATCTTGCCCTCGTCGATGGCGATGCCCAGCATGCACGAGAAGATCGACTTGGCTGCCGACGCCATGCCGAGCCGCTCGTCGCGGTCGAGGTTGTGGTTCCACTCGGCGATAACCTTGCCGTCGCGGACGATGACGATGCGATAGCGCCCATCGCCTGCGTTTTCGTCGAGCCATCGCCGCGTTTGGCCGAGCTTGTCGGCTGACATGCCGACCTCGGGCGGCGCGGCGCGTGGCCACTGCTCGTGTGGGAAGTTGCCCTTCCTCATCATTTCTGCTCCCTGAGGCATGAGCCGGTCAATTCTCGAATACGTAGGCCAGCGCGTCCACGGCCTGTTCGAGGCTGTCGACGACGAAGTCGGCCCGCGGAGTGAGTTCCTTGAGCGAGTGAACCAGGTTTGGCGTACGGACGACCAGCACCGGCTTGCCGAGCGCCCGGGCAACGCCGATGTCGGCGGCGGTGTTCCACTGTCGCAGGCTGGTCTGTTCGCCGTCGAAGAAGGCTAATACCAAGACGCACTTGCCGATCCACAGGCGGGTTCGCAGGTTGTTGGCACGGCCGCCGAGGTCGTCGCGCACCAGCTTGGCGAGCTTTTCGCCGACGTCGCCAGCCGTCAGCCCCAGCACGTCGAAGCCGACGTTGTCGCTGCGGGCATGATCCTCGCGCGGGCCGCGGAACCGTACCGGCAGGCCGCGCTCCTCGGCCATCTTGCGGACACGCTCGCGCCAGTCGCCATGGATGTGACCGGCCAGGTAAACCAGTAGGGACTCCTTGTCGGGCATGGTCAGACTCCTTCACTTCCTACGCGCGAACCCCGTAAAGGTCGCGCGTGAGCTTGCGGAGTTGTTCGGCAAGACGTCGATTGGTATTGGACTGAAACGGCGGGCGCGACATCGCAGCCAGGTCCTGGATCAGGGGCGCGACGGCGCGGACGATGTCGCACACGGGCTCGGCGCTGACGTTATCGAGATTGTCGTGGACGCTGTGATGTTGCCATCGTCCACCGGCCGTGTTGCCCCGCCAGAAGTCGACGGTGGGCACGCCCGCGGCGGTGAAGCTGAACTGATCGGTGAAGGGCGTGCCGGGTTGCTCCTGCTGGAAGTAAAGTCCACCGCGACGCAGGCTGCGCAGGATGAAAGTCTCAGCCGTTGCGCCCGCGGCAATGGACACGCCAGTATGACCCAGCGGTGAGCTGATGCTGTCGAAGTTGAGCATCATGCCGATCTGTTTGAGCTGGCGGCGGTGGGCGCGGACGTAGGCGGCCGAGCCGACCGATAGCTGCTCTTCGGTACCGAAGGTGACGAAGCGCAGGGTGCGTCGTCGCCGGCGCGGCTCGAGCAGGCGGGCCAGCTCCAGCAGCAGGACCACACCCGAAGCATTGTCGTCGGCCCCGACGTTGTTGCACTGCGTATCATGGTGGGCGCCCAGGACGATCACCCGATCGTCGGGCCGGGCGCCGGGCAGTTCGGCGATGACGTTGCACGACTCGCCCTGACTTTGCTCGACATCGACGGCAAGGCGCATTCGCGTCAGACCTTCCTGCCGCCATCGCCATGCGTCGTGGTAGCGCACGGTGATAAACGGACACATGCCGTACCGCCGGACCCAATAGGGATAGCAGCCGTCGTTCTTGAGCCAATCGAAGGGCAGCCGTTCGTCGATCTGCACGGCAGCCAGCGGGCCGGCGGCCATGAGTCGCCGGTGCTGGGCCGGCTCGGTAGGCATGGGGCCGAAGATCATGGCAATCCTGCCCTTGAGTGAATGGCGGCGGAGCTTGGGCAGGTCCTCAGGCATGGCCAGCCAGACCATCTCACCCTCGTGCCAGCCTCGGCCGGGTGTCCCCGGCGCGCCGACGATGGGGTTGGCGGGTACGTCGATCCAGCGGCCTTCTCGGTGGACCCGGGTCCGCACGCTGGCGCTGTGCAGTGCGGTGCACGGGAAGGTCTCGATATGTGTCTTCGTGCCGATCTGCTCGAACTGACGGGCGATGGTGTCGGCTGCCCGGCGCTCGCCCTCGGTGCCTGCGCGTCGTTCACCGATGACCTCACAGAGCCGGCGCCAGTCGTGCCAGAGACGATCCGGATTAGGATCGAACCATTTCTTACTCGGCATGTTTAACACCTCCGTATGAGACGGCAGGTTCGCATAAGCGGCGCGGGCTGGCAAGCAGACTTCTTGACGGCACGTCGCCGGCTGCTATCGTTGGCCGAACCATACACGAAGATGTCCCCAAGTGCGGAGGTGAGCATATGTACGACGAGTCGAGGCCCCTTCAATTGGGCATTGTCGGCTGCGGAGGGCGCGGCGTGGGTCTGGGCCGTGAGATCGCAGCCATCAGGTTGGGCAAGGTGATGGCGGTGTGCGATCCGGACGAACAGCGTATTCGAATCGCCCGGGGGCACTTTGGCGAGGCACGCGTGGCGAAGGATGCGTGCGAACTGGCGGGCTGGGACGACGTTGAGGCCATCATCGTCGCCACGCCGGACGACACGCACGTCGAGATCGCGCTGGCGCTCAAGCCGTTCGGCAAGCACCTGCTGGTGGAAAAACCACTGGCGGTTTCCCTGGCCGACTGCGACAGGCTGGTCTGCGGTTTTCAGGATCAAACGGACATCGTGCAGATGGTCGGCCTGTGCATGCGGTACAACAACATGATGCAGCGCGTGCACGAGCTGGTCGCCAGCGGCACGATCGGCGAGGTGCTGACGGCGCACTGCATTGATAACGTGTCGGTCGGAGGCAACTACTACTTCCATCGCTGGATGAGCCGTAAGAAGCACGTGGTGGGGCTGCTGGTGCAGAAAGGCGTTCACTCGCTGGACTTCATCTCGTGGGTGATCGGATCGCGGCCGGTGCGGGTGCACTCATTCGGCGGGCTGGACTATTACGGCGGCGAGGAGCCCGTCGACAAGGTCTGCTCGGCGTGCGACGAGTTCGACGACTGTACCGAGCGCATGGACCGAGTGGTCGAGTATGACTACATCAAGGAGAAGGTGCGGGCATCCGACCTGTGTGCCTATAGCCGCGAAGTGGACGTGTGCGACAACTCCGTGGTCAACGTGCTGTACGAAAGTGGTGCGAAGGTGTCGTACAGTGAGGTGCACTTCACGCCCGACTACGTGCGGGAGTTCTCGTTCATCGGGACCAAGGGCCGCATCTACGTCTGCTGCCCGCACGGGAAGACGCCGGAGCTGACGCTGACGCTGCGCCATCGGCCGACAAAGGTGATCCGCGAGACCGTCGAGATGGGCCAGGGTGGGCACGCAGGGGGCGACCGCGCGATGCTCCGCGAGTTCGTCGACGCCATCAACGAGAAGCGCAGGCCTCTTACGGACTTTGTAGCGGGGCGCGAATGTGCAGCCATCTCGCTTGCGGCTGAGGAGTCGATTGAAACGGGCGAGGTGGTGGACGTTCACAACGTCGACGGATCGAAGCGCAACGTGGCGCGCCACAAGGGACGTTCACGGAACCTGTCGCGCAAGGACTTGCTGAATCAGGCGCCGCGCCATCTGTTCTAGCGACAGGTCGGGCGCCGTGCGGGAGCGAGTTGAGGAGCGCTTACGCGATGAAGGAAGTTGTGCTCATTGGCGATTCGATACGGATGGGCTATCAGGCATTCGTCGAGCGTGAGCTGGGCGACGAGTTGGCGCTTTGGTGGCCCGAGGAGAACGGCGGGACCAGCCGCAACATTCTGGATCACCTGGATGATTGGGTGATCTCGCGCAGGCCCGCGCTGGTGCACATCAACTGCGGGCTGCACGATCTGAAAAAGGAGCGGGGCTCGTCTGAGGCCCTGGTGCCGCTGGACGAGTACGGCCGGAACGTGGCGAAGATCCTCAAGAGCGTCGCCGACGGTACGGATGCCAAGGTGATCTGGGCGACGACCACGCCGGTCAACCAGCAGTGGCATCGCCAGCGCAAGCCTTTCGACCGGTTCGAGGACGATGTAGTGGCCTACAACCGCGAATCGGTCGCCACCGCCGAGCGGCTTGGCGTGGCTGTCAACGATCTTTATGCGGTGATGGTGCAGGCGGGAGCCGACAGCTATCTGAGCCCGGACGGTGTCCACTTCAACGACGTCGGCTACGCCCTGCTGGGCAAGGCCGTGGCCGACGCGATCCGTCGGCACGTATAATCCGTGATCGATTGCGTGCCCCCACGGGTTGTGCGGGTGATGTGCTGGCGATTGACTCCGTGAATTAGTGCCTTACCAGTCTGGGCGCGGGGCTGATGGGCAAACCGCCCACTGCTCGGGAAACGCCTTGTCGTCTATGGTGCGACCGTTGGGGCAATACGATAGGCACGTCATTCGCTCTGGTCGCCTACGATGTAGCGTTTGCACCCACATCGGTAAATCCGGTAGAGTGACTGGTGACGGTGCAAGTCACAAGCTGCGCCGAGGCGCGATGATGGACAACACAATCAGCGAAGGAAGCGGCAGCCCTGCCCCCCAGCGACCCGTGGGGCAATACTGGGAGGACGAGGTTTATCGCTATGTGTCGCGTCAGCATCGCGACGCTCTGGCTACGGGCAGCGATGCCGAGGCGGAGCGCTTCGAAGGGCTCATGCAACAGCTCGCCGAGGGCTCGATGCCCGATGAGTTGTACTGGCAGCTTGACGCCCAGGCCCGGGCCGACCGAAAGAAGCGGCGGCAGGAACGCAAGCGACGGCAACCGCGCCGCCCGGTGGGCCCCTCGGCGCCTGAGCGAACGCCGCCGGTCAACGTGGCCGACCTGAAGAAGCGCATCTTCAATCCTCAGGTCTCACGCGAGAACGTCATCAAGGCCTTGGAGGCGCTGCCGGCAGGCGAGAGGAAAGCCACCAACGCCACTTTGCCGCCGGGCCTGCGGCGCAAGCTTGGCGGCTACCTCAAGGGCGCGGGGCCTTGACCATCACGGCGGTGTTGCTGCATCAGTAGGTGGCTACGGCACTGGCCACGTTGGACATGTCGGACACGTTGCGTGCCTCGTCGCGGGTTTTGATGGCGAAGTAGTACAGCCGCCCCGTGCGCCGCCGGCGCCGCGGCGACCACGAGGGCCGCCGCGACCACTCCCCCCCCATGACCGTCAGCACGACTTCTGCCCGCACACATTGCAGCGAATGCGCTCGCCCCGCTGGCTCCGTGGTCAGCCGCCGCTCAATCCCGTGATCACGAGCTTGGGTCGCAGAGACACGTCATCGACGTATTCGCTCGGCACGAACCGGTTGGCAAAGTCCGCATACTCGTTGTTGCCCTTGATTAAAACGCCGTGATTGCTGGCGGGGTCGCTGATCCAGCCTTGCACGATGGAGGTGAGGCTCCACTCGATCCATATATTGGCCGTGGTGGCGGGTTTTTCGGCCGAAGCCACGATCGTCGGGCTGTAGTCGCAGCCGGGGGCGGTCCAGGCCTGCCCGCTGGCGTAGCTGTTCCAGGTCACCTCCGACTCGACCCAGTCGCGCGTGGGCTCATGCATGTAGTAGATCCCACCCGGCCCGTGCTCCTGGAAGGTGTAAAGCATCAGCACGGCCGAGGTGATCGTGGCGCCGGGGGATATGTCCGACAGATCGAAGCGCACCAGCGCGCGCTGAATCTCATAATAGGGATCGCCGCCGAAGGCCGACACCCAGAGCGTACCGGCTTCATCATGGGGTGAGTCCGGATACTGGTTGTACACGTACGCGTCGGTGCAGCCGTCATATCCGTCCATGCCGTTCTGGAGCACCAGGTCGCCCGTGCCGCCGGCGGCTGCTGCGCTGGGAACGTTGGACAGATCTGATTCGTTAGGCACCTCATCGGACGTCCTGAGTGCAAAGTAGTAGGTGTGGCCGGACGTTAGGCCGGTGACGGTGAACTGCTCGGATGCGCCCGCCGGCTGCGGGGCCGGGACGCCAGCGGCCGTGGCGGCTTGGTCCCAGTTGGATTCCGTGATCGGCGAGTCGGCGTAGCGCAGGTTGTACGAGGCGGCGGTGCCCGTATTGCCGTCATCCCCGGGCGCGGTCCAACTCAGATCGATCTCGCCGTCGTTTAGCCCGCTCTGGGCCCAAAGGTCGGCGATGGCCGCCGGCGGTGTCGCGTCGCCCTTGTCCGGCGCTCGCTGGCCGAGGCTGGCCTTAACGACGGAGTAGTCAGCCGTGGTAACACGCCCGCTGCCGTTCAAATCATAGCGAGCATCGGTGTACTGACCCAAGTGCGCCTTGACCTCACTATAGTCGGCCGTCGTCACCCGGCCGCTGCCGTTGGCGTCGCCCACAAGGACGCACAGATCGAAGCCGAACGGGTCGGCCAGAAGCCCCGGCACCGACTCGATGTGATACCACGTCCGATCGGTCAGGATAGCGCCCTGCTCGGCGGCCTTGAGGGTCACGCCGTCCGGCTCGACGGAATAGGTGAACGAACCGCCGACATCGGCGCCGCCACCCAACGGAACGATGCTCAGCGCAGCGCCACCGGGCAGCGTGATCGGAAGATGGAACTGTAGGAGGATGACGTTGTTCTGCGTCTTGGGTAGCAAGCCGTCAGCCGGTGGCTCACTGGCAATCAGCACCGGCAGGTCGACCCCGGCGCCTTTGAAGTCGAGATCGATCTGCCAGCCCGGATTCTCGTCGCCGAGCACCTCATAGGCCCCCACCTCGGCCACCCCGTCCTGCGGCCGCGGCACGCCGCTGAAGTCGTCATTCGGGGCGTAGTCATTGGCTCCGGCGTTGATCAGGGGTGATCCGGGCGCGGGATACAGATCGGTCAGACCGGGCGTTTCCACGGGGTCGATGAAGATCTCTTCCAGCGAGGCTGTCGTTTGGACAAGGCCCGGCCCGGCGCCCGTTCCGCGGATGATGTTGTTGGCGACGATCGTGTCGGGCGGATAGCTTCCGGCAAACGCGGTGTGACCGGTGTCACCCCGGATCAGGGCGTTATTGGCGATCAGATGATTCATGCCCGGGCCAGTGAGGATGTCTGCGACGGTGAGGCATCGTGTATTGACCGTGCCGCCCAGGATGAAAATCGTGTTGTTGTAGATCTCCACGTTCCGCGGATCGATCCCCGCGTGCGAGCCGACGCGTATGCCCGAGTAGCCGTCCGCTGCGATGTTCACAATGACATTGTTGTAGACGCGGATATTGCCCGAGAGCTGAAACCCATGTTCGCCGTTGATGCTGGGCGCGTTGCCCAGGACCACGTTGCCGCAGATGGTCGCCAAGTCATCGCTACCCACTCCCGACATCGGGGCCGCGTCGATCAGGAAGTTGGGACGCGGCGCGTTGGCCGGCGGGTAGGTCCGCATGAAGACGCTGTCTTTGATCAACCAGCCCCACGTCTCGAACTCCAAATCCGGTGTCGTGCCCAGCGCCACACCGATCCGTGGGTTCTGCTGTTTGATCTCCATGTTGTAGCGGCCGGTCCGCTCGACGAAGTTGTGCTCGTACACAAAATTCATGATCGGCTGATAGCCATCGGAGTTGCCCATATACAGGCCCACCGAGTTGGTGTCGTGGATGTAGCAGTTGCGGACCGTCATGTCCCAGACGGTCGCCTTGGTGCTGATGCACACGTCCATGAAGTGGTGTATGTGCAGCCCGTCCAGCACGATGTGGTGCCCGTAGTCGTTGTGATAGTCCGAGACGGTCTGGACTTTGAACGCCTCACTGGCAGTGTAGTTGTCGCCGTCGAGTTCGAGGTTCTCCAACCGCCAATAGCTGGATCGCTTGAACTCGATCATGTTGTTGAAACCGGTGGCCACGATCCGGGCGGTGCCGCTGTCGGGACCGCGCATGGTGAACCAGTTATCCGGATCGCCGTTCTTCTCCGTGATTCGTACGGTGCTTGAGTAGTCGCCCGGGTTGAGGATGAGCGTGTCGCCCGGGTTCATGGTGTCGATCTTGGTGGTCAGGTTGTCGCCCGGATTGGCGTAGATCGTCGCGCCCACCGCGTTGCCAACTGCGAGCGACGCGATGCAAAGAACTGCGGCAACCACCACCACCGTCATCTGCACGCCAACGCGCAGCACAGATGCGCCCGATGCCATGACAGTCAGGATCACGCCTTTCCCCTTCCGTTCCCCAAGTTCGCTAGCCACTTACACTTAGGAACCACATCCCAACTCATTGAATTATAAAGGCCCGGACGGCGCTTGCCAAGAGCATCGGTTGGCCGTGCCTCCCCCCAGACGGGCTTGCAGTCGCCAAGCACCGTGGGTCCGGGAAAAAAGCTCCGCCGATCGGTATGCCTATGGTGAAGTGTCAGCCGTCCGCTACGACTGGATTACGGTCGGGCGCCACGATGAGCCACGCGTAGCGATGAGAACAAGGTCGGGCCGTCGCCGTTGAAGCAACACGGTGGCGGTGGTCTAATGGCCCGCCTGGACCTGGCCATTGAGACCGTCCCGGGCGGACCGCATGCGACTTTCACCGACAACGACCGACAGACTCTGGCGCATCCTGCTGATTTTTGGGGTGGTGTACGCGCTCGCCATGATCGTCTATCCGACGCTCCGGTTGCTGGATGGCAGCGGCGACTTTCTGGTGTTCCACAAGACGGCCAAGGACTTCCTCCACAGCGGGCAGATCACGACGGAGCACGGCGTGCGGAACTACCTGCCGTTTTTCGTGCTATTTATGTCGCCTTTCGCGCTGCTGCCGGACTGGCTGGCCTGTGCCCTGTTCAACCTGCTTTCGATCGGCCTGCTGGTGATGTGCCTGGTGATGATCGACCGATGGCTGCTGCCGGTTCGACGCAGGGGTGGGCTGGTGCGGATCGCAGTGCCGGTGTTGCTGGTGCTGCCGTTCGTCACGGCAAGTCTGGTGTTGGGTCAGGTCATCATCGTCGTGCTGTTTCTTCTTACGTTGGGCTGGTTCCTCTTCGAGCAGAGGCGCGATGCGGCTGCGGGGATGTGCTTCGCGCTGGCGGCGCTGATCAAAGCCTTTCCGGTAATCGTGCTTCTGTACGTGTTGCTGAAGCGGCGATGGCGTGTCCTCGGCGCTGCGGTGGCGGCCTTTGTCATCTTTGGGGCGCTCGGGCCGGCCGTTGCCCTGGGCCCACAGCGGGCCTGGCAACTTCACAGGCAATACTGGCAGCGCGTGGTCGTGGGCAACTCCTCGCTGGCGATGATCGGAACGGACAAGCACCGGCTCCTGCGCTTCAACAACGAATCGCTGGCTGTGGTCGTGCGCCGGTTGGTGCGCCAGACCGATGCCGCGCCAAAGCCGCCGCCGTTTTATGTGAACGTTGTCGATTGGCCCGTGGGGGCTGCTAAGGCGATCTACATGCTGCTGGCCGGCGGGGCCATGGCCGGCGCGGTCTTCGTCGCCCGACGTCCGTCCGACCGACTGCCCCGGCAACGGCTGCGATTTGAGTTCGCCCTGTTTCTGCTGATGGGACTGATGCTCTCGCCGCTGGTGTGGGTGCGGTACCTGACGCTAGCGTTGTATCCGCTGTGCCTGTTGACGGTGAAGCTGGTGGAAGACGGCGACGCTGGCAGGCCCAATCGCCTGGGCTTGCTGGTATGGATCGCATGGATCGTGAGCATTCCGCTGCTGGGCAGCCCCTGGTGCCGAGCCGTCGGCGTGCACATGTGGGCCGTGGCGCTGCTGGCGGTGGTCATGGCGCGCGAGGCCCTGCGCGCCGAGGCCGGGCCGATTGAAGTGTAGGACGCCTCATGTACGCTGGGCGCCGGCGTCCGACGGCTCTAGTCCTTCAGCCCCGGCCGTACCCAAACGTTCAACTCGCCGCGCTATCCAGCCGATCAAGCGCCACCGCTATGGCTGCGTAGTCGCCGATGGACTCGCGCAATGCCGCGAGTTTCACTCGACAGGCCGCCGTTGCGCCAGATAGCGCTTCCTGCTGCAACACGCGCATCGCCGGATCGAGCCATCGCCGACCCAGCCGCCACGACAGTGGGCCCAGCACGACAAGCTCCGGGTTGAGCACGTCGACGATGACCGCCAGACCCCGCCCCAGGTATCGGCCGGACTCGGCAATCACGTCCTGTGCGAGCCGGTCACCTTCGTCAGCCGCTTGAGCGACATGACGGGCAGACAGCTCACCTCCCGCCAGTCCGTCCAGCGGTGAGGACGGGTGCGGTTGGGTGCGCATGCGAAGTGCCAGCCGGGCAATGCCGCCGCCGCTGCAAAACCCCTCGAACGAGCCGGCCTTGTTGTGGCCCACCGGACCGTCGTCGGCCAAGCGGATATGCCCCACCTCGCCCGAGAGCCCCGCAGTCCCGCGGTATAGCCGGCCATCCAGAATCAAGCCCGCCCCCATGCCCGTGCCGCACGTGAGAAACACCATATTGCGGCAGCCGCGACCGGCGCCGAAGCGCCATTCGGCCAGCGCCCCGGCGTTGGCATCGTTCTCCAGCCACGCCGGCGCGTTCAGAGCTTCGCTCAGTTGGTCGGTGATGGCGACCCCGTCCCATCCGGGCAGGTTGGGCGGCGAAAGAGTCAGGCCTCGCTCCCAGTCGAGCGGCCCGCCGCAGCTCACCCCGATAGCCTCGGCACGCTCGGCCATCGCACGCGCCGCCGAGACGATCGTGTTGATGGTGTCGGATGGTCCAGCCGTCGCGAACGACTGGCGGTTGAGGATTTCGCCGGATGCCGTTGCAGCGCACACGGCCGTCTTCGTGCCGCCGACGTCGACACCCAGAAGGACCTGGTCTCGATCGGTATCGTTCATGACAGACCAGTCAGCCGGGCGATGTTGCCCCCAAGGACCTCGGATTCGATATCGGGCGGCAGATGCAGGTAGCGAATCTTGGCCAGTTCGGCACCGGGATGGATGGCCGGTGCATCGGAGCCGAACAGCACGCGGTCGGGCATGCGCGTGGCCGCCTCGCGAATCATCCGCCCGACCAGGTTGGCCGCCGTCTCCAGGTAGACGTTGGCCAGCTCCTCGGCCATCTCGATGCAGTGCAGCATCTCCTGCCACGCCCACATGCCCGCGAAGTGGCCAAAGATGATGTTCGTGCCCTCGCAGCGCCGGGCGAGGCGTTCGAGCGGCTCGACCGAGTTCATGCTGTGAAAAATGACGGGCATCGCCAGCAGACCGGCGAGATTCACCACGCGATCGACGGCGGGGTCGTCGAGGCTGAAGCCGTCACACCCATGATGCAGCTTCAGCCCGACCAGCCCCAGGTCGGCCGCTTCGCGAAGGATGTCGTCGGCCCCGCGAGTGGTCGGATTCAGCCGGACAAAGCCGATCAGATCATCGGGATAGCGCTGCACCGCCTCGGCGATTTCACGGTTGCCGGCGCGGTAGTCGGTAAGGGTGACCTGGAAGACCACGGTTTTGTCGATACCGGCCTCGCGCGCCGGCTCGACGATCATCTCCGGCGTGATGCCGCTCTGGAGCAAGTCGGTGCTACCCGGTTCGCCCCGACCGAGATGGGCATGAGCGTCGATAATCATCTCTGACCTCCCTGCGCAACCGAGCAGGTAGCTTACATCCTGCCGACGTGTTCTGCGAGTGATCTGTTATATCCGTCCCCCAGCCCGACACGGGCTGGGGCACCCGCGCGCCATCGGATTCGACCGAATCGCGCCCGGCGAGTATCAGTCCTTGTTTTTCGGCTTGACCGCTTCGATCAGAAAACGCTGATCCTTCACGCAAAACCCACCATGTTCTTGAATGTGCAGGTGCATCGCAAAAAGACGCTCTCGATACTTGTCGACGGAAAAGTCCTCCAGGAGCCAAGGGACCGCCCGCAAATAGTAAACAACAGCGCCGATATCTTTGAAGTCGTACGTCGGATAAACTTCCTGAGCGTCGACGACCCGCAATCCAGCCTTCCTGAGCTGCTGGGATGCGATAGCGGCTGTCCAGTCCATTACCGTGGCGTTGCCTTTTCCCTTAAACCATTCGATCAAATCAACTTCGCCATACCCTCCGCACTGTTGGGTACTGAACGTGCCGCCTGGCTGGAGCAGACGGAACACTTCGGTCGCCACGAAGCACTCGTGACGGTTGATAATCAATTCGAACGAGGCATCTTCAAACGGCAAGTGGGCACCCTCTTCGTCGGATGTTGTGTCATATACACTCACCCCCAGGGGTGTTAGCCGCTGGCTGGCCACGGCCACGTTGGGTGCATACGCTTCGGTGGCGCAAGTTGCCGGTGGCAATGGGGCCAAGGACGCCAGGATCTCGCCCCTCCGGTGCCCATGTCCAAGACCGAGTCAACACGGTCCATGTGTCTCCGCACCTGCCGAAGATAATTCCATGGCAGGGTGTACTCGGTCTTGCGGCCAGTGAGATACGAGAAGTTCCAACCGCTAAAAAGTGCCTTTTCGCCTTCTCCGACCCATTTCTCAAATGCTCGATCGGATGATGTCATATGGTTCCTGCCTGCGTCGTTACTGCGGATGGCAGGGCTGACCCCTCATCGCGGGCACACGACTGCGCCGCCACGCTGCGGTTGAGTGTGGCACCCCGTGCGGTTCACAGCTTTAACTCGCGTTCGATACGGCGGAGCTTGTCGATTACTTCCGCTGCCGACTGCTCAAAAGCATTCTTGGCTTCATCGGGGTCTCTCGCAATCCACGCCTCGACATTTTCCAGGAGTTGTATCTTCTGCTGGCGCCTCTGGGGCTTATCTGTCACCCGGAGTATCTCGTCCACTTTCGCGCGAAACGGTTCGGGGTAGTACTGTTCGAAGTCATGTTTGCTGAATTGAAGGAATCGCTCTTCACACCATCGCGCCTCGCCGTTTGGGTCTCTGCAGTACATTTCCTTAAGGCTATCAATCACCTTCTTTTCTTCGTCGCCTGCGTCAACAATGACCCAAGCCTTGTTTCTGTAAACAGGGGTCAGATGCAGGTAAACAATCAACGTATTGAAGGTCTCGAACTTTGGCTTGACTTTACTGATCGAATCTGCCGAGAATGTTCTAAGTCTCCCCAAAAGCTCGGGGACAAACCATCGAACCAGATGGTCACGAATGATCGTCTCGGCCGACGATTCTTCCAAGAACAGCCAAGCGTCCCAGAGACCGTAATCGATCAGTTCATATCCCAAGCTTTCCAATACCCTGCGTCTCTCATCTCGCGAGTCAGCGACGTCGACTTTTGTGGATGTAGGAATGCCCTCGCGAAGACCGACATCGACATGAAACAGCCTGGTGCCAGCTTGAGCACCGAGTTGCGTCACGACCAGGTTGCTATGGGTAGTGATAATGAACTGGTTGGTATGCGCCTTTTCGCTCACAAGGGCGAGTAGCTTCTTCAAGGCCTCGGGATGAAGATCATTTTCCGGCTCCTCAATGAGGAACAGCTTGTCGTCAGCAACGCACAGATGTACGATCAGTCCCAGAATGTTAGGAACGCCGTCACCCATTGCGGATATGGGGATCCTTCCTCGATCCGGAATCGTGTATGTTGCCATCTGCCCGTGTTCGGACGCAGTAGTTGTTATCAGCATTCCAAGAATGTCATGACAGACTTGCTTATACCTCTCGTGTGCCGGGTGTGCCGCATCGGCGACTCTGGCTATCTTGGCATTGAGGTTGGCCCAATCCTGGGCGATGCGGTACATCGTTGGTGCGTCGACTTTCTGCTCGAACGTCTGTACCTTTCGCTTGGACAGGAAGGGATAGATGAAATGGTCCGGCTCTTGTCCCGGTGCTCCGTCAAACCGGTCGGCGTCTCCCTGCGAGTCCAACTGCTTAATGACGGGGTTTTTCCCACGTGCCAGCTCTACCCGGACAGTACCAGCATCGGGGCTGAGGAAAGTGGGGTGACTGTCCAGTCTCGCCAAATGTGCCGCAACCCAACCTGAGGGAGCATCCACGCGGAGGTCGGTGTTTGTGAGGTTGGGAAGCTCTTTCTGGAGCGGGAACAAACTGTGAATTATCGTTGATTTGCCCGAGTTGTTCGGGCCGACGAGAACGTTGATACCTTTGGAGAAGTCGAACTCGGCTTTGGCCCACGATCGGATGTTTTCAATCTCAAGACGGGATACCCACATGACACGGATCCTCGAAAAGACACGCCCCATGGCGATGCTTGCTTAACCCGCCGGACAGGCTGAGATGACGATAAGATACGTCGAAGCGCAGGATGTTTCAAGCCTTCGACGAGTTCAAACCTGCCCCGGATTCAAGCTTGGGACGGAGGCCGTGGCCGACGCTCTGTTATGTCCGTCCCCCAGCCCCCAGACGGGCTGGGGCACCCCCATAGCCGAGCGGCAGGTGGAAGCTGCCCTACATTGTAACCTGGGCAACTGTGGGTTAGGACGCAAACCAGATCGGGCTCGACAGGCGGTTTGGCCGTTGGCCTGCCGCTTGCTCATGGATGGCACGCGGGGATACCACACTGCCATTCTCGGATAGGGCCTAGTCGATCCACTCGCGACGGCGGAGCTTCTGGGGCAGGTAGGTTTCGGTGACGAAGCTGAAGTCCTTGTTCGACAGGGCTTCGAGCTCGAGCTTGACGCCGCACTTGAGCATGTGCTTGATCTCGCGCTGCCACGGTCTCTTGTCGAACCATGGGTAGCGGGCGATCTCCTTGGCCCGGGACACGTCGCGGTCGTTGAGCTTGATGGCGACGGCGGGGGGGATGTCGTATCGCTCGGCGTCGAAGCTGCTCATACCGACGAAGCGAGCGGCCGGCACGGCCATGCGGCGCGATTCGTAGGCCAGGTTGATCGAGCCCTGCTTGACGACGCTGTAGATGTAGTATCCCCACGGGTCGTTGTCGACCAACACGTAGACCGGCAGCTTCAATTCGTAGTGCAGGCGGTACAGCAGCCGTCGCACGCCGCGTGGGGGCTGCCCGCCGCCGTGGAGGATGATGCACTTGTGCTGCTGCCAGAAGCGATCCTCGTTGAATCGCCGCCACACCGCCGCCTTCTCGATGAGCAGCACGAACTTGGCCTTGTGGCTCTTGAACTGGATGACCGAGTCTTCGACGATGGAGGGCACGGCCCATCCGCCGCTGCCGAGGCGCGACAGGTCGATGGTGTCCCCGGTGTCGACGATGGTGACCGGGCCGACCATCGCGCCCTTCGGGTCGGCAAAGAGGCCCAGCTCTTCACGCAGGCTGTCGAGCGCGACTTCGAGGTCTTCGATGATGGGGTCGGACTCGTCCTGCTCGTCGAAGGTGTTTTCGCTGGAGTCGGCGATGGTGTGCTTGCAGTTGTAGAAGAGGTCACGAATGCTGGTGGTCTTGCGCTGGTCGAGCAGCCGCTTGCATCCGCTGGCCACCAACAGGGTCTGCATGAACCGCTTAGCCTGGCCTAGGTTGAAAAACGCGCGGCGCTGCGTGTTGGAGCCCATCTCGATGATCCGACGGCGTGCATTGAAGCTCACGTTGCTCAGCGCTCGTACGGGGATGTCCACGAAAGGATCCTCCCGACGATGCGCGAACTTGATGACATCCCCGGCCATGTCGACGATTTTGTCGGCCACGGGGCCCGACTTGCGCGCGCGGCCGGCGGTCGAGCGTCGCTCGGGCGACTTCGCGGCGGTCGCCTGCTTGGTCGTGCGGGTTTTCTTTTTGACGGCTTTCTTGGCCATGGCAACTGCCTCGTTCCCGGTTCAGGAAAATGGTTTCAGGACGCGTGCCTTCTGGCGCGGCGCCCGTTGTTGCGGCGTGCACGGGTGCGGTGGTTGTTGGCGTTACCGAAGAGGTCCTGATCGGACGGCTCGGGCGCCTCGCGGTGCACGATGATGGTGTCCTCACCGACGGGCTTGTCCTGCTGTTCGGGCTTCTTGATGGGGTTGCCGTTTTCGTCAAGCTGTACGTCGGCTCGGGCGGTGATCTGGCGGGCGGTGGCCAGCAGGTCGCGCCGCAGACGTTCGCGGTCCGTGGGCGTGATGGCGTTCACCGCTTCGACCACCTCGCCGATGTATCGCTGGAAGACGCTGCGACGTTGCCCCTCGCGGTGTTGGCGGGCGCGGCGGCGCAGGTAGATGCTCAACTTTCGGGCGCACTCGCGGACGGCCAGCTTGACCTCGCGGCGTATCTCGTCGTAGTCGGCGATGGCTTCTTTCGATTCGGACGTAAACGGCACCCACACGCTGGCGATGTGCACCATGATCACCAGCGGCCCGGTCGGCAGGGCGCCGCGACTTTGCCCCAGACCGTAGGGCCGCCAGTTAACGTCGACGACGCTACGGTAGATGCAGCAGTGCGACTGCTGGTAAAGCAGCGGCACGCGGTTGGCGAAACGGATGACGCGTGCCAGTTCGTCGCCCGGCAGTTGCCCGCCGTAGGCCAGACCCGCCTCGATCTGAAAGGGGTTGCCGCGGTAGACGGCCGGGCTGCGCGTGACAGCGGTGAAAAACTCGGCTTTGACCTCCTTGAGCAGGCCGGCGAGGATTTGCTTGGTTTCGATCGGCGCGAGGCAGTCGGTGGGCGGCGCCTTGACGCGGGCCTCCTGCATGGCGCGGTACAGCGCTTCGGCCTGCTGGTGCGTGATGGTCTTGATCCAGCTTTTGGGGGTCAGGTTAGCCTTGGCGGCGATGTGAGAGGCGGTCGAGCCGCCAAGCCGGCTGAACTCCTTGCGCAGGAATCCACCGAGTTGCTTGGCGTGAGTATCCTTGAACATCCGCAGGAGCATGCCGAGCTCGATGCCGTGCGGATGCGGCTTGATCTCTCGCGTCTGGGGGGGCATCTGCTCGCTGGCCCGTTCGTAGACGGCCTGTTCGCCCGTGGGCGTGTGATAGGTCATTCTGGCGTGAGGGTTGGCGATGGCGGTCTGTTCGAGATACTCGTCGACCGACTGGCGGCCCTTCGCATAGCTGCCCTCCAGGTCGATCCGCACCACCGTACCGTGAGGGAAGTCGACGTCCGCCTGTTCGTCGAGGATCACGTCGGGGCGGTTCTTCTTGGTGTCGATGGCGACCTGGTAGTGATGGCCCTGACTTCGCGAGCCGGTTCGCGAATAAATCTCGATGGGCCGGCCCGTGGTCAGCAGCCCGTACATGCCGGCTGCACTGATCCCGATGCCCTGCTGGCCGCGCGACATCTTGAGGCGATGGAATTTCGAGCCGTACAGCAGCTTGCCGAAGATGTTGGGTATCTGGTTCTTGACGATACCCGGGCCGTTGTCGGCCACCTGGACGCGAAAGCGATTCTCGTCGAGTTGATCGATGCGGACGTCGATGTCGGGCAGGACGTTGGCTTCTTCGCAGGCGTCGAGGCTGTTGTCGACGGCTTCCTTCACGCTGGTCAGCAGCGCCTTGCGGCGGTTGTCGAAACCCAGCAGGTGGCGGTTCTTGGCGAAGAACTCCGCCACGGAGATGTCGCGCTGGGCGCGGGCGAGGCGCTCGGCGACGGAATGATCGACCTGGTCGGTGGTGGCGGCGCGCGCCTCTGTCTTGGCCGACGAAACGTTCTCTTGGGCTTCACCTGTTCGTTTCGATCGCTTCTTGCGCGCCGTGCGTTTCTTGCCGGCCAACGGGAGCGTAAGTTGCTTGGACGAGGACGACGACGGTTTGCTCGAACGGGTTTGTCTCTTAGCCATCCTGGCTCCTTGCGCCAGCACAATCCCTTCTGCCAGACGATCATAACTGCCGCCTACAAGATCGGCAACAGCAGGCCGATCCGAACAGATCGCGGCACCGCCGCCTTGCAGCCCGGCGCTGAAGCTGGGACGTCGGGTTCATCCGGCCGCATTGTTCAGAACGCTACAGGTCGCGTGCGACTTCGCGCAGGAAGGCCCGGAACGCCGGGCCCAGGTCGGGCCGATCGAGAGCGAACAGAACGGTGGTGCGCAGGTAGTCCAGTTTGTTGCCGATGTCGTGCCGCTGCCCTTCGAAGTGGTAGCCGAACATTTCGCGGTGTGCGAGGAGGCGCTGAAGAGCATCGGTGAGCTGGATCTCATTGCCCTTGCCGGGCGGGGTCTGCTCGATCTGCGCGAAGATGTCGGGCGTCAGGATATACCGGGCGCCGATGGCCAGCGTGCTGGGAGCCTGGTCGCACTCGGGCTTTTCCACAAGCTCGGTGAGGCGGTAGGTACGCTCGTCGACGCGGTCGCCGCCGACGATGCCGTAGCGCCCGACGGCTTCGCGAGGCACCTGCTCCAGTCCGACCACGGGAGACTGGTAGCGCCGATACACCTCGATGAGCTGCCCGATACAGGGCGACGGGGCGGTGACGATTGAATCACCCAGAAGCACGGCGAACGGCTCGTCGCCCACGTGGTGGCGAGCGTAATACACCGCATCGCCCAGGCCGCGAGGCTCCTTCTGGCGAATGTAGTGCACGTTGGCCAAATCACTGAGGCGCCGTAGCTGTTCGTACTCCTCGTTCTTGTCGCTGTTGGCCAGGGCCTGCTCGAGGTCGCTGTTGCGGTCGAAGTGATCCTCGACGGCGCGCTTCTCGCGACTGGTGATGATCAGGATATCGGTCAGGCCGGCGTCGATGGCCTCCTCCACCACGTATTGGATGGTGGGTTTGTCGATGACGGGCAGCATCTCCTTCGGCTGGGCCTTCGTGGCCGGCAGGAAACGGGTGCCCTTTCCGGCGGCGGGGATGACGGCCTTTGTGATCGTCATTGCGTTCGGACTCTCCCGATCCAATGCGGCTACCTTACCCGTAACTCGATGACTTTGCAGCCCATCCGCTCGAGTTTGCCGTGCAGGGCAGCCAGGGCCTGTGGCGAGTCGTACGTGCCGATGATCGTTCCTCCCGATCCGGCAAACTTGGCGGTTGCGCCCACGCTTCGGGCGGCGTGCACCATAGCCAGGTGATCCGGATTAATCGGAAAGATGGCGGCCCGCAAGTCGAAATTACGGTTGATCAGCGGTCCCAGGGCATCCGGGCGCCGCGCCAGGAGGTGCTCGCGCGCCCGGGCGGCCAGCGAGGCGATCTCGTTCATCGTGTCGATCACCTTCTTCTCGCCGCGGTCGTAGAGCACGCGTACGGCGCTGTGGGCCTTTTCGGTGGGCTCGGCCTGATCGGCGGCAAAGGCAATGTAGAGCGGCGGGAGAAGCTCAGGATCGAGCGGCTCGTACTGACCGTATCTGCTCGCCTCCATCAGGTCGCGTCGGAAGTCCATGTAAGTAACACCTTCATACACCTGCGCAACGCGGTCCTGAAGCCCGGCGGGGATGCTCAGTTCGTCCGTCTCGACCGACAGCGCCAGTGACGGCTGCTGCTGCTTGTCAACGTGCACCTGGTAAAACTGCATCAGCGCCCGCAGGGCGGCCACGATGATGGCGCTCGAACCGCCCAAGCCGACCAAGCGTGGAATGTCGGTGTGGTATCGGATCGTAAAACTGCGATCGGGCAGCCGGATGTCATGCTCCTGGCAGTAGTCCACAAACCGTTTGATGGTAGCCTTGAGTAGCCGCACGCCCCCGTAATAGCCGTGCAGTCTTACGTCCTTGATCAGCGCCTCGACGCTGCCGAACTCGGACATATCCCGCTCGTTGGGGACGATCTGCACGGTCGGCGATTCATAGAGCACGACCTCGGCGCGGAAGTCGCGCACCGCCACGGCGATCGTCTTGCCGTAGAACGCGTCGGAGGGATTGCCGATCAGCCCGGCGCGGGCGAATGCACGGGTACGTATAATCATGGGCGCGGCATCTCGATTACGTTTGCAGCCCTAAAGCATCGCGCGGGCCTGGCGAGCGATCTCGGCCACGTCGAGCCCCACGTAGGCCAGCACCTGGTCGGGCGTCCTTGCCGACTTGGGAATCCTGCGGCAGGTCATGGTCTTGACGGTGAAGCCCTCGCCCGAGGCAGCCGCCATCTCCGCGACCTCGCTTCCCAGACCGCCGCCGTAGTTGTCTTCCACCGTCAGAATCCGCCCGCCGGTCGCCGCGGCGCTTTGCAGAATCAGATTGCACGTGATCGGGAAGCAGTAGGCATCAATCAGACTGCATCGCACGCCGTCGCCGGCGAGCCGATCGAGTGCCTTGCGGGCCTCGTGAACCATACAGCCCGACGCGACGATCGTGACCGCGTCGCCTTCAGCCAGTTGCTTGCAGCCGCCGATCTCGAACGACTCGTTTTCGCCGTACAGCAGCGGCACGTCCGGTCGGTGCGTGCGCAGGTAGCACATGCCGTCATAGTTGGCCATCAACTCGGTGCAACGATAGGCCGCCACCGCGTCGGCCGGTTGAAACAGCACGCACGCAGCCCGCCCGTCGCCCGTGTCCACGCCGGCGAACGATCGGAAGAACGCCACGTCGACCAGCCCCATCTGTGAGGGTCCGTCGGCTGCAAGCGTCACACCGGCGTGCGAGCCGACCAGTTTGATGTTCGCACGCGTGATCGACGCCATCTCCACCTGGTCGTAACCGCGGGACAGGAACTTGGCGAAGGAACTGGCGAACGGGATCATGCCAGCCGCTGCCAGGCCGGCCGCCGTCGAGATCATGTTCTGCTCGGCGATTTTGCACTCGAAGAACCGATCGGCGAATTGCTTGGCGAAGAAGTTGGCAAACGTCGAGTTGCTCACGTCGCCGTCGAGCGCGACCACGCGCGCATCGGCCTTGCCCAGCGCCAGAAGCGCCGCGCCGTAAGCTCGTCGCGTGGCCAGCGCGCCCTTCTCGACCGCGCCGGACAAACCCGCGTCGGCCATGGCCTCGGCGAACGACGGCAGGTTGATCGGACCAGAGGGGTGGGCCTTGCGCTTGCGCTGTGGTTTCGGCGGGAACATGCCGTCGGCACCGGGCGAAACGCCCAGCTTGCCGTACATGCTCTCCAGGTCGGCGGCGGCCTGTTCGAGCTTGTCGGCCGGCAGGGGCTTGCCGTGGTTGCCCTTATCCTTCAGCGCCTCGACGCCCCAGCCCTTCACGGTCTTGGCGACGATGGCGAGCGGATTGCGCGTCTTGCCGGCGGAGGAGAGGGCGGCGTCGATCTGGTCGACGTCGTGCCCGTCGATGACCTTCACCGAGAATCCGTACGCGCGGAGCTTCTTGGCCAGCGTGTCGGCCGACTGCTGCGGCGAGACATAGTCGGCCTGGCCCTGACCGTTACAGTTGAAGATAGCGACGACCTTGTTGAGCTTGTTATCGACGATGAAGTCGGCCGCCTCCCAGATCTGGCCTTCGCGGCTTTCCCCGTCGCCGATCAGTACGAAGATGCGCTTCTTGATGCCCTGCTGCCGTGCCGCCAGCGCCAGGCCTGCCGCGACCGACAGCCCCTGCCCGAGCGAGCCGGTGGCTGCGTCGAAGAACGGGAAGCCCTCGGCCGGGTTGGGGTGCCCGTCGAGCACGCTGTCGAGCTCGCGCAGGCGCAAGAGTTCGTCGGGGCTGACCGTTCGCGCCTGGTCCGGGCTGGTTCCGACCACTCCGCCCAAATCGGCGTAGGCGGCGTAGACGATCGGCACGCTGTGCCCTTCCGAGAGGACCAGTCGGTCGCTGTTGGGGTTCCAGGGGTCGGCCGGGTCGTACCGCATGTGCCTGTACATCAGCTCGACGACCAGGTGGCCCAGCGACAACGCGCTGGACGGGTGGCCCGAGCCGGCCTCGGTGCACATCCGCACCACATGCTTGCCCAGTTCGATGACCTTGGCGTGAACCGCGTCGCGCAGAGACATCCTCACCTCCGTTGGTAGCAGCCGTTGCCGTGCCGGCCCTGGCGATGTGGGTCACCGCCCAGGCCGCCGAGCCGCGGGTGACACGGTCTACTGGCCGGTTGCCGCCCGCGCCGCAAACGCCGTACGATACGTGCTTTGGGGTGCGGCATCAAGGCGGCGCCGGCGACGGTGCAGCCCCACAACGCGCCGACCGCCATGTGCCGCCGGGGGCTGTCGGGTGCGCGCCACGTCCGGATAAACGACGGTGCGTGGGCAACTTGCGCGACGCGGTGGGAGGACGGGTGGCGACCAAGGCCCCGGCTTGACAACAAACCGGCGTTACCTATACTCTCAGCGTGAACCGGCGGGCCAGGATGTGTGGCTCGCTTCCGGGGCCGTAGCTCAATTGGCTAGAGTACCGGACTGTCGATCCGGTGGTTACGGGTTCGAATCCCGTCGGCCTCGTTCGAGTAATTCTTGAAGGGCTAGGAACTTACGTTTCTGGCCTTTCTTATTACTCACTTCTTGCCCCCTCATTTTCCGGTGTGTGGGTCACTTTTGGGTCAGTCAGGCCGCCACGCAGGATGTCGGCAAGGCGTGGCTGAAATACCTGCCGTACGCGTGCACGGCTGAGAAGGTTGCCCTGGCCAATCTCAAGAACGGCGTGCCGGCCAGGCGCGCCGCCGCCGTCGATAATCCGTACTGCGAGTGGATCGGAGCCGAC
>DATKUK010000072.1:0-2596 GCA_035530655.1 Phycisphaerae bacterium
TACTGCGCCTCAATCTCGGCCATGCTGCCGGCGTAGTCAGTGTAGGAGTAGGCGACTTGTTGCATGTAGGATGCGTAAGAGGAGGCCAGGTCCATGATGGCGAAACTGGCCTGCGCCGCCGCCGCCGTTTGCTCGCGCAAGGATAGGCTGCCGTCGTCGATATACTTGCTGAAGCCGCTCGCCATCGTGCTCCCCTGGGTCAGCGTGCCCACAAAGTCAAGCATCGTCTGGTCCAGACCGCCCAGGGTGGAAAGCGAGTTCGCCACGGAATCCGTCATGAGGCGCGTAGCAAAAGCCTGCGCGTTAGTGAGGCGCTCGGCCTCCCGCGTCGCCGCGTTCGTTTCCTCCAGCCGTTTCCGCAGTTCTTCCTCGTCCTCTTGCCATTCTGCCGCCGTGGCAGCGGCGACGGCCCGCGTCTGCTGCAATGCCTTAGTCGAAAGGATCAACTCTATGAGGGTCTGGTTCTCTTGTTCGTATTCTTGCCAGAGCGGGGTGTATTCTGGAGCCTTGAAGCCGACAGTCTCTCTCTTGGAAATCTCGGCCAGGCCCTCGTATAGCAGCGTTAGGTCGCGGAGATTCTGTGCCATGTTCCCGATGGCGGGGTCTATATCCTGTGCCGCAGTCGCGGCGATGGTCTGCACCATCGTCTTCCACGCCGCTGCTACCTGCCCAATCTTCGTAGCCGTCGTCGCGGATGTGTCGCCCAGAACGGCGAGCTTTTCCTCGGCCTCGGCGAACACGGCCGCCCGGAAGGCTTCTGTCGTGGAGCGACCCTGCTTCTCAAGTGCCTCTTGCCGCTCTCGGACCCTATCGATGGACAACCCGAACTCGTCCAGGCGCAACACAGACTGGTTCGCGAGTAGTAGGGTCAACATCTGCATGCGTGATTCAGTGCTGCGCGCCTGATTGCCCAGCTTGGCGACCATTGCCGCTGCCAATTCCATCTCGCGTGCGTTCGTGACCATGCCGGTTTCGAGCATCCGGCTGGCTTGTGCCAGGCCCGTCAAACGGTCGATGGTATTGTCGGAGCCGGCGGCAAGCGCCTCCATGTACTTGGTTGCCTGCTCTACGCCCCCAGCAAATGCCACGAGGCGCTTCTCTGCCATCTGGACTTCCGCGCCCAACTTGACGAACTCGAGCGCCTTCTGTGCCGTTCGCAGGGCGGCATAAGCCAGCGCCGCCGCCTTTGCAGCATTGGCCAGCGTGAACAGGCTCTTTTCGGCCGTCTTCGCCGCCGCGCTTGTCTTGTCTTTTGTCGTGATGGTGATGTTGACGTTGTATTCAGACGATGGCACTATCGCCGTCCTCTCGAAATTGACCTGGCCTCCGCCGCCCGGTACTGTCCCTCAGCCACCTCGATAGCCCTGTGGCGCGCAAGTATATGCCAGTCCTCCTCCTCCAATTCAGAAGGCAGGCAGTGGTAGCGCGCACAGTCGCGCATCATCGCCACATCGTCCGCGATCCAGTCGGGGTAGCGTCCGCCCGTCAACCACATATGCTTGACGAGCGCCTGAATCAGTTTTTTGCCGACTCGCCGTCCGGCCCCTGAAAGAGCAGGCGCGCGAGCTCCTGCTGCTCGTGGATGTACAACTCGCCCAGGATCTCCGGTTCATCCGCCGGGGATGGCAAGGCATGGCCGTCATCATCCACGATGCCCTTCCACGACAAGACGTGCTGCTTCAGCAGGTCGCGGTCGGTCATCCCGGTGCTGCGGTATTCTCCAACCTCGCGCACCTTCAGCGCCTTGAACGTGACCTCAGCCTCGGCGTTCCCCTGCACGGACTCAGCCGACACTACAAACTGGTTCCTTCTCATCGCGGATCTCCTTTAGGCGTATGCCGCCATGTAGATGTCCGGCGCCCGTACGACGGCTTCCCACGTCAGCGGCGCGCCGCTGTCGGCGTCGCCACCGGGCAGCGTCAGGCCGGTCATCATGCTCACGTGTGCGGTCGACGTGCCGGTGCTGAATACCTGGTTGGTCACGCCGGCGGTGAGGCAGCCTGCGGGCGCCCATCGCACCGCCAACGGCCCGCCGCAGTCGATCTGCCACTGCGTCCACACGTAGAAGAACGCATCTGCCGTGGTAGAGCCGTTTGCATACACGCCCCGGATCGTGACCTCTAGCGGGTTCCTCTTTCCCACGCCGGTCGCCTTCACGTTTTCCCCGAACACTGCTTGCTCCCCGGTGTCGCGCGTCATCGGCGCCGGGGTCAGGACCGACAAGTAGTCACTGAAATCGGTCCAGGTTGACCCATTTGTGGACAGCTCGACGCACATCGCGCAACTGTCCAAGATTCCTGCTGGCAGAGCCATCTTTAGTCTCTCTCTGGCCTATCGGCCACAAGGGCACGGCACATCTGCCGCGCCTGCGGATACGCCTAACTTCACCTCGACCACAGTTTCGCCCTCGGCCGGTTCCGCCGTCTCGATCATCGCGTATTTGAGCAGCCGGTGGATTCGCTCGTCGCTGAGGTCGCTCAGGTCCGCGAGCACGCCCGCGTTGAGCCAGTATCCCGTCCCGAGGATTGCGATCGTCCTCAGAACGCGGTACGTGCAGCCCGTCCTATACTTCTTCTTCGGTTTCGATTCCGACATC
>DATKUK010000073.1:0-47482 GCA_035530655.1 Phycisphaerae bacterium
TGGCGTAGGACTCAGGGTCTGGATTCCGGCGAATACCTGTATTGCGAGTGGTCGGATGACGGCGGGCAGAGCTGGTACCTGCTGGGCAGCACGCGGAGCACCTCCTTTTACCACGAGGACTTCACGTGTCCGAGCGGGGCCAACAACAACCCCAACTTCCGGTTCAGGTACCGCCTGAACGCCAGCAGCACTCGCGAGTACGGCTACGTGGATGACGTGGAGATCATAGGCACGCCATAGCAACAGCAACCACGGCGGCCGGGCGGGGCACCATACGGCGCCCCGCCCGGCCTTTTGCTATGCCAGAGCACTGCCGCCGGCGATGCGACGAGGGTGAGCCGCAAGGTGGCCCTTTCGTGGACGGCCGGTGCCGGCGCCACCAGGCACGACGTGTACTTCGGCAGGAACCCGAACCCGGGTGCCTTGCAGACACGTAGGGTGGGTTATCAACCCACCACATCCTGTTGCGCGCAATCCGTCCCCCACCCCGACACGGGGCGGGGCACCCAAGCAAACCGGGCTACCCACCCCCTCGGAGTAGCCCGGGTGTGCCGCAAGAATGTTGGGTGGGTCGTCGACCCACCAAGCGCGGGTCATCAACCCGCCACGTTATTCAACCACGGCCCGGCTTGGCCGGACCGTGCCACCCGTCGCTTACGGCCGCACTGTCCAATTCTTCACGTCGTCGTTGTCGCCCCAGATCAGGTTCGGCCCGGCCGATATCAGCAGATACGTATCGGGCTTATACGGCCTCATCACGCCGCCGCCGGTGCCTGGCACCCACCCCGTTGCCTGCGAGGTTCGCTTGTCCTGGATGTAGTCATAGAAGCCCGGCGCCGGGTAGTACCCTCCAGTAGGGCCACTCTCGTCATACAGCCAGTGACGCGGATCTTGGCCGGGGTTTACCTCGGGCTGCTCGTTCGGCGGGGCCACGGTGTCTACAGTAAACACCGAGTTATCATCGGGCTCGTAGATCGGGGGTCGCGTATACGGCGGGGTAACGGGGTTCCCGTGCGCCGGCCAACTCGGCTGGGCGAGCGGATTGGCCCGGTAGTAGAGGATCGGCGAGCCGAACACATCCGCCAGGTATCTCACGTTTCGAGTTACCGTCTCGACCCCACGATCCGTAACCACCATGCCTACCGTGTTGCCTCTCGCGTCTGTAAACACTTGTTCATTGGTGGCGCTGTCGGGGTCGATGTAAGGCCCCTGGCGGACGTTGGCGGGATTCCACCGCGTATAGCCGGGCCCCTTGTCGTACGACCCGACCGGGTCATACCCCAGCAGGTCGCGCCCGAGCATGGCGTCGGCCAGAAGGTGAGCCCCCTGGGCGGCATGGTTGTCGCTCCTGTCCTCGCAGGCGAGCGGGTTAGCGGTGGATGGCTCATCATACCTGTTGCCGTCAGTCTCGTGCACGGTCATCTGTTGCTGAGCGGGATTACTTGGCGGCGCGTAGGGATCGGCCGGCGCTGCGGCCTGCATGGCGGCCGCGTTGGAGTAGGGGTAGCTGCCCTGGTCGTTTCGGAACAGCTCGAGCCCGGCGTCGATCGCGTGAAAGTAGGCCTGCACGGCCGTCCGCCGCGCCTGCTGCCGGGCCTTGTTCAGCGACGGCAGCAGAATACTGATCAGCAGGGCGATGATCGCGATCACCGTCAGCAACTCAACCAGCGTAAAGGCTTTTCTTGCGTTTTTCATGATTCCACCTCACTTTGGGTCGGACCGGTCCCGGGCCGATCCGCACGATAACGAATGCATTATTCCACCCCTGCCGTCGTCGTGCAAGGGTCTCGTTTTCCGGCGCATGGAGCAAGGGTTTTGCGCTTCTCGTTGCGTCATCTCGTCGTATCCGTATAGGGCGTATCCACGCGGTAAAGCACGGTCGGCGGCGCCTTGGCGTTGCCGAAGCAGTTCGTCCGGTCGATCAGCAGCTCGGCTCGGCGGATCGGCTTGCCCGCCCCGTCCACCAGCAGGATGTAGCAGGTGAACACGTCGGATCGCACCGTCAGCAGGTTGCCCCATCGCGCCAGCAGCACGTCGCGCTCGCGGACGTCGTTGACGGCCGTCAACGACGGGTCGCTGGTGTAATCGACGAACTCCGGCGACCACGGCGACGTCCCATTGTCGGCAAGGTCGGCCGCGTCGACCGCGAACTGGTCAATCCCGCCGCCCGTCAGGCGCGCCAGTGTCGCGACCGTCGTAAACGGGTCGCCCTTGGTGCCCGCGGCCACGGTCCCGCCCAGGATATCGTTTACCTTGCGCTGCTCGCGGTCGGCCACAATCGCCGCCGCCAGGTCCCACCCCGGGCCGCCCGTGCCCTTGTCGTCGAACATGAACGGCACGGCATAGAGAGCGTCGCGCGGCGCGGTGTTGATGTTCAGCCGCCCGTGGACCATCAGGTACTTAGCCTCGGCCGCCTCGTTCGGGTCGAGCAGATAATCGGTCTTGGTGTCCCCGTTGTTGTCGATGTCGTCGGCCGCCGCCGTCAGTGTGCTGATGTAGCGAAACAGCGTGCGGTCCTTGGTGTCCTTGGCGGCGTCGGTTTCGTCGTAGAAGAAGTTGACGCGTCCCGCCGCCATCTTGCGCTGCTTCTTCTCGTCCGTGCTCAGGCTGGTGTCGCTATCAATGTTCAGCATCCGGCTCGACACGGCCTCGGGCACGTTGGCCACGGCAACGGGCGTGAGGTGCCCGTAGGCCAGCACCCGACTCAGCTCGCCCACCGAATCGAAGCTCGGATTGGTCTGCGACGGCTTGAGATCGGCAGCCGCTGCGTCGTTGCGGAAGATCCACGGACACGGGGGCACGTTGGCCGACAGGTCGGCCCTGTCGTTGCCGTCAGGGGCCAAATGGGTCGCCAGCCCACCTGCGGCGGCGCCCGACGTCCAGGACTCCAGCTTTTGCCTCGCCACGCTGAAGCGCCACTCGCTCAGGCTGGCCGGGTTGGGCTCCTTGTCGCGCTGGAGGCTGGCGGCGTGGCTGTAATCGCTCGTACCCGTCTTGACCTCGGCGAATTGCAGATCGGCGCCGCTGACAGGATGCGTCTGGTTCGGATCGGGCACGATCCGATCGATGGTCAGCCAGGCCGGGTAGGCGGTCCCGGAGGGATCGTACATCTTCTGCTGCAACTCGATGATGTCGCCCTGATTGATGACAAAACCGGCGTCTTGGCGGGCGTTCGGGTTGTTTGTGATCGTCAAAGGTACTTCGTCGGTCAGGACGGTGTAGCCGTTGCTGGGCGCGGGCGGCCCCCCATCGATGCTCACACCGGTCAGCGCGTACGCCCTGCCCCCTACAAGCACTTGGTAGTCGTTCTCATTGAAGTTGGTCGGATTCGTGGTGTCGTTCCACCACGGGTTGAAGATCTCCACGGCGCAGCGCCTGCTTTGCAGTTGCCAGTCTTCAGGGGGAGGGGCTGGGGCAACCTGCTGCATCACAATGTCGGCATACGCCTCGGTCAGGAACGGCTGGCGCTCCAGGCCGAACGCGTAGGGGCCGCTGCCGTCGGCGTTCTTGGTCAGCACGCTGGGCACATCGTCGGCGTCGCGGTAATCCAGCACGTTCAGCGCCAGTTGCCACGCCATCCACGTGGGGTCGGCCACCTGCGGATGCCCGACAGTCAACCCGCTGTAGTAAAAACACCGGGCAAGCTGGGCGAGCGAGCGGGCCTTTTCGACGTCGGTTCGCCCGTAGAAGTTCAGCGTAGCCATTTCGTCGCCGACGAACGCCGTGTTCATATCGGCCAGGAAGGACGGGCCGGGGCCGATCGTCTTGAAGTACAGGGCAGGGAATGTCGGCGCAGCGGCGCCTCCGCCTACCGTCGGCCGGCGCATGACCTCTTTGCTGGTGGTGGTCAGCAGCAGCCGGCGGACAAAGTCGCTCGCTGCAAGGTCAGGCCTCGGGTCTTCGGCGATGCGGTTCTGCCAGTGCATCGGGTTGTTGCCGTCCTCAGCGTTGTAGTCGAACATCCACCAGTGCACGCTGTTGGCGTAGGTGTCGGTTGCCCAGTCAGCATGGTCGCGAGCGGCCGGAAACGACGTAGCCGGCCACAGGCAGCTTCGCCGCAGGAACCACTCGGCGTACCCCGGGAAGTCCTGCCCGAAATACCTGACCAGACTGAAGCGATGGCGAAGCGCCGCCTCTTCTGATGCATCATACATCGGTGGAAACCGCAGCAGGTCTGTGCGAGCGTAAACCTGCCAGTAAGCCAACGGGTCGTTGGTCGCGTAAGAAAACACTCCGTCCTTGTTGAACAGCTTCGTCATATCGCCCGCGTCGGCCGGATCGACCAGCATCTTGCGCGGGTCGTCCAGCAGGATGTCGGTCAGCCATCGACCGCGCCGCGGATATCCGGCATACGCCGCCGCATTGTAGGCCGTCTGCACGTTGACCATCGAGGCGTTGTCGATGATCCGCACCGCCACCCCCACGCCGGTGGTGGCCGGGTCGAGCACGGTGATCGCTTTGCTGCGGACCGAATCGCGGACGCCGTCGCCGTCGGCGTCGAAGGGGAGGCTGCTCACCGCCTTGTTGCTGCCGCCGTAGGACACTCGCGGCCACGCGTAGAAGTCGTCGTTCGGGTCGCCCGGGTCGTTCGGGTCCAAGTAGCAGATGGTGGCGGCCAGCCAGGCGTCGTCGTCGCCCGGCGCGTCCCAGGGCTCGTCACCCCCGTCGCTGTTGAGGGCGACCGTATCGTCGCCCCAGATGTCGCGGCGGAGTTCCTCCAGAACGGCGTTGACGGCCTGGTCCATCACTCCCGCTTCGTTGGCGGCGACGGCCAGGTGGGCCACGTTCTGCCGCTCGCTGCGGGTCTTCACGATGACGGCCGTCCCGATCAGAAACAGCATCACCAGCACCCCCAGCACGAACACCAGAATCGTGCCCCGCCGCGGGTTACAGTGGGCGTTGGGCGATCTTGTCGTGGTTTGGTTTCTCATGATCGGTGCTCCTCACCTGCCGCTACAGACCTCTGGCGGTTACGGAAGATCGAAGTACAGCGTATAAAGCTGACCCGGGTTGCCTCGCGAGTCGCGCAGGCGCTTCTGCGAGTCGTATAACCGAATAAGGATGCGAATGGCTTTGGGGGCGTAATCCGGATCAGCTAACTGTGCAGGCATCCATATCGCGTAGTATGTCAGAGGTATCGGTGAATTGATCGCATCCGCGAGGTTGATCTCAATCTTGTTCTCGAACGTAATGCGCAAGGGGTCAGTGGGCGGAACGCCCCAATGAATCAACCAAGATGTCTTAGAGACAATATCGCCGCTCCCCGCGACGAGGTTGCCATCTAAGTCTACGTCCCGCCCTCTGCCGAACCACTGCGTCCGCGAGTCCGCATCGTCGTTCGGGTTAGATAAATCGGTTCCGGGGTCCACCACCGACCCATCCGTCCACTCCACGATAAAGTCGCCCACGTGCTCGGCCAGCAGGAAACAAGCCCGGCGGTACGTGTCGGCGTCAACCGCCGTGGGCACGGCCGACCGATCCCAAAACCAGGATAGATTCAGTGGGTTGGCGTTCCCGACGTTGGTAATGAACCCAGCGGCAGAGTCATCGATCCCGTCCAGACGGCTCTGGCGAAACATGCTGTCAAGATTGTTCAGGTCCAGATTCGAGGACAGCGGCGGGACATCTCCGCACACGGTCGCCCCCGGTAGCTGGGTATACAGCAGTATCGCTCTGCGACTCAGTACCCACTCGGAAATCGGCTCGGTCAGCACAGTACCCGCCATGTCCGCACACGGACTGCCCGGGGGGATACGACCGCCCAGACCGTGGCCATAGTAGACGACCGACGCGTCGCCCGACCCCGATTCAGTCAAGTCGGTCAACGAGCGCTGTCCCTGCGCATCATTGCTGTGGAAGATCAGGCGGTCGGCCCGAGCCGTCCTTGCGGCGGCTGCCTGGTCCAGTACGTCGCGGACGCTAAGCACATCTTCCGTACGGATGATCAGGTAGGCCGTCTTGTCCATGAACTCGATATCGCTGCGGATGACGCTGGAGACGGTGCGGAGCTTGTCGAGCACGTCGACGTTGGCGGAGGTCAGGCTCGAGCTACGCTGCACCAGCCCGAAGATGTTGGCCACCGCCAGCATGAGAAGGGTCATCACCGCGACCGCGACCAGAAGCTCGGCCAGGGTAAAGGCTCGGCGGGCGCCGGGCGCCTCGCGTCGCGTCGGGTTGTGCCGATGGCCGTTCATCGATCGCTACCTAAAACACCAGTCCCGCCACGTAGGGCGACTCGCTTTCGCCCGTCGGCGGCGGGAATATCCAGTACGCCCCGCTCGCCCGCTCGTCCTTGGAGACTTGCTCGCGCAGTTCCAGGAACGTGGGCGCGAGGCCCTCGGGCACGAGCCGATTCGTAGAATCGACCCTTAGCGTTCGCACCACGGTATATAGTTGCCCCGTCTGCTGGCTGAAGAGTCGCGACCCACGCACGACCAACGGTGTTGCTGGCCAGGGCGGATCTCGGGGCGGCAGGGGCATTTCCAGCGGGTTAGGGCTGCTGGCGGCTAGGAGTTGCGGGCCCCGCGATGATGTGTTCAGCCCGATCCGCCACGGCAGCGGAAGCTGCGAGTCCCGCGTCCCGGCCGGCGCGGCTGGGTCGGGGACGTATGTCCCCCCCGTCACGCGGCAGACGGCGACAAACCACGTCACGTCTGATAGGTCCCCACTCGGGTTGTTGTAGCGGTAGAACGCATACCATACGTAGCGCGGGCGCTCCTTGAGGTCTTCGCGTGGCACCTCGGCTACGTCGGCAAACTGCTTGGGCGGCCCGCACAGGTCCGACCACACGCGTAATGCGATGGTCGGGTTCAACCCGCCGTTGAGAGAAGCCGCATAGTTGATATCGTTAAGGAAATCGACGGGCGTCAATTTCGGGTTAATCGGCTTGTTAGGGTCCTCGCCAAGCGGAAATCCCTGCGGAAGACTCTGAAACGGCACGACGAAGAACTGCCCTTTGGTATTGTGCGGCAGTAGTGTGTTGGTCGGATCGGTCAACGTCGGCGCGATCTTGGCGCGAATGATCGCACGCGCCTGGTAGGCGTGCTGGAGGGCAAGCGTCTCGTCGGCGCTGCGGCGGTGCAGGTCGAGGGCGACCGGGAAGATGGCCGCCACCATCACCAGCCCGATGCCCAGCACGGCGATGGCGATCATCATCTCGAGCAGCGAGAAGCCCCCTGCTGCGGGCTGCCGCCGCCGAGAAGCAGATCGGGTTGTCTCAAACGCCGTGTGCATGGCACCCTACCCTGTCAATTATTCCCGCCCACCAACTGTCCCGACCATTGGTTCAGCGCCACGGCCGGCTGTTGGTCCAAAAACGTCCTGATTTTCCCCTGGCTGGGGTCGGGGTCGCTGCCGAACTGCATCGTCAGCACCGACCACTTGTAGGCTACGCACCCGCGAGTGGAGTAAAGCTCGGTGAGCCCGGGGTTGTACTGATTGCGGTTGGGGTGGTGATAGTCTTTGGGCAGTTCGAGCTTGAGCAGCCGGGTGATCAAATGCCCGTCGCCGTCGAAACAGACAGCCACGCGGCTGACTCGATCGATGTCCCGGATGCTGTTGTGACTGCCCACCGGGAAGTAGTACTCCTCACCCGCGAAGGTATCATAGCGCCGGGTCGCGGCCTCGGCGTAATCGATACAGGCCAGGCGGAGGTCCTCCTCGGGCAGCGCCGTCTCACTCAGCAGCCCGAGCGGCACGAAGCGGTTGGCATCAACATTGGTCGGAACACTCGGGTCGGGCAGCGCCTGGTGGATGTAGGTTTCGATGCGTCCCTGGTCGTCGAAGACGATGGCGACGGTGGTATCGGTCTGCATGGCGTGGGTGCGGGCCACCGCGGCGAAGCGTACGAAGGTGTCGATCGCCTGGCCCTCGATCTGGCTGCCGCGAAGCCGCTGCCAGCTCACCCCCGCCACCACCGCCAGGATGCTGATGATGGCGACCACCACCAGCACCTCGATCAGCGTGTAGGCCGACGCGCGTGCCGCGGCACCGAGCGCCCGGCGACGTGCCGCCGTGGGAGGTGTGATTCTCGCCTTGTCGTTGTCGCAGTCGTTCATTGCTACACCGGGCCGTGTCCTCTGCAAATCCTAGAAAAGGCTGTCACGGGCCTCGGGCTCGGGCCCTTCGTAAATGTTGTCGGCCTCGTTCGGGTCCTGGTCCGCCGTCCGGCCGAACCAATGGTCCGGGCCGCCGCTGAACAGGCGGACCCGCACACCCACCGTGCTGTTGTTGGTTACGGGGCGGTTGTCCTCGTCGAGCCATTGATAGGCGAAGGGCTTGCCCCACGGATCGACAAGCTGCTGAACCGGAACGCCCGCGCCCCCTAGCCCATATCTGGCAGCGAAGTCCTGGGTCAACGATGCGACGACTTCGCCGGGCGGATTTCGCAGATACGGCCCCTCGCCTACTTGCGCCAGCAGCGAGTACGCCAGACATTCGTTGGCTTCGTTTTGGTCCTCTCTTGGATCGTTGCCGTCCTCAACTGGCCGGGCGTACGTTGCCCCCGTAGGCGGTGGGACGACCCACAGGTTGGCTGCCGACCACTCGGGGAACCCGGTGACGGCCCGCTTGGACGCCGGCCAGAACCGGCTGTACTCCTCGATGCCCACCATAATCATCCGCATGGTGGCCCGGGCGGTGCCCTTGCGGGCCGAGTCGATGGCGGCACGCGTGGCCACCACCGCGAGGACGGCCAGGATGGCGAGGATGGAAATCGCTATCAGGATCTCGACGAGCGTAAAGCCGGTCCCGCGCCGCGGGCGCGCCGGGTGCGGGCCGCGTCGGGCGGGGGCAACGGACAGACTGTCCACATCATCCGGACTCATGGGCATCTCCGGGAAGCTGTCGAGGCCTTTTGACGAGTGGCCTAGCCACCGCCCCCGCTGACGCTGTTGATCAGCGAGACGAGGGGCAGGAACAGTGCGATCACGATAAAGCCGACGATCACGCCCAAGACCACGACCATGATCGGCTCGAGCAGACTCACCAGGCCCGCCACCAGGACGTCGACCTCGTCGTCGTAGTTGTCGGCGATCTTGACGAGCATCTTGTCGAGGTCGCCGGTTTCCTCGCCCACGTCGATCATGTTGGTGACGATCGAGTCGCACACCTTCGCCTGCCGCAGCGGGTTGGCGAAGCTGTCGCCCTCGCGAATGGCGTCGTGCACCCTGCCCAGGGCGGCCGAGTAGACCTCGTTGCTGGAGGTTTCCTTGGTGATGTTGATGGCTTCGAGGATGGGCACGCCGGCGTTGATCAGCACGCCGAGGGTCCGCGTGAAGCGGGCCACCGACGTCTTGCCCAGAATCTGACCCAGAATGGGGATTTTCAGCTTGATGGTGTCGACGATGAAGCGCCCCATCTGCGACTGGCGCGTCAGTTTGACGATCAGAAACAGCACCACCGGCGAGATCAGCACAATCAGGATGCCCGGCACGCCGCCGGCATGCGAGCCGCGTCCGGCCATCCAGTCGGACATGCTGATGAGCAGGGTCGTCATGGCCGGCAGCTCGGCGTCGAAGTCGGCGAAGATGTCCTTGAACTTGGGGACGACGAAATACATGATGCCGGTGACGATCATGATGGCGAAGCTGATGACCACGCAGGGATAGATCATCGCCCCGACGACGCGGCGCTTGAGCTTCTGGGCCTTCTCCATGAAGTCGGCCAGACGGTTGAGGATCACGTCGAGCACGCCGCCGGCCTCGCCGGCCTGCACCATGTTGACGTACAACCGGTCGAACGCACGCGGGTGCTTCGACATCGCCTCGCTGAGCGTGGAGCCGCCCTCGACGTCCTCGCCCACCTGGCGGATGACCACCCGCAGCAGGCCGGGCTTCTGCTGCTGCTCGAGAATGTGAAGCGAACGCAGAATCGGCAGGCCCGCGTCCTGGAGCGTCGAGAGCTGCCGCGTGAAGGCGGTCAATTGTTTCTGCGAGACGCGCCCGAACCCGCCGGCGCCGGCGGCCTTCTTGCGGCGCCGGCCCGCGCCCGCCTGCACCTCGCGCTTCTTGGCGCCCTTCTCCTTGATCTTCGTGGGGAAGTAGCCCAGCTGCCGGATCTTGCCGATCGCTTCCTCGGTGTTGGTCGCGTCGATCTCGTCCTTGATCTCCTGACCGGCGGCGTTCATCGCTTCGAACGTGAAGATGGCCATCGGTGAGTCTCCCGGGCCCGGCGGGCCCCTTGCCTGTTACTCCTCGACGATCGTTTGCTTCACGATCTCTTCGATCGTGGTCAGCCCGTCGTAAATGGCCAGCAGACCGCTCTCGCGCAGCGTCCGCATGCCGCGGCGACGGGCCTCCTCACGCAGCACGCTGGTCGAGGCGTTCTTCATCACCATCTCGCGCAGGTCGTCGTCGAAAGCCATGATCTCGTAAATGCCGAACCGTCCGCGGTAGCCGGTGTTGTTACAGAAATCGCAGCTGCGGCCGTAGTGGAATTTGTGCCCGGCTACGTCGTCGGGCTTGAGGTTCAGCTCCATCAGCATTTCTTCGCTGGGTTCGAACTCGGTCTTGCAGTTGTCGCAGATCCGGCGCACCAGGCGCTGGCCCACGATGGCTTCCAGTGTGGCCGTGATCAAAAACGGCTCGAGCCCCAGATCGAGCAGTCGCGCGATGCACGAGGGCGCGTCGTTGGTGTGCACCGTGCTGAACACCAGGTGCCCCGTCAGCGACGCCTGCACGGCGATCTGAGCCGTCTCCAGATCGCGCACCTCGCCCACCAGGATGATGTCGGGGTCCTGGCGCAAAAAGCTCCGCAGGCAGCGAGCGAAGGTCAGCCCGATGTCCGGGTTGATCTGACACTGAACGAGTCCGTCGATGTCGTACTCGACCGGATCCTCGCTGGTGAGGATCTTCACGTCGATGCTGTTAAGCTCCTTCAGGGCCGAGTAGAGCGTGGTGGTCTTGCCGCAGCCGGTCGGACCGGTGTTGAGAATGATGCCGTGCGGCCTGCGGATCAGCGTGCGGACCGTGCCCAGATCGTCATCGCGCAGGCCCAGGCGGTCCAGGTCGAGGTCGAGCTGTGCGCGGTCGAGCACACGCATGACCACGCTCTCGCCGAACATGGTGGGCAGCACGCTGACACGCAGGTCGACCGGACTGCCCTGCACGGTCAGCGAGATGCGCCCGTCCTGCGGCAGACGACGCTCGGCGATGTCCAGATTGGCCATGACCTTGATACGCGACGAAATAGCCAGTGCGATGTGCCGCGGCGGCGGCACCATCTCGTAGAGCACGCCGTCGATGCGGTAGCGCATCTTGAATTCGTCTTCGAACGGCTCGAAGTGAACGTCGGAGGCCTTGTCCCGAATCGCCTGGAGCAGCACGAGGTTCAGCAGCTTCTTGACCGGGTTGGCCTCGATCATCTCCTTCAGTTCGTCCAGGTCGATGCTCTGCCCGCGACCCTCGAACTTGGCCAGCGTTGCGTCGCCGGCCAGCTCCTCGATCAGGTCGTTGATGCTCTCGCTGCCCTCCTCGGGGTAGTAGCGGTTCAGCGCCGCGTTGACCTGGTCGGCCGGCGCGATGTACGCCTTCACGGCGAAGCCCATCAGCGTCTTCAGGTCGTCCGTGGCCTGGAAGTTGTCCGGGCTGGCCAGCGCGACCTCGAGCTGGTTGGTCTGCTCATCGTAGCTGACCGGCACCACATTGTAGGTGTTGGCCATCTGGGCAGGAATCAGATCGATCACCGACTTGGGTACGTCGAGCTTCTCCAGGTCGATCGGGGCCATCCCCACCTGAGCCGCCAGCGCCACCGTGAGCACGTCCTCGGTGAGGTGACCGAGTTCCACCAGGATCTGTCCGAGCGGCCCGCGACGGTCGCGCTGGATCTCCAGCGCCTCGCTGAGCTGCTCGCGCGTGACCCGGCCCATTTTGATGAGCACGCGGCCTATCTGCCGGCCACGCAACTGCTCAATCGGGGGCATCTTAGGTATCGTGGTCATGGCTCAACTCCCGACCCACATTCATGCTACGGATCAACCAAGTGCCGGCAAGCACGCCCAGCCGCCCGTCCGGAGCGGCCCGAGCCCAGCCGCCCGCCCAAACCGGTCCGATAATCGTAGGGCATCGCCCTATTACGGCGGCCTCAGACCGCCTCTCGATCAATCCTATGGGACTCTTGGGGCCCTTTCAACGGACGCAGTGGTCCACCCGCCACCCAGCCGACAGCCCCCGGCGACGCCGACAACACGGGTGGGCTGTTGTCCGGATGATCAGATGAGTATGGTGCTAGAGGGCAGACCCCGGAGGGGGTGGCGTGGGCCTCCTTGAAGCGCCCGGCCCGCACGGCTAGGGTATCGGGATCGGCCCCTCACCACAGACTCCTCGTTGGAGAGGCTTTCATGACTTGCCAGACACCCAGTTTACGCATCCTCGAAAAGACCGACCCCGAGGTCTGGCGGATCTGCCAGCAGGAGCAGGATCGCCAGGCCAATACGCTCGAGTTGATCGCCTCGGAGAACCACGTTTCCCGGGCGGTCATGCAGATCGTCGGATCGGTCTTCACCAACAAGTATGCCGAGGGCTATCCCGGCAGGCGGTACTACGGTGGATGCGAGTTCATGGATGCGGTCGAAAACCTCGCCCGCGATCGCGCCAAGCAGCTCTTCGGCGCCGAGCACGTCAACGTTCAGCCGCACTCCGGTACGCAGGCCAACATGGCCGTGTACATGGCTGTACTCGAGCCGGGCGATATCCTTCTGTGTCTCGACCTCGATCACGGTGGGCACCTCAGTCACGGCAAGAACGTCAACTTCAGTGGGCAACTCTACAAGGTGTGCACCTACGGCGTGGACGCGAAGAGCGAGCGGTTCGACTACGACGCCATCCGCGACAAGGCCCGACAGTGCAAGCCTCGCATGATCGTTTGCGGCGCGTCGGCCTATTCTCGCACGATCGACTTCGAGGCGTTTGCCGACATCGCCGCCGAGGTCGGGGCTTATCTGCTGGCCGACATTGCCCATATCGCCGGCATGGTGGCGGTGGGGCTTCATCCCTCGCCCGTGCCCGTGGCCGACTTTGTCACCACCACCACGCACAAGACGTTGCGAGGCCCGCGCGCGGGAATGATTCTGTGCAAGGCCAAGCACGCCCAGGCCGTCGACAAGACGGTCTTTCCCGGCATCCAGGGCGGGCCCCTCATGCACGTCATCGCGGGCAAGGCTGTCGCCTTTGCCGAAGCCCTGCGTCCGGAATTCAAGGTCTACCAGCAACAGATCCTGACCAACGCCAGAGCGCTGGCCGAAGCGCTGGCGGCGGCCGGTTATCGCCTGGTCTCCGGCGGCACGGATAACCACCTGATGCTCGTCGATCTGCGAACCGTGCTTCCGGATGTGACCGGCAGAATGGCCGAAAACTGGCTGGAGAGCGCCGGCATCATCGTCAACAAGAACATGATTCCGTTCGACGATCGCCGCCCGGCCGAGACCAGCGGGCTCCGGCTGGGAACGCCCGCCCTGACCACGCGCGGCATGAAGCCCGACCAGATGAATACGATCGCCCAACTGATCCACCGCGTGTTGGACAGTCACGGCGACGACCACGTTGTCCAACAGGTTCGCGGGGAGGTGCGCCAACTATGCGAGCAATTCCCGTTGCCTCATTGATCGGGCCGGTCGCCCTGGCGGCGGTGATCGGCTTGCTTGCTCACCTGACCGCGGGATGTGCGCCCAAAACCGAGCTGACCTTCAGCAGCCCGCAGGACGACGCGGCGGGCACCGTGCCGGTCAAGCTGGAGAAGGGCTACTGGTATCAGCCCGACGAGCAGACCATTCGGCTGGTGCTGGTTCACGAGTACCTGCGTCATTCCGGGCAGATCATTCTGGACGGCGTCGAGACCGACGAACTGGTCCTGGTTGTCGATCTGCCCGCCGGCCGGACGACCACACGCGAGGCCAGCACGCCCGTCGACACGGACAGCCTCTCGGGTTACGACCTGACCGACTCGGGACTGGTCTACATCAGCGGGCGCGAAGGCGCCGTCACCTGGGGCTATCACCCCGAGGACGAGCAGCTCGAATCGCCTCGACTGGTGGGCAGCATCCAGGCCACGTGCCGTGTGTTCCCGCCGCGCTATTACGCCGAACATCGCCTGGCCAATGACTATGTGCTGGCGGGTCGCTTCACGGCTGAGTACGATCCCGAGGCGGCGCAGAAGGCGTCCAAGCGGGTCATCTGGTCGCTTCGGCGGGAGCGGTAAGTGCGGGCGTCGTGGATGGCTCACGCGCTGGGGCTTGCGGGCCTGGTCCTTCTCGCCGGGTGCAGTGGGTCGGCCCGCGTGCAGGTCACGTCGCTTGCGACCAACGCCATCGATCCGCCCGCCGCCGAAATCGTCAACTTCAACCCCGATCGCTGCTGGTGGTGGCTCGACGAGCATGGGCGACTGTGCATCGCCATGCAGCAGGACCGCCCGTCGCTGCTCGGCCCGATCGCCCACGCCACGTTTCGCATGTCGCTCGTGTTGGGTGAGCCCAGCGCCGGCGTGGGTAAGAACTACGGCGTCGACCGCTACGCCATGCGGGCCAGCTACCACCAGGGACCCAGCTCGCATCGGTTTCGCTCGACGCAGGGCGTCGTGGCCGTCCGCGACCGGGCCAACCAGGTCTATGAAGGGACGTTTCGCATGTGGGCGCTGCACCAGTCCAGCGGCGTTCTGGCTGGTTGGGGCCGGGCGGGGCCTTATCTGTTTCTGGGCCGGTTTCGCGCCGTGCACAATCCCGAGGCCGGCCAAACCATCCGGGCCGAGACCGAATACGGCATGTGGGCTCGCCCCCACCCCACCACTCGCCCCACGACCAATCCCTCGACCAGTTCACCAGGCGCCGCGGGCCGTCTCGGCAGACCCAAGCCTGCGGATTCGCGTTAGGTGTAGATGGCAAAAGGGGTTACAGTTTTTCTATCAGCGTTTGCATCCGGCAGCCTTGTCGCTATCATGTTCTGCCTTTGGTCAGGTGCCCGTGTGGGAACGGGCTGAGCGAAGTACCGGCTCGGTGTGCTCTAACGGCATGACCGAAAAGGAGTAACGACTATGGCATACGTCATTTCGGACGAATGCACGATGTGCGGCGCGTGTAAGGATGTCTGCCCCGTCGAGGCGATCAGCGAGGGTGACCCCAAGTACACCATTGATCCGGACGTCTGCAACGACTGCGCCGCGTGCGTCGACGAGTGTCCTGTTGACGCAATCTCCGCTGTCGAGTAACCGGCAGCTCGCTGCACAAGCAGCATAGGCAGCACCCTCTCACCGGCCTTGGCGGCGGGTGCGAGGGTGCTGACGTTCCCCATCGGGGGTCGACCAAACCATCTTCTGCAAAGCGTCTGCACCTGCACCGCCTGACCTCGATCCCGGCTGGCCCCAACTCCCAGCCGCTTGACACCCCCGGGGGGCGAGTTGATCCTAGCCGCACGCGTTCGCTCTCTAGCCCCCAGGAGGTGGCGTGATGGACGTTCTGCCAGAGATCGTGCAGCGGTACTCGTGCCGGGCATACCAGGACAAGCCCGTCGAGCAGGACAAGCTCGATCGAATCCTCGAGGCGGCCCGGTTGGCGCCGTCGGCGAGGAACATGCAGGAGTGGCGCTTCGTGGTGGTACGTGACGCGGCGCTGCGCAAGAAGCTGGTGCCCGCCTGCAGCAACCAGCAGTTCGTCGGGCAGGCCCCGGTGGTGATCGTAGCCTGCGGCGACATGGCCGACCACGTCATGCGCTGCGGCCAACACTCAGCCCCCATCGACGTGGCTATCGCCCTGGAGCACATCGCCCTCCAGGCGGTCCGCGAGGGGCTGGCCACCTGCTGGATAGGCTCGTTTTTCGCCGACCAGGTCAGGCAGCTTCTGGGCATCCCCGAACACATCGCCGTAATCGAGGTGTTGCCGCTAGGCTACCCAGCCGACCAGGCGGGACCCAAAAAACGCGTAAGCATGGGTGAGATAGCCTGTTACGACCGCTGGAACTTCTAAGGTGACAGCCTTACTCCGTCCGATGGCGCGGCGGTGCACACTGCATGAACACCTCATGCCGATGGAATTGTGCGAGCCTATATGAATAGGCTTTGCCCCGCTCGTGCGCAGTGTATACTTGTAATGGTGTTCGCTAGGGGTGGCTGGCGCGATCGGTCAGTCTGAGATCAGCGGCTCGCGGCCGCGCGACCCTTCGAACCTGATCAGCTACAGTCCCGGCCGGCCAAGCCGGGAGCAGCTGCGTAGGGAAGCGACGCTCTTAACGCAAGGCCCGACAGGGCTTTGGTCAGTTCCCGCCGCTTTTCACACACAGCTTAGACTTGTGGCAGTGACTCTGGCCGGTCTTGGGGTCTGCGGAGACGAGCCATGCGAACGCAATTGCAGGCCGCTCGCGACGGATGCATCACCGAACCGATGCAACGCGTTGCCGAGCGCGAAAATGTGCCAGCCGAAACGGTTCGCCGAGAGGTGGCGACCGGCCGCCTGGTGATACCCGCCAACATCAACCACCTGCCACCGACTGGCCGACTGGAGCCGATCGGTATCGGCAGGGCGATCAGCACGAAGATCAACGCCAACCTCGGCGCCTCGCCGGTGTGCTCGAGCGAGCAAGCGGAGCTCGAGAAGATGGAGTGGGCGGTGCGGTTCGGGGCCGACACGGTGATGGACCTGTCGACCGGCGGCGACCTGGACGAGATCCGCCAGCACCTGATCGCCCAGGCTACGGTCCCGGTGGGGACAGTGCCCATTTACGAGATGATCGTCGCCAAGAGCGTGGAGGACCTGACACACGACGACATCCTGGCCACCATCGCCAAGCAGGCCCGACAGGGCGTGGACTTTTTCACCATCCACGCGGGGCTGCTGCGAGAGCACCTGCCGCTGGTGACCGGTCGGCTGGCGGGGATTGTCTCTCGCGGCGGGTCGCTGTTGGCCAAGTGGATGCAGTGCCACGGCAAGCAGAACCCCATGTACGAGTTGTTCGACGAGATCAGCGCCATCATGCGGGAGTACGACGTGACCTACTCGCTGGGCGACGGACTTCGCCCCGGGTGTCTGGCCGATGCGACGGATGAGGCGCAGCTCGCCGAGCTGCGCACGCTGGGCGAGTTGACGCATCGGGCGCGCGAGTCGGGCGTGCAGGTGATGGTGGAAGGCCCGGGCCACGTGCCGTTCGACCAGATCGAGCGCAATATGAAGCTGCAAGATGAGTGGTGCGACGGCGCGCCGTTCTATGTGCTCGGGCCGATCGTCACCGATGTTGCCCCCGGCTATGACCACATCACCTCGGCGATCGGGGCGACGGCGGCGGCGTACCATGGCGCGGCATTTCTGTGCTATGTCACGCCGCGCGAGCATCTGGGTCTGCCCAAGCGCGAGGATGTCCGGCAGGGGGTTATCGCCTACAAGATCGCTGCACACGCGGCCGACGTGGCCCGAGGGCTGCCCGGGGCGAGAGACTGGGACGACAGGTTGTCACGCGCCCGCGCGGCGCTCGACTGGCAGGGCCAGTTCGCCATGGCCATGGACCCCGACGCCGCGCGCGCCATGCGCGACCCGGAGCTGTCGCCCGACGCCGACTACTGCGGGATGTGCGGCCGCGAGTGGTGCGCCGTGAGGATCAGCCGGGAGATAACCGGCGGGTCGGGCGCCGACCGGACCGAACCGGCGAGCCGGACGTCTGCCCCGGACGTCGACGGCGGCTGACTGGCTGGGCGCCATCGAGCTGCGACAGGAGTCGTTCTGCAATGAGCATCAACTGGCAGGCGAAGTTTCAGGCCGGGTTGCCGTACGAGCGGTTCCTGGCAGAGTACGCCAGGCCCCAGAAGGATTTGCCCAGGTGGCAAGAAATCTACTCTCGGGTGCAACTGGCGGCCGATCAGCGTGCGGTCCTGTCGCTGCTGGTGCGGCGGATGAATGTTCTGTGCATCGTCGGCGTGTGGTGCGGCGACTGCGTCGATCAGGGGCCCATCCTGCAACGAATCGCGGAGGCCTCGGAGGGAAAGGTCGATCTGCGTTTTCTCGATCGCGACGATCATCAGGACGCTCAGGCGGAGGTCGCTCTTTGCGGTGGGCACCGCGTGCCGGTGACGGTGTTTCTGTCGGAGGATTTTCATGAGTGCGCCCGCGTGGGGGATCGCACACTGGCCAAGTACCGGCAGATGGCGGCTGAGCGTGTCGGCTGGTCCTGTCCGACGGGATCGGGGGGCGAGGACGGGCTGCTGGCCGCGGCCACACAGGAATGGGTGGATCATTTCGAGCGTGTCGGCCTGATGCTGAGGCTCTCGCCGCGACTGCGCGGCCGACACAACGATTAGCGGATACCACTGACGGGCAAGGTGCCCGGTCGTGAGCCGAGATCGACCGGCTTCAATCGGCCGGCAGGTGGCGGTGCGACCCGACTCACAAGGTTATCGGCTGTGCTGAATTCGCCGTCGTCGAGACGCGGTGCCTGCCGCGGCACACCCGTGATCATCAAAACCGGATCGTTGCCAGATCGGACCTTGGTAACGGATAGTCCGTGTTCTGCTAAACGTGCCGGCAAGTCAGGCCGATGACGATACCGACGCAGAGTGGCTGCGTCGCCTGTTTTTAGTGTCAACGGGCGAAACGGAGTAAGTCAGTGCGGCAGGACATTGCGGATCTGATCGAGCAATCAGCGGCGATACCTTCGGTCCCTCAAGTGGTGGTGCGTTTCCTGGAGATCACGCAGGATCCGCAATTCGATTACGGCAAGTTGGTCGACCTGCTCGCCTCCGATCCGGGTATGACAGGCGAGATCCTGCGTTTGGCCAACTCGGCGCTGTTTGGGGTGTCGCGTCAGATCACCTCGATCCGGCAGGCAATGACGCTGCTGGGTGTGCGTCGGATTCGCAGCCTGGTGCTGACGCGCTACCTGATCAGCGTGGTCAATGATCGATCGACCGTTCTGGACGTGAGGTATTTCTGGCGGCGCTCGCTGACGTCGGCCGCCCTTGCGGCCAAGCTGGCACGCCATCGCCTGGCCTCGCTCCAGGAGGAGACGTTCGTCGCGGCGCTTCTGGCCGACGTCGGCATCGTGCTGATGGCCAAGGCGCTGGGCGAGGACTACCGACCGGTTGCGGAACGCTATGTCCCGGGCGGAGCGGACGAGACCGTTTCGCTGGAGCAGGAACGATTCGATACCACGCACGGCGAGGTCACGGCGCTGCTGCTGGATCGCTGGCAGCTTCCGGCGCTGATCATCGATACGGTCAAGCACCACCACGGCGAGCCGCCCGCCGACGCCGAGCCGAACGTGCGTACGATGGTTCAACTGGTCTCCGCTTCGGACGGCCTGGCCAAGCGTCTGTGCGAAAGCCACGATGCAGCGTCCATGGTTGACGCCTGCCATCGGTGTATGGAGGCTGCGGGTATCAACGTGTCGCTGCTGCCGACGATCCTGGAGGAGCTGGAGGAGGACATCGCCGATCTGGCCCGCGTGCTTCGTGTGGCCGTGCTGCCCGACCGCGTCTACGAGCGGATCGTCCACGAAATCCGCGAGCATCTGTCAGCCCCCGCCGGGGAGAGCCCATCGTTCTGGGCCAGCCGCGCAAACACGATCTTGTAGGGAGTGTTTTACCCGCCGGTTGGTCCGTCCCCACCGCGACGCACGGGGCGGGGCACACGCCCGTCTTGTCTCCTACAGATTCGGGAGACCACGGCCCGGCTTCGCCGGGCCGTGCCACCCGTCCGTTATGGGTGCCCCGTCCCGTCTGAGGGGCGGGGGACGGATGTCTCACAACACGGCTATCTCGGACGGATTTCATCGGGTGCCACCCTCAACCGCGGCGAAGCGTAGGTTGTGGGTGGGTGTTCACACGAGCGCCACGCACTGCTGAATGCACCCACAAGCTTCGCCGAACGATGTTCGGCTTCGCTTGAGGGTGTCACCGACTAAAGACTGGTGTCGGAAGGTCAAGGTGACTTTGCCCTTCGTCCCATAATCCAACGGGTTCCGCTCCGTCGAAAAGGGTTTTTACGAGGGTGTGCCCGATGCGTGGCCTCCCCACGCCGCTGCTGGCGGTGAGCCCTTCGACAGACTCAGGGCCGAATTGGTCCGCCGAACCGTAGCGGGGGCAGGCGTTGCCCTTCCTGGCCGGCACCGGATTCGGTACAATACTGTCAGCTTGTCCGCTGACGGGAGATTTCGGCGGGCGCGACGGCCAGAGGTAGCGCGGCAGGCTGAGTGTCTGCATGCCGCTTCGGGCCGGTGACCGCCGCACCTCACCGACACTGCCCATCAGCGTGGGGTATTTCACGTTTCCCGGGCTTTAGTTCATGCCCGCCGGATGACGGAGGAACCTGTCATGTCTGGTGTGTTTTCCCATCGGGTACTTGTGGTTTTGCTGATCGGCGTGCTGGCCGCGGCGGGCGACGCATACGCCCAGACCACCTGGTATGTGGACGACGACGCCCCGGGCGATCTGGGCGCCGGCGATCCGACGGTCAGCGATCCCAATGAGGACGGCTCGGCCGCCCATCCGTTCGACGCCATCCAGGAGGGCATCGACGAAGCCGCCGACGGCGACACGGTGCTGGTGCTGAACGGCACGTACACGGAGGCGATCGACTTTGGGGCAAGGTCATCACCGTGCGCAGCAGCGGCGGGGCGGGGGTGACCACCATTGACGCAACGGGGTTGAGCGCCAGCGTGGTTACGTGTGTCAACGGCGAGGGCCCGGACACGGTGCTGGAGGGCTTCACCATCACCGGGGGGATCGGTACCCTTTCCGGTGCGTTCTTCCACGGCGGCGGGATGTATAACGTCAACAGCAGCCCCACGGTGGCCGACTGCACCTTCAGCGGGAACACAGCGAGCTTCGGCGGCGGGATGCAAAACGATGACAGCAGCCCCACGGTGACCCACTGCACGTTCAGCAACAACAATACGACGTCCTTGTGGGGCGACGGCGGCGGGATGTACAACTCAAGCAGCAGCCCCACGGTGACAAACTGCACGTTCAGCGGGAACACAGCCACCTGGGGCGGCGGGATGGACAACCGCGGGGACAGCAGCCCCACGGTGATCAACTGCATCCTCTGGGGCGACATGCCGGGCGAGATCTACAATGACCCCAACAGTGTGCCGACGGTAACCTACAGCGACGTGCAGGGCGGCTATGTAGGAACAGGGAACATCAATGCCGACCCGCTCTTCGCTGATGCGCGCGGGGGCGACCTGCGGCTGGGCTGCTTATCTCCGTGCGTGGACGCGGGTAACAATGCGGCGACCGGCTTGGCGGGCGTGACGCTGGACCTCGACGGCAACCCGCGCTTTGTGGACGACGCGGGCGTGAGCGACACGGGCGCGGGCGCACCGCCCATCGTCGACATGGGGGCCTACGAGCGGCAGGACAACTCCGGTCCCGGCGGCGCGACGATTTACGTACCGGGCGACTACGGCACGATCCAGGATGCCATCGACGATGCCTGCCCGACCGACGAAATCATCGTAGACCCCGACACCTATTACGAGGCGATCGACTTTAAGGGCAAGGCCATCACCGTGCGCAGCAGCGGCGGCGCGGATGTGACGACGATCGACGCCACCGGGCTGAGCGCCAGCGTGGTCAAGTGTGTCAACGGTGAGGGCCCGGACACCGTCCTCGACGGCTTCACCATCACCGGCGGGACCGGAACCGATTTCGGCTATGGCGTTCGGGGCGGGGGGGGCATGTACAACAGTGGCGCCGACCCGATGGTGATCGGTTGCACCTTCAGCGGCAATTCAGCGAGCAATAGCGGCGGCGGGATGTACAACTCCGTCAGCAGCCCGACGGTGACCCAGTGCACCTTCAGCGGGAACGTGGCGGCCTACGGCGGCGGGATGCTCAACGCTAACAGCAGCAGCCCCGCGATGACCCAGTGCACGTTCAGCGGGAACACGGCCGACTACGGCGGCGGGATGTACAACTCTGAAAGCACCCCCACGGTAACCCACTGCACGTTCAGCGACAATACGACGGCCTTCAAGGGCGGCGGGATGCACAACGAAGAGAGCAGCCCGACGGTGATCCAGTGCACGTTCAGCGGGAACACGGCCGACTACGGCGGCGGGATGGTCAACTTGCAGTACAGCAGCCCCACGGTGACCGAGTGCACGTTCAGCGGGAACACGGCCGACTACGGCGGCGGGATGTACAACAACATCAACAGCAGCCCCACGGTGACCGAGTGCACCTTCAGCGGGAACAGCGCTGGTCTGGTCGGCGGCGGGATGGCCAACTACGGAACCGGGCAACCGGTCGTGACCAACTGTTTGTTCAGCGGAAATGGCTCAGGCCAATCCGGCGGTGCGATGATCAACCGCGACACCAGCACGGCGACGGTCACCCACTGCACGTTCGCGGGAAACTTGAGCACCTATGGCGGCGGGCTCGACGCCGGCGGGGTCGGCACGCTGGTCAACTGCATCTTCTGGGGCAACACGCGTTCCGGCGGTAGTTCCGACGAAACCGCGCAGATACGTCTAGGCTTCGAGCCGCCGGCGATCGACTATTGCTGCATCCAGGGATTGGATACGATAGGGGGTACCGGCAATATCGGGGACGACCCGGTGTTCATGGACGCCGACGGTCCCGACGACACGTTCGGTACGGACGACGACAACCTGCGGCTGGCGGGCGGGTCGCCCTGCGTCGATGCGGGCGACAACGCAGCCATCTCGCCCGGGCTGACCACCGATCTGGACGGCAATCCGCGGATCTCTCACGGCATGGTGGACATGGGGGCCTACGAGCGCCAGGACGACGACGGCGACGGGGTGACCGACGAGATGGACAACTGCCCCGACAGTTCCAACGCCGACCAGCAGGACACCGACGGCGATGAGGTAGGCGATGCGTGCGACGATTGCCCGGACACGGCGGCGGGTGATCCGGTCGACGCCGATGGGTGTTCGACCGACGACGACGATGGCGACGGTGTACCGAATGACGCCGACGATTGTCCCGACACGCTGTCTTGTGCGACCAACATCGACGCGGATGGCTGCCCGATTGATTCCGACGGCGACGGGGTCTTCGACGGTTGTCCCGTCACGCCGCAGGTGCTGGACGACGACGGCGACGGCGTGCCCAACGACGAGGACGCGTGTCCGAACACGCCGGAAGGCGCCGCGGTGGATGCCAGCGGCTGCCCGGCCGGATGCTGCGGTGCATCTGGACCGGTGGCGCCGTTGGGGCTGGCGGTCGGCTTACTATTGCTGAGTCGATTCGCCGGATACAGAGGTGTGCGGCGGCGTCGGTAATCACGTAGGGCGCGTCCCGGGCAGGGGCGTGTCGATTCAATCGCGCCTGATTCGAAAACAAAGGACTTACGACAATAGCATTGAACGTAAGTCCTTATTTTGCGTGCCGCGCTGAGCGTTTTCCCGACTAAATCGACAAGCCCCAAGTCTGGACTCACCGTTAACCGTGGTGTAGGAATACCACGCCATGGGTCTTCATCGTGTCCCCCGCCCTTAAAAAAGGGCGGGCCACCCGTCCATGCCACTCGAAATATCAGAAAAACACCGTTCAAGAACCCGCGGCGGCGGGGCGCAGGGTGTCAGTCCCCCGCTCCTGGAAGGAACGGGGCACCCGTCTTCATGCGAAATCTTGAAAAAAGGGCGGGCTACCCTTCTCACGGCCCGGCTTCGCCGGACCGTGCCACCCGTCGTGGCGTACTTGTAATTCGAGCGGCGGGTCACGACCATAGCGGGGATGTCGACGCCGGACGGGTTCTGGTCATTGCTGTCGCTGACGGGGGCGCCGCTGCTTCAACTGCTGGCGTTGGTGGTGGCGGGTATCGTTCTGTATCGTGTGCGGATTCTGGACGAGCCGATGGTCGACCGCCTGGCGCGGCTGGTGATCAGTGTCACGCTGCCGTGTCTGATCCTGGCGACGATCGTTACGCGCTTCCGCCCGTACGACGCGGGCTTTGCCGGCTGGTATGCCCTGCCGCTGGCGGCGGTGGGGATGGTGGTCGCGGCGGCGGGGGTGGCATCGGTGATGGGTCGATGGATTGTGCCGGCGCCGCGCCGGCCGGCGTTTCGGGTGGTGTGCTCTTTTCACAATGCGGGCTATCTGAATATCCCGATCGTGGCTGCGATCTACGCCCATGGCCAGGGCCACGGCGACGCCGAGGGCATGCTCGTGCTGCTGTTTCTGTTCATCCTCGGGATCAGCCCGATGATGTGGAGCCTGGGGGTGCGGTGGCTGCGGGCCGACGGCGGGCCGCCCTCGGTGAACCGCGGATGGCGGGTCAAACAGATACTCAGCCCGCCGTTTGTGGCCAACGTATTGGCCGTCGCATTGTGTCTGCTGAACTGGCCCAGTCGAGTTCGGCCGGACACACTTGCGCAGGTCTTGGCGCCGATCCGCTGGACGGGTGACTGCACGATTCCGCTGATCATGTTGACGTTGGGCGGCATCCTGGCCGGGCTTCGGTCGGCGCAGCGGCCGCCGATGCGCTCGCTGGTCGCGGCGGGCGGTTTTCGCTTTGTGGTCATGCCGCTGCTGGGCCTGGCCGTGCTGGGCGGGTTGCTCGCCCATGGTTGGCTGCCCAAGGGGTACGCAGTCATATTGTTCTTGCAGACGATGATGCCGACGGCCACCGGGATGGCGGTGGCGGCCCGTCGTTACGGCAGCGCCGAGACGAGCGAATACGTCAACGGGATGGTCTTCGTGTTGTACCTGGCGGCGCTGGTGGTGATTCCGTTCTGGTTGATGGTATGGGGCGGCTTGTTTGGCTTCGCCGTGCCGAGCGGGTCGTAAGCGGCCGCCTTGGGGCCCGCATCTTGGCGCGTCTGGTTGCGCGGGGTACGCTGCCGAGAGGTGAGTTTGCGGCATGGCGCGTTGATAAGGAACCGGTCATGCGACGGTTGAGGCATGCAAAGTGGGCGTTTTTCCTGTTGGTATTGGCCGTGCTTGGCTGTAACCAGCGCCAGCAACAGGCTGCCGACCTGGAGCAAGAGAGGGCCGAACTGCAAGAGCGGTTGGCCGCAACACAGGCGGAATTGGAGGCGCTCAGAGAAGAATACGAGATGTTTCAGGCGGGCCTGGACGAGACCGCCTTGGAGGTCGACGAGCTGCTGGCCCGGAACCAGGAACAGGAAGCCGAGCTGAAAGACGTTCGCAAGAAGCTTGATGCGGCGATGAGGCTGTTGGGCGTCTGCCGCACGGAGGTCGAGAGGCTGCGCAAAGGTTCCGCCCCGAGTGCGGGGCCAGGATGATTCGGCCTGGCGCGTGACGCGCGGTCTAAATCAGCCGGTCGTCGAGCGGTTGAGGAGGGCGTGGCGAGCGGGCTATGGCGGGGCGTCTTGACGGGCGGGCGAGCCCTGGACGTTATTTGCGCGGTCGGGTGAACAGGCCGCGGACGGGCCAGCGGAATGACCGTTCGACCCGGTCGGCTTGGGGGTCTGAAGGGGGTTGCGACGCGATCAGTCGGTCGGCCGGCTCGGCGTCGCTGTCGGTAACGAGGTTTCGAGAGTTCTCGGCCGCATCCATTTGCCGTCGCAAGTTGACCGCAGCCACTTCGGCGGCGTTGATGGCCGCCTCGATCTGGGTAAGCTGCTTGACGCCGTTCTCGACTTGCTGCGAAGCGGAGGCGTTGGCGGCGGTGAGTCTGGCCACCAGATCACGTGACGTGTCGGCGGCAGCCTGGGCCTGGAGGAGCTCCTGGGGTACCTGTTCGTGCAGATGGGCGGCTTGGGTGAGTTGCTCGTGCAGGTGGCGCCCGTGTCGTGCAGCACCCTCGTTGAGTCGGGCAAAACTGTCGATGAGGCGCTGCGACCTGGCGCCCTGCTCGGCCAGCCGGGAGATGTACGTTGATGCCTTCACCGCGGCCTGTTTCAGCTCGGCCACCAATTCGACGGAGCGTTTTTCGGCCCGCGCGAGTTGTGCGGTGAGGTTCTCGGTCGAGACACGTATGCGTCCCAGGTCAGTCTGATTTCGCTCGGTGAGCATTCGGCAAGCCTGTTCGACTGCGTGCTCGACCTGCCCGGTAAGCCATTGCTCTCGTTGCTGGACCCTTTCGGATAGCTTGGCCATGTGTTGGGCGACTTGGGGGTTGCCTCGTTCGAGCGCGGCGAGCTTCTGACTCACGCCGGCGACGTCGTGCTCAGCCTTGTCCAGGGCCTGCCGCACCCGCTCGCCGAGGGAATCGTGTTGCCGGGCGGCCAACTCGGACGCCTTCTCGAAGCGCTGCGCCAGTTCGTCTTGTGCCTGCTGGAGTTCGCCGATTCGCTGTTTGAAGGTCTCGTTCGGCGAGCCCTCGGCCAGGACTTCGTAGGCCTTGCTGATGGCCGTCTCGACCTGTTCGCCAAGCCGCTCGTCACGCTGGTGGGCGTCGGCGGCTGCGCGCTGCTGGTACTGCTCGATTTGCGCGGTCAGTTGCTGATTGATTTCTTCGAGTTGGCTGGCCCATTGCCGTGCGCGTTCCTCGTTCTGGTCACGAAGTCGCTGGTCGTATCTGGCGATGCGCCGATTGAGTTTCTTCTCCCGCTCGTCGAACTGCTGGGCAAGCACGTGCAGGCGTTCGGAAAGCACTTGGTTGCCGTTCTGAAGGCTGATGATCTGTTGGTTGTCGACAGCAGGCGAACGGACGTCAGACACCCGCTCGATGCTCTTCTGGAAAGCGTCCAATCGTTTCGTGAGTTCGTCGGCGCTCGCAGCGTCAGGCGACGATTGGCAGGCGGGTGTGTGTTGTTGATCGTCGAGGGCGAGTTCGACGGTGTCAGCGGTTACTTGCTTTGAGGACTTCCCGTAGGCGGTCAGCAGTGCGGCGTCACAGAGTTGGTTGATCATTCGGGGCAGACCGCCGGAGTGCCGGTGGATCAGGTCGATCGCCTCGGGCGAGAAAAGCTTCTGGCCGTCGCCGCCGGAGACAGCCAGCCTGTGGTGGACATACTGTTCGGTCTGCTCGCGGGTGAGCGGGCCGAGGTGAAACGAGCGGAAGAGCCTTTGGCGCATTTGGCGCATGGCGTCCTGTCCGAAGCGGCGCTGGAGCTCCGGCTGCCCCAGGATGACCACCTGAAGCAGTTTGGCGTCGTCGGCTTCGAGGTTGCCCATCATCCGCAGCTCTTCGAATAGTTCGTCGAGCAGGTTCTGCGCCTCATCGAGAATGAGGACGACCGGCTCATCGGCGGCGTAGTGATCGAGCAGGAATTTCTCGAGGCGTTCGAGCAGTTCGGCTTTGGTGGCCGTTTGGGGCGCGGGCAGGTCGAACTCGCGGCAGATCTGTCCGAGCAGCTCGATTTCGGACAGCCGGCTGTTGGTGATCACCGCGGTGCGAACCGACTCGTCCAACTGCTGTAGGAGGACGCGGCTGAGCAGGGTCTTGCCCGTGCCGACCTCACCGGTCAGCAACACGAAGCCCTTGCGCTGCTGGACGGCGTAGAGCAGCGAGGCCAGGGCTTCCTGGTGTTCGGGCGTGTTGAAGAAGAAGCCCGGGTCCGGCGTGTTCTCGAACGGCGGGACTCTCAGGCCGAAGTACTCGCAGTACATGCCGCGCGCCTCCCTGCGTGGGTGCGGTCTGTCCCCTCAGTACGGTTATCGAAACGCCCGGGAGGCTTCTTGACCCAGTAAGTGGGCAAGCTGGTGGTTATGCGGTCGTGTCTGCTCCGATAACCTTCGAGCGGACGTTGGCGCCGGGGCGCAGCGGGTTATCGGCACCGGCAGGTCGGCTTTGGGGCAAATCGCCTGGCCGTGTATTCAGGTCGGGCTCGTGCGACCCGATAAGCACGTAATTGGTCGGCCCGTGCGGGGAACTGCCATCCCTGTAGACGTTTAGCGCGGGTCGGTCGGATGAGAACATGATTTTTCGAAGCATGATTATGGGTCTGCCCAAGAGGTGGCGCCCGGCATCCGCTGTGTCGGCTGCGATCATGGTCTGTGCGCTTCTGGCGGGGTGTGGCCCGAGCCAGCAAGACATGGCGGTGTTTCTGGAGTCGCACAGGCACGTGGTCTCGTCCGGCGAATACCGCGTGGCGCCGCCGGACACGATCCATATCAGCGCTACGCTCGCCAGTGAGATCGACGGCGAGACGCAGCGCGTGCGCAGCGACGGCAAGATCTCCCTGCGTCTGCTTGGCGAGGTAAAGGTGGCCGGGCTGACGCCCAAGCAAATCGCAGCCAAGCTGGAAGAGATGTTGGCCCGGTACTACACCGGGGCGAGGGTGAATATCCACGTGACGGACACCCACAGCAAGAAGTACTACGTATTCGGTCAGGTCTCCAGTCCTGGCCCTCAGCCTTACACCGGTCGCGACACGCTGCTCGATGCGCTGGCCCGGGCGCAGCCGACGTTTCTGGCTCAGCGCGACCGGATCAAGGTGATTCGCCCCAGCCCGACTCCGGGCGAGCAGCGTCGGTTCACCGTGGACCTGGACAAGATGATTCGCACCGGTGACACCCGGTGCAATGTGCTTTTGGCCGAAGGCGACATCGTATATGTGCCGCCGACCGCGCTGGCGTGGGTGGGGCTCAGAGTGCGTGAGGTGCTGTACCCGATCGGCCCGGCGATGTCCGTTGCAGGCCAGCCCGTGTACGCCAGGAACCTGGCGCGCGACTGGGACGAGGGTGACGACGACGAAAACTGAGCGCCTGCGGGATGGCGCCTGGCAGTCATGACCGATCAGAATGATACATCCGCCGGCGTTGTGGGCCCGCGGGACGGGCAAGCCGAGTCCGGGCGACCGGACCCGCGACGTACGTTTAACGAAGTCTTGCGGGTCGTGCACCAGCGGCAGCGCGTTTTCCTCGTACCCTTTTGCCTGACCATCACGGCTGCACTACTGGCCAGCCACTACATCCCTCGGAGCTACACCGCCAGCACAATCTTCGAGCGACGTGACGATGTGGTGATCGCCGACCTGGTTCGGCAGAACTCCCCGCATTCGTTCGATACGATTCGGCGATCGCTGGACCTGGATTTGAAGGGGCCGGCAGTGGTCGTTGCGGCGATCGCTGAGGTCGCCGGGCAGGCGAGTGCATCGGAAACATACGCCGGCAAGCCGCTGCCGGTGGATCCGGTCGAGCGACAGGAGTTTCTGGCCGGTCTGGTCGAAGATATCAACCTCAAGATGCTTGAGAAGAGCAACTACCTCGACCTCATCGAGGTTAGCTGTCGGGGGCGCGATCCGGTATTGGTGCAGCGACTGGCCAACCACCTGCGCGACCGGTACGTGGAGCGCACCCGCGAGCGAATCACCTCAGTGCTGGAGGATGCGAAGGGTTTCTTCGAAGCGCAGACGGCCAAACACCAAGGGGTCATGGAACGGCTGGAGGGCGAGATCGTCGCGATGGAGGAGGCATATCCTGGAGTGCGGCCGGGGGAGCCGGCGACGGTCTACACACAGTTGACCGTGCTGGAGAACAAGCGAGATCAACTGGAGAGCAAGAAGCGTGAACTCCAGGCGAAGATCGGCGCCCATCGGCGCTTTCTCGACAACTTCGGGTCGCTGCCCGTGGTGGATCAATCAGGTCAGCTCGTCCGGGGGCCGCTTAGCGCACTCGATCGACGGCGCGTGAGGCTGGAGGCACAGATCAGTCAAGTCCGTGACGAGATCACCGACCTGATGACCGTCAAGCAAATGACCGAGCACCACCCGGCCGTGGTCGCTCTGAATCAGAAGCTCGAGCGTTTGCAGTCCCAGTTTGTAAGCCTGGCGGCCGAGCCTCAGCCGGGCGAGGACAGCACCCCGGCGGTGGCCGTCGCCGACTCCGAGTCGGCCACCTGGCTGTCACAGCGCGGCGCGGTCGAAATGGAACTCGAGGCCGCCCAGGAGATTCTGGCCGCCGCGGAACGGGAATGGCTGGCCGTCAACGAACGCATCATGGCGGCCGAGCAGCTCCAGGACAAAGTGGTTGACAGGCGGCAGAGCTATCGCAATAAGCTGGCGGCTCTGGATCGAGCCAAGGCCGACGTGGCGGCCTGGCGAAGTAATCTCGAACGCGTTTCGCGACACCTGACCGCCGAGCAGCAGGACCGCGGCATTCAATTTGCCACCCTCGAGGAGGCGGGCCTGAACCTGCGCCCGGTGTGGCCCCGTGCCTCGACGGTGTTCGTGTTGGCCCTGGTCCTGGGCGTGGCCGCCGGCTCGGGATGCGTCGCTCTGGCTGAGCTACTGGATCGTTCGTTCCGAACGGTGGGACAACTCCGTCGCTCGCTGAACCTGCCGATTCTGGAGAGCGTCAGCGAAATCGTCACCCCGGCTTTGCGCCGGAGGCGCCTGGTCGGGCAGCTCGTGATAGGCCCGGCCATTGCCGTCGTCCTGATGGTAAGTCTCGTTCTGGCCGGCACGGCCACGTATCTGCGGTTGGAGCGTCCGGAGTTCTACCAGACAGCCCAAGGCGAGTCGGCCAACCCGCTGCACGAGAGTGGCGGGGTGAACGGCGGCCCGCAAGAGGTGGCCATCGAGACATGGGACGCATAGACGAAGCACTCAAGAAGGCTCAGCGCGATCGGCACCGCAAGTTGTCTGCCCCGGCGCCCGCGGTGGTTTTGTCGGAGCCGGCAACCGGAGCGGAGCAGACCTCGGCGCCCGGCGGGCCGGTGCTGCTGCCGACCGCGGTGCCTGTTTCGATAGGGCAGATCGACCCGGCCGTCGTCGCCTGTCACGACAAAACCGCCGTGATCACCGAGCAGTACCGTACGATTCGCACCCGACTGCTCAGTCAGAACCCAACCCATGAGCATCGTTCACTGGCGATCACCAGCAGCGTGCCCGCCGAAGGCAAGAGCGTAACCACGCTAAACCTGGCGTTCGTTCTGGCGGAACTGCGCCATTTGAGCGTGCTGGTGGTCGACGGCGACTTCCGGCGACATTCTCTAGCGAGATTGCTCGGCGTGACGGCCGAGCCCGGGCTGTCGGAGATGATTTTGGGGAAGGTGAGCATGGAGGAGGCGCGACAAGGCACGGTCGTGGAGAATCTGCATTTCATCCCTGCCGGCGCGCTGGGCGATGCGAATGCGGCCGACTTGTTGAGTTCGCCCACGTCGGCTTCGTTGTTCGAGCAGTTTCATGAGCAGTACCACTACGTCCTGATCGACACGCCGCCGGCTACCACGGTAGCTGATGTCGGCATTATCGGACAGCTCTGCGACGGCGTGTTGCTGGTGGTCAGGATGAATCACACACCCGAGCCGCTGGTGAAGCGAGCCGTTCGTTTCCTGCGGGCCAACAAGGTCAACCTCCTCGGGTGCATACCCGCCGGGTACGACGAGCAGAGCGCACGTTATCCGTATCGCTACCGCTACTACGGATATTACCGCTACTCCGGCTATTACGGCCAACCGAAGTAGGGCCCGAAGGATCGGGCATCGCGGCCAATGGGCATTTCAATACAGCAACTTGACGAGACTCTCGAATCGGCGTGGTCGACGTTTGCGCAGCGCAGCGGCGAGGCATCCTTCTATCACAGCCTGGCCTGGCGTGATGCGGTGTCGGCTGCGTTCGGTCACGAAGCGTACTACCTGATCGCGCTGCGCGACGGGCAGCCTGCTGGTATCCTGCCGTCGTTTCTGATTCGCAGTTCGCTGGCCGGTCCCATGCTGGTAAGCGTGCCCTACGCGGTGTACGGGGGCATTGCGGCCGACGATCGGGAGGTGTCCGAGAGGCTGTTTGAGGCTGCCAAGGATCTGGCCGAGGCGACGGGGGCGGGCTACGTCGATCTTCGTTCCCGGCGCGCGGCGCTGCCGACTCTGCCGATCATCGACAAGTACGTCACCTTCATCAAGGAACTGCCGCCTACGCCCGAGCAGGTTCTGGGCTCGCTGCCTCGCAAGGCGCGGGCCGCCGCCCGCACCGCGCGTGAGAAGTTCGCCCTGAGCGTGGAGTTCGACGACAAGCTACTGCCGGCGGTGTGGCAGCTGTACAGCCGCAGCATGCGGCGGTTGGCATCGCTCAACTATCCGCTGAAGTTCTTCAAGCAACTGGTGCAGCGCAGTGCCGGGATGCACCTGGTGCAGATCGTGCGCTACCGTGAGCGGCCGGTCGGAGGGCTGGTGTCGTTCGTCTGGCGCGACACGGTCCTGCCGTACTTCAGCGGCTGCGACGAGCGCTACAACTTCGCCGGCGTGAACAACTATCTCTACCTGACGTTGATGGAGCGTGCGGCGGGCATGGGGCTGCGAAAGTTCGACTTCGGTCGGACGCGCAAGGACAACGACGGGTGCGTCCGCTTCAAGTGCCATCAGGGCTTCTCGCCCCAGCCGCTCGAATATCAGGCGTACGTGCCGGCCAACGGGCACGATCCCGGACTGAGCCCGGACCGCGCCCGGTACCGCCTGGCCGGTGCGGTGTGGCGACGCTTGCCGCTGGCTGTCACCAGGCCGTTGGGGGCGTGGTTGGCGGGGTCGATACCCGGTTAGAGGCCAGGAACACTCCGTGAACGTCTTGATGTTGACACCTCGGTTGCCGTATCCGCCCGATCGCGGCGACAAAATCCGTTCGTTCCACGAACTCCGCTATCTGGCTCGCCGCCATCGGGTATTCTGCGCTACGCTGCTCGAGCCGCATGACGATCCGCAGGCGACGCACCTGCTTCGCTGTTACTGTCGCGACGTGGCCGCGGTTCCGGTCAATCGAGCCGGCAGGTCAACGCGAGCCCTGGCGCGCACCATCACGGGCCGTTGCTACACCGAAGGCTACTTCCATTCGCCGGGCCTGGTTCGACGGCTGGCGGCGTGGGGCCGCAAGAACCGATTCGACGCGGTGCTGGCGTTTTCGGGAGGTATGGCGCCGTATGCCGGGCTGGTTTCGGCCGACCGAAGGGTTCTCGACCTGGTCGACGTGGACAGCGCCAAGTGGCGTCACTACGCACGGATTTCCCGCGGGTGGCGCCGTATGCTGTACGACCGCGAGGCGAGACGGTTGCATGCGCGCGAGCTGCAATGGGCGCGCCGGTTCGACGCCACAGTGGTCATCAACTCGCGCGAAGCAGATCTGATGCAGGAGACGGCGTCGACGGGCAGTCTGCACGTCATTCCCAACGGCGTGTCGCTGCCAACCGGACCGACGTCGGCCGCCGCCACCGAGCCGGTCGTCGGTTTCGTGGGGATGATGAACTACCTGCCGAATGTCGACGCCGTGCTGTGGTTTGTCCGCTCGATCTGGCCGGCGGTGAGGCGGCAGGTGTCCGGAGCGCGACTCATGGTGGTTGGCCGGCATCCCTGCCGGCAGATTCGAAACCTTGATGGGGTCGATGGCGTGACGATAACCGGGTCCGTGCCCGATGTTGGCGTGTACCTGCGGCAGTTCCGCGCGTGCGTTGCGCCGTTTCGGATCGCTCGCGGCCTCCAGAACAAGGTGCTCGAGTCACTGGCGGCGGCCCGGCCGGTGGTGGCTACGCCCGCCGGCGGGGCAGGCATCGAGCCCTGTCCAGTTCCGGGTATGCTGCTGGCCGATGGGCCCGAGCTGTTCGTCCGGCACCTGGTTGCGCTGCTTACCCAACCCGATCTGGCCGACCGTCTCGGTAAGACCGGAAGGGCCTTTGTCGCTGAGAACTACCGGTGGGACGACGCCCTGGCCAGGCTCGACGCGCTGCTGGTCGGCGATGGCGTGGCGGCTTGTCCGCAATCGATCACCCGCAAACCGCTGGCGACCGCTGCCGAGCCGGTCGGCGTCTGATCCTTCTCCGAGCGCTCCCGTGACAGGCGTGCAGGTACGCAGCCCGTCCCTCCGCCCGGACAAGCGCGGGCCGACCCACCTTGAGCTGAGTCATGCTGCCGGGAAATCGCGTGACGAGTCGCTAGACCCCGCCGGCTACATCCGCGGTGATCTTGTAGCGCCCCTGTTCGACCTCGTCGATGCGGAAGTTAATGATATCCCCCATCTGGAAATCGACACCCAGCTCCATCTCCGGACCGGCGTAGGCTACCTCGATCGGGTCGGCATCGGCGGGCTTCACGATGGCGGCGACACCCCGGCCGTCCAGCCAGACGCGGAAGACCGGTCCGGTTAACGCAACGCTCTGGCTCTGATAGGGATCGAGCTGGGCATTGAGGCGGGTGGGTTCCAGCGCGCCGCCGCCCTCCCATACCAATTCCCATTGGACCGGCCAGCGCGTGGCGTTCTCGCAACTGACGACGACATTGCCCGGCTTGTCGAGGCTGATAAGCCGACCCGTGGTAAGGGCCTCGAGCACGTCCTCCTGGAGACTGCCGACCTGGCTACAGCCTGCCAGAATCAACGCCGTGCCGGCGAACAGCCAAACAAACGTCCTGCACATCACTGCACGCTCCCATCCTGCCCGGCCGTGATCTTACCCTCTACGCACGTGACGACGCAACAGGTCGCCAAGAACCAGCGGTTTGCGGGCAGTCCGACCCGGCTCGCACCCTCGGTCATTGTCTTATCGACCGAAACGTAGTCGGCGATGTACCGGCTGGTGCCAGGCGCCCGAATCGACCGATAATGATTGTGAACACAAGAGTTTACGTTGGCACGAACGCCGGCTGCATGATGGCGGTTTCCCCATCCACCCACGCCTCGTCCGCAATCGTCGATCCCGACCTGCAGCGTTTCTGCGCCAATATGGGTGCCCTCTGGCGGCGCGATGCCGAGCTGGCCCAGCGCATCGACGATTTGCCCGTCGAGGCCCGCGCCGAGGTGCTTGCCGCCCGCTCGGGCCTGCCCACGGTCCACGTGAACACCCCGGCAGGCCGACCGCTCTTTCTGCACAGTCGCTATGACCCGATGGCCGAGGCTCGCAAGTTCGTCGACGCGATCGAGTGCGAGAAGGCCTGGTGCTTCGTGATCGGCGGTCTGGGCATGGGCTACCACGTCCAGGCGCTGCTGGAACGGCTCAAAGGTGACGCCTTCATCATCGTTACCGAGCCCGACCTGGTGCTGATCAAGACGGCGATGGAGCACGTCGATCTGTCCGAGCCGATCGTTGCGGGCAAGCTGCTGTTCCTGACCGACACCGACGTGGGGGCCATGCATCATCGCCTCGACCGTCACAACACGACGATGATGATGGGTCTCCAGTTCGTCGCCCATCCGCCCAGCCAGCAGGTGGCCGGCACGTTCCACGACGCGTTGCGGGCGTCGCTGGCCGACTACGCCACGTACTGCCGCACGTCGCTGATGACGCTGGTCAACAACGCCCGCCTGACGGTGCGGAACATCGCCAACAACCTTCCGACCTATCTGTCCACCCCGCCGATCGACGTGCTGCATAGACGGTTTGCCGGTTATCCGGCCATTGTGGTGGCCGCCGGCCCGAGCCTGGCCAGGAACATAGGCCTGCTGGCGGAGTCCAAGGGCCGCGCGGTGATCTGCTGCGTGCAGACGGTGTTTCGCATGCTGTTGGAGCAGGGCATCGAGCCGGACTTCGTGACCAGCCTCGACTATCACGAGATCTCCAAACGGTTTTTCGAGGACATCGACAACTTCCGCGACGTGCACCTGGTCGCCGAGCCCAAGGCGAACTGGCACGTGATTGACACCTACAGCGGGCCGCTCTCGCTGCTGGACAACAGCTTTGCGCGGCGATGCCTGGGCGAGAAGCTGGCGGCGCGGGGCGCGCTCAAGGCCGGCAGCACGGTGGCGCATCTGTGCTTTTACCTGGCGGAGTATTTGGGGTGCGATCCGATCATCTTCGTCGGGCAGGACCTGGGCTTTAGCGACGGGTTGTACTACGTGCCGGGTGCGGCCATCTACGACATGTGGCGGCCCGAGCTGAACCGCTTTTACACCATCGAGATGAAGCAGTGGGAGCGAATCGCCCGGCATCGGCCTATCCTGCGGCGAACCGAGGACGTGCACGGTCGGCCGATCTATACCGACGAGCAGATGTTTACCTACGCGCGGCAGTTCGAGCGCGACTTCGCCGACACCACAGTGCGGGTAGTCGACGCGTCCGAAGGTGGCGTCCGCAAACAGGGCACCGAGCCGATGCCTTTGCGTGATGCGCTGGACCGGTTCTGCCGGCAGCCCATCCCGCCCGAACGGTTGGCCTACAAGCAGCAGCTCAGGTGGTTCGATGCGTCGCGGCTGGCGGCGGGGCGCGACGCGGTGGCTGATAAGCTCGAACGCGCAGCGAAGTTGCGAGAGCTGGCCCGCGAGACGATCGCGATTTTGGAGGAAATGAAGGGCCTGGTCGACGATCCAAAGCAGTTCAACCGGCGGATCATTCGCGTCGACGAGCTGCGTACGCTCGTTCGACAGGACGATTTGATCTTCCGCATGGTCAGCGACGTGTCGCAGTTGGCCGAGTTGAGGCGCTTCACCGCCGACGCCAAGCTCACCGCCTCGGACGCCCAAGGCGCCGAGCTGGCACGCCGGCAGCTCAGCCGCGACATGGAGTTCGTCAACGGAATCATCGAAGGGGCCGACGCGCTGGAGGAAATCCTTCAGGGCTGCCTGGCCCGTTTCGATCAGACGATCGCGCAGCAGGCGCGGATCAGCGAAGGCTCGCAGCCATGCGAATCATCGCAGCAATAGAAGTCGATCTCGACCGCTCGCCGATCGGCACGCGTTCGCGGCTGGCTGACGATTTGCGCGGCGAGCCCGTGCTGCGTCGCACGATCGGACGACTGGCGGGCTGCCGCGAATTCGACGGCCTGTTCGTGCTATGCCCGCCCGAGCAGCACGATCGCGCGACGGATCTGGCCGCGGGCCTCGACGTTGCGGTCGAGACGCACGGCGCGGGCGCGGCGGCGCATCAGCAATTGGTGCAGCTCTCGCGCAAGTGGGCGCTGGACGCGTGGCGTGGCGGGGTGGCGGGCACGTGCTGCTTCGATGAGCACATCCACCCGGGCGTGCTGGCCGCGCTGGCCGAGCGCGAGAAGGCTGAGGCCGTGCTGTCGATCTGCCCGGCTGGGGTGCTGGCCGATGCCTCGCTGGCCGACGCAATGGCGAGACACTTCCGCCAGCACGCGCAGCTCATGCGGCTGACGTTCTCGCAGGCGCCGCCGGGTCTGGCGCCGGCGATCTTTGCCGTCGAGCTGCTGACCCAACTTCGCGACAAGGGGCTGGCGCCCGGCTTTGCGCTGGCCTATCGCCCGCAGGAGCCCCAGCCCGACATGATCGCCAAGGACTGCTGCTACCGCGCGCCGGCTGAGATCATTCATACGGCCGGTCGGTTCGTGGCCGACTGCGATCGCGGCCTCGCGCGCCTGACGGCCGCAATGGAGGCGATTGACGGGCAACTCGATCGCACGACCGCGCTCGACGTGTGCCGCTGGACTCGCCGGCATTACGATCGGCACGTCGACGATTTGCCGCGCGAGGTTGAAATCGAGTTGACCACCGAGGATCAGCTTGCCCGGTCGGTGCTTCGTCCTCGCGGGTCGGTCGTCGGGCGGCGCGGGCCTATCAACCTGGAGATGATCGACCGGTTGGCGGCCGAGCTTGCCCGCTACGACGATTCGCTGGTGGTGCTGGGCGGGTTCGGCGAGCCGCTGCTGCATCCGCAGTTTCCCGAGATTCTGCGGCGGCTGCGCGAGGCGGGCGTGTATGGCGTGGCCGTTCGCACCAACGGGGTCGCGCTGGATGCGTCGGCCATCGACGCGATCTGCACGCACAAGGTCGACGTGCTCAGCGTGCTGCTCGACGCCGCCACGGCCGAGATGTATCGCCGCGTGCACCAGGCCGACTGTTTCGACCAGGTGTGTGCGAACATCGACGCGATGATCGCCGCGCGTCGCCAACGGGCGCAGCCGGCGCCGCTGATCGTTCCCGAGATGGTCAAGGACGTCGACACGGCCGGGCAGATGGAGCAGTTCTTCGATCACTGGATCACCCGCGTGGGCTGGGCGGTGATCGACGGGTACAGCGATTACGCCAGCCAGCTACCCGACCGCTGCGTGGTCAACATGGCGCCGTCGCGCCGCGTGGCGTGTCGTCGCATCTTCACGCGCTGTGCGGTGCTGGCCGATGGGACGGTGTCGCCCTGCGATCACGACTTTGCCGGTCGACACGCCGTCGGCTCGCTCACCTCGGGCAACCTGGCCGATCTGTGGCAAGCGTCGGCCATGCAGGAACTTCGCCGCAACCAATTGGCCGGCCAATATGGGCAGCCATTTCCGCTTTGCCCCGCCTGCCGCGACTGGGATCGGCCGTGATTGGTCGCGTTTCCCAACCTGACGTACCTTGTCCTGCCCGGACCGGATCGTGATCCCGTGGGACCGCGCTGCGCGTCGTCGCCGGCACATCTGATGCAATTCGGCTGAAACAAGCGCGTTGCGCGCCTACGGCTCGTCCGCCGGCTGGGTGGTCGGAGGGAGGGTGGCGATCTCGTCCTCGTCCTCGGGGGTCTCGGCTTCGCCTTCCGCGTCGGCTTCGGCGGTGGTGGGTACCGGGTCGGGCGCCTCGAGGGCCTGTTTGGTGATCTTGGCCACCTGCTCAGCCGGCAGGACCACCGGCGAGAGGAACCCACTGCTGAGCACCGATCGGCCCGCGCCGGCCGGCGCGAGCTTGACCAGCATCAGGCCGACCGGATTGCCCTGCTCGTCGAGCACCGGGGCGCCGAAGTCGTTCATCGAATCGACACCCATCGCCAGCACGTACATGAGCCTGGGCTTTTCCACCACGGCGCTGATGCGCTCCACGCGGACGGTCGGTGCGCGGTCGGCTGAGCGATCCAATCGGCCCAGCAGAATCACCGGGCTTAGGACCGACAGCCTGGCGCCCTGCTCGATGGGCACGTGCTTGAGCTTCAGGCTCTTGTCGTCCGGGCGGACGTACATCAGGTCGAGGTCCTTGTCGCGCAGGACGACCTTGCCGGGGATTTCCTTGCCGTCGGCCAGCACGATCTTGGCCTGGGTGATCTGGCTGTCGACGCTGAAGCCCGCGCGGCTCCATCGCTCGGCAAACGCGCCCTGCGGATCGGCGGCGAACAGGCTGGCGGCCGTCAGGCCCGACTCGTGGACCACCGTGCCGACGATCTCCGACTCGTCCTCGCTGGTATCCATCTCGCGGCCCTGGGCGACCATCCGCACCTTGCGGACCAGCTTGACGGTCACCACCGCGTCCTTCCACTGCTCGTAGGCTTGTTTGGCCGTGTCGTAAGCGGACTGCTGCGCTTGGGCATGCGGCGCAGCGGCCAGTGCGGCCGCCACTGCGGCCAGAACGACGCTATGTGATTTCATGATGGTTCCTTTGGCTGAGTGGTTTCGGTGGGCGACGACTCGCCCGGCTTCCAGGCCGGCTCGATCTCGATAAAGACGGTATGGATGCCGCGTCGCACGAAGAAGACCACGCGCGCCTGCTGCGTGGACGCGATGTCCTTCATCAATGTCTCCAGCGCGTCGACGTCGCCGACGGGTCGGCCGTTGACGGCCTTGATGAAATCGCCCACGGCCAGGTGCCCCACCGCCGCCCAGCCGCCCGGTTCGACGGCCGCAACGACCACGCCGGGGGCGTCCTCGATTTTCTCCTGCTTGCGATCGGCAAAGCCTACTTCGCGCGCCGTGAACTCGAAGTACTCGTCCTTGTACTCCTTCAGTTGCCGCAGGGGCTTGGGGTTCTCCTCCAGCTCGATTTCGACGCGGGTCGGCTCGCCGTCGCGGACGATGTCGAGTGAGACCTTCTGGCCGATCTGCCGCTTGCGGACCATGGCCGGCAGCACCTCGATGTCTTCGGGGTTCTGGGCGGGGATCGGCTCGTCGTCGAAGCGGAGGATCACGTCGCCAACCTTCAGGCCGGCCTGCTCTGCGTTATGCCCCTCATATACCTGCGTAACGCGAACGCCCTGCTTGCCCTTGAGGTCCAGCGCCCGCGCCAGGTCGCGCGTGAGCACCTGGATGTCGGCGGCGATCCACGCCTTGCTGGCTTCGGATGGTTTGGGCTCGGGCGGCTCGAGGCCCACACGGACGACGGTCATCATGTTCTCCAGCTTGCGTTCGAACACCACGGGTGTCTTGACGCGCTTGCTACCGCCTTGGGTCAACTGTTCGGTGACGCTCTTGAGGCCCGCAACGTCTCTTACCGGTCGGCCTGCGGCGGCAATGATGATGTCGCCGTGCTGAAGATCGGGCTTGGCGTCGGCCGCCGGCCCGCCGGGTCGGATCGTTTGAACCAACACGCCGTCGGTATTCTCGCGTTTGAGCTCCTTGGCCGACATGGTCGTCAGGTCGCGCACCGTCAGGCCCCATTCGGGCAGTTCCACATCGTCGCCCACGGGCTTGTCGCGCAGCACGGTGGTCAAGTGCAGTGTTTCCTCCTGGCCGTCGCGCCGTACGAGAAGCTCGACCGTATCGCCCACGGGCGTCTCGAGCATCAGGCGGTTAACTTCGGGAAGCTGCTCGTCGAACCGCGCGGTCACCGACCGACCGTCGTAGCGGAGTAGCACATCCCCCGGCTTTACGCCGGCCTTGTCGGCGGGCGAATCCTTGACCACGCCGCCGACCAGCACGCCCTGCTGCTGCTCGATCGACTCCAACAGCGGCTGAAGCTCCAGGCCGGTCCAGCTTCGGCGGACGCGGCCGTGCTCGATGAGCTGCTCGGCGACGGCCTTGGCCAGGTTCGACGGGATCGCACCGCCCAGTCCCATGCCGATCTCGTTGATGCCGACAATCTTGCCGTCGAGATCGACCAGAGGCCCGCCGCTGTTGCCGCCGCGAATCAGCGCGTCGTGACCGATCCACTTCACCAGCAACCCCACGCGCTCGCCATCGAGCGTCATGTCGAACCCCCACCATAGGCTGGGTGTGATCATCTCGACATTGGAGACCACGCCGGCCGTCACCGACTGCGACAGCGACAGCGGCGAGCCCATCGCCAGCACCGGATCGCCGATGCGGAGCTTCGCACTGTCGCCGAAGGTGGCGTAGGGCAGCGGGTCGGCGCCCTCGCGCTGGGAGAGGTCCAACTGAAGCACGGCGATATCGGCCAGGGCATCGCTGCCGATCAGTTTGGCCTCGATCTCCTCCTTGTCGGTCAGCGTGCAGACGACGCGCTTGGCTTTGCCGGCTACATGATGATTGGTGATGACGTGACCTTCGGGGCTGATGATCACGCCGCTGCCGGTCTCCTCGGCCTTTTTCTCGCGGCCATCGTCGTAGTATGTGGTGACCACGTGAATGCGCACCAGCGCAGGGAAGACTTTGGCTACTGCGCGATCGACTGCCCGCTGATCGGGCGCCGACCGGTCCTGTTCGGCCGGACTGCTCGGCACAAAGGTCAGCGATGCGGTCAGCAGAATAAGAGCCCAGCATGCGTCAGTCGGTCTCATGGATGTCTCCAGGTATATTCAGGCGGCACGGCCCGGTCCCGATCAACCGATTGTCCCACGTCGCTTTCCCCAACAGCGGAAAGGGCACTCGTCGCCGCGAAGGTCGCAATCTTGATACCATGCGTAGCCGCCCTGCGTCAAGCTTGCTGAATTTACACGTGTCGGGGCCGGTATGCCTTGCCGCGCCGCCGTTTGCGCCTGTAAGGTGTTTTCTCGGTCGGGCAGGCGGTTTGTCGGTACGATGGTTCGGCAGGGCGAACTTGTGGACGAGCAACTCCTCGATCAGGCGGCCGATCGGCTGCGGCGGGCGGAGCACGTGTGTGTGCTGACCGGCGCGGGCGTGTCGGCCGAAAGCGGCGTGCCCACGTTCCGCGGGGCACACGGCCTGTGGAAGGGCTTTCGTGCCGAGCAGTTGGCTACCCCCGAGGCGTTTGCGTCCGACCCGCCGTTGGTGTGGAAGTTCTACAACTGGCGGCGCGAGCTGCTGGCGGACGTCAGGCCCAATCCCGGGCATACGGCGTTGGCGAGGATGGAAACGATCCTGCCTCGCTTCGACTTGATCACGCAGAACGTCGACGGGCTGCACCAGGCCGCCGGCAGCCGCAACGTGATCGAGTTGCATGGCAACCTATGGCACGTGCGATGTGTAGCTTGCTCCTATCAGCGCCAGGTTGTGGGCGAGAAGCTTCCCGCCGAGCCTCGCTGCCCCCATTGCGGTGATTGGCTTCGTCCGGGCGTGGTCTGGTTCGGCGAGTTGCTGCCCACCGACGCGCTCGATGCCGCACGCCGAGCCACCGACGCCTGCGATGTGATGTTGGTCGTCGGTACCAGCGCCGTGGTCCAGCCGGCCGCATTGATGGCCGACTGGGCCCGACAGCACGGCGCCGCCGTGATCGAGATCAACCCGGAGGCTACGCCGCTGTCGAGCCGGGCCACCATCTGCCTGCCCGGCGCCAGCGGGCAGGTGCTGCCGCGCCTGCTCGACCGACTGCAACCTCGTGCTGATTCACCCGGCACAGGATGAACACACACCCTACACCCGGACAGGGGCAGGGGCGCGATCCCGGACAGTAATGGATCGTGTTGTTACTTCGGCTCGCCCGCCTGGCGACGCTGTTGGCGAATCTGATCGCGGAGACGGGCGGCATCTTCGTAACGCTCCTCGTCGACAGCCGCCTCCAAGGCCCGCTCGAGCTTGGCGATAGGGTCGGTGGGGAGTTGTTCGAGGATTTCCTGTCGCAGCGCTTGGAGGATCATCACCTCCGTGGCGTCCACCCCGTCTTCTTCCTCATCGAGCGCGTGCCAGAACTCGGCAATGGCCGACAGACCGGCATCGACGTGCGCCAAAGCCGACCGGTACGCCTTGGCCTTCAGCGCCGTGTGCGCTTTGGCACGCGTGTTCATCATGATCAGGTAAGGTCGATAATGCTGGAAGTTCACCCGATCCTCTCGCTTCGCGGCGTACTTGGCGAGCAGGTCCAGCGCCTGGAGGTTGCGGGCCGTGTCACGTTCGACGTGCTCGTACTCCTCGAGTACGAACAGGCTTAGATAGCGATGATAGTACATGACCGCCTCGGCTCGCAGCGCCTGGCACTGCTCGGCGGTCAACTCGAACCCCAGGTCGGTCCCGTTGCGCTTGCGGTACGAATCCAAACTTGCGAGGTGGTGATGGAGCAACGACTCGGCCCCATGGGGGCGCTGTCCGTCAGGACGCCCCGTCATCTCCATTTGGAGCAGGCCAAGATCCAAACGCATCTGGACCTTCTCGCGCCCGTCGTCGCCGCCGACCTTGCGGACCGACAGCTCGCCCGGCTCGTAAGGCCAACTGTCCACGATTTTGCGAATGTCCAGCGTCATGGCCATTGTATTATAGCACGGTCACGGTTGGTCCGGAATCGGCAAGTGATCGTTTGCACCGCGGCCGATCAGGGATTACCCTGACCTTGTGGGCCTGCGGTCAAAGCCGAACTCCACCAGCAGTTCGGCTACCAGCTCCATGGGCAGACCCACCACGTTGGTAAAACTGCCCTCCACCCGCTCGACGAATGGGTCGAACTGATCCTGGATGCCGTACGCCCCTGCCTTGCCCTCCCATCCGCCGCCGTCGATATATCGCCTGAGGTGCTTATCGAGCAGCCTGCGCATGCGGACATGGGTGACGCCGTGGGCGATCCGGCGGCGCCCCGTGGGCACCTCCAGCACGGTTACCCCGGTGATGACTTCGTGCTCGGTGCCCGCCAGCGTCGAGAGAATCCGGTACGCGTCATCGGCGTCGCGTGGCTTGCCGAAGATCTGCGCGCCCAGGGCCACCACGGTGTCGGCGCCGAGGATCACTCCCTCGCGGCGCGCCTGGCTCACCACGCTGGCTTTGTAGAAGCTCAACGCCTCCGCCTGTAAGGCCGGCGGCAAGGCCACGCAGAACGCGTCGGGCTCGGCAAGTGCCGGCGTTGCCCTTTCAAACTCGTAGCCGCCCTGTCTAAGCAGCTCGGCCCGGCGAGGGCTCGCCGAGGCCAGGATCAGCTTCGGATTTGCTCGGTGGGTCTTGCCTGGCATGAGGTCTCTGCCGTTTGGCTCTGCGAGTCAGAGTCAGGTGTGTCGGGACGAGCGGCCGACTCGCGCCGTTGTTCGGTGGATGACGTCGGCGATCCCTCGGCGCCATGCGCAACCTCTGCGCCCCGCTTCTTCAGCAATGCGCCGTGGTGGGCGCGGTAATAGGTTACGCCGCGGCGCGTGATCGTGTAGCTCATCGCCCCGAGGATCAGGCCGATGATCACGCTGCCGATCCACAATTCCATGCCGAAGCCAATCAGCTTCAGACCCGCGGCACGCCAAAAGTCCACGTCGAACAAGTGGCGCAGGACGTTGAGGGGATCGTTCAGCGATGCAATAGCCTTGGCCAACGCCGACTTGACCGCAGGCCCGCGCTCCAGGGCCCCGCGTGTGATCGCTCGGCCTATCACCCAGTTGTAGTAGTACAGCGGCGCGGCCGTCACCGGGTTGCTGATCCACACGATGGGCAGACCGACCACCTTGTTGGCCCGAACGGCTGCGGCGATCGCGATCGTCAAGGCCATCTGGAAACCGATCGTCGGCGTCCATGCCACGAAGAACCCGACGGCCACACCCAATGCAATGCGGTGCGCCGAGTCGTCAATATGGAGGATGCGATAGATGACGACGTCGCCGAGTTTCTTGCTAATGGCCCGGTGAGGCATGCGTCGGCTCTTACCCGTTCTGCAAACGCAAGGTATTAGGCTGAGGCATTCTAGGCTAGAGTTTTGCACATTATGCGGCCCTTTGCAAGGGCTCCAGGAGGGAGAGGAGGGGGTTCGTTGAGGGCGCTTTATTGCGGGGGGTATCAGAAATACTTTGGTTGAGGCTGGCGACTCGCAGGCAGGTGAATATGTCGGGGAACGATGGTGTTTGTTTCTGGCGGTACCAGGGGTGCGTTTTCCGGTAGGCGGCAAGGTCAAAGGAGCCATGTTCAGCGAACCACAGGATGGCGAAGGTGTAAAGGTAAAGCGCCAACGGTGCGGTCCTCTGCACGGCCACGGGCGTGCGGGTCTGCGGATCTTCAAAGCCAAGGCATTGTTTGGCGTTGTAGAACGTCACCTCCAACGGCCAACGCATGGCGAACAATTCGAGGATGGCCTTGGGCGAGAGGCCCGGGTCGGTCGTGAAGAAGCAGTCGTCCCTTCGCTGGCCCGATGGATCACGGACCACCACCACCCGCAGGGGCTGTGTTCCCGCCGAGTTGTACCACAACGCCACGCAGGTCTTGTACCACACCCGCACGGGCGTACCGTAGAGGTTGACGGTTCTCTTGGTCCACCAGACCTTTCTCGACCTGGCCAGTTCGGCTGGCGAGTCGGGACGCTGGCCCTTCTTGCGTGGCGCGCCTCGCTGCCCTTTGCGTCGCTTGGCCGGCAGATCATAGAGCGCGGCGTTCATCAGCATGCGGGAGGTCAAGTGAACGTTGTCGCGCAAGTGCCGCGAGAGGCTCTTGCCGGCGTATTCACTGTCCCCCACGACGTGGATCGTCCGGTCAGGCAGCCAGGAGGCCACAAGAGCGATCCTTTCGCTGGCCAGCTGCGGTCGAGTGCGGTATTCGCCGGGCCAGAGGACTGCCGCCGGCGATGCGACGAGGGTGAGCCGCAACGTGATCCTCTCGTGGACGGCCGGCAGCGGCGCCGACAGTCACGACGTGTACTTCGGCACGAACCCCAATCCCGGACCGAGTGAGTTCCAGGGCAACCAGACGGAGACGACGTTCGTGCCCGGGTATCTGGGTAAGAACACCTGGTACTACTGGCGGATCGACGAGGTGAATGCCGGCGGGACGACCACCGGCGTGGTCTGGAGCTTCAGGACCGGCAGGTAGTCGGTTCGGCGAGCTCGCGGGCTCGCCCTGTACAAGCGAGGTAGCCGAAACCGAGGCTGTCGGGCGCGACTCGCCCCCGACAGCCTCGTTCATGTTAGTCGCGCCCAGAGGTGTATGCCCGTGGTGGGCGCTTCTAATCGAAGCGGACCTCCCTGCCCGTGCGGGCCGACTCATAGAGCCCGTCGAGCATGCGCTGCACCTGGACACCGTCGGCGGCTGACGGGCCGGGCTGCTTGCCGGTCACGAGGCAGTCGACAAAGTGATCGATCGGGCCTGCGACCTGGGCGGGCTCACCGCTGATGCGGTAGCCGGCGAGGTCTTGGAGGAATTTGACGGTCCACTGATAGCCGCCGCCGGGCGGGCGGTTCCGTGCCGACCCGACCCGGTGAATTCCAGTAGTCCGCTCGTGGTGATCGACGAGGGCAAAGCCGACGACGGCAGGCGGAGCAACGGCTCCGGGCAGGAGCGCTACGTCGTCTTCGCGGATCGACGGTTAAGTTGAGTGTGACCACTGCGGATTTGCGCTGCTGGCAGGCGGCATTGTGGGGCCTGGGAGCAGCGGGGTGGTATCTCACGCTAAGAGCACCCTTCAGAACGGGAGGCGAGAGCGCATCCGTCCGCGTATCCGAACCAAGGTCTTTGCTGTCCGACCTCGGCGGCATGTGACTGGCCCAGCGCTTCGCGGACGCCCAGCTTCCACACAAACGAACCCGACCCAAACGCTTGGGGCGCTGAGTTGACGGGATCGATTGCCCCAAGATGCCCCTCCTAACCAAGATCGATCGCGTCAGAACATCGCTACGATGTCCTGCTCCGATTGCACCGGCGAGCGGACGACGAGAACACGACGGACCGGATGTAGGCGAGGGGCTGGTGCGCAGTCGAAACGACATTCTGTAGAAGGAAATGCAAGCCCATGGTGTGTTACGCAGAAGGCCTACACATCCGCATTGGGCTTGTTCAACCCCGACCTCCTTCTTGGGAAAGTGTCCGAGACGCAGATCAAGCGTCGGCCCGGTACTGATGTGCGTGCCGTGGTCAAGCGGCTGATCAGCTACGCCAGTGAGGACCTGAACCCGACCGTGCACTCGATTGCCTTTGGGCGGGTTGGACGCCTATAAAGCAGACCCGATCAGCCGATGTTAGCGCGACGATGTGCGGCGGTGGAGTACACCTAGCAGAATCCCTAGGCCCAGCAATGCGGCACCGACCACGAGCGTTCTTATAGCGAACGTCGCAGCGATCTGAGACTGACGGCCGATTACCATCCAACAGACTGGGGCCAGCGAGACGAGTAGTGCGCCACATATCATCACAGGAACAGCGAGTGGCCTGGAAGTTCGTCTGAGGCCCCTCAGAGTTTGTTTAAGGACGCGTCTCAGGCCCGCTAGTGTCAGGCCGAGGCCCACGACTACGCTGGCCATGCCTGTTCCAGTTGTAGCAATCGCAAGGCAGTGTCGCGCTATTCGCCAGTTACGGGCTTTCGCTTTGGCAGCATCTGCGGCTCTGCGCCCCGGCCCAAAGACCTCTATCTCGACCTCCGCATCATCTGGGATTGTACCGTCGAGTCGGATGTACCGTGGATCGACGAGGTGAATCGTTCTAGCCAGCGCGTATCCGTACTCTTCCTCGGCGCGGGAGGCCTTCCCGCTCACGAAGTACGTCGCAATGGCCAGCCACAAGGCAACTAGCAGGAGTACGGCGGCCTTGGCAATTCTGCGAGTTCTTCCCATGGGAGATCCTCCTGGATACCTTGAGAGAGCCCGGGAAGCAAGTACGATACAGGGCCGCCGTATTGGAACGCGCTAATACCCCATAGCACACTAGCACTACAACGCTAAGACGGATCCCGGCGTGCCCGTAACATCTTGTCGTATAGAGTGTTAGATCCGCTCAGCGATGTCGGCCAAGCCAGCAGCAGGTGCCCGACACCTCTGCATCGCCGCAAAACACCCTCTGAACGCTTCT
>DATKUK010000074.1:0-103025 GCA_035530655.1 Phycisphaerae bacterium
AGGCAAACACCGCGATCACCCCCCACCGCGCAGACGATCCATCCATTGCCCCGTTTGATCGTCCACTCTCGTATCCCTGTCGCCAAACCCGCCACGTACTACTTATCGCGTGACGAGAGGTAGCGAAGGGCGTCCAGGAGTTGCTTATCACCGGGATCAAGCCACAGGGCTTGTCGATTTAGTCGGGAAAACGCTCAGCGCGGCACGCAAAATAAGGACTTACGTTCAACGCTGTTGCCGCAAGTGCTTTGTTTTCGAATCACGCGTGATTAAATCGACACGCCCCTGCCCGGGACGCGCCCTACGTGACTACTGACGGCGCCGCGTGCTCCTGTATCCGGTGAAACGACTGAGCAGCAGCATGCCGATCGCCAAGCCCAAGGGCGCCACCGGTCCGGTCGTGCCGCCGCAGCCCGATTCAAAGAGGTAAGCGCATATGCGCCACGGCAGCCCCGAAACGACGGGGGCGGTCCAGGGCCGCATGTGAGAGCCGGAGTGAGTTGGTCGTTCGACCGTCGCACCGCATAGGCAGGGCCGCCCGTCGTGGACGGCCCTGTCAGAATCAACGTTCACGCTACAGCGTCATGGACACAGCGCCGGCTTGGACGGCGCCCGGAGCCCGATGTGATCCTTGACGACCAAGTAGTCCAAAGTCGTCACGCGCCCACCGCCGTCGAGGTCCTCACGCAAGTCCCCACGCCGACCTATAGCGCCCCTGACGCAAACGTGGTCCAGCGTGGTCACGCGCCCGCCGCCCTCGCAGTCGCCTACCAGCGTGCAGACCTCAAACTGGAACGGCTTGACCATCGTCCAATCCGGCGCCGAGTTGATCTGATACCAGGTCAGATCGGGCAACACGTCGTGGACATTCGGATCGTTCGGGTCCGTCTCCCTGGCCTCCAGCGTGCAGCCGTTCGGATCGTCCGGGTCGATCGAGTAGACGAATCGGTCGCTGACGTCCGCGCAGCCGTTGGTCATGTCTTTGACGACCAGCGGATTGACCGACGCCGGGAGCGTGATCGCCCTGTCGAACACGCACAGGATCAGGTTGTTCTGCGCCTTCGGCAGCGAACCGTCGGCCGGCGGCTCGGTGGTCATCAGTTGGGCCGGCACAAACTCGTCGGCGCCCATGTCCACCGTGTAGTCGAGGATCCGGTCGTCGCCATCGATGTCGCCCCAGCCGTAGTTGCCGATCGGCGCGTTCGGCTCCGACGAAGCCGCCAAAGGATCATCGAAACTCACCTGTCCGCTGTTGGGATCCACCCCCGTCACCGTCCGCAGCACGCCGTCACCGTCGTACTCGATCTCGTCATCGATCGCGTAGCGGCTGGGGTCCACCACGATGACCGACGTCTGCGTGCCGGCACCGGTCGTCGTGTCGGCAAAGACCACGGCCGCCGCGTTATCCCCGGCGTTGATGCACGGCGAGCCGAACGTGAGGTGGTAGTCGCCGCTGCCGGCATCGGCGAACAGCGGGTCGTCATTGATGTTCCCTGTGCCCGCATAGGCGCCCTGTACGTCGCTGTAGGTGACAACGGGGCTGCTGGTCCCATCGTTGTAGATCTCATTCGGCGTATCGTTCCAGAAGACGCAGTTGGTCACCGTCGGGCTGCAGTTGTTCTCGCTGTACATCCCGCCGCCGTCGGAGCTAGCCGTGTTCCCGCTGAACGTGCAGTGGGTCACCGTGGGGTTGCTGGTGTCCTGATTGTACATCCCGCCGCCGAAGCCGGCCGTGTTCCCGCTGAACGTGCAGTGGCTCACCATGGGGTTACTGTAGTACACGTTGAACATCCCGCCGCCCCTCCCGGCCGCCGTGTTGGCGCTGAACGTGCAGTGGGTCACCGTGGGGCTGCTGTACGCGTTGTACATCCCGCCGCCGTAGTCATAGGCCCTGTTCCCGCTGAACGTGCACTGGGTCACCGTAGGGCTGCTTTCAAGGTTCCACATCCCGCCGCCGTAGTTCGCCGTGTTGGCGCTGAACGTGCAGTGGGTCACCGTGGGGCTGCTGTACGCGTTGTACATCCCGCCGCCGTAGTCATAGGCCCTGTTCCCGCTGAACGTGCACTGGGTTACCGTGGGGCTGCTTTCAAGGTTCCACATCCCGCCGCCGCCTCCCCAGGCGTCGTTCGCGCTGAACGTGCAGTGGGTCACCGTCGGGCTGCTGTTGTCGTTGCACATCCCGCCGCCGTCGCCGGCCGTGTTGCCGCTGAACGTGCAGTCGGTCACCGTGGGGCTGCTGCCGTACCAGTTGGCCATCCCGCCGCCGCGGGGCGCCGTGTTGCCGCTGAACGTGCAGTGGGTCACCGTGGGGCTGCTGTACGCGTTGTACATCCCGCCGCCGTAGTAGCCCGCCGAGTTGCCGCTGAACGTGCACTGGGTTACCGTGGGGCTGCTTTCAAGGTTCCACATCCCGCCGCCGTAGTCCGCCGAGTTGCCGCTGAATGTGCAGTCGGTCACCGTTGGGCTACTTTGCCAGTTGTGCATCCCGCCGCCGTAGAGGTACTCAAAGTGAAGGGTACCGGTCCCCCCGGTGATGGTGAAGCCCTCCAGCACCGTATCCGCCCCCTCGCCGCCGGCGCAGGTAACCACGCTGGCGCTCAGCCCCGTCGCGTCGATGGTGGTCACGTCGGCCCCATCACTGCTGCGCACGGTGATGGCCTTGCCCCCAAAGTCGATCGCCTCGTGGTAGGTGCCGGGCGCCACAATGATTTCATCGGTCGGGCAGGCATGGTCGATGGCCTCCTGGATCGAGCCGTAGTCGCCCGGTACGTAAATCGTCGCACCGCCGGGACTCGAGTCGTCCTGGCGCTCGTAGGCCCCCATGTCGACGATGGGCGGCGTCCCTGCTCCCGAATCGGTTACACCCAGGTCGTCCACAAAGCGCGGATTGCCGTCCAGGTCCGCCGTCACGCCGGCCAACCCGGGCGCCGCGTTGTTACCCGCGTCCACGCACGGAGAGGAGCAGGCCAGCCGCAGGTTGCCGCCGCCTGCGAAGAGGGGGGCGGCATTGATGTTCCCTGTTCCCGGATAGCCGCCCTGCACATCGCTGTAGGTTACCGTGGGCGCGCTTGGGTAATTGGGGTCATCATAGTTGTAGATCTCCTCCGGCGTGTCGTTCCAGAGGATACAGTTGCTTACCGTAGGGCTGCTGTCCTGGCGGTTATACATCCCGCCGCCGACGTCGGCCGTGTTCCCGCTGAACGTACACTGCGTCACCGTGGGGCTGCTGTCGAACTCGTTGTACATCCCGCCGCCGACGTCGGCCGTGTTCCCGCTGAACGTGCAGTGGGTCACCGTCGGGCTGCTCTCCCAGTTGTACATCCCGCCGCCGTTGCCGGCCGTGTTCCCGCTGAAGGTGCACAGGGTCACCGTGGGGTTGCTGTTGTTCCAATTGCACATCCCGCCGCCGAAAGAGGTGGCCGTGTTCCCGCTGAACGTGCAGTGGGTCACCGTGGGGTTGCTGGTGTCCTGATTGTACATCCCGCCGCCGAAGCCGGCCGTGTTCCCGCTGAAGGTGCACAGGGTCACTGTCGGGCTGCTGTCCCAGTTGTACATCCCGCCGCCCGCCGTATTATTGCGGAACGTGCAGTCGGTCACCGTCGGGCTGCTGTCATAATTGTTGTACATCCCGCCGCCAACATCGGCGCTGCCGTTGGTGATCGTGAGCCCTTCCACCACCGCCGCGGCGGTCTCCCCGCTGTGGAAGTAGAACCCGCGCCCCAGGCCCTGGCAGTCGATGACGCAACCGGCCGCCCCATTGGCCGACCGAACCGTGATCAGCCGACCGCCGAAGTCGAGGTCGCGGTTGCCCACGCCGGTGTACTCACCGTCCAGCACCAGCACCGTGTCGCCGTTGACCGCGGCGTTGATACCCTCGCCGATGGCATCGAACGGATGGTCGGCCGAGCCGTCCTCATTGGGGTCGCTGACCGTCGGATCGCCGGCGCCCGGATCGCCCGGGGCGTCGTCGTCCACATACCAGGTGGTCTGGGCATATCCGTCGCCCGCAGACGGCCGCAATTGGCCGCTGACATGGCCTGTCGGCGTGATCCGACCTTCAGAGAGGCGGGGACGCCGTTGCCCTGGAGTCCCGAAACGACGGGGGCGGTGCTAGGGTCCCACACATCGATCAACCCGAAATCTGACTTCCGATATGTCCTGCCTGGAATCCCCAGACGCCGGGGGCGTGTCGAGGGTGCCACGTGCCAGTCGAGGCGAATAAGCAGCAGCGTCGCTGCGCAGAGAAAGGGCCGCGATCAATGCACGGCTCTGTGACGGACGCGTTCCGCCCTCGTTGTGAACGCCGGTCGAAAAACGTAGCATGGACAACCGCCCGCAAAGGTCGTGGGCAGGAGCTTATCTGGGAAATGTGGGGTAAGAGCTTTGAGCGTATGTGCTTGACGGCGGTCACAATGGACGGCCAATGGCGGCCGGGTATCGGCGACCCGTCATTGATGGGCTGGGTGACGGTTGCGGCCTATCTTGGCGTGGCCCTGCTTTGCTGGCGCAGTGCACGATCGGCGTGCGGCCCTGTCGAGCAGGCTGCTGCACACCGCGGCCGACCTTTGTGGTGGATGTTGGCGGGTCTGTTCGTCTTCCTCGCTATCAATAAGCAGCTCGATCTGCAGTCGTTGGTCACCGTCGTCGGCAAGAGGCTGGCCGAAAGCCAGGGCTGGTATGACGATAGACGGATTGTGCAGTTCTGGTTCATTTGCGCGATCGGTGGCCTCTGTGCGGTTCTTTTGTGCGGACTGGCGTGGCTGACGCGGGGTACGTGGCGCGAGAACTGGTTGGCGCTGGCCGGGACCGGCGCGTTGATCTGCTTCATCGTGGTCCGCGGCGCGTCATTCCACAAGGTGGACATCATGCTGGGCTGGCGGGTTTGGGGCGCAAAGCTGAACTGGGTACTGGAGTTGGGCGGGATTGCCTGTGTGGGGATGGGTGCCGTCCTGAACATCGCGCGTGGCCGACGCATGCGGCGCGTGGCCGGAGACGGTAGAAGCTCGTAGTCTTGTGTCTGAATACGGTTGTGGAGCTTGCTGGACATGCCGCGAGCTACAGCTTGTGGGTTCAATGGGTTGAGGCCCAAGCGCCCACTACCTGGACGGCCTTGCTCAACGACGGAACCGCGACCCGCGTCGCCCGTGCCACGCCACTTCTTAACCGCGACACACTCGGCGATCACCTTCTCGGTGATTCGACGCGCGTCGCAGCGCACGAGCAGTGAGGAAGAAGCCTCCTCACACGAGTGGGATACTCCGCGGAGCTGGGCCGGCGCATCCGCTTCGAGGACGTGGCCGGCCAGACCACCACGCGCTACTACTACGACGGCCAGAACGCCGTCGAGGAGCGCGACGGCCAAGACGCCGTCGTCCGCTACCACGTCCACGGCAGCCAGTACATCGACGAGCGCGTGGCCACCTATCCCGCCCAGGGCGATGCGGTCTACTACCTCGAGAGGCTCAACCACTCGGTGATCGCCACCGGCGACCCGGACGGCAGCAGCATCCTGCGGCTGGACTACTCAGCCTTCGGGCAGTTCACCGGCGGGGGCAGCGCCTCGGGCAGCTATTACCACGACTACGACGGCGACCTCGACGTCGACATGGTCGACTTCATCAACTTCCAGACCTGCTTCGGCTCGGCCACCCAGGCCTGCAAGGACGTCCACGACTCCGACTCCGACAACGACATCGACCTGGACGACTTCGAGGACCTGCTGTTCTGCTTCGGCGGGCCGTTCGTCACCCCCGACCCCAACTGCGGCACGATCGATCCCAACTCCGGCGGCGCCAGCACCGGCACCTTCGCTTCGCTACGGTTGAGGGTGGCACCCGACGGGCCAGGACTCTGTTCGCTGTCGACATGCCTGCGCCCGCCACGGCGGGCTTAGACATGGCACCCGGGTTCTGACGTCGATGGAGCCTACCGGATAGTGAAGCTCACATGCCCGCGTCCATCGGCTCGGACAAGTCGAGCCGATGACCTTGGGCACTCCACCCGACATAGCGTAGCAGATTAACATGCCCACGCAACGGTTCGGCTGAGCAGTTCGACCCTGAGTCTGTCGAAGGGCTCACCGTTAAGAGTGGCGTGGGCATGCCACCCGCGAACCAGAGGCGGTCGACCATGGCGCCGAACACAAAACGCGATTCGCTATCTCGACATGCCTGCGCTACGCTTAGACATGCCACCGGTCATCCCACCCGCCTACTCCGTCTTGGTTGGCCTGGTTTGGCTGGCCAGCACGGCGTCGATGATCTGGTTGCGCCATTGGTCGAGCTTCTCGCGACGCTGGACCTCGGCGTAGAAATCGTACACCGTGTCGCGCCCGCCGCCCGTTCGCTGGGCGATGGCTTCGGCGAAGATATCGTCCAACATCTTCTTGGCTTCCGGATCCTTGGCCAACACCTGCTGCTTGTATGCGGCGATCCATCGGCGGTCGTCGAAGCCCTCGCGGACGCCGGCCATGAACGGCCCGAACACCGTGCCGAACGGCGTGTACCACCCGTAGCCCCACTGCCCGCCGCCGCCACTGGTATCGAAACGCTCAAGTGTGTTGTACGCCCAGATCAGCGAGCCGACACTGTCGAACGCCCCGAAGTAAAACCCGAAGGCAAACCGCGAACGATGGGCCTCGGTCTGATCGTTACACCCGCTGTACTGCCAGAACTGCACGCCAGCGGCCCGCACCTTGTCGCCCAGCTTGAGGTCTTCGTGAATGGCGTTGGTGCAGAACACGTCCACGTCGTCCATGAACACCATGCTCGGCTCGGCGTGGTGCATGTCGCCGCCGACCAGCACGTTGTCATAGCCCTTGGCGCCTTCGCGGATCAGTGCGGAGGCGTCCTTGAAGTGGTCCTTGATCCACGGGCCGGTGCCCTTGACCTTGGCAAACGGATTGTCCCAGGCGCTGCTCTGCACCCACTTGGCCGGCTCGTCGAACGGGTGCATGATCAGCAGCGGCCAATCCTTTTGCTTGCCGTGCTGGGCGGTTTGCCGCACGAAGTTGACGTATCGCGGGCGGACGCGTGGCAACACCTTCTCGGGTTTCTCGTTGAGCTTGGCGATGTACTCGCGACGAAGGTCGCCACGTTCCTGGGGAGTGGCCCCCTCATGCCGGTACAGGTCTCGCTCGAGGTTGAGCGTGTCGGGGAAGCCATAGGGGTCGCCGCCGAAGAACCAGAACATGTGCGTCATGCCGCACTTGCGGGCGTAGGCCATCCAGTCATCGAGGTAGGTAAAGTCGAGTTCGACCTTCTCGCCGCTGATCTTCATCTGCGGCTGGGCGCCGCCGAACCAGATGTGCATGCCCGTGTGGTTGTTCTCGGCGAGGGTCGCCAGGTCCTGCTGCGGCACCAACCCGCCGATGCACGTACCCAGCGACAGACCCGCTTCCTGCATGGTCGGCAGCATGACGGGCAGCACCTCGACCTCGACGGGCAACTGCCCGCTCACGCCGTCGCCGCTGACGCTCACGGTGCCGGTGTAGGTTCCTGGCTTGCTGGCTTGGCCGAGGGTGTGCATCGTAATCCAGAACCAGTACGACCGACCCTTGGCTATGTCGACCGGATATGCTGGCCACAGGCGCTGGGGGAACAGTCGGTATTTGCCGCCATCTCTGCCTGCGGTAACGACGGCGTACTCAGCCGTTCGCAGGTCCAACTCGGCCGCCAGCTCGCCGGCAGGGCCCGCAAGCTTGCCGACCTTGAACGTGACGTTCTTAAGGTCGCGGCCGTTGGCGTAGACGCCGAAGGTGGCCGTCTCGTACTCGTTGCGGGCTATGCGAAGCTTGAGGGGCGCAGCAGCCTCGCTCTTCTGCGGGGCCGAACCGGGGTAAACGGCCGACAGGAAGGTTCGGGCATACGGGATGACCGCCTGTTCTTTCATGCCCTCGGGGATGACGGGCTCCTGCCGGCGGCCAGGACTGGCGGTCTTGCGCTTGTCGGCCTGGACGCGCGCGATCCACTCGCGCGTCTCACGGAAGTAGGTCTCGGCCGCCCCGGGTTTGGCCAAGCCAACAACCACTGACTCGACGGGCAGGTCGGCGTTGCTTTCGATGGCGAACTCGGTGACGCCGTCGGACGGGTGCTTGCGGCAGACCAGATCCCACGAGACCGGCACGTCGGCGGTCTTCCACTTCCCGTCGGCCAATCCACCGAATCGATGGACTTCACTCAGCCCGTAATACGACGCAACGCCCGCATGCGAGTGCAGCACCACAGGCTCGCTTGCGGTGTCTTTGTATGTGATACGCAGGCTGTAGACAGTACCCTCCGCGGGCCGAAAGCTGTCGCCCCACCAGACGCGCACGGTCCATAGGGCTTGCCGGCCAGCCAATGCCGGGCGGTACTTGTGCCCGTCCTCGGCGGCGACTGGCCCCCACTGCTGGGCAGAGAGGCCTTCCATCGCGGTCAGGTTCCAGGTCGGCAGTTCCGCGGCGAAGACAGCCGAAGAAAACAGTACCACGAACACGAGTGGCGCTATCCTGCTAAGACGCATCTTCGTAACCCCTTTCTCGTTTGAACTGACGATCCAGCCAACAACGCCCCTGGGATGTCAAGCAGGAGACTCACTTCACCAAGCCATCCGTGCCGGACGGGCCCGGTCCGCACCGCCCTGCTCATTACCGGTGCGAGCGGACGACCCTACCCGATGCCGGCGGGGTCGGCAAGCGATTGCAGCGCGACCGACCTGTGCTAGTCGGGAAGCCTCAGCGGCACGGAACCTTATCCAATTTGTCCGTTTCAGGATGCAGACGCTGCCGCCGACGTAAAGTTCCCCGTTGTTGCCGTCCTAGGCAGGGCCAGGGCATCGTTGCGGAACGGGCTGGATATGGTACATTCCGCCCTGCGGCCGAGGTTGGCCGGCGCGTAACGCACGGGCACAAAGTAAGTTAGGCCGTTGTGGAGCCTTCCATGATTCGATTGGGTGTAATAGGACACGGTAGTCGCATCAGCAGCGTCATCAAGCATCTCCTGCGCGAAGTCGAGCCGGACATTCGCGTGGTGGGCATCGTCGACCCCGACCAGGAGGGAGCCCGTTCGCGGTTGGCTGACTGCGACCGTAACGACGCGGTTTCCTACGACGATCTCAAACAGATGGTGCGACGGGCCAAGCCCGACGCCTTGCTGATCGGCACGCGCTGCCATCTGCACGCGCCGTATGCGATGGAGGCGGCGGAGTACGACCTGCCGCTCTATCTGGAAAAGCCGGTCGCCATCTCGATGGAGCAGGCGGAGGGTCTGGAGCGCGCGTTTGAGAACTCGCGCTGCCAGGTGGTTGTGAGCTTTCCGCTTCGGGTCTCGCCGCTGTGCGTGCTGGTGCGTCAGTACATCGAGCAAGCAGCGGTGGGCAGCCCCGAGCACATCTGCGCCGTCAACTACGTACCGTACGGCACGGTGTACTTCGACCACGAGTACCGCAACTACGAGATGACACAGGGGCTGTTTCTGCAAAAAGCCACGCACGACTTCGACTACATGAGCTACCTGATGGACTCGCCGATCGTACGAGTGGCCGCCATGGCGACGTGCGGCCGGGTCTTCGGCGGGACCAAGCCGGCGGGGCTGACCTGCTCGGTGTGTGAGGAGGCCGACACGTGCCTGGAAAGTCCAGCCAACCGCAAGCGGAACCATTCGGGCGGGGTGGCGGCCGATCACCCGTGCGTTTTCGGCGTGGACTGCGGCTCGCCCGAGACGGGCATGAATGAGGACTCGTCCAGCGCGCTGGTCGAATTCGGCTCGGGCGTGCACGGGGTCTACACGCAGGTGTTCTACAGTCGACGGGATGCCGCAACGCGAGGCGCCACCATAAGCGGCTATCACGGTACGTTGGCCTTCGACTGGTATACAAGTCAGTTGCGGCGCGTGCGGCACCATGCACCGTTCACCGACACGGTCAAGGCCGCCGAGGGCATGAGCCATTTCGGCGGTGATGCGGAACTGGCGTGCGACTTTATCGACGTGATTCGCGGGAAGGGGACGTCGCGGACGCCGATCGAGATGGGCATTCAAAGCGTCTATGCCTGCCTGGCGGCGAAGGAGTCGGCCCAGCGGCACCAGTTTATGGACGTGCGGCAGGTGGGCAAAAGCTGTTGACCGCGCAGCCCCGTGCAGAGTCAACGATGCGCAAGACCATTCTGGCTTTTGGCGAGGTGCTGTGGGATCTGCTGCCAAGTGGGCCGCTGCTGGGCGGGGCGCCGCTGAACTTCGCCTATCGCGTCAACTGCCTGGGCGACCGCGGGATCATGGCCAGCCGCCTGGGCGAGGACGAGCTGGGCCGCAACGCACGACGCACGATGCACGAACTCGGCATGGACACCAGCCTCATGCAGCACGACGCCGATCGGCCTACCGGCACCGTGCCGGTCACCCTCGACGAGCGGGGCAACCCGGACTTCGTGATCATCCCCGACGTTGCATACGACTACATCGAACCGGCGGCTGAACTGCTTCAGTTAGCGGGACAGGCCGACTGCATCTGCTTTGGCACGCTGATCCAGCGGACAGCCACCTCGCGTCGCACGCTTCAGCAGGTCCTCGACGCCGGGGCGGGGGTGCTGAAGCTGCTCGACATCAATTTCCGCCGCGACTGCTATACGCCCGAAACAATCTTCGACTCGCTACAGCGGGCCGACGTGCTCAAGTGCAACGACGATGAAGCCAAAGAATTGGCCGCCATGTTCGACATGGGCGACGTCGGGGTCGCGTCTTTCTGCGACTTGGCCATCGCCAGGTGGTCGCTGCGGGCGTGCGTTGTGACGTTGGGCGAGCGTGGGGCGTTGGCCGCGTCCGCGGACGGTGAGAAGGTCTATGCTCCCGGATACGCCTGCGAGGTGATCGACACGTGCGGATCGGGGGACGCATTCACCGCCGGGTTCGCGTGCCGCCTGCTGCGCGACCGGTCGCTGGGCGACTGCTGCCAACTGGGCAACGCCGTGGGAGCGATGGTCGCTTCACAGCGTGGTGCGACCACCCCCATTACGCCCGAACAGGTCGAACGGTTCCTGGCCGGTGCCCCACCTCGCGTAAGCGAGCCGGGCCTCGAACGGTACATCGACGGCTGATCGCGCTGCGAGCCCGGTCGGCGAGGCGGCTCGTCCATGCCTGCGGGTCGATCTGGCCGTCGGGGGCACAACGAACCTCGACACCCTCGTGCCCCATCTCCGCCAACAGGTCGAGGCAGGCCCGCAGGTCTCTACCCGGCATACCCATTGTGTGGCCGCAGAATCGGATCATGGATTATCTCATCGTCCCTGCCGAACGCAGCGGCACGGAGGCACAGTATAGCCTTCGCTGGCTCGAATTCGGCGCCGCATAATCGTTGCAGTACCCGCTCTGCAACAGTAGACTGCCGCTGCGCCAGGGGTACGCTGGCACAAGCGCGGCGCGGCGCACCCCGGTCGGATCGATCAGACGCGTAGCGTCCGGACGCGAACCGATATCGGTGGCGTGGTTTGCGCTGGCTGTATGGTACACTGCCTCTACCACTGGCTTTCGTCAGTAGCCAAGCGACGTCGCCGAAGAGAGTGATGGTTCGAACGAGTCGATGAGGGCCGCGCGGTCATTCTCGTCATCGGCACGTATTCGAACCATACGGCGGCGGCAGGGATTGGTCGGCTGTCGCCACGGCGCGGGCATCCGGGGTGCTCGCGTCGGTGTCATTATTGTGGGCACCCCCGGGGACGGGTTCGAGAAGCCGCTGCGAGACAGCAGGTACCAGGTACAGGGAGCCAGCATATGCACGAGACTGATGTAGCGATGAGCGCCAATCCGATCGTACGTGAATTGGGCGTACCGCCGGAGCAGTTCACCAGGCAGGGGTTGATGAAGTTCATCGAGAAGAGCAACATCCAGATGCTCAACTTTCGCTATGCGGCCGGCGACGGCAGGCTCAAGACACTCAACTTCATCATCACCAGCCGACCGCAGGTCGACCGCATTCTGTCGGCCGGCGAACGCGTGGACGGGTCGAGCCTCTTTTCGTACATCGATGCGGCGTCGAGCGATCTCTACGTGGTGCCCCGCTACCGCACGGCATTTGTGAACCCCTTCGCCAGCGTACCCACGGTGGACATCCTGTGCTCTTACTACACCAAAGAGGGGACACCCGTACCCAGCGCGCCCGAGCACATCCTCCGCAAGGCGCATCGATCGCTGACTCAGGCGACCGGCCTGAGCCTGGACGCGATGGGCGAGCTGGAATTCTACGTAATGTTCGACAGCCAGCATGCGTACCCCACGCCGGCGCAAAAGGGCTACCAGGAGTCGGCCCCGTTCTGCAAGTGGGAACAGCTTCGCTGCGAGGCCATGCAGGCGATCGCCCGTGCAGGCGGTCAGATCAAGTACGGCCATTCCGAGGTGGGCAACATCAGCGGTGAAGACCGCGAGATGGAGCAGCACGAGATCGAGTTCTCACCCGTCGCTTTGGAGGACGCGGCCGACCAGATCGCCATCGCCAAGTGGATGCTGCGCATGATCGGCCACAAGTACGGCGTAACCATCACGCTGGCGCCCAAGATCATGGTGGGCCACGCGGGCAGCGGGCTTCACATCCACTCCAAGCTTATGAAAAACGGCAAGAACGCGATGATCGAGTCGGGCAAGCTCAGCGAGGCGGCACGGAAGCTGATCGCCGGCTACCTGACCCTGGCGCCATCCCTGACGTCGTTCGCCAATACGGTACCTACGTCCTACCTGCGTCTGGTGCCACACCAGGAAGCGCCGACCAACATCTGCTGGGGCGACCGGAACCGTTCGGTGCTGGTCCGCGTGCCGCTGGGCTGGCTGGGCGTGAACGACATGGTCCGCCACGCCAACCCGAACGAGACGGGCGATCTGCCCGACTACAGCGACAGCCAAACAGTCGAATTCCGCTGTCCGGACGGCTCGGCCAACGTCTACCTTCTTCTGGCGGGACTGGCTGTGGCGGCGCGGCACGGCTTCGAGATGCCCGATGCGCTCGAGGTGGCGGATCGGCTGTACGTGGACGTCAATATCTTCTCCAGCGAGCACAAGAAGGTGCAGGCCAAGCTGCCGCAGTTGCCCGACTCCTGCTACGAGTCGGCCCAGCGTCTGTTGGAGCAACGCGCGATCTACGAGAAGGACGACGTGCTGCCACCGGGCGTCATCGATGAGATCGCCAAGGCCCTGCAAGGCTACGACGACAAGGGACTGAGTGAGAGGTTTTACGGCAAAGGCATTGAGATCCGACGGCTGGTCAACGAGTACCTGCACTGCTCGTGACAGAGCCGGTCGCTACTTGCCCCGAATATGGGAAACGGCCTCAGCGGTGGTCTGGCGTTTGATGTAGGCCAACCCCTGGAAGGTAACCAGCAGGTCGCCGGACTCATCTCGGACGTGAATGCGGTATGAACCCACCTTCGGGCCTCGCGACTCCTCAGAGGCCTCGGCAGTGAGTGTTCCGGTTGTGGCCGCTTTGGCAAACGTGATGCCGACGGTCAAGGCCACAGCCACCTGGCCTCGCGAGTTGGATGCCGCGGCAAACGCCACGTCGGCCAAAGTGAACAGCGCCCCGCCCTGCACGACGCCCAGTCCGTTGCGATGATGATCCTTAATTTCGAGCCTGGTCACCGCCCGCCCGTCGCCCATCTCCAATAGCTCTACGCCGGTGAACCGGGCGAAGCGATCTGCGTCGACCAACTTCCTTCCGCTGTCGGTCATGTTCGCTCCCATACCAATGCCTGGATACTCAAGGTCCAAAGAGGCAAGAAACTCGCTTCCGAGCAAAGTCTCGCAGCTATCCGACGGCGGGTCAACTCCACCAGGCGCTGCGGTTGGCTGGGGGCGTCGCGGAGGGCCGTCAGAATGCCCGCAGACGGGCGCAATTGGCCGCTGAGGCGCGCCGTTGGGCATGACCCGATCCAGGGGCGCCGGGTCGCGGTGCTGCCGGAGTCCCGCGAAACGGGGGGCGGTGGTAGGGTCCCACAGACCAGTCAGACGCGTTCCTCATTTTCGATAGAATAGGGCGTTATACGCTCATTGCACTTCATGTGCCCGGATGTCAATGCCGTGCTGACGGCGAGTAATCTGGGTCGCATGCTTCACCAGTTGCCCTTGCCCAACCACCACACTGGCCTGTCGCTAGCGAGCGCAGCGGAATAGCGGTCAGGTCCAGCGCATTGTGTGGTGTCACCTCTTTGTCAGCACAAAGAATGCCGAGCTTGGCCCTAGCTTGGCAATGAAGTTCGTTCGATGATACTTGGTGTTCCAAGAAAAAACCCTGCTAAGTACATCGTCTAACCATACTAAAGCATAATTGTTATAAGCAACGACGCCAATTCTTGCTGCGGGCTTTGGGATCGCAGGGAAGTTGCACAGAGCCTCACGCTTGATCGTGAAGCCTGAATCAATGATTACTCGCCTGAATACTCTTATCGGAATACCTCTTTCTCTCTTTGTGAGGCCAGCTCTCGGTTGTCTCCAATCGCCCATAGATACTATTGGCTCTCTGATGACCATGACTCCAGACGTCTGCACACAACGAAAACATTCCTTCATTACTTTTGACACGTTGGGAATATGATGCATTACACCGAGACAGGTTATTAGATCAAAACTCTCGTTTTGAAATGGCATGCCTCCATCAATGTTTGGCCTGCAGTACTCACAAGGCACGCCGTTGATGGCCTTGGTGCCCGAGAAAGCTTCTGATGGATCTAGTATGGTTATGAAACCAATTCGATCGGCTATGGGTATGAATTCAGCTCCATATGCACTTCCCAGACCAAGGGCGTGTTTGAATCGTCGTGGACCGAGACACGAGTAGCCGTGACGCATGTTCAACTGGTGATAGCCATATCGATAGTTCTGCTTGTCCTTGGCACCGAGATCGGCATAGCCCTCTTGTTCGTCGCTAAACCACTGTTCGATTTGTTCTAGCGTAAAATCATCCCCATAGAGTTTTTCCCCGGAGAAGTATATAGACATAGTGTCAGACATGCTTAGTTCCTGTCTGCGATGCCCGAGACCAAGGAGCAGTGGCGCGCGACAGCGGGTGCGTGCCTTTGAACATCCCCGAACAGACGACCGACGGCCGGAAGTGGCCGGCCAGCCGATACAGCCACTCTACTACCGGGCCGGTCGGGATGCAAGGGGGTGTCTGGAAATGCCAGATGGGCTTTGCCGAGCGGGGGCGGCGGGTATAATGGCGGCTGCACACAAAGAGCCGGGCTGCCGGCGACGGCCGGCGAAACAGGCCGGGCAGACAGGTGTTCGGCATGCCGCCAAGCACCAAGACGGCGGCGATGCTGAAGCGGCGATTTGACCGACGCCAAGATAACCTGCGAAGACAGTGCGGGACGCGTGGCCGACTTCCACGCGTTGAGGCACACGTTCATTACGAACCTTGCGGCCGGTGGCGTCCATCCGAAGGTGGCGCAGGCGTTGGCGCGGCATAGCACCATCGGTCTGACGATGGACTGCTACACACACTCGGTGGTTGGCGACCACGCCGAAGCGCTGGAGGCGCTGCCCAGCTTGTCGGGCGACGATGTAAAGCATCAACAGCGCAAGGCGACCGGTACCGATGACAAACCGACGGGCGACCAGCAGCAAAATGGCTTGGTGCCTGGCTTGGTGTTTTCCTTGGCGAACCGCAGTACAGGAAGCGCTGCACAACGGACATCGTGCAGCATAGAACGCGAGACCGTGCAAGGCGCGGCACGCGACATAAGCGCTTTGACGCAAGGCGCTTGCGGCACCGCAGAACACGGCAGTACACCGTGCGGCAATCGGAGAGGGAGGGATTCGAACCCCCGAGGCCCTTGCGGGCCTAGCGGTTTTCAAGACCGCCGCCTTCAGCCACTCGGCCACCTCTCCCGGGACTGTCCCTCGATAATACACGATCGGCTGGCCGGCGACAGGCTGGACACCGCACTATGACCCGTTCAGCCCCCGCGTGAAACCGGTCCCTCGGCTGAACGTATAGAAAGGGAGGGGGTTGGCGTGTCGGCGGATGATCGCTATTATGAGGCCCTGGGGATCGTGTGATGAGGTGACCGATGCGTCGTTTGTCGGCGGGGGCCGCTAGCCAGGCCAGACTGGCCGCGGCGGGATCGCTGTTGCTTTTCGTGTTGCCGGGGTGCCAGCATCTGCTGGACGAAACCGACAGGCAGGTATATTCCCTTATTGAACGGCGACAGCAGCAGGCCATCGGCCTCCAGTCTGACGCGCGGATCGCGCGGGGCGACGCCCGCATCGGCGCCGGCCGTTCCGGCTATGCGTTCGTACCCGATCCGGCCGACCCGCAAGTGCCGCAGGATTTCACCCGCCGGGTAACCACCCAGCCGACCAGTCGGCCGACCACGTATCCGACCACCACGCAAGGGGTGACTGCCGCCTCGGGCCCCGCCACGACACAGGCGGATACGACGGTCGAAGCCGACGAGGCGAACGTCCTGCGATTTGAGCTGCGCGACTGCCTGAAATATGCCTTCGGCCACTCGCGCGAGTACCAGACCGCCAAGGAGGATCTCTACCTGTCCGCGTTGGCGCTGACGCTGGAGCGGCATCTGTGGACCCCCACGTGGGTGGCGAAACTCGACGCAGAGTACGACTATGTGCGCGACTTCGACCGGTCCATGCAGGCCGTCGCCGAAGTAGCTGTTACCCAACGCCTGCCGTACGGCGGGGAGGTGACCGCCCGGGTGATCGACACGCTCGTCCGCGACGTGGGCAACCATGTTACCACGACCGAGAACGGCCGATACTCGCTCGAGGCCAGCGTGCCGCTGCTACGGGGAGCGGGGCGAGTGGCCTACGAGTCGCGCTACCAGGCAGAGCGTGACCTGACCTACGCGGTGAGGCGATTCGAACGTTTCCGCCGCGAGTTCGCCGTGAGCGTGGCGTCGGATTACTACAACCTGCTACAGCGAAAACAGCAGATCGAGAATACCCAGAAAAAGGCCGACAGCAACCGCGACAGTTTCGAGCGCGACAAGGCACTCTTCGACGCCGGTCGGGCCACCGTGCTCGACGTGCAGCGCACCAAGCAGGAGGAGCTGGTCGCCACCAACCAGGTTCTGGTCGCCGGCGAGGCCTACCAATCACTACTGGACCAGTTCAAGATCACGCTGGGCATGCCCATCGCTCGGCCTCTGGAACTCACCGAAGCCGAACTCGACGTCCCCCTGCCCTCGGTGTCCGAGCAGCGTGCAATCGAGGTCGCGCTTGGGTCGCGGCTTGATTTGTTCAACACCCGTGACCGGATCGACGACGCCAAGCGGCAGATCCTCGTCGCCCGCAACGGTCTGCTGCCCGACCTGGATTTGCGGGGACAGGTCGCAGCCGGAACCGAGTCGGACATCCTCGATCTGACCGCCTTCGAGAATTCGCGCATCAGTTGGCAGGGAGGCGTGACGCTGAACCTGCCCGTGGAGCGGAAAGAGGAGCTGAACCGCTACCGCAGCTCCCTGGTGTCGTGGCGGCGCGCCGAGCGGCAGTACCAACTGGCAGCCGACCAGGTCAGCCAGGAGGTACGCCGGGCCTTGCGGCAGATTCAGCAGGCCCAAGTCACCCTCCAGATTCAGCAAATGGGCATGGAGCTGGCCGAGAACCGCCGCGCGTATGCCGAATTTGCGTTCCGCGAAGGCTTGTTGAGCAACCGCGACGTAGTGGAGGCGGAAAACGACCTGCTCAATGCCCGCAACGCCTATGCAGCCGCACAGGCGGGCCTGCGCGTAGCCATTCTGAGTTTTCGACGAGATACGGGCACACTCCGGACAGACGAAGAAGGAAACTTTCTGGATCGGTAGCGGACGTGGTAGAATGGGATGTAGACGGACGGCAAACGGGTGACGACCGATGCGTCCGTAGACTGATAGCGCCGTTTGATTAATGGCAGGAGCAAGCCAGGTGTCGTCGCATCAAAGCGAAGCAGCGCCGGCAGCCGGCCTTTGGAGCTGGCCACGGGCCCGTCGTATCCTCGCCTCGCGCCGCTTGCGCCGGCGTCTAGCCATCGGGGGCATCGCGCTGGTCGCGCTCGTTGTGCTGGGCGTGGCGTTCACACGCGCGGTTCGGCCGGGCATCCAGGGCGACATCAGCATCTACGAAGTCCGACCCATAAGCTTCCCGGTGACGCTGAAGGAGAAAGGCGAGGTCAAAGCCAAGAAGTCCGTCGACGTCAAGTGTAAGGTCGACGGCCGAAGCACCATCATCTGGCTGATTCCCGAGGGCACCACGGTCAAGGAAGGTGACCTGCTGGTCGAGCTGGCCAGCGAGGACATCGACGAGACCATCGAGCAACAGCGGATCGAGGTGGAACGGCTCAAGGCCGACGTCGGGGCGGCCCAAAGTGGATACGAGATCCAACTGGATGAAAACAAGAGCAAAATCCGCAAGGCTGAACTGAAGCTGAAGCTGGCCAAACTCGAATTGGAGAAGTACCTCAAAGGCGACTATCAGAAGGACCTCCGAGAGGCCAACCTGGGTAGAGACCAGGCCGAGTATGCCTTGAAGCGTGCCGAGGAGGACTACGGGACCAGCAGGAAGCTTCATGCACAGCACTACATCACCAACGCCACACTGGAAGACGATGCGTTCGCAGAATACAAGGCGAAGATCGAGCTGGAGAAAGCCGAATTAGCGCTCGACATTCTGGAGACCTATACACACGAAGCCGCCCGGGAGCAGAAGAAGTCCGATATGACCGAGGCCGAGAAGGAACTCGAACGAACCGGGAAGGAGGCGGCTGCTCAGGAGGCGCAGAAGAAGGCTGCCCTCGAGTCCAAACGGAATCAACTGGAGCTGGTAACCGGGCGCCTCGAGGAGAGGCAGGAGCAAAAGGCCAACTGCAAGATCCACGCCCCCGCGCCGGGGCTGGTGGTTTACGCCAGCCTCGAATGGTGGCGCAACACCCGAATCGAAGAAGGTGCGGAAGTCCACGAGCGACAGACCATTATCGAGCTGCCCGACCCGTCCGTGATGCAGGTCCTCGTCAAGGTGCACGAATCGAAGAAGGACAAGATTAAGCTAGGCCAGCGCGCCGCCGTCACCGTGGAGGGCGTTCCGGACGAAACGTTCACCGGTGTGGTCACCCAGATCGCGCCGCTGGCCGATCAGGGACATCGCTGGCTGAATCCGGACCTGAAGCAGTACCGGACGGAGATCACCCTCGACAAACCCGACGAGCGGCTGACGCCCAACGCAACAGCCGAGGCTGAAATTGTCGTCGACTACATGGACGACGTGCTGGCCGTGCCTATCCAGGCGGTCTACGGGTTCGGCGGCGAGCAGTACGTCTTTGTCAGGGACGGGTCCGATACCGTCCCTTCGAAGGTCAAGCTAGGCGCCTCCAGTACGGAGTACGCCGAGGTGCTTGAAGGAGTCCGACCCGGTCAGCGAATCATGATGACGATCAGCGACGAAGTGAAGCAGATGCTGGTGGACACGACGGAGAGCGAGAACCAGCAAAACCATCAGATCACGAAGAACGAGAGTCTGCTGCGGTCGCTGGCGACCAGCCGCCCCACGACCACCCAGGCGGGCGCCACGCAGCCGGGCGAGCGTGAGGAACAGCCGACGACCCGTGCGACGACCCGTTCGACCACGCAACCCGCCCCGCGTGAAGCCCAATCCCAGCCGACGAGCCAAACGCACGATCAGGGCACGACTGGAGATGCGACCACGGACTCGGCATCACAGGACTGACCTCGAACGATTATGACCACCGCCACGCCGGCAGCGACTGCGACCACTCACGAGACGGACCACCCGATCGCCAGATTTGAAGGCCTCTGGAAGATTTACGCCAAGCCGGGCACGGCGATCGCCGTCGAAGCCCTGCGAGACGTCAACCTTGCCGTCCAATCGGGTGAGTACGTCGCCATCACCGGGGCCAGCGGGTCGGGCAAGAGCACCATGATGAACATCGTGGGCTGTCTGGACCGGCCGACGCGCGGGCGCTACTACCTGGGCGGACAGGACATCTCCACGCTGGACGACGACGCCCTCTCGGAAATCCGCGGCAGGCAGCTAGGCTTCGTGTTCCAGAGCTTCAATCTGATCCCGCAACTAACCGTGCTGGAGAACGTGGAGGTGCCGCTGTTCTACCTCGGCGTGCATCGCCACGAGCGACACGACCGAGCCATGCATATGATCGACCTGGTGAATCTGGCCGACCGCGCCCACCATCGCCCCATGGAGCTGTCCGGCGGACAGCAACAACGGGTGGCCATTGCGCGGGCGCTGGTCAACGAGCCGCTGATCGTGCTGGCCGACGAGCCCACCGGCAACCTCGACACCAAGACCGGTCAGATCATCATGGGCCTGTTCGACGATCTCAACCGCGAGGGGCGAACCATCGTCCTGGTCACCCACGAGCTGGAGGTCGCCCACCGGTGTCGGCGGGTCATCCTGCTGCGCGACGGCGAGGTCGTCAGCGACGAACACACCGGCGGGTAACAGCCGCTACTCGTGCCGCAGCGCCTCGATGGGGTCGAGCTTTGCCGCCGCCATCGCCGGATACATGCCGAAAAACACGCCCACCAGGCCGGCGACGCTGACGCTGGTCAGCACGCTCCAGGCAGTAATGATGGTGGGCCAATTCGCCAGTCGCGTCAGACCGACCGCCCCCAACGTTCCAGCCGCCACTCCCAGCGCCCCGCCCACCATCGTCAGCACCAGAGTCTCAACCAGGAACTGCTGAGCGATGTGCCGCTGCTTGGCCCCCAGGGCGCGCCGAATGCCGATTTCACGCGTACGCTCGGTCACTGTCGCCAGCATGATGTTCATGATCCCGATGCCCGCCACCACCAGCGATACACCCGCGATCGTGCCCAGGATGAGCATGCGGTTGCGCTTTTCCGCCTGGATCTGCATCAGCAGCTCCAACGGCACCGAGATGACGTAGTCCTGGACCGAGCGGCCCACCTCCATAATCTGGCGAATCATTTCGCTGACAGGCTTGACGTAGTCGGCGTCGGCCACCTCCAGGTACAGGTCGCTGTACTGGGTCTCCCGCATCTCTTCCGAACCGCTGCGCACGATGATCGTCATGCTGCCGAACAGCGCGTCGGCCGTGCGGAACGGGATGTACACGTCATGATTTGTATCTCGCTTGGCTACTCCCCGAGCCGGAATCCCAGCGGTTTCGACATTCTTCAGCACGCCCACCACGGTCAAGGGCATCAGCCCGACGCTGATGCTGACGGCCGTCACCGTCTCGCCGATCGGGTCATCGTAGCGGAACAGCTCTCGCGCGATCTCCGCCCCCAGCACGCAAACCCGCAGCCGCGCCTCGTCGTCGTGCCGCGTCAGGAGGCGCCCCGACGTTACGTCGAGGTTCACCACGTCGAAAAACGCCGGATCCGTTCCCACCACCAGCCCGGGCATCTTTCGGTCGCCCCGCCGCACGGCGAAGGCCACCTCGCGCATGGGCACCACGCGCTTGAGCATCGGTACGGTCGCGCGGATACGATCGATGTCGTCCCGCGTGATGCCGAATTTGAGCAGGCGCTTCGTCTCGCCGCCCTCGGTGCCCTCGGCCGGTTTGACGCTCTTGACGATCACGTTGTTGCTGCCCAGCATTTGGATCAACTGGAGTTGGCTGGCCGATCGGCCTTCGCTGATCGACAACATGCAGATCACCGCGCCCACACCGAAGATGATGCCCAGCATCGTAAGCATGCTGCGCAGTTTGTGCAGCCGCAGATTCTTCAGGCCCAGCCTGGTGGTCTCGAGGGCCAGTTGCCCAACCACAGCCATGCCTTACACCTCCGCCATATGGGTGTTGCCTGCAACAGGCGGGTCCAACCTGCGTATTCTACCCGGATAGGTGAGAAAAGACCAGCCGGGGACATGCGGCGCGGCCACGTTCCGCCAGCTAGGTGAGCCTTTGCCAGCCGGTCAGCTCCGCGCCGGACGAGCCAGCCTGGCACAATGACGGCACGATCCCCGTGTCGAGCTGGTAGGTGTGCATGACTTCGTGCAGGGCTTGGTCTGCTTCCGCGTCGTCGCGCTTCAGCACAGCCACCGCGCCGCCGGTACCGGCGTCAGTGATCCTCGCGCCAAAGAGACCTGCCTCCGATCCCCGTTGCCGAACCAGGCTCACGAACCGATCCGTCTGGACGGTCGCCAGTCCGCATCGCTGCCCATAGCTCCAGTGTGAGGCGTACATGAGTTGGCCTGCCTCGACCAACGGCTCGGCCCGCCCTGTACGCCCCGCGCGGGCGATGCACGCGGCAAACTGCTCGGCTCGACGGTTTTCGTAGATGTAGTGCTCGCTCCGCGAGCGGACCTTGTAAACACGATCCAGGCAGATGTGCGACGCCCATTCACCGACTTGTCCGTATTGGGCCACGAAGTCGCGCCCGAGCAGACGCGTCGGCAGCAGATCGCGGAACTGCTCAACGAACTGCTCCGGCGTGATGTTGGCCAGATATGTGCCGCCCACGGCAGCGACCTGGCCCTGCGGCGCACCGAGGGCAATCATGTGCCGGCCCATCTCAGCAGCGACGCGCGTGTCGACATGCCGCGTGCCCGCGTCGGTGCGGACCCCGCTGTCGACGGCAACCACCCCGACCCCGCGCGGCAGCGGCAGAGTGCCCAGCAACTCGTGCGGCTGACAGCGGATTTGCAGAAGTCCCGCGGGCTCGGCCGACAGACACGCAAGATGGTCTCGCAGGCTGCCGCACGGCTCGGCCACAACCTGCGCCGCCCGCCCGCAGATTTGGGCTTTCTCCACCGCTGCCAGTTGGAGGTCGTACAGCGCGCATAGAACCTGAACAACGGCGACTTGGCAGGCGGGCCGTTCGCCCAATCCGCCTCCCCGCGGCACGGAGCAGTCCACCACCAGGCTCACTCCCCCGGCGAAGTGCGGCACCCGCCGTCCCTCCAGCAGCGCGTAGAACACACCCCCGATCGATCGGACCCACTCGCAACCCGGGTCATCAAAATAGCCGGCAAACTGCTGCGGACTCACCAGGCAGTCGCCTTGCTCGTACAGCACCGACAAAGGCCAGGCACACTCGGTCATCGGCCGACCATCAGTCGGCTGTAACCAGCGGATCACCACTCGCTGGTCGCTGCGAGGCTGACCGGCGACCACCACCGCGCGATCGATGGCCGCCTGCAACACCAGCGCACCGCCGTAATCGGCTATCCCGCCCATTACGTCCAGCCGGCCGGGAGCCTGCGCAACCACCGCAGGGCGATCGCCGTCCAGCGACAAGGTCGGGTCAGACCGCAACCGCTTCGAGAGTTCCACGACGTCGGGCCGAAGTGCCAAATCCGTCATTGTCGGGCCGTTCGCAGTATGCCGCCCAGCCGAATCGCCCTGAACCACGATCGATAAGAACCTAGGAGACTTCGCGAAGAACGTGTTCTTCGACGTAAATCGGTGTATCACTGGCCACGCCTAGAGCAATCGCGTCGGACGGGCGTGAATCCACCTCCACGACCTTACCGTTCTGGCGGATAATCAGCTTGGCGTAAAACGTGTGATCCTGTAGATCGTTCACTATGATTTTTTCCAGTTCGCCACCCAGCGCCGCAATCACACCGGCCAGCAGGTCATGCGTCAGAGGCCTGGCCGTCTTGATCCCCTTAACCCGTCGGTCCACCGCGAACGCCTCGTTGATGCCGATCACGATGGGAAAAGCACGTTCGCCATCCCGCTCCCGCAGCACGATCACCTGCTGATCGGTCGTCTCGGTGATGATGATCTTGGCCAAGTCCATCCGGACTTCCATCAGTACGTCCTCTCGCGACCCCGCAGCCCAGACCCTATTTTGGCCCCCCCTGCCTGTCAAGTCTAGGCGTTGCCCCGCTTACTGCAAATCGGCCAGGTGCCCCTGAACCGCGGTCAATTGCTCGGTCAACCTGTCGACCTGCTCGCGTTGCCGTTGAACAATCTCGGCCGGCGCCCGCGTGAGGAACTGTTGATTGTCGAGTTTGGCCTTGGCTGCGGCCTGAAGCTTAGCCAGTCGCTCACCTTCCGCCTTCAGCCGGTGGGCCTCGGCCTCGGCATCGATCAGGTCGCACAACGGCACGTATACCTCGATCCCATCGTGAACCTGGCTGGCGGAGCCGGGCGGTTTGGTCACGTCGGGACCAAACTCCAACTCGTCGCACTGACCGAGGATACCCACCAAATCCCGATGCGCGTCCAGCAGGCTGCACACATGTGACCCGACCTTCACCCGCGCGGCGGGCAGGTTGCGGATCGATCCTTCCTTGTTCCGCGACCGCACCCCGTTGATGTACGCGCGAATGTCGCGGATGCTGCGGATCACCGTCTGCAAGGCCGCCATGTCCTGCTCAGCCCGCCGATCGCAGAGATCCTTGTCGACCCGCGGCCATGCAGCGCTCACGACAGCCTCGGCATGCTCGCCGGGGGCAGACAACCCGCGAACCGCCGCCGCCTCACGCAAGCTCCGCCAGAGGGCCTCGGTCACGAACGGTGCAAACGGGTGCAGCAGCCGCACCACCTGATCCAACACCCACACCAACACCTGTCGCGCCGTCTGTCCATCGTCGCCACCGGCGCGAATCCGCGGCTTGACCAGCTCCACGTACCAGTCGCAGTAGGCATTCCAGAAGAAGCGGTAAATCTGCGTGAGCGCCTCGCCGCTGCGGTACTCGCTCAACTCGCGATCCACCGCCTCAATGCACGATTGCAGCGACGAGAGAATCCACCGGTCGGCCAACGGCAAATCTGCCGGCGCAAGCGGGCGCGGCCTGTGATCCGCCAGGTTTGGCATGACGAAGCCCGTCGCCGCCTGCCAGAGCTTGTTGCAGAAGTTGCGGCCCATCTCGAACTTCGGACTGACGTTGATCGTCCGCCCGTCGGGCAGCGTCTCCGTATCAACAGGCATTCTCACGTCCTGCGTTTCGGTGCACATCGACGCCAGGGTGAAACGCAGTGCGTCGGCGCCGTACTTCTCGATGATGTCCACCGGGTCGACGCCGTTGCCGAGCGACTTGCTCATCGTCCGGCCTTGGCCGTCCAGAATCTTCGGGTGGATATACACGTGGGCGAACGGCACCTGCCCGCAGTTGTAGAGGCCGCTCATCACCATCCGCACCACCCAGAGCGTGATGATGTCGCGCGAGGTGATCAGCACCGACGTGGGATAGTAGTACGCCAGTTCGGCCGTCTGCTCGGGCCAGCCGAGCGTCGAGTGCGGCCAAAGCTGGCTGCTGAACCACGTGTCCAACACGTCGGGGTCCTGCTGCCAACCGGCCTGTTCGAGCCTGGCCTGCAGCGGCGCGTCCTCGTCGCGCATGCACACGCGCGTGCGAATCCAGCCCTCCTTTTCCGGATGGGCCTCGACCGTCAGGTAATACGGCCCACCGCCTGCGACATAGTCCTGCCAGTTGCCGCCCACCGCTCTGTCGAGCGCGGCGATCGTCCGGGCGTCCAACTCGTGGCCTGCCACCGGCTCGGGCTCGACGTCGCCGGGCAGCTCCAGATCCCGCGTCCAAACGGGAATGCGATGGCCCCACCACAACTGCCGGCTGATACACCAGTCGCGCTTCTCACTCAGCCAGTCCATGTAGGTCTTGGCGTAGCGTTCGGGGAAGAACCGCACACGGCCATCCGCCACCGCGTCCATCGTCATCTGCGCCAGCCCAGGCACGACCGAGCCGTCGGCCAGCTTCACGCCGCCTTCCACGTCGCCCATCCGCACGAACCACTGCTCGGTGAGGTACGGCTCGATGGGCGTCTTGCTTCGGTCGCTGTGGCCGATGTCGGTCTCGTATTCCTCAGCCCGTTCGATCAGGCCCTCGGACTCCAATGCCTCGACCACCGCCTTGCGGGCCTCGTAGCGGTCCATGCCCGCAAACCGCCCGCCGTTGTCATTGATCTTCCCGTCGGGCGAGAGAATGTTGATCATCTCCAGGCCGTTGCGCAGGCCGCAGTCATAGTCGTTCGGGTCGTGGGCGGGCGTGACCTTCACACAGCCGCTGCCGAACTCCATGTTCACCAGCACCGGGTCGGCGATGATGGGGATCTCACGCTGCATAAGCGGCAGGACGCACGTCTTACCCACCAGGTGCCTATAGCGCGGGTCGTCGGGGTGGACGGCCACCGCCGTGTCGCCCAGCATGGTCTCGGGCCGTGTCGTGGCCACCGTCAGGTGTCCGCCGCCCTCGGTGAGCGGGTAGCGGATGTGCCACATATGGCCGCGAACGGTCTCGTGATATACCTCGTCGTCGGCGACAGCCGTCTGCAACTGCGCGTCCCAGTTGACCAGGCGCACGCCGCGAAAGACCAGCCCGTCGGCAAACATCCTGAAGAACGTATGCCGCACCGCCTTGGCGCACATCGGGTCGAGCGTGAAGCGCGTCCGCTGCCAGTCGCAACTGCAACCCATCAGCCGAAGCTGGCTGAGGATGCGGGCTTCGTATTCGTCCTTCCAGTTCCATATGCGTTCGACCAGTGCTTCGCGGCCGATGTCGTGTCGCGTCTTGTGCTCCTCTTTGAAGAGACGCGTCTCGACGACCGCCTGGGTCGCGATGCCCGCATGGTCGGTCCCCGGCACCCAGAGCGTGTTGTCGCCGGCCATCCGGTGCTTGCGGATCAGAATGTCCTGGAGCGCGTTGTTGATCGCATGCCCCAGGTGCAGGGCCCCCGTGACGTTGGGCGGCGGGATGACGATGACGTACCGCCGCTTGGGCCCGCGCTCGTCCGGCTCGGCGTGGAAGTAGCCGCCGTCCAGCCAAAACTGATTGACGTCGGCCTCGATGGCCTTGGGGTCGTAATGTGATGGTTGCTTGCCCATGGTTCCTGTCGTATCGGCACTTGGGGTCGAAACACTTACGAGCCGTGAAGTCTACACGGCACGCCTTTTCATGGCCAGCGACGCGCGCGCCGATGACCCGTCACGCCTGAGTCGGTGGGAACTTGCAGACGGGTGGGTGCGGACGCCTCATGCTCTGCGAGCGTGCAGGACGGATGTGAAACGTAACGTGGGTCGCCGACCCGCCCCGTTGTCACGGCCCGGGCTTGCTGGGAACCCGCACACCCAGGTGTTGCTTGACTACAGTGTAGTCAGCCGTGGTGACTCGACCGGTGCCGTTAAGGTCATACCGGGCGTCGGTCCGCTCGCCGAAGTGGGCTTTCACTTCGCCGTAGTCAGCCGTCGTCACGCGGCCGCTGCCGTCGGCGTCGCCGATCAACGTACACACGTCCAACGTGAAGTCCCGCACGCCCAGCTCGGGCCGCGGCGTGACGCGATACCACGTTAGATTGCTCACCGCCGCACCGATCTCGATGGCCCGCAGCGTGTCGCCAGCCTGCTCGGTGCTGCCCAGCTCGTAGGTGAAGTGCGTTGCACCCAGATCGTCGCCCCCCGCCAACGGCACGGCGCTCAGCGCCGCACCCATCGGCAGCGCCACGCCGCTGCTGAACACCAACTCGATCAGGTTGTTCTGCGTCTTGGGCAGCGTACCGTCGGCCGACGGTTCGCTGGCGACGAGCCCGCCAAGCTCGTACGCGCCAATGTCCAGCCGCCCGTTCTGCGCACGCGGGCTGCCGGCAAGGTCCGTGTCCGCCTGTCCGAACGCAGGCAGGTAGTTGGGATCGCCCGCATCGACGCACGGCGAGCTGGCAAGCAGCCGATAGTCGCCGTTGTTCGGGTCAACGAACTGCGGATCGGCATCGAAGTTGCCGTCCTCGGTACCCCCTGCCCAGCCGCGAATCAGGCAGTAGCGATTGGGATAACGGACTGTATCAAAGCCCGCTGCCTCTGCATCGGTGTCCGGATTGAAGAGAATACAGTTCTCGAAGCTCCTCGCGTAACCAATAGGGACCGTTGCGACGGCGTACTGCCCGATGTTGAACGCGATAGTGTTGTTCCGCAGCACCTCCGGAGTGTACCGGCAGTACATCGCCCCGTAGCCCGGGGACGCGTTGCCCACAAGCAGATTGTTGGTAATGGTGGGCAGAACGTTCGGCAAGTGGTGGTACAGATACACACCCCCACCATTCTCGCCGGCCGTGTTATCCTCAATCACATTGCCGACGATCTCAAGCGCCTCGGCGTTGTTGCCGTAAATCCCGCCGCCCTCATCAAACGCCTGGTTCTGTGTGATGTGATTGCCGATGATCTGCGCGCCATACCACCCCACAAAGACCCCGCCGCCCTGATTCACATCCCCGCCGTTGTTGGCGATCACATTCTCGGCGATCAGCGGGGCGCCACCGCGGATGCCGCCCTCGTCGTTGCCGGTTACCACGTTTTTGAGGATCGTTGCGCGAGCGCTGCACTCGACGCCTACCCCGCTGGCACCCCCCGCATGCCGGATGGTAAAGCCGGTGATGATCGATTCGCGAGGCTCGTCACTCACAAAGCGGACCACCGGCCCCGATCCGCCCTCGATCGCCGTCGTCGCCACCACGTTCGGGTCGTCCGGGTCGGTGTCGGTGACGGTGATGACCTTGCCCAGAAAGTCGATGTTCTCCTGATACGTGCCCGGCAGCACCATCACGATCTCGAACCGGTCGGCCGCGGCAGCGTCGATCGCCGCCTGGATCGTCCGTTTGGCTCCGTCCGGCCCGACGCAGTTCGGATCGGCCCCGCTCCAACCGTCGTCGCCGCACGTGGCCACGTAGATGATCCGCTGCTCGACGACCTCGTCGGCCCCGATGTCGACCCGACGCAGCCCGATGCGCGGCTGCCCGTCCAGGTCGGTCACGCCGTCCATCGGCCCGTACCATCGGCTGCCCGCGTTGACACACGGCGAGTCATACGGAATATGGAAGTCCTCGTTCTGCCAGTCTCCCAGCAATGGGTCGCCCGCGATGTTGCCGTAATACTCGTAGTCCGTCGGCACCACCGCAAACAGGTTGCAGGCCACCGCCGGTTCAGAATCGAATATCGCCAGATCCTCAGCCGTGTTCTGCCAGAAGATGTTGTTGGACATCTCGGCATCGCCCCACAGCACGCAGAACACCGCCGCCCCGCCCAACTGAACGCCGTCGGCCTGGTTGCCCACGATGGTGTTGTTGAGAATCAGATCCCGCGAAAAACCCGTGTAAATCGCCGCCCCCTCCTCCAGCGCATGGTTGGCGACGATGGCGTTGTTGCGGATCACCGCCAGCGAATCGATGCTGTAGATGCCCGCGCCGTTCCCGGCCTCGTTGCTGCCGATGATGCAGTTTTCGATGATCGGATCGCCCGACTCGATATACACCCCGCCGCCGTTGGAATTGCTGTCGTTACCCTCGATCCGGCAGCGGCGGATCGTCGGACCGGTCTGGTAGACACAGACACCACTGCCGGTCGCGCCGGTTAGCGTTACGCCGTCCAGCACGGCATCGCGCGTCTCGCCACTGTCAAACCACACCGCGCAGCCGAAGGTGCCCGACGCATCGATGATCGTCGCAGCCACAACGGCTGGATCCGTCGGGTCGGTGCTGCGGACGGTGATCGCCTTGCCGCCAAAGTTGATCCTGCCGGGATACGTGCCCGGGTTGAGCACGATCACGTCGCCGTCGATGGCCGCATCGATCGCCGCCTGAAGCTCAGCCGCGCCCGTGCCCGGGTAGATCGCGTCGGCTACGTCGAAACTGAAGCTGTACGGGTCACCGCCCGTCCCGTTGCCGTCGCCGTCGAGTTGATTGCCCATCACGTCGGTGACGGCCGCATTCACCGTTACCTGATAGCTGCCCACCGCCAGTGGCGAATCGAAGACAAGCGTGAAACTCGCCTCGGCGCTGCTGTAGCTGGTGGCATCGGCCGCGACGGCCCCGCCGTTGACGCTCACGTTCGTCTGGTTGATCCACACCTGCTCGCTGAAGCTGATCTTGATCTCGGTAGCCTTGCCTGCCGAAATAGTCGCTCCGTCGGCTGGCCAAGTGCTCGCAACCGTCGGCGGCTCGTCGTCGCCCGGTGCGTAGCCGTCGTACGTGTCGGTGTCGACCCAGCGCCAGCCGGGCATCACGTGGTGCTGCGTGCCGATGCCGTAGTCCTCGATGAAGTCTGCGAACGTCGATGCGGTAATCAGCTCGGCTCGCCTATTGCGCGGGGTCTGATTGTCGTCACTCACGTGCCCATCCACGTACAAAACGTTCGCTCGCTCCCCGTGCCGACTGCCCAGGGCAGTCGCCGGGTGACTCCTGTTGAGGGCGAACCACGATCCAGCTGAGATTTCCACGTCTCCGAAGGCCGGATCCACCAGCTCATCGCCCCGATTGGGATCGCCGATCATGTAGTCGAGCGAGTCAGACATGTACGCGGTGCCGGACGGATTGAGCACTTCATCGCCGTTGATGCCCTGGATGAAGTAAAGGTCGGCGCCGCTTGCGGGTAGATCCAGATACACGAACGCCGTCGAGTACTGGTTGTCATAGTCGACGAGGTCGAGATTACCCTGCGGCAGCGACGGAAGTCGACGATCTCGGACAGGTGATCGGAGCATCCGGTTTGGCGTATAGCAGGCCGCGTACTTGTACTGTACTTGCGCCCAACTCATGGCATTGACAGTACCAAAACGGATCTCCGGGCTGTCGTAGCTCATGACGTTCTCGAGGATAGCCGACGGGCAGATCGCCGGCGCCGGGACCCCATCCTCGCCAAGCAAAGTCGAGGCGTAGTAGAAACCCCACGGCTGGGTGTACCACTCTGCAAGACTCGCCGGGGCGTCAGCCGGCAGGTTGGGCACATATCCCATGTGGTATAGAAGCCTGCCATGCGGCGGGTCCCATATTTGCTCGCCCCCAGTCGAACTGCGGCAGGAACCAGCCACACATTGCGGCATGAGCGGCCACGGGTCACACGGCGGGAACACACCCCACGTCGCCTCGTAGCCGGCCAGCGCCTCGCCGAACAGGCGCATATTGGCCGCACACCGCGCCTGCTCGTTGCCGGCGCCCACGCCGGCCAGCATCGCCCCGCCCGCACCGGCCAGCAGCACGGCCAGGACTCCAACCATTACCAGATCAGATATACGAAACCGACCAGACATGGCGCCACCTCCAGCGAGCAGTGCCCCTTCATGCTCCGCCCTCGACCCACCCCTCCGCACTACCCCATTAAACGACGACCGGGTGAGCCGCTGCAAATCAGTCTATCAAAACGGCCCATCGATGTCGAGTTGAAGCGAGAGTGCACAAATTCAAGCCAGACTTTAAGAGCGCCCGACCCCCGACGGACTCACCGGCCAGGCGGCACCCGACGGCACGGCGCGTACGGCCTCGCCTGTGCCCTCGGCCAGGCCCGCTGCGGTTTGCTAAAGCAACGCCCGCAGGAAACTTATGCCCGCCCGGACGTCGCCGATCCGGTCGTCGCCCCCCTCGCGCTCGATTACCAGAGGTCCGGTATAACCGATCTTCCGCAGCTTGCTGAGCACCCCCGAAATGTTCGCCTCGCCCTGGCCGAGAGGCACCTCCTGGCCCCACGTCTTGCCGGGCGAGTCGGAGAACCTCGCGTCCTTGCAGTGCACGTGGGCGATTCGCTCGCCCAGAATGCCGACCGCCTCGACCGGGTCGCCCACGCCGTAGAGCACCATGTTGGCCGGGTCGAAGTTCACGCAGATATTCGGGCGGTTCACATCGTCGATGAACTGCATCAGATGCGACGCCGACTCCTGCCCGGTCTCCATCGTCAGGACGATGCCCTTCTCGTCGAGCGCGTCACACACGCGCTGGAGTCGTTCAACCATGCTCGCGTACGCGGGCCCCGAGTCCCCCGCCGGCACGAAACCAATGTGCGTGGTCATCATCCTCGCGCCCAGCGCCACGGTCATATCGCGCACGCGAATCGTCTTGGCCAGGCGCGCGGCGAACTGATCGTCCGGACGGTAGCCGCCGGTCCGGGCGATGGCGTCGATGCTCGAATAGTCCTCGCCGACGAAGCCCACGCACGTGGCGCTCACCTCCAGGCCGCCGGCCCGCACGGCGTCGACCACCGCCCCATCGCCGCTTGTGTCCAGCACCGCCTCGTCGAAGAACCCCACCTGCACCAAGTCCAGACCCAACTGCTCGGTCGCCACGCGCAACGCCGTCGCCAGATCCGGCTGACGCAGCGACCAACTACACACGCCGATCTGCAAAGGCTTCATGCCAACGGGTCCTCCCTTTGTTCAGCCGCCTGCTGCGCGGCGCGAACCAGCCGCAACTGCCCACAGGCCGCCTCGATGTCGCCGCCGCGCGACGCCCGAATCTGCACGTTTACCCCGCCACGCCGCAGCACGCCGGCAAATGCCGTCACCGCGTCCGGCTCGGTCGCACGAAACGGCAGGCCAGCGACCGGATTATACCGAATCAGGTTCACGTTGCAGCGGATCTGACGCGCAATCGCCACCAGACGCTCGGCGTGGGTCTGACGGTCGTTCACGCCACCCAACAGGACATATTCGAGCGTCACCTCGCGCCCGGTCTGATCGAAGTAGTCCCTCGTCGCCTCGACGATTTGGGCGATGGAGATCGTTTCCGCCGTCGGCACCAGATCGCGCCGCAGCGCGTCGGTGGGCGCATGCAGCGACACGGCCAGGTTCACCTGAAGGCCCTCGCGCGCCAGCCGCCGGATCTGCTTGGGCAGCCCCACCGTGCTCAGGGTGATGCGACGCGCACCGATCGCCAGACCCCACGGCGCGTTGAGCGTCCGGATGGCCGACACCACAGCCTTGTAGTTCAGCAACGGCTCGCCGATGCCCATCAGCACGATGTGGCTGAGCCCCTCGTCGCTGCCCGCCCGCAGGCGCATCGCCTGCTCGACGATCTGGCCGGCCGTCAGGTTTCGCTCGAACCCCGCCAAACCGCTCGCGCAGAACGCACACCCCACCGGGCAGCCCACCTGCGTCGACAGGCACGCCGTCTGGCGATGTCGCTCGGGGATGAGCACACACTCGGTAGCCGCCCCGTCGGGCCAGGTCAGCAGCAGCTTGTCCGTGCCGTCGTCAGCCTGCCGCCGGGCGGTCACTTGCGACTGGTAGACAACCAACTGCCCAGCCAGATCGGCCCGTAAGCGCTTCGGCAGGTTGGTCATGGCCTCGAACGACTCGGCACCGTGACGATACACCCACTCGAATACCTGCGCCGCACGGTACCCTTCCAGGCCGCGATCGCGGCACCAGGCCTCCAACTCGGCCGGCGTCATGTCAAGTAGATGAACCTTCGTCATGCGTCCACACCACACAGTCTGCTGATTCTAGTGACAGAAGCGCCAGGGCACCAACCGGCTGACTTTGGATGCATTGCTGCTATACTGGTGCCCGCATCTGACCGGCGCGGGTCAATCGAGCAAGTCTTTCGAGGAGGCGGCACATTATGGGTCTGCTTCTGGGCGTCGATATCGGCACGTCGGCTACGAAGGCCCTGCTGTGCGACGGGCGGGGTAAGGTGCTGGCGACAGCCAGCGTGGAATATCCGCTGTATGCACCCAAGCCGGGCTGGTCCGAGCAGCAGCCCGAGGACTGGTGGCGGGCCACGGTGCCGACCATCGCCGCCGTCTGCCGCCAGGCCAAGGTCAAACCCTCGCAGATCACCGGCGTCGGCCTGAGCGGGCAGATGCACGGCAGCGTGTTTGTCGATGCCGACGGGCGGCCACTTCGCCGTGCGATCCTCTGGAACGATCAGCGTACGGTCGAGCAGTGCCGGCAGATCGAGCAGGCGGTCGGCGGGCGCAAGCGCCTCATCAAGATGGTCCGCAATGTCGCCCTGACCGGCTTTACCGCCCCGAAGATTCTCTGGCTGCGGCAGCATGAACCTCGTGCGTACGAGCGTACCCGTAAGATCCTGCTGCCCAAGGACTACATCCGTTTGCGGCTGACCGGTGAGTATGCCACCGAGGTATCCGACGCCTCGGGTACCTTGCTGCTCGACGTGGCTCGACGCAAGTGGCACAAGGGCCTGCTGAGCAAGCTGGGCATCGACGCCGACCTGCTGCCGGCGTGCGCCGAGTCGGTCGAGATCACCGGCGTGGTCTCGCGCCAAGCCGCCCGCGCCACCGGTCTGACCCCAGGCGTGGCCGTGGTCGGCGGGGCAGGCGATCAGCCCGCCGGCGCGGTGGGCAATGGCGTGGTCCACCGCGGCGTGGTCTCGGCCACACTGGGCACAAGCGGCGTGGTGTTTGCCCATTGCGACGAGGCAGCCGCCAACGATCAGGGCAACCTGCAATCGTTCTGCCACGCCGTGCCCGGCAAGTGGTGCGTCTTCGGCTGCATGCTGTCGGCCGGTGGGAGTTTGCAGTGGCTGCGTGACACATTGCTGGCTGAACAGGTCGCCAAGTTGCGGCGGGCCAGGAACGACCCCGGCGTGCTCTACGACGATCTGGTCGGCCAGGCCGCCAAAGCCCCGCCCGGCTGCGACGGTCTGCTGTTTCTGCCGTACCTGACCGGCGAGCGCTGCCCCTACCCCGATCCCAACGCCCGCGGCGGGTGGATCGGCCTGACGTCGCGCCACGACCGGGCCGCCATGATCCGCGCCGTCATGGAGGGCATCACCTACGGCATGCGCGACCAGGTCGAGATTATGCGCGAGCAGGGCGTAGCCATTCGCCAGGTTCGTGCCGGTGGAGGGGGCGCCGCCAGCCGGCTATGGCGGCAGATGCAGGCTGACATGTACCACGCTCAGGTCGTCACCATCAACACGCAGGAAGGCGCCGCCTACGGCGTGGCCTTGTTGGCGGCTGTGGCGACCGGCTGCTTTGCCAGCGTAGCCCAGGCCTGCGATCGTGCCATCAAGATCACCGGCACACTGAAACCCGTTGCGACCTCGCGGAAGCTATACGACAGGTGGTACCCGCAGTATCGAGCCTTGTATGCTGACCTCAAGGGCCGGTTCGAGGCGATCGCACAAACGGCCTCGTAACGACGTCGGCGTCGGACGCCTTGGCGTCAGGACGACACCTCGCACGTCGCCAGTATCGACATTGTCTTGTCTCCGAGCCAAGCCGATGCCGTTGCGCACAGTTTCCACAACCGAAACGCGGGCACGTCGTCCGCGCTGCGTATCCGGCGCAAATCACAGAGATGGGAGGATGAATCCATGACTCAAAATGTGGTTCGAAAACCTCCGTTAAACTGGCTGGCCGGCGGACTGCTGCTCGGGCTCGTGCAGGTTGCAGCCATCGGGCTGGCCAAGCCGCTGGGTGTGTCCACGCAATTTGTCGTGGCCGACACCAAGCTGCTGGACGCGGCTGCACCCGACTACGTTGCCGCCCATAAGCTCATCAGCAGCGACAAGTACCGCAAGCTGGGCTACGGCTGGTGGCTGGACATCGGCATCATCGTCGGGGCCGCGATTGCCGCGCTGGTCACCCGGCGCTGGCGGGTGCAGACCAGCACCGTCTGGTGGAGCCGGACCCACGGACCAGGCGCCGCGTCGCGCATGGTCGCATGCTTCCTTGGAGGCATGTTCATCCTGCTGGGCGCACGTCTTGCCCACGGCTGTACGAGCGGTCAGTTCGCCAGCGGCTGGGCACAACTGACCCTGGCGGCCGTGCCGTTCACGATCACGCTTTTCGGCTTCGCCATGCTTACGGCGATGATCGTCTACCCCAAGCCCCCCCAGATCGAAAGCTAGGAGCCCTGCGATGCCAACGGAACTTCTTGGTTTCATCATCGGCTGCATGTTCGGCGCGAGCCTGTTCCTGGCCGGTCTGGCCGAGCCGGACAAGATCGTCGGAACGTTGCGACTGAAGGACTTCCACGTGATGCGAGTGATCGCGGTGTTTGCGCTGGTCGGAATGCTCGGCACGTGGATTCTCGAGATGGCCGGCGCGGCGAATCTGGACGTCAAGCCGGCGGCCATCGTATCGGTGTTGATCGGCGGGGCCCTGTTGGGTATCGGCTTCGGGCTGACGGGCTACTGTCCGGGCACGGGTCTGGCCTGCGCCGCGGCCGGTCGACTTGATGCGGCGGTCGCCGTCGTCGGCATGCTGGTCGGCGCGTTGCTCTACATCGTGACCTACCCCGCCGTGGCCGCACCCCTCGACGAGGTAGCCAACTACGGCAAGGTGATGCTGCCCGATCTGACCGGCATTCCGCGGGCGGTGTGGGTGATCGTCCTGTGCGCGATCGGCGCCGTCGTGCTCGCCCTCACCAGCCGCAAGCGCTCGGCCGCAACGGGGAGCGCACCATCGACGACCTGAGACGGGGCACCCAGGCGGTCCCGGTCGCTGACTACGCAATCCCGAGCAGCAGCTCATTCAGCCGCTGGTCCAGCGCCTCGTAGGGCAGGCGACGTTGGTTGGCCAGCTTGTTCGGGTCCAGCCGAAGCGAGCGGATCCGCTTGACGGCCGCGGGCGAGTACTTGGCGTACAGACCATCGAGCGATGCGTCGCCCTCGCAGACCTCCGCCAGCATCTGCTTGAGCTGCCGATCGGCGTTGACCACGGCCACGCGCTCTTCCAGCATCTTGTACAGCCGCATGTTCCGCTCGACGAACGCCCACACCCCCTCCATGTCCTCGCTGCGGTAGGCGTGCGCATCGAACGCCTTGGGGCCCTTGAACCGGTAATCGGTCAGCAGCTTGACCAGGAAGAACGCCTCCTTCAGGCTCACCGACCCGAAGGCCAGATCCTGATCGTAGCGCAGCGGCTTCTGATCGTTCAGGTGCAGCTCGACGAGCTTGCCCGCCTCCAACGCCTGGGCGTACTCGTGATACGGGTTCAGGCCCGCCATCTTGATGTGCGCGACCTCGGGGTTCACGCCGGTCCGCTTGGCCACCGGCGGATCGAGCGTCTCGATGAACGCCAGCGCGTTGCCCACCGTGGGGAAAAACGTGTCGCCTCGCGGCTCGTTCGGCTTGGGTTCGATGCTGAGGGTCATGCCATAGCGATTGCGGCGGGCATAATGGCCAAGGAAGTTGAGGGCCTCGCGAAACCGCTTCAGCGCCTCGACCGGGTCCTTGCTCAGATCGACCTCCGCCCCTTCGCGCCCGCCCCAGAAGACGAACGTCTGGGCGCCCAACTCGGCGGCCATGTCCATCGTTCGCATCACCTTCTGCACGGCGTACGCCCGAACCTGCGGATCGTTGCTGGTGAACGCCCCGTCCTTGAACACCGGATGGTAGAACAGATTGGTCGTGCCGGTCGCGCAGCAGATGCCCGTCTGGTCCATGGCCCGGCGGACGTCGCGCATCACCTTGCGTACCTGGGCGGCTGTGGCGCCGATCGGCACCAGATCGTTGTCGTGGAACTCAAAGCCCCATACCCCCCGCTCGGCCAGCCCACGAATCGCCCGCACACCGCTGACAGCCCGGCGGGTCGCGTCGCCGAACGGGTCGCGACCGATGTTCATCACACACCAGAGGCCGAATGCAAACTTGTCCCTGGGCGACGGCTGATAGGCTGACATCACGACTCCTCCCTTGCTGACCTGATCGTCCCTTGATTGACCCATCCGATCGGCCCGCATTATAGTGCTTTGGTGCTGCGGCTCCCATGCGAAAATGCAGGTGAGCGGCGCGGGCAAATGGGTTGTCCGCAACTGCACGGGGTAAACAGATGACCAAAAGCGATGTCGCCTACACGGACTACTTCCCCGCCGTCAACAAGGTGCTGACCAGCCGCGGGCTTCTACTGGCCTGCACCGACCAGGAAGGCAAGACCAACGCCATGACCATCGGATGGGGAGCGATCGGCTCGATCTGGGGCCTGCCGCTCTGGATGGTGCTGGTCCGCCCGTCGCGTTACACCTACGGCCTGATCGAGCGGGCTGGTGACTTCACGGTCAATGTCCCCCCACCGCAACTGGAGAAAGCCTGCGCCTTTTGCGGCAGCGAGTCGGGTCGCGACCACGACAAGCTCGCCGAGGTGGGAGTGACCACCACAGCCGGCCGATCCGTCCGATCCCATGTGCTTAACGAGTGCGTGATCAACTACGAGTGTCGCGTGGTCCACAAAAACGATGTGCTGCCGGGCGAGCTGGCTCAGCCGATCGCCCGGGCCGCCTACAGCTCGGGCGACTACCACCGCGTCTATTACGGCCAGATCCTTGCCGTCTACGCCGACCCCGACGCCGCGGCAAAACTCTAGGCCCGACCCGCATCCCTTGCGGGGGCACCCGGACAAGACATCAATAGGGGACATACCCACCGCCCGGCGGCGGCAGACTAGACCTGGATGTCGCTGACCGTGACCCGCAGGTACCGCTGGCGGTGGCCAATCTTGACCCGATAGCCCTTCCGGCGGCGGAATTTGATCACGTCGAGCTTGCGGCCCTTCACCTCGCCGGCAAGCTGAGCCACCACCTTGGCCCCCTCAACCACCGGGGTGCCCACCTTGGCCTGGTCGGTCCCGCCGACCATCAGCACGCGGTCGAACTCGATCGTCTGCTGCCCCTGCTCGACCGGGCGCAGATCCACCTCGATGGCGTCGCCCTGCTGGACCTTATACTGTCTGCCGCTATCTTCGATGATCGCATACATCTCGGTTGCTCCTGCTACGAAACGCGAGACAATAGCCTACGTGGACCAACAATGCAAGGCCCCCTGTTTTTCCAGTTACCCATTTTAACGGAGACGATGCCCGTTCACCTGTCAGAATCGACCCCCCAGGTCAAAACGACCCCCTCCACCCGTCCTGTCGATGACGAGCGACGCATCTCTCGCCATCTTTGCGCGTCGCAGCGCAAAGAGAGGGCCGTCCGCTATGGACGGCCCTTTCAATCGCTCGCGAATCCGTTAACAGGTCACACTACCGACGGCGCCGCACACCTCTGTATCCGGCGAATCGACTCAGTAGCAGCATCCCGACTGCAAGTCCCAGTGGCGCCACCGGTCCAGATGCACCGCAGCATCCGGCCGGGCAGCCGCTGGCATCCACCGCAGCTCCCGCCGGCGTGTTCGGACACGCGTCCTCGTCGTTGGGCACGCCGTCGCCGTCGTCGTCCAGCACCTGCGGCGTGACGGGACAACCGTCGACAACCCCATCATCGTCGGAGTCGATCGCACAGCCGTCCGCGTCGATGTTGGTCGCACAAGACGGCGTGTCGGGACAATCATCGGCGTCATTCGGTACGCCGTCGCCATCGTCGTCGTCGGTCGAACAGCCGGCGGCGTCGACCGGATCACCCGCAGCCGTGTCCAGGCAAGCGTCGCACGCATCGCCCACCTCGTCGCCGTCGGTGTCCTGCTGGTCGGCGTTGGAAATATCGGGGCAGTTGTCCGCCTCGTCGATCACCCCGTCACCGTCATCGTCCTGGCGCTCGTAGGCGCCCATGTCGACCGTGCCGTGAGAGATCCGCGGGTTGCCGTCCAGATCGGTGGTCAGCCCGGGCGGGACGGCTGCGTTGTCGCCCGCATCGATGCACGGCGAGCCGTCAGCCAGCCGCAGGTTGTCGTCGTCCGTCCCGAACGTGTCGTCGGAGCCGTCGGCGTCGGCAAAGAGTGGATCGTCGTCCAGGCAGCCGCTCCCGAACCACGGCTGGGCGGTGCCGCCCTGTACGTCGCTGAAGGTCACCGTGGGCACGCTGTTGGGGTCATCGTTGTAGATCTCGTTGGGCGTGTCGTTCCAGAGGATGCAGTTGCTCACCGTCGGGCTGCTGTTGCTATCGTTGGCCATCCCGCCGCCGTTGAAGCGGCTGGTGTTCCCGCTGAACGTGCACTGGGTCACCGTGGGGCTGCTGTTGTAGTGGTTGTACATCCCGCCCCCCCAGTCCGCGCCCGTGTTCCCGCTGAACGTGCACTGGGTCACCGTGGGACTACTGCCCACGTTGTACATCCCGCCGCCGGACTCGATCGCCGAATTGCCGCTGAACGCGCAGTCGGTCACCGTCGGGCTGCTGCCGTTTTTGTTGTACATCCCGCCGCCGCCGCCGCGCGGCGCGTCGTTCGTGCTGAACGAGCAGTCGGTCACCGTCGGGCTGCTTCCATCGTTGTACACCCCGCCGCCGCGGTCGGCCGAGTTCCCGCTGAACGTGCAGTGGGTCACCGTCGGGCTGCTGTCTTCGTTGCCCATCCCGCCGCCCCACTCCTCCGCCGTATTGCCGCTGAACGTGCAGTCGGTCACCGTGGGGCTGCTGTTGTCCCAGTTGTACATGCCGCCGCTGTTGCCGAAGGCGGCCGTGTTCCCGCTGAAGGTGCAGTGGGTCACCGTCGGGCTGCTGGCGGAGTTGAACATCCCGCCGCCGCCGTCCGCCGTGTTGCCGCTGAACGTGCAGTGGGTCACCGTGGGGCTGCTGGCCCAGTTGTCCATCCCCCCGCCGAAGCCGTCCGCTGTGTTGCCGCTGAACGTGCACTGCGTCACCGTGGGGCTGCTGCTGTACCAGTTGCACATCCCGCCGCCGTAGAGGTACCCACCGAAAACGGTACCGATCCCCCCGGTGATGGTGAAGCCCTCCAGCACCGTATCCGCGCCCTCGCCGCTGACACACATAACCACGCTGGCGCTCAGGCCTGTTGCGTCGATGGTCGTCACCGCCGCGCCGCCGCTGCTGCGCACGGTGATGACCTTGCCCCCAAGGTCGATCGCCTCATTGTACTCACCATCCAGCACCAGCACCGTGTCGCCGTTGACCGCGGCGGTGATACCCTCCTGGATGGTGCAGAACGGGTCGCCCATTGTCCCCGACCCCGACCCGGGGCAGTTGTCGTCCACATACCAGGTGGTCTGGGCGTATGCGTCGCCCGCCGCGGCCAGCACGCCGATCAGCAGAACCACAAGTACCCGATGGGAAAGCACACCAGACATGACATGTTCCTCCGTCTCCGCCGGGCACGAACTAAAGCCCGGGAAAGGTGAAATACTCCACACTGATGGGCGGTGTCGGTGAAGTGCGGCGGTCACCGGCCCGAAGCGGCATGCAGACACTCAGCCTGCCGCGCTACCTCTGGCCGTCGCGCCCGCCGAAATCGTCCGTCAGCGGACAAGCTGACTGTATTGTACAGAATCCGGTGCCGGACAGGAAGGACCACGCCCAACCTGCCCTTGGATAGCTAGGAGCTGAGCGGACCGCCCCCAGAACGCCCGCAGACGGCCACAATTGGCCGCTGAGACGGGCTGCCGGACTGACCCGCCTAAGGGGGGGACGGCCGGGTGCGTGGTTCCGCTAGAGTCCCGCGACGATGGGGCGGTGGTAGGGTCCCACAGACCAGTCGGGCACGATTAAGAATTCCGATACCGATAGGCGCAGCACTTGGCAGGACCTACGGACGGTGCTTCTGCCGCCTCAGCGCCACCACACCACCAAGGGCGAGCAGGCAGAGCGTGGCCGGTTCCGGCACGGTGTAGACTCGCACGGTTAAGCTGCCCAAGTTGTCGTGGTAACAGTCCGGGCCGAACGGCGTATGGTCAGCAATCATGAAAGAGACGGGCGCGCCTTCGCCGAGCCATTCATACCTGTACACGTGGTCGGGATTGAACGTGTGGGCGGGCCAGTTCACGCCGTCGGACGAGCCCAGCCAGTGTACTGCCGCCCCGTTAATGATAAGGTCGTGAAGGTCGCGCTCATATGTGCCACCCTCGTTGGGTGACAGTTCGTACCAGAGCCACACGCCGGGGTCCGGCCAGTTGTGATGGGCAAACTCGGCGTCCGTCTGGCAGCGCCCCTGCGGGTCGTAGTAGACGTTGTGGTTCCACGTTCCACTGGCCTCGAACAGGTAGGGTTGCCCTGTTGCCAGCGCCTGTGAATCGACTGGCCAAGCCCCAAGGGAACTGACTTCGAGCGTTTCGACCAAGACGGGGTACTCTACACCCAGAGCTGTCTCGCCACACACCAAAGCCAACAACACCACCCACAGCAAAGCTACGCGCGTCATGGCAATCCCCTTTTCAACTATGACTGGACCAATCAGAATTCCAGAAGACACCCCAGTAACCGACACGCATCACGGCTTCGCCGGGCAGGACCGTAAGACCGAGGCGACACCCGACTCGGCCGCCCCGAACATCACGCAAGCCGTCTGCCACGTGCTGGCAGCAGCCAGCGCGTAGGGCAGGCTCCGCATCCCGATCGTACTGAATGTCCTGTGCAGACAACAAGCTCGACACCCGCTGAGATTCGTCCCAGACGGCACCCGTTGCAATTCATACCTCATTAGCGACGGCAGCAACGGCGTCGACGATCCGTCTTAGTTCCTCAGGGAGTTCACGTTCCTCCTCAAGCATCTTGTGCCCTACTAGATGTCCGAATTTTACTTTGAAATACTCGAACCGAGCACCGGGTCCCTTCTTCTCGTACAAGACCCGCTGGAATTCACCGCCTCGATCCCTCCTTGGATCGATGTCCTCGACTCGAACGGCCTCACCTGGGAAATTCTCGTTTATCACAGCAACTGCTACATCTAGCGGCACACATGCTTCGAAGGATCCCTCGCTGAGTACGAATACACCCCGCAGACATGGTAGGGGTCCACCTTGTCCATAGCGATCGAGTTCCTCTTTCGTCTGCTCGGCATTCTTGTCGAGCACCACGAACGCCGGGATGTCGTAGCGATTCAGTACCAGGAGCAGACTCTTGATCTTCTGGAAATCCGATCCCTCAGCAGAGATTATAGAAATCCCGAGCGCCCGAGCATCATGTCCTGCCATACGGAAGAAGTGTGGATATGCGTGTAGCTCGGTGTCTCCCTCGACAATTATGGCGCAGTTGCCGCCCCCACTCAAAAGCGCGTCGCTTATTCGGATGCCCAGGATCTGACGCAGCGCCGCCAAGTCCTCCGTTTGGAAAGACCGTGCTAACGTGTTACCTCTTGCCGTGCGGGTGAGCACGACGTTGTCCTCAAGTCGACCAAGGTCGACGAAGATGCTGGAGTGCGTCGTGCAAATCACCTGTGCAGTTCTTGCAAGATGCTGAAGCGCCCACAGCATCTCGCGCTGCCCCCGTGGGTGCAAGCTGTTCTCTGGCTCCTCGATCCCCAGAATGAAATCCTTGGCGCCGTACTGCGCGAGGAGGCGAAACATCCCAAGGATCAAGTTGTTACGGACTCCCGCTCCGCGGTTCGCGATCGGGATATTCTGAGCACGCTCATCGTCCATATCGAAATCAAAAACAACACCTTGAATGAGATCCAACTCAACGCCATGCCGAAGGGTGACGGAGCGATTGTTAAGCTGTTCCTGCAGCAGCTCCTGGAGATCTATAACGCGCTTTGCGACACCATCTTTCAGGTGCCCCTGTATTTCCTGAAGAGAAGCGGTGGCGTCGTCCCCGGTGAGGATGTCCCGTAACAACGGCCGGAAGAGCTGTCCTAGCAGGGACTTCTCTGTCATCCGTAGATTGGCCTCAATCCCTCGGTCAACCGGGACGAGCACGAAATCGGGAAGCAAGCGCGCAAAGTCCGCTTCACTCAGTTTCACCCAAGACTCTTCGTAGTCCTCACCAGCGACGTTCTGATCCGCCCACCGCTGGAGGAGGTCTTGCGCGTCTGCCTTAAGCGGCCTCTCATTCGCCTGTATAGCACCGACCGCTCCCAGCGTGGCTCTAAGGTCGCCAACCGCCTGACCCCTGATGTTCTGAAATCGCTCATCGCGCGGTACGCGTGATTTCACTTCTGCAACTCGAGGTTGATTATAGCTGTAGGACGCACGCACCTGCATATGGCTATTGGGATCCACGTAAAGTGCCTGCTCTGGCGAAGCGTCATCACACAGAAAGGTGCCCTGCATCACGACGGGAACATCGGTGTTGTGCATGAAAAAATCCGCGGCCTCGGTGAGACGTTTCTCCTCGAAAAGAGTCCTGATCGCGAGCATGCAGGAGGTTTTGCCTACATCGTTTTCCCCAATGATGACCGTCATCGGAGCGAACGCCATTTCCATCTCCTCCAGCGCTCGGAAATTCTCTACTCGAAGCCCGATGAGTCTCATGATTGCACCTCCCGCCCCGATAAGACGACGATTCTGAGTGTCTACCGCATCATGCGGTCACAGACAAAAAAAGGCAGGCGCGTCCGTGCGTCGCCACGGACATCCCCAAGAAAGACGGCCGACGGCCGGAAGTGGCCGGCCAGCCGAGGGACGGAATCTACCACCGGAGCGGTCGGGATGCAAGGGGGTGTCGGGAAATGACAGACGGGCTTTGCGGAGCGGGGGCGGCGGGTATAATGGCGGCTGCGGACAAAGAGCCGCATCTCAGGCGACCGGCACCCGCTACACCGGCTCGGGGCCGCTCATATCGTATATCCACCCGTCGCCGTCGCGCCGGTAGTCGAGCACCTCACCGGGCGAGAAGAACAGGGCTATCTCCTTGTCGGCCGCCTCGGGCGAATCGCTGCCGTGAACCAGATTGAGCCGCCTCGAAAGACCCAGATCGCCGCGAATCGTGCCCGGCTCGGCGTCATAGCCGAACGTCGTCCCCATCATCCGCCGGACCACGTCCACCGCCCCGGCCCCCTCCAGCACCATGACCACCACCGGGGCGCTGGTGATGTAGTCGATCAGCGGCGGATAGAAGTCCTTGCCGCGATGCACCCCGTAATGTCGCTCGGCCAGTTCCCGGGAGATCTGCATCATCTTCATCGCGGTCAGCTTCAGGCCCTTGGCCTCAAACCGCCCGACGATCTCTCCCACCAAACCACGCTGCACGGCATCCGGCTTGAGGATCACCAGAGATTTCTGCATGGTTGGGCCACCTGCTTGTCTAGGTAAACCGTGCTTCGGACCGCCCAAGCGGAAAGTCGGGCAAGGCCCGGCCGGGTGCTAAGCTCCGCGAAGAGCCTGACAGACGGCGTCGAGGTTCGCCTCGGGCACGAGCTGCGGACCGTAGGTGCAGCCCGGACTGACCATGATGGGCCGGTCGCCCGCCTGACGCAGCGCATCGCGCGCCTGGTCGACGCACTGCTCGGGCGTACCCGTGGCCAGCGTGCCGAGATTGTCCAAGCCCCCGCAGATGGCCGGGGCGACCCGATCGCGCGCATACGCGATGCTCGGCCCGGCGCTGCGGTCGGCCCAGTTGATCACGTCGAACGGATAGGCCGCAAACGCCTCGAAATTCCGCGCCTTCCCGCACACGTGCAACATGTTGAACGTTCCCGCGCCCAGGGCCTCGTAGATGATCTTGTCAGCCGGGCGCACCAGCTCGTCATACGTCTCCGGCCCGTTGGCCCGGGTGTCCACCCAGTCGTCGCGGACCGACAGAAACACCCCATCGGCACCAGCCTCGATGCACCGCCGGCAGAAACTCGCCAGCGACCGGGCGATTGTCAGAAGCGCCTCGCCCACCGCCTTGCGGTCCTGCTCCAACAGGGCGGTCATGTTCTGATCGCGAGAATCGCTGCCTGCTTCCATCTTGGGCGGGCCATGCGTGATGGGCGCCTCTTGCGTCAAGTTCCGCAGCGTAGCCCAGGCGTTGAAGACCGTCGTCGTGGTCAGCACCTCACCTGCCAGGCGATCGCGCAGATTCGACAGCAGTTCAAGCTGTCGGGCGAACGGCTCTTCCTCACCCGTCTGCTCGGTCAGCTTCGCCAGATCTCCAGCCGAGCCGATGGACTTACCGCCGGGCCGCGGATACCCGTTGTCGTTCATCACCTTCAGGAAATCCAGATCGAACCGTTCGAGGTGACGCAGATGGGCGTCGACCGCGGGCGGACCATACACCTCATCGGCGGTGAAGTGATACCAGAAGCTGATCGGAGGCCGATCCGGCTGTTGCCGACTCAGCACCGCACGCACGCGTTGAACCTTGGTCATGGCACTCATAACGCTAACTCTAGGCCCCCCGCTTTGACCGGTCAACCCGATCCTGCGCCGCGATGACCGTACACCCGGGCTGTGATCCGATCCATGCGTTTAGTCCGTTAGATCCGCATGCCGACCGGCCACGCACTTCTGCAAATCCGTCAGCCATTCGTAAGGGATCCGGTTGCTGGAGAACCCCACACGAGGGCGGCTTCGACCCATAGGACCGTGGAAATCTGATCCCCCTACCATCAGCAAGCCATATCGCTTAGCCAGATCCATACACGTACGCACATCCTCGGGCCGATGGTCTGGACGGTAGACCTCAATCGCCTCCACCCCCAAATCGACCAGCCCAGACACCACCTGGTTCAGCTCGGCAAAGGTCTGACAGCACAGTTGCATCGGATGGTCCAACGCGTACTACGACGACCCGGCCGGCGCCGATCCAGGTTGTCTGTTCAACGAGCCGCTGTGGGACCAACTCGTCGCCGCCGACGCGCAAGCCGCCTCACCCGCCGACGTCGCGGCGGGGTAGAGACGTAGACGGGTGGCCCTGGGTCTTTAGAGACGCAGGGTGGGTCATCGACCCACCAAATCTTGTTATTCGTAATCCGTCCCCCACCCCGACACGGCATGGGGCACCCATGCTAAAACATGCCCACGCAACGGTTCGGCTTCGCGATTCGGTCCTGAGCCTGTCGAAGGGCTCACCGCTGGCGGCGGGGTGGGTATGCGACCCGAGTTGGGTGAGGTTTTTTTGGCCTTTCGTGACAAATCTTTCCGAATTATGTTGACGTTGGCCTGGGCGTGTGTTATCCTTTAATGATAACACCGCTGTATTGGGTGTTGGTTGAGAGGATGAAGATGGTTCGGTCGGGCGCGCCGGAGGGCGTACATTTTGGTAAGTTCCTGAAGGAACTGCGGTTACGAGCAGGACTGGGTCTTCGCCGGTTCGCCGAGCTGGTGGACCTCAAGCCGTCGAACCTCAGTGCGATCGAGACGGGTCGGCGGGAGCCGCCGGCCGACCCCGCGAAACTGCGGGAGATTGCCGATGCCGTGGGCCTTGTCGAGGGTTCGGACGAATGGGCCAAGTTCTTTGAGGCCGCTCGACGTGCCGGCCAACTGCCCGCAGACATCCGGCATATGGCTGACCGCGGGCTCGTGCCCGTCCTGCTTCGGACCGTCGACAACCGCCGGCTCAGCGACGACGAGATCGCGAAGCTGATACAGGAGATCGAGCAGCGGCATGGACGCCAGGCGGATTCCTCAACCTCAGACGTACACAGCGGCGGAGCTGGAGTATAAAGCCCGGGACTTCCTATCGGAGCACGTCGGGAAAGACCTGTCGGTTCCCGTCGACGTCGAGCTGATCCTTGAAAAGCTGCCGGGCGTTACCTTGGAGATCTGGCCGGGGCTTCGCGCCCGCCTGGGCATTGAGGGCATGGTCGCCCGTAACCCGGAGACGGGCGAGCTGTTCGTCTACATCGATGATGATCTCACCGATTACAGAGGCAATCGGTACCGGTTCACCTCGCCGAAGAGCTGGCCCATCTTGTGATACACCGCCGGCAGGTCGACGCCGTAAGCACGCCCGAAGACTTTCGCGAGTTGATGGCCCTCCAGATTGGCGAGCAGATGGAGCGTAACGCCAAAAGGTTTGGTGCAGCGGTTCTGATGCCTCACTCGCTCGTGGATCGAATGGCCCGAGAGATGTATCCGCGGCTCGTAGAACGGGTGGGGTTCGCAAATCCCGAGGCCGTCAAGAAGTACCTGGCTGGGTGGTTGGCCAAGCAGTTCGAGGTCTCCGTTGAGACGATGAGCTATAGGCTGCGCGAGTGGCCGGTCCGGATCATGGACCGGATCGATGAGGCGATGAGGAATCGATTCGACCAGTTGGACTGACGTGGACGTCCGACCGTGGGCCAACGCGTATTACGGCGACCCGGCCGGCGCCGACCCGGGGTGTCTGTTCAACGAGGACATGTGGGACCAACTCGTCGCCGCCGATGCGCAAGCTGCCGGCAGGCATTGCGGCTCGCTTCGGGATCGTCGTCGGCAACGTGATTCTCGAGGTTCAGGGGGGCCCGGTCTCGAACGTCGCAGAGTCCCGCACCCAGCCGCTGCTACCGCTGCGACCCGGACTGCCCACCCGGCAGACGCACGATTACAAGCGGCATGGAACCACCACGCTCTTTGCGGCCCTGAACATGCTGGATGGCAAGGTGATCGGCGAATGTCTGCCTCGGCACCGAAGCCAGGAGTTCGTTCGCTTCTTGAAGAAGATCGACCGCCAGACACCGGCCGATCTGGACCTGCACCTGGTCGTGGACAACTACTGCACGCATAAGAGCCCGGTGGTGAAGCGCTGGCTGGCCAGGCACAAGCAATTTCATCTGCATTTCGTGCCGACGGGCAGTTCCTGGCTGAACCTGGTGGAACGGTGGTTCGGGGAGATCACGCGCAAACGTATCCGACGCGGCACGTTCAAAAGCGTTTCGCAGTTGATCGACGCGATCACCGAACTACCTGGAGCACCACAACGGCGACCCTGTACCGTTTGTCTGGACGAAGGACGCGGACATGATCATCGCTAAGGTCAACCGTTGTAAAGAAGCGTTAGGGACAGAACACTAGCGAACGGGCCGGTGGCACGGTTTGGCTCTGCGGTAGTGCTGGGGCGCCGCCTCCGTGGTCGAGGCGGGGTGACGTACTTTCGTCATTCGACACAGTTGGACGGAAAACCGGTAGAAGCGCAACTCCTTTGTTAGAAAGGAGTTGAGTTCGCAAGTGCGTGTACGCGTCGCAAATAGACGCGATTCCGTCTAACCGCTAGGGCGTGTGGTGCAAGGTGCGGGGCCGCGGCTTCTGAGGGGATTGCTGTAAGCGCTTTGTGGGCAGTGATTTGCGGCGTGGACAAAAGATGGTCCGACGAAGCCGGTGCAGGCACGGAGATTGCTGCTTAGGTATGGGGTGGTTGTAGCGGGAGGAGTCTATTCTCGTCCAGGGGAGTCCTGGTCGACAAAGGCGTTAAGTACTCGGCACGGTTCCGGTTCAGTGCGGTTCGGTCAAAGTATTTGGCCCTGCCGCTTCGATATACGGCTATGAGGGTGCCTCAGGTCCGCATGAGGGCTGACAGGCTGGCCATGACGAAAATTCACATGGTTTCAGGAGAAATGAAGATGCGAGTGTGTATGGTGTCAGTTCTGATTGGGTCGATCGCGCTGTTGGCGCCGAGTGTCGTCTTGGGCGAACAGTCGACTGCCCTGGCGCTGGCCTCGGCCGACCAGGAGTTGGTCAAAGACCGCGTGGATCGGTTGGAGGCGCTGGTCCAGCAGCAGGACCAGCAGATTCGCGAACTGCGTGGCGAAATCGCCCAAAGCAGCGCGTCAATGGATGAGGCGCGGGTGGACCAGATCAAGGGCTTGGTCCGCGAGGTGATCGCCGACTCGGAATTCCGCGAGAGCCTCTTTCCAGACCAGGTGCAGGTTGGCTACGACGGGGGCTTCTACCTGCGTAGTGCCGACGAGCAGTTCCTGCTGAAGATCAATGGTATCTTGCAGGTCCGCTACGCCCACTACAACGACCAGAAGACAAACCACTGGCTGACCCCGGGGCGAAGGTACTCGGATCGCAGCGGGTTCTCGATCGACTCGATCCATTTGTTGTTCAGTGGGCACCTGTACGGTCCGGAGCTTACCTACATGATCCATCTGATCACCACGGAGAAGCCGCCGGGAGGCGACAACTCTGTGGCGATGCAGTGGTACACATGGCGCGCCTTTGCGGACTACAAGTTCGCTGATGAGCTCCACATCCAGGCAGGTCTTCTCGTGGTGCCGTTCGGGTTGCAGGAAAGCTATACGAGCAACGCGAAGACCATGTTCGTTACGCGTGGCATGGCCAACGAGTACTTCAACATGGATCGCTCCATTGGTGTTCAGGCCTGGGGCGAGCTGTTCGACAAGAAGCTGAAGTACCAGGTCGCCGTCACCAACGGCTGGCGGAACGCGCGCGATCGGTTCAACACGCCTGACGGCATGCGCGAGTTGGATCAGAACCCGGCCATCACCGCCCGCCTGGAGTACGCCGCGATCGGCGACATCGGTCGGGCCTGCTGCGAGTCGGATCTGGAGTACCACGAGGATCCGGCGTTGGCCTTAGGTATGAGCTTCGGGTATCTGGACGACAACGGCGATCGCAGCGGCGTGCCCCTCGCCTATGCGGTGCCGGACTTCTTCCGCGACGGTGTGGGTGGTTATGACTCCGTGTCGACCAACGGCACGAATGTAACGCAGTTTGGGGCGGATGCTCACTTCAAGTATCGCGGCCTCGCGATGACCGGCGAGTACTGGCTGCGGATCGTGGATGTGAGCAACGGTAACATCAATAGCCGTCTGGTGGCCCCCTACTTCCTGCGCACGGGAAGCGATGCCACGTCCCATCAGCAGGGCGCCCAGATGCAGGCGGGCTACTTCATCATCCCGAAGAAGCTCGAGGCGGTCGCCCGCGTCGGGGCCGTCTGGGACATTGGCCCGGGCAGCGAAGGCTCGTGGGAATATGCCGCAGGCATGAACTGGTACATCAATGGTCATGCCAACAAGCTCCAGTTTGACGTAACTAAGATCAACGAGCTGCCCACCACCAGCGGCGGCGCCAACTTTATGGAGCTCAACGACGACATTTTGCTGTGGCGGTTGCAGTGGCAGATCCTGTTCTAAAGCGGCAGAAAGAGGGCGGCGGCTGGTGTGTCGGCCGACCGACGAACCAATCAGGCAAGGTAACGGACATTCACGGAGGTAACGGACAATGCGGTTGATGAGTAAAGTGTTGATGGTCCTGGTGTCGGGAGCGCTACTGCTCAATTGGGGCGCAGGCTGCAATCTTCTGTACCCGCAGCTGGAAGGAGCAATGCAGACGGCTGCGACCTCTGTCCTGTGGAGCACGCAGGCCTGTCTCGAGCAGACCCTTGGCGTGGGCACCGACGGGCAGATTCTGACCGACTTCGCTTTCGAACTGGTCACGGATTCGGTCAACAACGACATAGACGAGTGGATCCCCGACGCCACGCCCTTCCCGAACTAGGTGGGTGTCGGTCGGCCGGCTCGTAGCCAGTCGTTGAGTCGGTCTGTGGAATGAAAACGGCGAGGAGGTCAACATGAGGTCTCCTCGCTGTTTTGCGCGCCGAGCGGGCGTGCGAGCCTTTACGGACGGTGGTGCTTCGGCTACCGTGAGAGGGAGTTATGCAGGTTACGACGCAGAGCATCAACGACTTCTTCGACCGTATGCGCGGAGGCTGCGCGTCCCGAATGGGGTATGAGCTGGCCGGGCTGGATTTCGACGCCTGGCAAGCCACCTTCCGCGAGGAGCTGATCGATCTGCTCCGCCTTCGCCCCATCAATCCCGATCCGCCGCCGGTCGAGGTGATGGAGATTCAATCGTTTGACGGATACTCACGCCATCTGCTTCACCTTCACACCGACGATGGTGTGGTGGTGCCGATGTTCATGCTCGTGCCTGACGGGATCGCCGAGCCCGTACCAGCCGTCCTGGCTATTCACGGCCACGGGCCCGGTAAGTGCATCCCCGTCGGCCAACCGCCGGCGGGCTACGACCGACAGGGGATGATCGTCGAGGGGCAGCGTGATTACGCAGTGCAGGCCGTGCGAGCGGGGATGATTGCGATCGCCCCCGACCTGCGAGGTATGGGCGAACTAGTGCTCGACGACGAGGTCAGCAGGCGCGAGGGGCGCAGTTGCGTTCAGATGAGCATGCGGGCGATCCAGTGCGGCCAGACGTTGCTGGGCATGCGTGTCGCCGATCTGATGCAGATTGTCACATGGCTGCGCGAACGGCCGGACGTGGACGCCGACCGCATCGCTGCCACAGGCAATAGCGGCGGCGGCACCTGCACGCTGTTCCTGGCCGCGGTCGATACGCGGGTCGCGGCGGCCGTGCCAAGCTGCTACTTCTGCACCTTCGCCGATTCGATCCTCGCCATACACCACTGCCCCGACAACTATGTGCCCGACCTCCAACTGTATGGTGAGATGTACGACGTCGCAGGCCTGATCGCGCCGCGGCCGCTCCTGATTGTGGCCGGCAAGGACGATCCGATCTTCCCGCTTGCGGGCGTGCGGAACGCCTACGCGAAACTGGAGAAGATCTACGCCGCAGCCGACGCCGCTGACAGGCTCGAGCTATATGTCGGTGACGGGGGCCACCGTTACTTCAGTCAGCGAGTCTGGCCGTTCCTGGCGGAGAAGTTCGGCGCGTAGCGTGATCATCACGACTTCGCTCGGGCTACCTCAAACTCGACGGTCTTGACGCTTATCTCCCCTTTGGTTCCGAGCAACCGTGCGGAAAGCTCATGCCGGCCGGGCGCCAGTTGTGCGGTGTCGTAGCCATGGGGCGTCTTGTGCAGATCGCCACCGAGCCAGAACGGCCAGACGTTCTGTACGTCGACTACCTTGCCATCGACGGCCAGCTCGACACGATCCACCAAGGTCGAGTCGTTCACGTCCGCATGCACGAAAATCGTTCCGCTGACGCGCTGGCCTGGTTCGAGACCATCGAAGCCGACGATCTGGGGCGGCTGCGGGTCTGGAAGGGGCTCGCCTGCCGCCAGCTTGCGGGCTGTCTGGAAGAACCGTTGCTTGAAAGAGGTATTGATGGCCCAGTTGGTCGGCGGGCTCTGGAAGCCGTCACGGTAGTTCGAGCGGCCGCCGTCGTAGTAGCCCCAGGACGCGCCATGCTGGGCACAGGTCAGCAGGCACGAGGTGTCGGGGTGGGCCTCATTGAAGACGATGGGGATGGGGCGCCCGGCGAAGACGGGATTCGCCCGAATCTGCTCGATCATGCGCCTGTGCTGATCGGCGTTGCAGCCGTTGCCGTGTACCAGCACGAAGTCGGCCGTCCGCAGGAGACTGTCGGTCGGAAGCCACCCGCCGCCGCCGCTGGTCGAGACGAGCAAGCACCGGCCATCGCGCGTAGTCGACTTGACCCGGTCGATCAGCTCGCACACGCGCTGAGGCTGAAGGATCAGGTGGTCGTAGCGAATGTTGCACTCGTTATTGATCTCGACGAGTACGTTGTGGTGGCCCGTCTCGAGCAGCCAGCGAACCGCGCCGTCCACCGCCCGCAGCACAGCCGCCTCATCGTCGAGCAAGCCGTCCTGCTGGAAGTAGAACAGCCCCACGATCGCCACCATGCCCAGACCGTCGGCCGTTTCGAGCACGCGGCCCATGCGATCGAGATATGCCGGTTTGAGCGCCCCGTCACGCTCGAACACGCTGTTGAGGTAGGCCTCGGGGTTGGGCTTGGGATCGTCATTCGGCTTGTGGTATGGGAAGTGGTACGCCGGCCCGCCGCCCTGGAGATTGACGGTGAAAGCCACTACCCCGTGCTCTCGCCAACTCGGCAAGGCCGCACAGAACTCGTCCGTCTGACGGTTGGCATTGTAGTCGGAGTTGTCGGGATAGCGCCACAGGCTGCGCGTCCGCGCGTTCTCGTCGTCGAACGTAGCCTGCACGGCGCGAACGTTGGTCAGCAGCCCTTCGATGCTCTGCCCGCGGAAACGAACGCCCTCGTAGGTCGGCCGACCGTCGATGAGGAACCGCTCGCCGTCAATGCCAACAGTCGTCGAGCCCAAGGCCAATCCTCCTAGAGCCTGGCAATTTCATCGGTCGCGCTGACAGTGATGCGACGAGCGCCAGAATCGAACAGTCCGGGCTTGCCGGCCGCCACAACGCCAATGCGGGCGGCTGCCACACCGGCACGTTGTAACCGCCGCAGCAAGTCGTCGACCTTCCTGGGCTCAATCGTAACGAGCAGGCTGCCCGAGCCGATCGATCGCAACGGGTCGAGGCCAGTCAGCTCGCACAGGTGCCGAGTTTCCGGTAACACCGGAACTGCCTGAGTATCCACGACAAACTGCTTGTCGGAAGCGACCGCCATCTCCCAAAGACCGGTCAGTACCCCACCTTCGGTCGGATCGTGTATCCCCGAGGCCCCCATGCGTGCAGCGATCATCGCCTCGCGGACCACGCTGATACCCGGATCGAACAGGAACCTGGCCGCCCGGGCGAGCAGCCCAGCGGGGCAGCGGCGGCGCAATTGGCTGCCACGCTCACGGGCGATGATCGCGGTGGCCTCGATCGCGGCGGCCTTGGTCAGCACAATCACGTGACCCACGCGGGCGCCGCCACTGCGGACCACGCGATCACCATGGGCCAGCCCCATCATTTGGCCAATGACCACCGGCCGATCGAGCCCGACCGTCACCTCGGTGTGGCCGCCGATGACCGCCACCTTCAACTCTTGGCAGGCACGGGTAATGTCGCGGAAGATGTCGCCGACCGGCTGCGGCCCCCGCTCCGGCAGCAATATGCAGGCGCTGAACCATCGAGGCTGAGCACCACAGGCTGCCACGTCGTTGGCATTTACGTGTACGGCGTACCAGCCGACTCGCTCGGCGGCGAAGGTGACCGGGTCGGTAGCCACGACGAGCGTTCTGCCGCCTATGCGAACGGCCGCGGCATCCTCGCCGATGCCCGGACCGAGCACGACGCCTGCTCGTCCGGCCACCGGCAGCGATCCAAGCAGCTTGTCCAGACGCGAGTGCGGCAGCTTGCCGGCCGGATAGTGAGGCACCCTCTGAGTCCTCGCAGCGGGCGACGCGAGGGGCAGTCTGGCTACGCCTTCGCCTCGGTGCCGCTCAGCTCGACCAGTTCGTACGTCCGCGACCCCAGCCCGATCTGCTCGCCGTACTTCAGGGCCACCGTCGGGTCGATCTGTGGATGGTACTTCTTGCGGAGGCTCGCACCGGCGTGCTTCTCGAACAGGTCGAGCGTGGCCTGATCGACGGCGATCGGATCGAAGCCGGCGAGGATTCCCACGTCGGGCACCACGACTTCGTGCTTCTGCCCGAAGCAGTCGCACTCGTTGGTCATGTTGACCATGTAGCTGACGTAGGCGATGCGCCCTCGCTTTTGCCGATGGAGGCCCCACGTATGGGCGGCCATTTTTCGCTGCATGTCGGCCGAACCCACACCCCAGTTAAACCGCACCGCACCGAAGCGGCAGACGGTCAGACACTCGCCGCAGCCGATGCACGTTTCCTCATCGATCACGGCGGCATTGAGGCTGTCGTCTTCGGATATGGAGTTGGCCGGACACCACTCCATGCACACCTTGCACAGCGTGCACTTTTCGGGGTCGATTGACGGCTGGATGTTGGAGTGCTGAAGCATCTTGCCCTTGCGCGATGCGCAGCCCATGCCGACGTTCTTGATCGTGCCGCCCAGGCCCGCCCCGCCGTGGCCGGTCACGTGTGTGACCACGAGCATGCCCTGGGCACGAACGATGTCGGCCGCAAGAGCCACCTCTTTCTCGTCCGCCCCGGGGGTGGGCACGGTCAACTCGCTATTGCCGAACAGCCCGTCGGCCATGATCACCGGAGCGCCCACGTTGTCGGGAGTGAAGCCGTGCTCGGAAGCGAGAATCATGTGGTCGACCGCGTTTGACCGGCGGCCCACGTAGAGAGTCTGCGTCTCGGCCAGGAAGGGCCGCCCTCCCAACTCCTTGACGCAGTCGACAAACCCGCGCACGTGCTCGGGCCGAAGGTGGGTGACGTTGCCGTGCTCACCGAAGTGCATCTTGATGGCGATCAGATCCTTCTCGGCCACCACTCGCGCGAGGTTCGCCCGCTTGAACAGCAACTGCTGTTTGGCGGCCAGCGAGGCCGAATCCTCATCAAAACGGGCGGGCACGAAGTAAACCTGCGATGACACCATTGTCCTCCTACTCCCAAACGTACCAATACGCCTAAGACCCTAACGGACGAGCCTTCAAAAGACAATCAGTCGGCCACAGGACCGGTCGTCCTCCCGCCCGGACGGACCGCCAATCCGGACCGAAGCGATGCTGAACTCGCCAGCCCGTAGAGTACCTTTTGAGTCGTATTCAGTCAGTCTGTGTGCTGGCAGACTCTCCGCAGACCCTCAGCGTAGAGGGCCTGGTCTCGCCGGCCTTTGAGGCAGCCGGGCTCGTAGTCGTGGTACTCCGGCTGAAGGGCTGCCAATAATGGCAGGCGCTGCTCGAAGAGGGCAAAGAGCTTCCGCGCGGACATGGTCGCGGGGGGCGACAACTGGAGCAGGCGCATCGCAACCGCATCACGCCGCTCGACCCACTCCTGCTTGGTGATCTTGGGCGTCCAGCTCAGCCCGTCGGTGCAGCGCCCGTCGTGGTTGTACTTGCACGGCTCGCAGATGTCGTCGACCCCGAGCACGAGCTGGACCGGCTGGTCGAGATCGGCCGTCAGCGACTCCAGCACCTTGCGCCCCCCGTGCTGCCGCTCCGGGTCGTTCCCGTCGCGGCGGTAGAGGTACTTCAGCAACCAGATGACGTGGTCCGGGCGAAGCCGCACCGCCACTCTCCTACAGCATGATGTCCAGCGCCGACTCGGCGGTCCTTCGTATAGTCCTCGCGTCGACGCGCTCGACCTCGGGGCGCGAGGCCGCGTCGTCAGCCATCTCCGCTCGCTGATAGATCAATTGCACGGTGGCCGGCAGATCGATCTTGTACGGCTTGACGTTACCGATGTTCTTGACGGCCTGCTTGGCGCCCTCGCGGATTTCGGCCTGGGCCTGGGTGACCGGGGTACACAGGGCTCTTTGACGGCCTCGCCCCTGTTTGACGCTGACGGCGGTGATGCCTTCGATGAATTGCCTGGCCTCGTCACAGGCCCCCCGGTCGCCGGCCACGAAGATCAGCGGCACATCGTAGTGACCTGCGATCGTCGCCCACATGCCCAGCTCACCGTGCGGCCGACCGTTGATCGAATACTCCCACCACGAGGCACTGCTCATGGTGTGACAGAGGAAGCCGTCAAGCGTGCCGGCCATCGCGTGCTGACCGATCATCATCGTGGCGTCAAAACTTTCGTCCAGCACGCCCGTCCACTGCGGGGCGGCAAAGTCCTGCACCGCACGCGGGTCGAGCCGGTCGAGGATGAAGTTCACCCCGCGATAGTGGCCGTCCTTGACGACCACCTGGTCGGCCCCGCCGTCGAAGCAGCCGGCAATGGCGGCGTTGACGTCACCCATCAGATAGCGTCGTGCGTCCTGAAAGAAGGGCGACTCCTCGGGGATATAGCTGCCATCCTCGACGCCGCTGAGCCCTTCCAGATCAGTCATGATGTAAATCTTCATCCTCTGCAACCTCCATCAATGCAGCGTGGTCCGGCTCGCGAATCTTCCGCAGCCAGAACAAGGACCCCAATCGTAACACCCCGGAGATCACCATCAACACGTGCAGGGCGGTCACCGGTAGGGGCCCGACCTGCCACACGCGGTTACCGATCACTGCGGCCAACACGCCGGCCAGCGCCGGGGCTATCGCACGAGCCAGGTTGTTGGCGCTTCGGTATACCGAGATGTAGGCCGCCCGATCACGTTCGGGAGCAAGGTCGAGGCCCAGGTTCACAAACCCGATCTCCTGCGCGGTATTGAAAACCCGAACCGCCACCACCGCGAAGACCAAGTACCACCATTGCGGAAGAATTGCCAGCCACAGAAAAGGGAATATGGCCTTGGCCACCAGCGCCATCGTCAACATTCGCTTGGTGCCCCAACGATCCGCCAGCGTTCCCCACGAGGGCGCAGCGGCCAGCCCCACCAGATGTGTGACAAAGTCGGTCCAACTGATCAGCCAGTAGCTCATCCCCAGGAAGGTGTACATGAAATAGTGGAAAAAGCCGCCGCAGACCCCGGCCGCAAAACTGAAGGAGCTGTGCAGGGCAATGAACCAGCGAAACTGCCCATGTCGCAAGGGCATCGCCACGGACCTGGCCAGGCTCGTCGGGCGCGAGGCCCGATGCATGGGCGGCTCGGGCATTCGCCACACGCACCACAGCGAGGCAAAACCCGACCCCGCGCCAAACGCAATGAGAATCTGGAAGGCTTGGACGCCCTCGCCACCGGACGCCTTCCAGAAGTCGGCAAACCACCCGTAGGCCGGCACGGCGATCATCAGCACGAAACCGCCGATGAACGCCCGCCAACCGAAGAAACGCCCTCGCACGCCGACAGGGACCAGATCGGCAATCCAGCTCTGGCGGACCACCTCGGCCGACATGCCGAAGACCGCCCCGATAAAAAGCAACGCCCCCAACGGGTACATCACTTGCGTGCCGGGCCAGCCGAGCCACAGCACCAGAGGCAGCGCCGCTATTCCCAGTCGCAGCACCCGCACGGTCCCCAAGGCCACCAGGCAGAACCGCTTCCGCGAGTGCACGCGCGTCAGGATCGAATTGGTCCCCACCTGAAAGACGCCCCCCAGCAGCATCGCAGACTGCATGAACCCTACATGGGGCGCGTCGCCTCCCAGCTCGATAATCAAGCCGGTCAGACACAGCCCGGTCAGCGACGCCATCATCAGCCGGACCAGACCGGTTTCCACCAGCAAAAGCCGTTGCCCGCGCCGAACCTGCTCCGGACTCAGCGCTCTGTCATCTGCCGAATCGGATGCGTACGTCTGGATTCTGCGCGTCAATGCCTTATCCTAGTCCGGCGTGGCGAGGCCTGACCTCTTGCCTCGCTGCCCCGGGACGCTACACTACCGCCCCAATGGCAGGCTGAGCAAGCCCACACGACCTCAAGCGACAGAAGGAGTTCCAATGGCAGGTTCAAAGTTACGCGTCATCCTCGTCGGCGCCGGCGGCATGGGACAGACTCATACCGACGCCTGGAAAACGGTCGACCATGCCGAGATCGTCGCCGTGTGCGACAATAACGGTGCCAGGGCCCGCGAGTTCGCCCAGACGCACAACATCGGCCAGGTGTTCACAGACTTCCGCAAGGCCCTCCGCACCCCGGCCGACGTAGTCGACGTGTGCGTGCCCAACAGCCACCACACCCCCGTCGTGCTGGAAGGCTTTAAGACCGGCAGGCACGTCTTGTGCGAGAAACCCCTGTCGGTGCTGCCGCGGGACGTGGAGAAGATGATGGCCGCCCGCGATCGGGCCAAAAAACTGCTGATGACCGCCCAGCACATGCGCTTCAGCGGACCTTCGCAGATCCTCAAGCGATACATCGAAGCAGGCAACGTGGGCGATGTCTACTACGCACGCGCGTGGCATCTGCGCAGACGGTCGCTACCCACGTGGGGCGTGTTCGCTTCGCGCAAGCACTCCGGAGGCGGCGCGGGCGTGGACATCGGCGTACACAGCCTCGATCTGACGATGTGGCTGATGGATAACTTCGAGCCGGTCAGTGTCAGCGGTATCGCCCCTTGCATGCTGGCCAAACGCAAGGGCACCTACAACCGCTGGGGATCGGTCGATCCGCGGCAGATCGACGTCGAGGATTTCGCCGTCGGCTTTACGCGGTTCAAGAACGGTGCCACGCTCTCGCTGGAGGCCAGTTGGATGCTCAACATCCAGCCGGTCTCGATCGTCAACACATGGCTGTTCGGCACCAAAGGCGGCGTGGAGCATCCCAGTCTGAACGTTTCGACGGAAAGGGATCAGATCCAACTCGACTCGACCATCTCCAATCCGCCACAGAACGTCAACGCCTACCACGTGGAGATCCAGCGCTTCGCCGAGGCCATCGCCAAGGGCAAGCCCTCGCCCGTGCCGGCGGAGCAAACCCTTCAGGTCATCAAAGTGCTCGACGGGATCTACCGTTCGCACAAGCTCGGCAAGGAGGTCAAGCTCTAACCACGTGTGACACACCTGCGAACCGCCGCTGACGGCCCGCGGCAACGCCCTGTTGGAATGTGAACGGTCGCTATAAAAGGCGTGCGGCACCCGGTACGTATTGGCGCGGTCAAGGGTGCCGCAACGAGTGGGAGGACTAAATTTGCAGACTGCACAAGAGACGGATTTGCGTCTCCCTTGCGCTAAGAGTATACCCCACCCTCCTGTCTTTTCCAGTATTACTTTTCCATTAGTTTTGGGTTTCTCAATCGGTAACCTACACAAAACAGTTCCCATGGCTTGCTGGGCGGTCTAACGCCTAAGTACTTTTTCGACAACATCTTAGATCAAATCGACTAACCCAGCACCCACCGCCGGAGCGCGTTGGGAAACAACCCTAACTTTCTACAGGGAAAGTGGTTAACTCTGAACGCCTGAATCCTGGCTGCGGCTACGGCAGCTACGAGCCCCTTGAAGCGACGGGCGAACCGACCAAGAATGCTGTCCGACCAGGACTTACACGCAAAGGTGTCCCGCGGTGCAACTCGCTGACTTGCAGTACCACTTGCCGCCTGAGCTGGTCGCTCAGACCCCGATCGAACCGCGGGACGCGTCGCGGCTGCTGGTGCTCGAGCGGTCGACTGGTCGGCTAACGCATACCCATTTCCGGGAATTGCCCAGGATGCTGCGGGCTGGCGACGCTTTGGTGCTCAACCAGACCCGCGTGGTTCCCGCCCGGTTCTTTGCCCGACGAACAACGGGGGGCCTCGTCGAGGGGCTGTTTCTGTCGCTCGCCGCGGAGGGCTGCTGGCTGGCGCTTCTCAAGGCGGCAGGTAGCTTGCGGCCGGGCGAGAAACTTCACTTCCAGGACGCACCGTGGGCGTTTGTGCTTGTTGAGCCGCGCGGGCAGGGACAGTGGCTGGTTCGACCAGACGTGGACTTGCCCGGCTATACGATCCTGGAACGCGTCGGGCGCACACCGCTGCCTCCCTATATCAAACGGAGTCACGACGACCCTCGTGAAGGGCAAGATAGCGGCAGGTACCAGACGGTATACGCCGACCAACCGGGCGCGGTGGCGGCCCCAACGGCCGGGCTGCATTTCACGGGTGAGCTGCTCGATGAGTTGACGGCACTTGGCGTGGGGATCGCCCGACTGACGCTGCACGTCGGCCTGGGAACGTTCAAGCCCGTAACGACGGAATGCCTGCAAGAACACCACATGCATAGCGAGCTCTACGAATTGCCCGCGTCGGCGGCGGAGCAGATCAACCGGGGGAGGGCGAGCGGGGGACGCATCGTGTGTGTTGGGACGACGACCGTTCGCACTCTGGAAACATGCGCCGCCGCCGACGGAAGCGTGCATCCGGGTACGGGCGAAACCGATTTGTTCATTTATCCCCCATATCGCTTCAAGGCTGTCGACGTGCTGCTGACCAATTTCCATTTGCCAGGGAGCACGTTGCTGGCATTGGTCTTCGCGTTTGCGGGGCGCGAGGCGACGTTGGCTGCATACCAGCAGGCGATTGACCGTCGCTACCGGTTCTACTCCTACGGCGACGCGATGCTGATTCTGTAAGCGGCAATCCCCTGGTCCAAGCGAGGACCTATGCTAAAGGGCACCAGTGCCGTGCCGTTCATCGCACGGCCCCGCTCGCCCGCGCGGCAAATCGTGTCGGCATGGTCGCAAGTCCAGCAAGCTACCGTGCGTCGCGATCGCGTTGATCGTGGCCGGAATGCCTTTGCTGGTCTTCATGCCGGCGGCCATCCTGTCGCTCCCCTCGTCGGTCATCATCGTGCCGCTCGTACCGCTGCGAATGGCGGTCCGAGTCACGGTGGGACCGCCCTCGACGATCCCCGCTGCATCCACCCAACGCCATCAGCAGGGCCAGAACTAAACAAGTCGCCGATAGTGTCCTTATCCTGAGACAGTTCATGTTCGGACTCCTGATGAAAACAGAGGCTCTGTTTCGAACACAAGGCCCGATCGCCTCAGCGGGTCTGCCCGAGGCCGTCTGCGACAAAGCAAGCGGCGTATCGGCCAAAGGGGCGACTGAGACTTCTCGGTCGACTTATCACAACTCGACATTTCCCATTTGGCCTTCTCCCGGCAACACCGCCGAGCCACTGGGGCACCATTATAACGCCCCCCCCAAGAATCCAAGCCGGGTTGGCTCGAGTTCTTGGTGATTGACGCCTAAATCGGGGGCAAAGCGACGGTCGGGCAGCACAGGCAGTCGTTTCGGGCGAGGTCCACCCACATGAACATCACGGCCCTTTCCTTGTTTGCTCGACTGCACGCGGGTTCGTTTCGTCATATCGGCGCAGCCCTCGGCGGGGTCGCCGCGAACCGCTGAATCCGATCAAGAATCGTTCGGTACAGCCGACGCGGAATGGCGACCTCCGCCAGTTGGAACGTGATGTACCGGGCGCGAGGTGACGTTGGCTGCATACCAGCAGGCCATCGACCGGCGCTATCGGTTCTACTCCTACGGCGACGCAATGCTGATTCTGCAAGAGAAATCGTCGCGGTCGGTGCACGCAGGCCCGAGGACGCCGGGCGGCGACTATGCGCGTCGGGCGATGAGGATGCCGCTCGTGGGCTCGGCGGGTTCGGCGCGGCGAATCTTCGAGAAGTTCGCTCGGCGAAGCCAGTCGGCCAACTCGGCGTGGGAATACGTTCTGCCGGCGGCTGTGTTGATCAGCATGTTGACGGCAAAGACGGCCGCCTGCTTCGGCTGCGTGCGGGCAGCGTTGGTCAGGAAGTCGTGGATTACCAGGGTGCCGCCGGGCACGAGGGCCTTATAGATCTTGCGGAACCAGAGACGAATCTCGTCGGGGCCGGAGGAATGGATCACGTTGCTTAGCAGGACGAGATCGAAGCCTTGCGGCAGCGGATCGTCGTTGAGGTCGCCCTCGACCATGTGAATGCGTCGACCGACGGACTCTGTCCCAACGATCTTGCGCGCCACCTTGAGCACGTCGGGCCGATCGAAGAGCGTGGCTTGCAGCTTGGGCCACCGTCGGCAGAACGCCTGACAATAGGCGCCCGATCCGCCGCCGGCGTCGAGCATGGTGCGAAAGTCCTGACCGGCAAAGAAGTGCGCAAGTGCGGCTGCTCGCGTGCGGGAGTTGTCGTGCATGGCGCGGATGAACCGCTCGGTCCCTTCGGCAGCACGCCGTGTCTGCTGCTCGCGTCGTACTGGCCCGCCGCGCCGGAGAACGTCGTCGAGCTGCGCCCAACTCTTGGCGAGTTGGTTGTGGTGCCGCAGCATCCACGTCACGCTTTGCGGGCTGTTCTCCTGCAGGCAGCGTTTGACCACCGGTCGCGCCGAGTACGCTTGCCCGCGAAGCCTGACAAGGCCCAAGCCAGCCAGCGCGTTGAGTAACAGCTCTGTTGCGCGCTCATCGAGCCGACATCGCCGGGCGATCGAGCGAGCCGAACGACCCCGCTCGTCGATGGCGTCAAAGACGCCAACCTCGGCCGCAGCCGAGACGATCCTCGCCTCCCACGCGCATTGACCCAACTCCATGATGTCCTGACCGTTTCGCATGGCTGGAGCCTCCCGAACGTCGCCAACTCAGCCTATCATGGTGCACGCATCGCCGGCGGGCAATGGGTTTTGCGGCAATGTTGCGGCAGGAGGAGCAATGGATATGGCGTCGGGAGCTGCAGGCAAGGCCGATCTGATCGTCCACGCGGGACGGATGTACACAATGGACCGGGCCGGGCCGTCGGCCGCGGCGGTGGCTGTGGCAGGCGGGCGAATCGTCGCGGTCGGCTCGCGGCGGAAGATGCGGCAGTGGAAGGGGCGGACGACCACCGTGCTGGATGCGCCAAACGCGGTGGGCACCCCGGCGTTTGCCGATTGCCATACCCACCTGTTAGCCAGGCGCGTCGTGTATCGCCGCTGAAGAATTGCCGCCGGCAGCTTCTTGGATTCGACCCACCGGCGGCGCGAAGGTCGAGCATTCGGCTGGCGTGTTGAGGGCGCGGCGTACGCTGTCTACGCCCGCCAGCTCTTGAGGATGTGCATATAGTTGGCCCGCTCGTAGGCGCTGGGGTCGGGGCTGCGCGACAGGTTCATGCTGCCTTGCATCTGCTCGAGCGAGTCGTACTCGTGCTGCTCCATCCAGTCGGCCATCTGGTCGCGCACCTTGCCCAAATGGGCCGGGCCGTTCTTGAGCAAGGCGGAGACCATCTGGACGGCATGCGCCCCGGCCATGACGGCCTTGACCGCGTCGACCGCCGTGTGGACGCCTCCGGTAACCGCCAGGGACGCACGGATCCTTCCGGACAGGATCGCCAGCCACCTGAGCCGAAGCAGGAGCTCGTCGGAGTTGGAAAGCTCGAGACTGCGGACGGCCTCCAGCTCGTCCACGTTGATGTCGGGCTGATAGAACCGGTTGAACAGGACGAGTCCGTCGACGCCCAGCCCGTCCAACTGCCGAGCAAAGTGGGGCAGCGACGAGAAGAACGGCGAGAGCTTGACGGCAATGGGAATTCTCACGCTCTGGTTGACCGCGCCGATCATCTCGATGGAGCGTTTCTCGATATCCTGCCCGCTGGTCGCCGGATCGGTCGCCAGGTAGTAGACGTTCAGCTCGATCGCGTCGGCGCCGGCCTGCTCCATCATCTTGGCGTAGTCGAGCCAGCCGCCCATCGTCGTGCCGTTCAGCGAGGCGATGACGGGGACGTCGATGGCCTTTTTGATCTTGGCGATCTGCTCGAGGTACTCATCCGGGCCGAGCTTGAACTGCTCGGGCTTGGGGAAGTACGACAGCGCCTCGGCAGACGACTCGGCCGGCGTTTCGATGGCCTCGTGCGTTGCCCGCTGCTCGGCGACGATCTGCTCCTCGAAAAGCGAGTGCATAACCACCGCGGCGGCGCCGGCGTCGGCGAGTTGCTTGACCCTATCCAGATCCTCGGTCATGGGCGAGGCGCCGGCGATAAAGGGGTGGGGCAGCTCCAGGTCCAGGTAGGTGGTAGCCAAATCCATCGACGTTCTCTCCTACTTACCGGCTTCGGCTGCGGCAGGCTGCTTAGCGGCCTCACCGTCGCCCTTGGGAACGATCATTTCTGCCATTTGCTGATAGATGGCCACTCGCTGGTTCGCGGCGATCTGGGCCTTCTCAGCCAGGCGACGGAACCGCTGCGGATCGATCCTCTCGACCATGCGGAAGCGCGTCTCGTTCCGCATGTAGTCGGCCACCGGACGCTTGGGCGCCGGCGAATCGAGCTTGAGCGGCGGCTCGCCGGCGGCTACGCGACGCGGGTCGAAGCGGTACAGCGGCCAAATGCCGGACTCGACGGCCAGTTGTTGCTGGCTGGCGTTGAAGGCCAGGTCGTAGCCGTGGGCAATGCACGGGCAATACGCGATGATGATCGACGGGCCTGGGTACGAGTCGGCCTCGAGGAACGCCTGCACCGTCTGCACGTCGCGGGCACCGAAGGCCACGCTGGCAACGTAGACATGCCCGTAGACCATCGCCATCCGACCGAGATCCTTCTTCTGGATTTCCTTTCCGGCTGCGGCGAACTTGGCGGCCGCCCCGATCGGCGTGGCCTTGGACTGCTGCCCGCCCGTGTTGGAGTACACCTCGGTATCCAGCACGAGGCAGTTCACGTCACGGTCGCCGGCCAGCACGTGGTCCAACCCGCCGTAGCCGATGTCATAGGCCCATCCGTCGCCGCCGAGCATCCAGACGCTCTTCTTGACGAGGTAGTCGGCCAGTTGGTCGAGGCGCTTGGCCTCGGGCGAGATAATCTCCGAGAGCTTCTGCCGCAGAGCCTGGACGCGCTTGCGCTGGGCGGCAATGCCGGCTTCGCTGCTCTGGTCGGCGCCCAGCAGCTCGTCGACCAGGCGATCGCCGAGTTTGGCGGCGAGTTTGCCGAGCAGATCATGCACCTGCTTGATGTGCATGTCGATCGCCAGCCGGAAGCCAAGACCGAACTCGCCGCAGTCCTCGAACAGCGAATTCGACCAGGCCGGCCCGCGGCCGTCGCAATTCATCGTGAACGGCGTGGTCGGCAGGTTGCCGCCGTAGATCGACGAGCATCCCGTGGCGTTGGAGATCAGGGCCCGGTCGCCGAACAACTGTGTGAGCAGCTTGACGTAGGGTGTTTCACCGCAGCCGCCGCACGCACCGGAATACTCGAACAGCGGCTCGAAGAACTGCGAGCCCCGCACGTCGATGCGAGCCACCTTGGATCGATCGACCATCGGCAGCTTGTTCAGGAAGAAATCGTAGTTCTCGCGCTCCTGCTCGCGGACGGGCAACTGCGGGGTCATCTCCAAGGCCTTGTGCTTCGGGTTGGCCTTGTCCTTGGCGGGGCACACGCTCACGCAAAGGCGACACCCGGTGCAGTCCTCCGGAGCGACCTGCAACGTGTACTTGAGGCCCTTGAATTCCTTGGCCCGCGCGTCGGCCGACTTGAAGGTCTGGGGAGCGCCGGCCAGCAGCTCGGGTTCGTAGACCTTGGGTCGGACCGTCGCGTGCGGACAAACCAGCGAGCACTTATTGCACTGGATGCAGATGGCCGGATCCCACGAGGGGATCTCCAGGCCCACGTTGCGTTTCTCCCACTGCGTGGTGCCCACCGGCCACGTGCCGTCGGCCGGGAAGGCGCTGACCGGCAGCGTGTCGCCGTCGGTGGCCATAATGGTCGCCGTCACCCTCTTGACGAACTCCGGCGCCTGCTCGGAGACGGCCGGAGGCCGGCAGTGGGTGGCGGTCACTTGCTGCGGCACGTCGATCTGGTGCAAGTTCTCCAAAGCCTGATCCACCGCGGCGAAGTTGCGATTGACGATCTCGTCGCCCTTTCGACCGTAGGTTTTCTTAATCGTCTCTTTGATCTTGGCGATGGCCTCGTCGCGCGGCAGGACGCCTGAGATCGCAAAGAAGCAGGTCTGCATGATGGTGTTGATGCGCGACCCCATGCCCGTGGCCTTGGCGACACTGTACCCGTCGATCGCGTAGAGCCGAAGCTTCTTGGCGATGATCTGCTCCTGGACCTCTTTGGGCAGTTGGTCCCAAACCTGGTCGGTCGGGAACGGTGCGTTCAACAGGAAGACCGCGCCCTCCTTGGCGTACTTGAGCATGTCATACTTGCTGAGGAACTCGAACTGATGACAGGCCACAAAGCTTGCACGCTTGATCAGATAGGTCGATCGTATCTGCCGCGGGCCGAACCGCAGGTGCGAAATCGTCACTGCGCCCGACTTCTTGGAGTCGTACACGAAATAGCCCTGGGCGTAGTTGGGCGTCTCCTCTCCGATGATCTTGATCGAGTTCTTGTTCGCACCCACCGTCCCGTCGGCGCCCAGCCCGAAAAACACACCGCGAACCACGTCGTCCGGCTCGATGTCGAACTCGTCATCGACCTCGAGCGACGTGCCCGTCACGTCGTCGACGATGCCGACGGTAAAATGGTTTTTGGGTTTGTCCTTGGCCAGCTCGTCGAAGACGGGCTTGACCATCGCCGGCGTAAACTCTTTGGACGACAGGCCGTAACGCCCGCCGATGATGGCCGGTTCGCTTTCCGTGGGCCACAGCCCGGTGTCGCGCCCCTCACGCATGGCCGCCAGAATGTCCAGATACAACGGCTCGCCGGTGGCGCCGGGCTCCTTCGTGCGGTCCAGCACGGCGATCGACTTGACGGTCTTGGGCAACGCCTCGAAGAAATGCTTCAGGGAGAACGGCCGATACAGCCTGACCTTGACGAGGCCGACCTTTTCGCCTTGTTCGACCATCCACTCGACCAGCTCGTGGGCGGCCTCGGCCCCGCTGCCCATCAAAATGACCACGCGCTCGGCTTGGGGATGCCCGACGAAGTCGAACAGCCGGTAGGACCGACCCGACTGCTTGGCGAAACGGTCCATCGTCTCCTGCACGATGTCGGGGCAGGCGAGGTAGAACGTATTGCACGCCTCGCGCGACTGGAAAAACACGTCCGGATTCTGGGCCGTGCCTCTCAGCACCGGCTTGTCGGGAGTGAGGGCCCGCTGGCGGTGCTCGGCAATCAACTCGGCGTCCATCATGGAGCGCAGATCATCATCGCTGAGTTCCGCGATCTTGTTGACCTCGTGGGATGTTCGGAATCCATCGAAGAAGTGCAGCATGGGCACGCGCGACTTCAGGCTCGCAGCCTGCCCGATACAGGCCATGTCGTGGGCCTCCTGCACCGAGCCGGAGGCCAGCAGCCCGAAGCCGGTCTGCCGGCAAGCCATCACATCGGAATGATCGCCGAAGATCGACAAGGCGTGCGTGGCCACCGTACGCGCCGACACGTGCATGCAGTAGCTGTTCAACTCGCCGGCGATCTTGTACATGTTGGGGATCATCAACAGCAGGCCCTGCGACGCGGTAAAGGTGGTGGTCAGTGCCCCGGCCTGGAGCGCACCGTGAACCGCACCGGACGCGCCGCCCTCCGACTGCATCTCGGTCACGTCGGGAACCACACCCCATATGTTCTTCTGCCCGCGCGCCGACCACTCGTCGGCGAACTCGCCCATGTTGCTCGACGGGGTGATCGGATAGATAGCGATAACCTCGTTGGTCCGGTGGGCCACCGACGCGGTGGCTTCGTTACCGTCAATCGTGATCATGCGTGTTTGGGCCATAATCTGCTTTCCTCGTCCGTGTAGGATTCCTGCCCGTCGCCTGGCATCAGGGCAAAGGTAACTTCCCGGCGTGCTCGTTTCCAGCGTAGGATTCAGGCCAACTCCAAGTGGGCCACCGGCGCGGACCACGCCCTGTCGACAGGATATTCGCAAAGTTCGTGCCACTGCCGCGTGTCGATATGACCAATCTTAAGTACCTGTCATCAAAGAAGTAACACACATATGCATTCCCGGTGCGACTTGTAGGTCACCCAGTCATGTGGAATTTCGCGCAGACGGTGAGGATAAGCGGGATTTCGGCGGGCCGGCGAGCACGCTCGGCAGGCGATCAGCTCCCAAGCAGTTGCAGCTCGGCACCACCCAAACCGTAGGGCACGAAGCGGTAGCCGTCGGTCCAGTGGTCGCGATCGACGAAGGCGTCGGGGCCCCACCAGTAGCACGGATCGCGCTGCGTATGGTGCAGCGGGCCGAAGGTGTTTCGCAACGTGCCGACCACCTCGATGCCGATCCGGTTGAGGCCCGGGTGAACCACACCGGTCAGGTCGATCTGCCAGGGCTGCCACCCGATGGAGCCCACCTCGTGACCGTCAACCTGGACGGCGAAGGCACAGCCCATCGGCTGGCGCAGTTGCAGCACGGCCCGGCCTGGCAGGCGGGCGGGCAGTTCAACATCGCTGGTGTACAGCATATTGCCGCAGTAAAAGTGGTAGCCCTGCCCGCACCAGTCGCCCTTGCTGAGCGTCTGGGGCTCGGCACACAAGGCAAACATGCCCGTTCGCAAAGCCCGGGTGGCGAAGCGGCCGACCAGATAGATATCCTCGACGAGCGTATCCAATGCATAGCGGGTGAGCAGTTCGATCTGGTTGCGGCCACGGCGCACCCACTTGCTGATCGCGACCTTGCCGAACTGACGATCCCAGTGCCACCCGTCCGGCTGGGAGCGAACCTGCTGTCCGTTGACGCGGAGATCGAATCGCTCGATGCGTTCGACGACGAGCGCCACGTCGGGGGCGTCCAGATCGGACGCAAACTCGAAGCGAAGCGCTACGGCCAACGGCTTGGCCTTGACCTTTAACTGGCGCAGAGCCCACGGCTGGATTCCGACGTAGGGCTTCAGTCCGGCCTGTTCGTGGAGTCTGTGGCGGACCTGCCAGACGGGCATGGTCCGGCTGAAGGGCGCCTGGCCGACGCGGAGCCGGCAGAAATCCAACGTCATGCTGTTGGGGTGCAGGCGGCGAAACGTCCATGGCGCGTTCAGTGGGATGCTGGCCAGGCGTCGCACCTTGCGGGCTCGGCGAGTCACAGGACGTCCCGAGCCGTCGACGACGAGCAGCAGCGAGCCGACCGGGGCAAACTCATGGTCGACAACCGTCTGCCGGCCGATCCGCCGGGAGGGAACCGGCTCGGCGGCTCCGGTCGCGGGGTCCCACTTCTCGACGCGGCCACCACCGTCAAGGCGGATTGACGCCCGGTAGGTTCGCGTGCGGCTGACGTTGCAGAAGAACAGCACCCTTCTCGTGCCATCGACTCGCTCGGCGTGACGGATATCGCTGATCTGGCGAGCCGTCGAATCCTGCACGCTGACGCGACGCGGCAGCCATTTAGAAAGTTCGGATGTCAGCTTCGAGCAAGGCACGACCGACACGCCCTTGCAACCAAGAAGCTGTCGCCATCTGGCCGCCGCGGGACGGCCATCGATCTGTTTCGGCGCGGGCGAGACGAATACGAGCTTGCCGCCTCCGGCCACGAAACGATCGAGCATCTCAACCGTCTTGGCGTGCCAGGTCGTGGATGGCGGGACGACGACCGCACTATAGGCCATCTTGCCACACACAAGCTGGCTGTCGCGAACGCGTCCGAACCGTTCCAGAAGCAGCTCGTCGCCCAGATGGACATCACGATGGTCGCCGACGAGCGATGCAAGCGCAGCGTCCAATTGCCTCGACAGGCGCGTGGGTTGTGCCATGTCCGAGTCAATCGCGCGCTCCTTGTCGTTCAGCAACGGCGTCACGGTCGACCATGCGCTTCCTATGGAATGCAGCAGCAACACGTCGGCGACGGGCCGACCCTGCGACAAGAGGTGCGCAATACGAGCGAAGTAGTCGTTGACGATACGCATCCGCGAAAAGTACGGTTGGTGATAGCTGAAGGTGGGCGGGTAGTCGCGCTTGTTGTCACCCACCATGGAGTAGAGCATCAGGTGTGGGCAGAAAAGGTTGATGCCGTTGACCAGGTGGTAGTCGCCGATCCACTTCTGGTCCTCAAAGCTCATGTCCTGACCGCTGACACCGAACAACTCGCTGAGGACCCTTCGATGGCCCGCCTGATGAGCCACCGAGCTGCACTGGCGATGGGTGAGCAGATGATCGTGGCGGCGCAGCAGGTGGTCGACGCCCGGGGCGTGCATGTACCAGTAGTGCGGCATGGCCGAGCCGATGGCGGATAGCTGCGCGACCAGATCGTCCTCCATCAGCATGTGCCCGGTCATGGCCAGACCGTAGCGGCTGCATCGCTGGGCGTAGGGAATCGTGAAACTCTCGAGGAAACGTAAGGTCAGGCAGCGGAAGTAAGCATAGCGGATCGCCGGAGATCGTGGACTGTCGAAGAACAGGTCGGGCAGGACCTCGATCAGGTCCATACCGGTCTGCCGGGCAAAGTATTCGGGCAGCGCGGTCGTATAGGGCAAAGCCGCACCCCGACCGCCGCGCCCCCCGCCGATGGCGCCGCGGTAGTGCGGCTCATCGGTGAAGATTCCCGGCATATGGGGCCCGAAGTCTCGGCCGACGCGGCGCTGATAGGCGTCGTGCGTCACGTCGAGGAATGCCGCCACCGCAGTCGGATCGAGCGTGTCGATGTAGGTCGCACCGTTGTACCAGTTGCTCGGCTGCTGCGCCTGCCAGGCGAAGTGCCAGAGCTCGCCGCGGGTTCGATCGGCCTCGATCAGGCGAGTCGCCGAGACCAGTCGCCGCGCGCCCGCGCGCCGCACCGCGTAAACCGCCAAGGTCGCCGGGTCGCGCAGAGTCGATGCAAGCTGCGAAGCCTCGATCCGCGTGGCCGCCAGGCCCTTGGGCGCCAAGTCGGGTCGGCTGCGCGTCACCAACCCGCCGGCCGCACCGCTGGGCCATTTGTCCTCGTCGTACAGCCAGGCCTCCATGTCGAACTCACGAGCCGCCCGACCGCACGTGCGTATGGCTTGGAACCATTCCGCCGATAAGTAGTCGGTGTCCAAACCCACGCGCGAGTGCATGAAGAAACCACCGTATCCCTGTTGCTTCATCAGTTGGATCTGGCGTCGCAGGTCTGTGGGTTCGAGCCGGTCGTTCCAGGCCCAGAAGGGCGACGGCCTAACGGTCTTGGGTGGATCGGCGAAACGTTTCTTGCTAATCATGTTCTCACCCGGAAAGTAGAGCAGCCGAAGCTACCATTTCCAGTCGCGCGCCGTCGGTCTGACGGCGGGAGACCGGCAGGTTGCCGCGCGTGGCGCGGCTGGCTACCATAATCAAACGAGGAATCTGTCATGTCCGACCTGCCCGACGCGCAAAGTAACGAACGCCGCAAAGCCAACCGCTGGCGGTTCGGCGCCCTTGTTTTTGGTCTGGCCAGCGTGCTGGGGGTGATCATGACGGTCCTGCCGCTGGCGGTCAACGATGAGCAGCGCACGTTCCTGCAACAGGTCGATCGAGCCATGCTCATGGACGACTTCGCCGGTGCCCAACGGCAACTCGAGCAGCGGATGGCTGAGGGATGCGGCGGCACCGAGTACGCACTCCGCCTGGGCAATTGCCAGAGCAAGCAAAAGGACTACGACGCCGCCCGGGAGACCTTTGACCGGGCCCTGGCCGACGACCCGGACGAGCCTCGTCTGCTGTATAACCGCGCCCTGCTGGACTATCGCCAGCGGAAGTACGACCAAGCCATGGAGCGGTTGATGGGGGTGGTGCAGATCGCGTCGTATTTCCCGGGCGTGCGGTATCACATCGCCCGAATCCACGAGATTCAGGGCCGGCCCGAGGAGGCCCTACGCTACTACGTAGAAGAGCTTAACGTCGATCCGGGCTCGTCCTCGACGTGGCGACGATACCTGTATCTGAAGCGCCGGCTCGAAGCGGGTGAGTTGTCTCGGCTACCCTCAGAAGCGCCGGCGGCTCGACGCGGGTAGGGCGTCTGGCGGCGCTGGGGCGCGTTTGGGGGCGGGATGGGGCTTTTCTTTTGACACGGGCACGTTTATCGATAAAATCGGCCGTCCCATCTGTCGAAGATGTCGGTCAGAGAGGCGGTGCGTCGGTGGCTGTGACCATCTATGACGTGGCGAGCGAGGCGGGCGTGTCGGCCATGACCGTCTCGATGGCGCTAAGGGGGGACAAGCGGGTCCGAGAATCAACGCGGCAGCGGGTCCTGGAGATTGCCAGACGTCTCGGCTATACGCCCAACACGGTGGCCCGGGCGCTGGTCAGTGGCAGGACCAGGACCGTCGGGGTGTACTGCCAGCGGGTCTACGGTGTGCTGGCGGCGCGCTTCGTATCCGCCTTCGGGGCTGGGGCGGCGGAAGTCGACTATGCGGTGACCCTGTTTGATGCACCGGCGCGCAACGGTCAGGTAGCTGAGGCGATCGGCAAGTTCCGTGGGGCCAAACTTGAGGGCATGGGCCTGGTGGCCACCCGTCTCGCGACGGACGCTCTGGCGCAGGTATTGCAGCCAGCCGACCGCGTAGTGCTGATGAACCACACAGGCGAGGGCCTGCAAGCCGATGCGGTCTGGATCGACGACGCTCATGCCGGGCGCGAGGCCACCAGGCACTTGATGAGCCTTGGCCACAAGCGGATCGCGTTTGTGGGCGGAGGAGAGGACGATCACTCCATGGCCGGGTACCTGGATGGCTATCGCTCGGTGCTTCGCGAGGCCGGCCAGGAACCGCGCGATGAGTTCATCGCATTCTCGCCGGGCGACTGGTTTGATTCGGTGCCGCGGTCGGTCGAGGATTTGCTCAAGCGCGATCCGCGCCCGACGGCGATCGTCTGCCCGCATGACCGCGTGGCTTTGCTGGCAGCGGTAACCGCCCGTCGAATCGGTCTTCATGTGCCGCAGGACGTGGCCGTGGTAGGCCACTACGACCTGCCCGACGCGCGGCTGGCCGAGGCGCCGCTGACGACATTCGATGCCCAGGTAGACCAGGTTGGGCGCCTGGCGTTTGAACTGTTGTATGAGCGGCTGACCGGCAAGCGCGACGAGCCGAAGCGAATCCGGATCGAGCCGAAGTTGATCGTTCGCGCCAGTTCCGGCGCGGCACAGAAATGAGGACCTCGCGGCGTCAGCGAATCAACTCTGACCGTTCCTGCTGAAGCATCCGGATCGAATCCTCGATTTGGCGACAGAAGTCCGGACGAAATCGGCGGACTTCCTGCGGGGGAAACTGCTCGTTCAACTCCAGAGCAAGGCGGAGCTGTTGGATGGCCTGGGTAAACAGGTCGGGCTCGCGCAGGGCGCGGGCCGCTTGAGCCAACAGGCGACCGTAGAGCACGCGCCCGTGGGCCGACGTGGGATACAACTCGACCGCCCGCTTCATCCACCCGCAGGCTGCGCGAAGGTCGTCGGTCTGCGAGGGTTCGATCCGATACGCAAGTTCATACGCGTGTGCCAGCCGGCGGTAGAGCACAGCCTGGTAGGGATCGCGCCGGATCGCCTCATGCAGCATCCGAATCGCCTCGCCGATCGTCTCCGTTGGTGACGCCATCGGGCGGGGTTGACGGAACAGCCAATCGACGAGCAACACCGGCGGGCTAGGATCGAGCGCGTCGGCCGCCACGGCGATCCGATAAAGCGTGAGCTGACGGGTGGGTCGGGGTGCGGTTCGGCCAGCGTCGATCAAGGCGGCGGTCCGCAGCGGTCGATAGGCCAGCCCCACCCAATAGCACGCGGCGACCACGCAGAAGACGGCCATCGCCAACGCGCATCGCCTGCGCGAAGAGGGCGACGCAGGCTCGCGACGAGGGGCGGGAACGGCCAAGCCCACGGCCAGCAGCGCCCAGAAGGTCTGTCCCGCGCCTGATGTGAAGAACGAAAACCCGACCATGTTGGCTAAGACGAAGGCTGCCAGACCCACCGCAACGGCAGGCCGCCAGAGCGGCTGGTGGTCGGCGCGATCCGGCGCCTCGGCGAACTCCAACGCCAGACAGAGCAGCAACGTTACCACCAACCAGATGATTGCCGGGAGGACCGCCTCGAAGAAGACAAAACCAACCGACTGATGACGATGCAGGAGCACCCGCCCCAGCATCAGCAGGAGTCCGACCGCGACAAGCCAGACCAGCGTTTCTCGATCTCGGGCAATCGGGCCATCACCGCCACTTCTGTCGCGCGATCGCGGCGGCGCGCGAAGCCACTTCCAGGCCGCGCCGGCAAACAACACAGCCAGACCCACGCCTCCCAGCCATCCCCATTCGGCTAGCATCTGAAAGACGAGGTTGTGGGGATTCTGCACCTCCTCTGGCGCGGACGGGGGCTTGTATTGAAGGTACCGTCTGCCGAAATTGCCCGGCCCGACACCGGTGAGGCCGTGGTCGGCGATCATCGCACAGGCGCCTCGCCAGTACTGGAGGCGGAAGGTCATGGAGCCGGCAAGCTGCTGCAGGAAGCGGCGGTTGTTGTCGGCGACAGCCGATGGCCAGCCGAGCCACGCCGTAAGGAGGGTAGCGCCGATGGCCAGCCCTCCGAGCGTCAGCATCGCGCCGGCGATTGCGGCGCGGAGGCGGTGTGCGTTTCGGCGCCAACGCAAACCCGCGACGCCAAGCAGTACAACGAGCCCAAGGAGCCCCGCGAGCATGGCGGCGCGGCTGCGCGTCAGCCACAGTGCGACGCAGCAGAGGATGGGCATGGCCAGCAACATGGCGGCCGCGGCTCGACCGCCGATCGTCTGCGCGGGGCCCAGACGAGCAAGCGACAGGCCGAGTGCTGCGAAGGCGACCAGGATCAGGTACTCGCCGGCTACGTTGCTGTGGAAGAAGTAGCCTGTGGCCTCGCCTGCCTGGAGGCGGCTCTCGAACAACTCACGATGCCCGGGTTCGTTGTCGAGCGCATCGGCGCCGCCGTAGGTCGCATGCTGTTGGTAGAATTGGCGCGTCTCGTCGAATTCATAGGCCCACTGCGTCATGCACTTCAGCGCGAAGACGGCGGCGCCAGTGACGATCACCAATGCAACCAACCGTAGTCGCGCCCGCGGCGTAAGGAGTTGCACCAGCAGCATCGCCGCGGCGATTTGCAGCAACAGGTCGGTCGCGGCCGTGATCGCCACTCGTTTGTTGCCGGCTGCGCCACACGATACGACGGCGGCCAACGCACATATCAGCCAGCCGATCTCCAGACCGGTGAACCGGTAGGCCAGACGCCCATCGACCAGACGCGAGAGCAGCCAGCAAAGGACGGCCAACTGGATGGCCGCCCCGATGAGAATGGTCGTGGCCGGACCGGGACCCGCCGGCGCAAGCGCCGCCAGCCACGGCTGGAGCGGCACGTACTCGTACACTTCGCTTAGCAGCGGGCGGAAAGCCAGCACCGCAAGCAGGAGCAGCAGCGCCGCGGCCTCAAGGTAGCGAGCGGCTGAGTGACCGGTCGAGCCGGCCGAGGCTGCGCGCGCTTGTCTATTTGGCTTGGCCATGGGTACCGGTGTGCTCGAGGACTGCTACGATAAACAGGATACACATGCACTGGGCGAAGACGACCGTCGCCGTCGGCCACGTTGCGCGAGGCAGGAAGGTGGCGGGCAATGCGGTGGCCGCCGTGGCCAGGTAGATCGTCAGCACGGCCGCGCGCGGCGAGAGCCCGCGAGACGTGAGGCGATGCGAGAAGTGGCGACGGTCGCCGACAAACAGGGGCGCACCGGCCCGGAGACGGTGCCAGACCACGGTTGTTACGTCGTAGAGGGGTACAGCCAGCACCACCACCGGCAGGAAGAACCCGAAAGGCTGCAAGTGCAGCGCGGGGTCGTAGTAGGTCGTCAGGACGGCGAGAACGGCGAGCAGATAGCCGATCGGCAGGCTTCCAGCGTCGCCCATAAAGATCGACGCGGGAGGAAAGTTGTACGGCAGGAAGCCGGCGGCCGCACCCAGTACGAGGCCACACAGCACCGGCACGAAGATCTGCCCGTTTGCCGCGCCGGCGGCGGCAAGCACCCCGCACGCGATAATGGTGACACCGGCGGCCAAGCCATCCATGTTGTCGAGGAAGTTCATAGCGTTGGTGACAACCACCAGCCACAAGACCGTGACGGCCACAGAGAGGACCGGACCGAGAAACTCCGCGATGCGCAGCCCGAAGGCGGCCACCAATGCCGCCGCCAGCGCCTCCACGGTGAGTTTGACGCCGGGCCCGAGCGGGCGTCGATCGTCAATCAACCCCAGGATGTGCAACACGAACGCCCCGCCAACGATGGCCAGTGCCGTCGGCGTTTTGGCGATCAGACCGCCCAGCAACGGGGCGAACCGGCCTGCACCCACAAAGCGTTCGACCAGACTCACCACCCCCGCCGGTGCGCCACGAGCGTGGAAGATCCACGCGGCGGTCAGTCCTGCCGCGAGAGGCAACACGACGGACCAGAAGATCGCGATTCCACCACCCAGTGCAACGGGGTGAAGGTGAGCCTTGTGTCCCCCCGGCGCATCGACAAAACCGCGGCGTCGCGCGCAGCCCCGCACGAGCACCGTGCCTACCAGGCCGAGCGCTAACGAGACAGCCAGACTCACACTTACCAGCCCGGTCATGATCCTCCCGGCGCGCGAGGCAGCTTACGACTGATCCGACAACGCGTGGAGCTGCCGATGCAGGCGCTCGCGAACCTGGGTGAAGAAATCGTAATACGTGCCGGCCGCGTAGTCGGGGTACGTCCACGGCCACGGGCGCCAGGCACCGTGCTCAAATTTCAGCGTGACCTCCGCATAGATGCCTCGCTGGACATATATGCGGTGGGCGTGGTCCTTGGTGGTGGCCAGAACCAGCTTGCTCAGACCGACGTAGCCCGGGTCGAGGTTGACCGGGCGACGGTCGAGGTCGACGAGCGTGTCCTCGCAGATTCGGGCCTCGAGGTCGTTGGTCGTTCGCTTGATTTCCGCCAGGGCATCGGGCTGGATGCACTCGGAGAAGGCCACGAACTGCCGTTTGAGTTGTGGGCCCATCTCCGCCTCGTAGTAATCGGTGGCGTCGAAGGGCCACACATCGCTTTGCAGCTCGATGGCGCCAAACGTCCTGCCGAAAAGTTTTTGCGCCCGCGCCAGCAGATCGACGTCGCCTGAGAGCATGCCTACGATGAGCTTGACCTTTTGCGGCGGCCGCGGCTTGCCCATCGGCGCGATCTCCCCAAGGAGTCCTACACCCACTTAGCCAAGGGCTTGGCTGACCAACTGCTGGACCTGGCTCACCATCTGGTCGGGAGCGATTTTGACCACCTCGGTGTCGCCGCGCCGCTTCAACTCGACCACCCCCTCCTTCAGCGCTCTCTTGCCGACGGTGATGCGCAATGGCAGGCCGATCAGATCGGCGTCCTTGAACTTCGGTCCCGGTCGGGCGGGTCGATCGTCGAGCAGCACCTCGACGCCGGCCGCCTCCAGATCGCGCTGGAGGCGCTCGGCCACGGCCATCACTTCGGCGTCGCTGGCGTCGATGGCGACCACCTCGACGTGGAACGGCGCCAGCCCCATCGGCCAGATGATGCCGTCCTCGTCGTGGGACGACTCGATCGCCGCCGCGACGATCCGGTTCACCCCGATGCCATAACACCCCATCACCATAGGATGGCTTTGGCCGCCCTCGTCGAGGTAGTTGGCGCCCATGGCAGCCGAGTACTTCGTGCCGAGCTTGAAGACGTGACCGATTTCGATGCACTTCTTAAAGCCCAGCTCGCCCTGACAGTGCGGACACCGATCGCCCGCCACGACACCGCGTACGTCGGCCACCTCCCGCAGCTCGAAATCACGCCCCGGCTCGACACCGGTGACGTGGTAGTCGGTCTTATTGGCGCCGCTGGCGGCGTCGTGCATGACAGCCACGTCGCGGTCGCAGATGATTCGCGCGCCGCGCTGCTGAAGCTCCTGCGGGCCGGCAAAGCCAACGGCGGCGCCGGTGAGCTTCTCGATGGTTGCGGCGTCGGCCAACTCGACCTCTGCCACCCCGGCGGCGCGGGCAAGCTTGTTCTTGTTGATGTCGTGATCGCCCCGCACCAGGGCCACCAGCGGCTTGCCGTCGTCGCCGGTGAAGACCAGCGTCTTGATCATTTGCTCGGGCCGGCGTTTGAGGAAGTCGCAGACCTCGTCGATGGTCCGCATGTTGGGTGTATGAACGGTCTCGAGGGGCGGTGTCCGGCCCGACGGCGTATCGGTCTGAGGCGCCGCGGACGCAGCCCGCTCCAGATTGGCCGCGTAGCCACAACTCGGGCATTGTACAAGCATGTCCTCGCCCGCGTCGGTCGGCACCATGAACTCGTGCGAGACGTCGCCGCCGATGGCACCGCTTTCGGCCTCGACCACGATGTAGCGGAGTCCGCACCGGGTGAAGATGCGGCAATAGGCCTGGTACATCTTGTCGTAGCTGGCATCCAGGCCGGCCTTGTCGCGGTCGAAGGAGTAGGCGTCTTTCATCAGGAACTCGCGGGTCCGCAGCACGCCGCTCTTGGGACGCTCCTCATCGCGGAACTTGACCTGGATCTGATAGAGGTTGATCGGCAACTGCTTGTAGCTCCTGACGAACGCGCGAGCGATGTCGGTGATGACCTCCTCGTGCGTGGGTCCGAGCACGGTGCCCTTTCGCCAGGACTGATCCTGTAGACGGATCAACACCGGGCCCATGGCTTCGTCACGTTTGGTCTCCTGCCACAGCTCGAGCGGCTGCATCGCGGGCATGTGCAGCTCGATCGCTCCGGCGAGATTCATCTCCTCGCGGACAGTCCGCTCGGCCTTGCGCAGCACGCGATAGCCCAGAGGCAGGTAGGCATAGGAACCGGCCGCCACCTGGCGAATCAGACCGGCCCGCAGCATCAATCGGTGGGAGGGAACCAGCGCGTCGGCCGGCGTCTCCTTGAGGGTGGGAATGAAGAATTGGCTCCAACGCATTTCTGTTTTTCGTCCTCAGGTGCTCGACGAGCGGTCTAACGGCCGCCGCCACAGTCCCTTTTCGCCATTGTGGGCGCTGACCGGGACGATTGCAAGGTGCGGTTATGACGGCACTTGCCGGGACCGGGGGGCGTCCTTGCCTGTATCGTCGGCAGTTGACGCAGCGCCTGGACCGCATAGACTCGCCCGATCGTTAACGTGATGTTCGCACAGAAGCGGGAGGAGAAACGTGTCGCATGCCGCTCGTCCGAAGGTGGTGGTAGCCATTGCCGCAGGTCACATGCCGCTGATCATGCCCGCCGGGACAATCGAAGCGCTGCGGGCGTTCGCCGACGTCCGGCTGCTTGCGGATGAAGGCGAGATCACGGCGGACGTCACGGCCGAATCGCTGCGCGACGCCGACGCGTTGATGACCTGCTGGGGCACGCCCGCTGTCACGCCGTCCATGCTGGATGACGCGGCGAACCTGAAGATCATCGCGCACACAGCGGGCTCGGTGCGGCCGATCGCCTGTCGCCAGATCCTTCAACGCGGGATCGTGCTGACGCAAGGGGCGTATCAGATCGGCTACGCGGTGGCTGAGCATACGCTGATGTTCATCCTGGCCGGCGTGAAGCTGACCTGGGCGATGGACCGCGAACTGCAACGCACGCGCGACTGGAAGGCCATCCGACAGCCCGTGGAGAAGCTGTGGGAGCTGCGCGGTCGAACGGTGGGCGTTGTGGCCCTGTCGCAGGTGGGCGAGCAGGTGGTGCCGCTGCTGGCACCGTTCGGGTGCAAGGTCATCGCCTACGATCCCTACGCTACGGCTGAGCTGATCGAGCGACTGGGGGTGGAGACGGTCGGACTCGAGGAGCTGTTTGACCGGTCCGAGATCGTTACGATCCATCTGCCGGTCACGGACGAGACACGAGGGATGATCACGGCTGAGCTGCTCGCGCGACTGCCGGACAACGCGCTGGTGGTCAACACGTCGCGCGGTGCGGTGATCGACGAACAGGCCCTGATCGGCGAGCTGCGGAGCGGTCGGCTGCGTGCCGCATTGGATGTGACCGACCCCGAGCCGCCCGCGGCGGATTCACCCCTGTACGGCCTGGAGAACGTGCTGCTGACGCCCCACGAGGCAGGCAACACCATCCACGCCCGCCATAGCCAGGGACGTCAGGCGGTCGAGGACATACGGCGGGTACTGTCGGGTGGGCGGCCGGACCGGCAGATCACGCTGGAGATGTGGGATCGGATGGCCTGATGGGCAGGGCCTGTCTTGCTGGAATCGTCGTCTCGCGGCGCTTGACCCGCTCGGTGGCGAATGAGTACACTGCGGACTGTCGGTCGTCCGATGGAAAGACTGTCATGGTGAAGATCAGCGTCGCCCCGATTATCATTATTGCGGCCCCCGTCGGGGGCTCTTAGCGGCGCTGCGGATCCAAAATCATCAGCCCCGGGAGCCTACGACGCTGCCGGGGCTTTTTTGTTTCGTGACGCGTACGGGTGTAGGGACACAACGTGGCCGAGTCTCAACCAATCCAGGTGACGGAAGAGCCCGCGGACGGGTCGGACCTGCGTGTCATGCTGACGCTGGCCTGGCCGATGGTCGTGACGACGATGTCGCGGACGGTCATGCAGTTCGTCGACACCTACTGGCTGTCTCGTCTGGGCGTGGGGCACGCGGCTGCGGCGGCTGTGGGCGGGATGCTATGCTTTTCGGTGATCGGCTTCGCTCTGGGCGTCATGACCGTGGTCAACACGTTCGCGTCACAGTGTCTGGGTCGCAAGGAATACGACAAGTGCAGCGCGTACGCCTGGCAGGGCGTGTGGCTGGCCGTCATGCTCGGCGCCGGCGCTGCGCTGCTCTGGCCGGCGATTCCCGCTGTCGTGCGGTTCTTCGGGCACGAGAGCCAGCTCCAGGAGATGGAGCGGCAGTTCATGCAGATCAGTCTGCTGTCGGTGGCGCCATCGGCGTCGGCGATGGCGTTGGCCAGTTTCTTCAACGGCGTCCATCGCCCGAAGGTGGCCATGTGGTCGGCCATTGCGGCGAACCTGTTTAACGTCGTGGGCGATTATGTGCTGATTTTCGGGGCGTGGGGCTTTCCGCGTTTGGAGGTGGCCGGCGCCGCCTTGGCGACGGTGGCGGCCACGGTGTTCCGGGTGGGCTTTCTGGCGGTGGCGTTGTGGTGGGGCTCGGCCCGGCGACAATTCGCCTCGCGTCGCACTTGGCGTATGCAGCCGAGCAAGGTCATGGACTTGGTGCGGATCGGCTCGCCGATCGGCTTGCAGTGGGCGGCGGACGTCAGTGCCTGGGCGATGTTCGTGACGTGGCTGGTGGGCAGCTTCGGCAAGGTACACATTGCGGCCAGCCAGTTCGTGTTTCAGTACCTGCACGTGTCGTTCATGCCGGCTGTCGGTGTGGGGATCGCCATCTCGGCGACGGTGGGCAAGGCCATCGGCGAGGGTCGGCTCGATTTGGCCGAGCGCCGATTCCGCGTGGGTCTGAAGCTCTGCTGCGGCTACATGGGTGCGATGGGCGTGGTCTTCTTTTTATTCGGCGGGGCCTTGGTGAGCGTATTCAGCAAGGACCCCGAGGTGCTGCATCTGGGCCGGTGGATGATGGTGTTTGCGGCGGTGTTTCAGGTGTTCGACGGCATGTGTGTGTCTTACAACAGTGGCCTGAAAGGTGCGGGCGACACGCGTTGGCCAGCTATGGTAGCCGTGTCACTGTGCTGGCTCGTCGTCGTGGGCGGCGGGTGGGTGGCGGTGCAACTCTGGCCCGAGGCCGAATCGTTCGGGCCATGGGGCGCGTCGGCGACGTATATTATCATCCTGGCGATGGTATTGGGCTACCGATGGCGGAGTGGTGCGTGGCGGCGCATCAACCTGTTCGCCCCAGAGCGAGAGCCGGCCGCGGCCGATGCGTTGGCCGTAACGGAAGAAGAGTTGGTGCCTGCGGTCCAGCCGGCCATCAGCAAGACCGACGGCGGAGAATGAGACGATGTTCAAACCGGTGAGTCCGCAGTTTGATTTTCCTAAGGCCGAGCAAGAGGTCCTGCGCTTCTGGGAAGAAAACGGAATCTACGAGAAGTCGCTGAAGCAGCGCGAGGGCCGTCCGGAATTCGTCTTTTACGAAGGCCCGCCGACGGCCAACGGGCTGCCCCATCCGGGGCACTGTCTGACCCGCGTGATGAAGGACCTGTTCCCGCGCTACAAGACCATGTGCGGCTACTACTGCCACCGGAAAGCCGGGTGGGACACGCACGGGCTGCCGGTCGAGGTGGAGGTGTGCAAGGAGCTGGGCCTGGGCAGCAAGCAGGACATCGAGCGTTACGGCGTGGAACCGTTCGTGCACAAGTGCATCGAAAGCGTTTTTCGCTACACCAGGGAATGGGAGGAACTGACGCGGCGGCTGGGCTTCTGGATCAACCTGGAAGAGGCGTATGTGACGTATCACCAGTCGTACGTCGAGTCGGTGTGGTGGGCGCTGAAGACGCTGTTCGACCGCGGCCTGCTGTATCAGGGCCACAAGGTGGTGTGGTGGTGGCCCCAGGGCGGGACGGCGTTGTCGGCGGGCGAGGTGGGACAGGGATACAAGCTGATCGACGATCCGTCGATTACGGTTCGGTTCCGGCTCAGGAAGCAGTTTGGAGATAGTGTTCCGGAGCGGTACGCCCGCGGACACACAGAGGAGTTTCGTGCCAAACTTGGGCTTGACGCAGACGTTTCCGTCAGCTTCCTGGCTTGGACGACGACTCCCTGGACGCTGCCAAGCAATGTGGCACTCGCAGTACGCGAGGACGTCGACTACGCCGTCGTACGACACACGGATGGCGAAGTGTTCATCCTTGCTAAAGACCTTGTTGGTTCGGTTTTCCACGGGCTTCCCGTCGACGTCGAGAAGGACCTCGAGATCATCAAGGGCGACGTCAAGGGCGACGAGTTGGTCGGGCTCAGATACGAACCTCTTTTTGACTACGAACCCTATCCAAAGGATGACGTGCTGTCTTCAGATGAGAAGAGTGGCACGGGCGACCCACGAATCCCGCATTGGCAAAAACACATCCTTGTACCGGCAGAGTTTGTCACGCTGGAACAGGGCACGGGGATCGTGCACATGGCGCCCGCCTTCGGTGAGGACGACTACAAAGTCGGGCAGCGCTGGAACCTGGTTTTCCTCCAGTACCTTAACCCAGACGGCACGTTCGTGTCTGAGGCCACCGACTTCGCCGGGCGGTTCTGCAAAGAGGCCGACGGCGACATCATCGCCAACCTCAAGCAGCGCGGGCTGCTGCTGAAGCGCGAGCAGGTCAAGCACGAATACCCGTTCTGCTGGCGGGCGGACGACGAGCCGCTGATCCAGTACGCTCGCAGGAGCTGGTTCGTGCGGACGACGCAGTTCGTCGAGCAGTTCCTGGCCAACAACCGGAGGATCAACTGGCTGCCCGAGCACATCCGCGACGGACGGTTCGGCAACTTCCTGGAGACCAACGTCGACTGGGCCCTGTCGCGCGAGCGCTACTGGGGCACGCCGCTGCCGATCTGGCAATGTGAGACGACCGGCTATCAGGAGGCGGTGGCCACCTACGACGAGCTGCTGGCCAAGCCCGACGTGCAGGGCACCGAAGTCTGGCAGCAGGCCAAGCAGAGCAAACCCGACCTGCCCGACGACCTGCGCGTGCACAAGCCGTACATCGACGCGATTACGTATCAGTCGCCGAAGGACCCGTCGGCGAGGATGCGGCGGGTGACGGAGGTGATCGACTGCTGGTTCGACGCCGGGTCGATGCCGTTCGCCCAGTGGGGCTATCCGCATACCAACCGCGAGCTGTTCCGCCAGCGCTTCCCGGGCGACTTTATCAGTGAGGCGATCGATCAGACCCGCGGGTGGTTCTACACCCTGCTGGCCATCAGCACCATGCTGTTCGGCCCGGACGGTGCGGACCAGGACGACGACACGACGTTTGAGAAGGAGTTTCCCCATCCGTTCCGCAACTGCATCGTGCTGGGGTTGATCATGGGCGAAGACGGCAAGAAGCTGTCCAAGAGGCTGCGGAACTACAAGGATCCCTCGGACATCTTCGATCGCGAGGGCGCCGACGCCATGCGCTGGGCGATGCTCAGCGCCCAGGCGCCGTGGACGAGCGTGCGTTTTCAGGAACGGGCAATCGCCGAGTACCAGCGCGAGTTTCTCATTCGTTTGTACAACGTCTACAGCTTCTTCGTGATCTACGCGAACATCGACGGGTTCGATCCAGCCAAGACGTCGCCGCCCGAGCCATCGAGCCTGTCGGAGCTGGATCGGTGGATTCTCAGCGAGCTGCACGGCACGATCCGCGACGTCCGCACGCACATGGACCGGTTCGAGAACCACCCGGCGGGCCAGCGGATGGTCGAGTTCGTCGACGCGCTGAGCAACTGGTACGTGCGGCGGTCGCGGGCGCGCTTCTGGAAGAGCGAGCACGACCAGGACAAGGCCAACGCCTACCAGACGCTGTGGACATGCCTGGAGGCGATGTGCAGGCTGGCGGCACCGTTCGTGCCGTTCTTTGCCGAGTCGCTGTATCAGAACCTGGTCGGCACGCCGTTTGGCGAAGAGGCCAAGCAGAGCGTACACCTGTGCGACTACCCGGCTGCCGACGAAAGCCTGATCGATCAGGAACTCAGCGACGAGATGGTGTTGGTGCGGCAGATCGTCTCGCTGGGCCACAGCGCCCGGACGCAGGCAGGCGTCAAGGTCCGCCAGCCGTTGGCGCTGGTGGAGCTGGTGCTGGCCGATCCGTCGCGGCGAACGTGGCTTGAGGATCACAACCAGCTCATCGCCGAGGAGCTCAACGTTAAGCGGGTGGAGTTTGCCGCCGACGCGCAGCAGTATGTCGATTATCAGCTTAAACCGAACTTCAAGAGCATCGGGCCTAAGTACGGGAAACTCGCACCGAAGATCAAGGAGTCCTTATTCGACTTGGACCCCACGCGCAGCTACACCTCGCTCGTGACATACGGCAAGATCGGGGTCCAGGCCGGTGGCGAGCAAGTTGACCTCACACAAGAAGATGTTCAGGTAACACTGTCGGCGAAGGAAGGCTGGACGGCCGCCCAGGGCCGCGACGCCGTCGTCGTACTCTCGACCGGCATCACCCAGGAACTGCGGGAGGAAGGCATGACACGCGAGTTCGTCCACCACGTACAGAATGCCAGAAAGCAACGCGACCTGGACTACACCGACCGAATTCACCTGCGCACCGATTGCTCGGCGCACTTCCAGGGAATCATTGCCAAGCCGCTGAACAAGGACTTCATCGAGAGTGAAACTCTAACGACGGATGTTCAGACGGGCAGCGGGAGCATCGGCCCCGGTGAAGGCTTTGAAGTAGAGATCGAAGGCGAAAGTGTGCGCTTTGATATCGAGAAGGCGGAGTGATGGGCCAGGTTTGACGAGGTCGTTCGGGCGGGCGTGAGAACTGCAACTTCGTATTCCAGAGGTAGCATGCATGGCAAGATTGCGACTGGGCGTACTGTTGTCCGGCAGCGGGCGGACGTTACAGAACTTCATCGATCTGATCGCAGCGGGCGGGCTGGACGCCCAGATCGCCGTGGTCATCGCCGATCGGCCGAGGATCAAAGGCATCCAGCGGGCCGAGGACGCGGGCCTGAAGACCGCGCTGATCCCGCGGAAGGGAACGGCCGACGACGAGTTCACTCGGCGCATCACGGACACGCTGATCGACGCTAAGGTCGACCTGGTGTGTCTGGCCGGGTTCCTGTCGCTGTGGACGATCCCGCCCCAATTCGAAGGCCGCGTGATGAACATTCATCCGGCCCTGCTGCCGAAGTTCGGCGGCAGGGGGTTCTACGGCCACCACGTGCATGAGGCGGTGCTGAAGACTGCTCAGGCAGTCTCAGGCTGCACCGTGCATTTCTGCGACAACCAGTACGATCACGGCCCGATCATCCTCCAGCGCGAGGTGCCCGTCCTGCCCGACGACACGCCCGACACGCTGGCCGACCGCGTGTTCGAGCAGGAGCTAATCGCCTATCCCGAGGCCATCCGGCTGTTTGCCGCGAACCGATTGTGCATAGAAGGCCAGCGCGTGATAACGCGGCCGGCCGAGTGAACATTCTCACAGAGCCAGCATGGAGACGGCCAGCAGGATCAGCGCCAGACCGCCGACGGCTTCGGCGCGACGGCCGATCTTCGCGGCGATTCGGCGCGAGAGCTGGATCCCTACCAGCGTCATCAGCCCAGCCGTCACGCCGATGATCAGCGCCGAGCGAAGCAACTTCATGCCCAGCAGGCCCATGCCCACGCCCACGCCCAGCGCGTCGATACTCACCGCAAGCGATAGACCCACGAGCATCCAGCCACGACTCTGGTCTTGATCGGCCGGGCGATCCTCCCCGGCAAACGCTCCGCGCAGCATATTGAGCCCGATTAGGGCCAGGATGCCAAAAGCCAGCCAGTGGTCGATCCTCGTCAGCCAGTCTGCCAACCCAGCCCCCAGCGTCCACCCGATCACCGGCATGAGGAACTGAAACAGCCCGAAGTGAAACGACAGGCGAAACGTGCTTCTGGGTCCCGTGCCGGTGTGGCCGACCGACAGGGCCACAGAGAAAGCGTCCAGCCCCAGACAAACCGCGACGATGAGCGTCTGCCACCAGGTCACGCTCGCTGCTCCTGGGAGACAGGGGTTTCGAGACAATTGGCCAGAAACCGCAGCACCTTCGGGCGTACCAGGTCGGCGGCGGTCTCAAAGGCGTCGAAGTGGCCTGCACCCTCCACGATCAGCAGTTCTTTGGGCTGGCGTGCAGCCTCGTAGAGCCGTTCGGCTGTGTGCCAGTCGATGAGGTGGTCCTCGGTGCCCTGGATGATCAGCAGTGGTGTGGGAGCAATACGACCTGCGTAATCGATCGGATCGAGCCCGGCGCTGATCAGCCATCTCGCCGCCGGCCGGGCCGCTGGCCACGTCAGCCACGACTTACTCAGCAGCCACCGAGTCGCGCCCTGATAGCTGTCGAACGCGCCGTCGGTTACCACACCACAGACCGGTGCGCCCTCGGCGACGGCCACGATGCCCACCGCCCCGCCAAGCGATTGACCGATCAGTGCCACCGACTCGGCATCCACGTCCGGCCGCCCACGAACGTACTCGACGGCTGCATGCACGTCGTCGACGATGCCGCGACGCCGAGGCCGCCCCGAGGACGCACCAAACCCGCGATAGTCGAAGCACAGCAGATTCCAGCCGGCTTCAGGCAGCCAGCGCACAAGCTCGAAGTGGCCGGACATGTTGCCCGCGTTGCCGTGGCAGTGCACGACCGAGCCATGGGCCTCCCCCACTGCCGGGAAGAACCAGCCACAGAGCCTCTGGCCGTCCGGCGTGGTAAAGTCGACATCCTTGTACGTCAGGCCGTACTCGCGCGGATCGGCGTATCGCTTCCTGGTCGGGTGGTAAAAGAACCGATCACAGAGGGCCATGGTCCGCCGAGCTTAACGGCAAGAACACGGCGGGCTCAAGTCGTGTAGTCGGCGTTGATCCGCACGTATTGCTCGGTCAGGTCGCAGGTACGGACACGGTCGCTCGCCTTACCGGCCGCCAGATCGATGGCGATGGCCACGCACTTGCCCTTCATGGCGTTGTCCAGCGCCTTTTGGTTGACCCTCGCTGCGGGCCGACCCCGCGAGAACACCACTTGCCCGCCCATGCGGATCGTCACGCGCTGGGGATCAAACTGCGCGTCGGTCACACCGACCGACTGGACGACCCGGCCCCAGTTCGGATCGCCGCCGCTGATGGCCGCCTTCAGGAGCGGACTGATGGCCACCGCCCGCGCCACGGCATGGGCGTCGCCCGCCGTCCGGGCCCGGCGAACGGTGACCTCGATCACACGTGTTGCACCCTCACCATCCGCGGCGAGCTGATACGCCAGTTCGTCACATACCTCCAACATCGCCTTGGTCAGCGCGCGACCGGCCGGGGAGCTGGCCGCGCCGATCGGACGATTGCCCGCCAAGCCGCTGGCCAGCACGACCGCCATGTCACTGGTAGACGTGCACTCGTCGATCGTCACGCGGTTCAGCGTGGCTTCGACAGCCGAGCTTAACAGCTTCCGCAGCGCCGCCGGGCGGATGGCTGCATCGGTCGTCAGGTAGGTCAGCGTGGTGGCCATGTTCGGCGCGATCATGCCACTGCCCTTGCTACACCCAGCCACCACGACTTGGCTGCGTCCCAGCCGCAATCGACGCACCGCCTCCTTGCTGCGGGTGTCGGTGGTCAGAATGGCCCGGGCAAACGCGCTGCCGCCGGGGGCGGTAGCTGCGATCTGCTCGCTCAGTCGATCGATGCCCGGCAGGATCTTGCCCATAGGCAGAAACGCACCGATCACGCCGGTGCTGGCCGGCAGCACATCGTGCGGATCGATTCCGAAGCGGTCGGCCACGCGCTGACACATGCGCTGTGCGTCTTTTAGTCCGCGAGCGCCCGTGGCCACGTTGGCGTTGCCGCTGTTGACCACGATCGCCTGCAAGCCACCGTCCGCCACGTGCTTGCGCCCCACCACAATCGGCGCTCCGCAGAAACGGTTGCGGGTAAACACAGCCGCCGCCGCACAGCGGGCCTCGGCCACCAAGAGAGCCACATCAGGCCGACCGCTCGGCTTAATACCGCAAACCATCCCGCCCGCACGAAAACCCTTCGGTGCGGTGATCGTATCGTTGCTCATGATCCAGCTCCCCAACCCCGCGGCCTGCTTCGACGCTGCCTACAGCAGGCCCGCGGTCTCTTCGTATCCGCAGATGAGATTCATGTTCTGCACGGCCTGCCCGGCGGCGCCCTTGACCAGGTTGTCCAGCGCCGAGAAGACCACCACCTTACCCTTGACCACCGTAGCGTAGACGTCGCAGAAGTTGGTATCCGACACGGCGGCCATCTGCGGTGGGCGGCCCGGCAGGCGGACAAACGGCTCGTCGCCATAGGCGGCGTGGAACACTTCATCGAGCTGCTTCTGGCTGATCGAGCGCGTCGGCTCGGCGTACATGGTGGCCAGCATTCCCCGCGTCAGCGGCACCACGTGAGGCTGAAACAGCACCGTGACCGGCCCGGCGCCCACGTCGGCTAGAACCTGCTCCATCTCGGGCATGTGTCGATGCGTGCCGACCCCATAGGCGAACCCGTTCTCATTCATCTCCGGGTAGTGATAGGCCAGCGTCGCCTTGCGGCCTGCTCCCGAGACGCCGGTCATGGCGTTGACGATAATTCCGTCGGTCCGGATCAGTTTTTCTCGCACGAGCGGGGCCAGGCCCAGGGCGGTGCAAGTGGGATAGCAGCCCGGATTGGCCACCAGCGACTTGCCTGCGATCTGGTCGCGAAACAGCTCCGGCAGGCCATACGCCGCCTCGTCGATCCGCTCGCGATCGGTGTGCGGAACCTGGTAGAACTTCTCGTAGGTCGCCACGTCGCGGAGACGATAGTCGGCCGAGAAGTCGACCACCTTCAGACCCGCCTGCCGCAGTTGCGGCACGAAGCCCATGGCCACCTTGTGCGGCAGACACCCGAGCACCACATCGGCCCGATCGGCCGCCTTGGTCAGGTCGAGCGGCTCGACGGGCAGATCGATCCGATCGCGCAGCAGCGGGAAGATCTGCTCGATAGGCCCGCATTCCTCCGGCAAGGCCGTCAGATAGGTCAACTTGGCCTGTGGGTGTCGCAGGAGGATCTTGATGCTTTCGACAGCCGTATAGCCCGTCGCCCCAATGATCGCAACGTTGGTCATTTCGTCACCCCGTAAGCAAAACGGGCCTCGCCGCTTGCTGGCAGCGAGGCCCATGTGTCTGTCCTGTCCGATCCACTTAACGCTTGGAGAACTGGAACCGGCGTCTGGCCCCGCGCTGACCGTACTTCTTTCTTTCCTTCTCTCTGCTGTCTCGGGTCAGGTAGCCCCCGTCGCGAAGCGTCGCCTCATACGCCACATCGTACGCCCGCAGGGCCCGCGCCACGCCCAGAACGATCGCCCCCGCCTGCCCGGTGAAGCCGCCGCCCTGGATGCTGACCCATACGTCGAACTTGCCCATGTTACCGGTCGCTTCCAGCGGTGCCACAACAGCTTTGCGATCTCGATCTTCCCGGAAGTAGTCATCAATCTCGCGTTTATTAATCAGGAATGCGCCCTGACCCGGGCGGATCCGCACACGCGCCACCGCGCTCTTGCGCCGACCGGTACCCCACAGATATCCGCCGGGCAGCACGTGCGGCTTGGGGCCGGCCTCTGCCTGAGACCCATCCGCCGGGGGCGTCTGGCTGGTGATAGTCGCGTCCGCTGTGCCTGTGACCTGATCGCTCACGCGTTACGCCTCCCTACGCCTTGACCTGGAGCGGCTGTGGCTGCTGCGCGGCATGCCGATGCTCGGGCCCGCGGTACACCTTGAGCTTCTTGAACATTTTCCGACCGAGAGCGTTTTTGGGCAGCATACGCTGGACAGCCAGTTCGACGACCTTCTCGGGCCGTTTGTCCATCAGGGTGCCAAAATCCACGACCTTCCGCCCGCCTGGGTAGTACGTATAGTAATCGTACTCTTTCTGCTGACGCTTCCGCCCGGTGACCCGGATTTTCGCGGCATTGACCACCACGACGAAGTCACCCACGTCCACGTGAGGGGTATAAGACGGCTTGTCCTTGCCCATCAGCACAGTGGCCACAGCCGTCGCCAGGCGCCCCAGCACCTTATCGGACGCATCCACGAGATGCCATTGCCGCTGCACCTCTCCCGGCTTGGCCATGTACGTCTTACTCACCGCTGAGACCATAACTCCACCTCGCGCCCGCCAATGGGCAGAAGGAACACTGTATCCGCCTGCCATCGAGGGGTCAAGGGGCTGCTGAACCCTTTGACGAGCGTATCCAGACCCCTCGGCCTTTGGCGGCACTGGCGGTCAGGGCCCGGGTCGCTACCAGCGAGTCGCGGACCTCATGCAGGCCGGCGGCGGGCGACCGTGCCGTGCGGACGGCGGATAGGGCCTCGGCCAACAGGCCTTCGTACCCCAGTTCGTAGCTGGGCCGCGCCCCCGCGACCCAGCCTGCCACGTACTGCTCTACACGCCCGTCGCCAGTGACACACCGCATCTGACAGTCGTCCACCAATTCAAGCAGCCCGCCGGTCGAGCCCATCATCTCCAGTCGCGATGCCGCCGCCCAGATGCCCGGCGCCGGCTGGGCCGACACCGACCCGATGGCCCCGCCGGTCAGGCGGAGGGCCGCCGAAATCGCCCCGTCCCGTCCCCTGCTGGCCGCGACCCAACGGACCGAACCCAGGAAATGGCACACGCGGTCCAACGCGTCAAAGGCCGTATCCAGGTCGAGGCCCGGTTGATCGCCCGACGCAACCGGAGCCGCCTGCCAACGTCGCAGCGTGATCGTGATCGACAGGGGCTCGCCCAGAACCCCTCGGGCCAGCACTCTGGCAGCCAGCTCGGCGGCTGGACTGAAACGGTGCGGCAGCCCCAGCATGATGAATTTGCCCGCCCGCTTCGCGCCCAGTGCCAGGCGGTCCCAGCCGCGCAAGTCGCGCGTCGGCGGTGAGGTCACGACCACGCTGGCGCCACGCCGGAGCGCCTCGCGCACCCGATGGACGCGCTGATCGGCGTGGCCAGCCCCGACAATGAGCAGTTCAGGCTCGGCCTCGGCCAACATTTCGCCGAGGTGCCCGAAAGACCACCTGACGGCATACCGCTCAGCCGTCTGGGCCACCCGTTCCGGGTCGTCGTCACAGACGGCCTCGAAACGGACGCCGCAGCCACGAAGCACCTCAAACCACATGGGCGAGGTTGCCAGCGCGTTGCCCACAAACGCCACTCGAACCGGCTTCATGGGATCGAAAACCTCGCCTAGGCAGTGCCCCGTGCAGCCAGCACGAAACAGCACGCCCGGGCAGTGTCCAGACCGGTGTCACGCGCCTATACTATCGACGTGGCCGTTGGACAACAAACCTCCCCGGCATATCGGGGCAATCAGGCCCCAGCCGGGCTGACCGGGATGCGGCAGGAAGCATGCCACGTTCTGATCCAGCCCGAACGCACCAGTCGCCGACCCGGTCACGTAGTGAGTAGGCCGGGGGGGCTACTCGACACGACGCACATGACACCGGCTACATGCGCCCCTGCTCGGCCTTCGCGGCCGATGCGAAAAGCACGTCTCAAATGAGCCATTCGACCTGCGGCACGCAGACAAGGAGGTAAACCCATGCACATCGCCACGCAGTTTTCCGTGTTCCTGGTCAACAAGCCCGGCGTCCTCGCCCAGGTTACGGGTAAGCTCGCCGACGCAAAGATCAACATTGTAGCCATGACCATGACGGACTCGATGGAGCACGGGGTTCTTCGCCTCGTGGCCGAGGACCCGGAGAAGGCCCGACAGGTCGTGGGCTCGCTGAATATTCCGGTAACCGAAACCGAGGTGATGGCCGTTCCGCTGGCCAACCGACCGGGCGCGCTGGCCGACGTATGCCAGCGGCTTGCCGCAGCCCACATCAACATCAACTATGCCTATTCCACCGCCCGCTCGTCCCACGGGCAGACAACGGCGATCCTTAAGGTGGCCGACCTGAAGAAGGCGATGAAGGTGTTGGAGGTTCGAAAACCTCTGCGCAAGGAGGCAGCGGGCAAGCTTCGGCACCCCAGATCCGCGAATAGAAGGTGATCGGCCGGCACATGGCTGACCCCAATGTAAGAGACCGCCTCATGCCCTATCGAAGGCTGGTCACTCTCTGCGTTTGGCTTCTGGCTGCGGCAACGGCCTCGGCGGCGGCAACGAAGCCCGCAGGCCACCCACAGATCAGCGGTCAGGTCGACGACGTTCGCGGTGTGCCGGTGTTGCGGCTGTGGGGCTCGGCCACGCAGCAGGGCTACGCCCACGGCTATCTGCTCGCCAAGCCGATTACGCAGCTCTTTGGCTGTTTGGTCGGTCCGGCCGGGCTGGTCGACTCGCCCGAGCGATACGCCAGCCTACTGGAGGTCACACGGACGCGCATGCGATTCGGCAAACGTTACGAGCAGGAGCTCGAGGGTGTTTTGCAGGGCATGCAGAACCGGCTGGGCGCGGACCGACTGAGGCTCGAACCTTTAGGTCGCCCGCTTGGCGTTGACGATCTGAAAGCCTTGCAGTGCGTGGCCGACTGGCTGCCGATGATGTGTTCGAGCTTCTCGGCGTGGGGACGGGCCACGCAGGATGGCGGAGTCATGACCGGGCGGAACCTGGACTTCAGGTCGATCGCGGCATTGCAGGGCGCCGTGCCGGCCTTGATCACCGTGTACCTGCCCGAGGAAAGCGGGCGCTGCAGTTGGGCCAACGTGGGCATGCCCGGCGTGATCGGCTGTATGACGGGCATGAACGAATTCGGCGTGACGATGAGCCTGCATGACGCCGATCCGCTGGGGCCGCCGCCCAGCGAAGGGCTTACGCCCCGCGTGTTGGCCCTGAGGGATGCCATCGAGCAGGCCACCGGCGACGACCCCGTGGGTCAGATCGAGAGCGTGCTTCGGAAGCGCAAACCGGCCTATGGATCGAACGTGCACGTGAGCATTCCGCGTGACAAGGCGGGCCCACCTGCCGCGGTGCTGGAGTACGACGGGGCAGGCGGTCGAGACGGGATGGTGACCCGCCGCACCGCCGAAGACGAGGCGCCTCACTTCCTGCTGTGCACAAACCACTTCCGCATCAGGAAGCAGCCGAGCGGCTGCGCGCGATACGAGAAAATGGCCCGGCAGCTTGCACAGATGAACGAGGCGGCTCGAAAGATCGCCCCGGCCGAGGCGCGGCAGATCATGCAGGCGGTGGCTGTCGATAACGACGGGCTGCTGACCTATCACACCGTGTACTTTCTGCCCGACCGGCGGCAGGTAGGTGTGAGCTTCGCCACGGCCGACGCGCCCGCGCCGGCGGCAGAGCCGATCTGGCTGGGCCTCGACGAATTGCTCGAGGTATCGAGCGCATCGGACAGCACCAGTGTACATGATTTCGTAGTCAGGGATATTGCCGGGCGGGACGTACGATTGTCCGATTTCCGCGGTCAGGTGCTGCTCATCGTCAATGTAGCCAGCCTGTGCGGAGCCACGCCGCAGTACAAGGGCTTGCAGCAGCTTTATGCGACCTACAAAGACCGAGGGTTCGCCGTGTTGGGCTTTCCGGCCAACGACTTCGGTCTTCAGGAGCCGGGCACCAACGAGCAGATCAAGGAATTCTGCACCACGGAATACCGCGTGACGTTTCCCATGTTCTCGAAGATTTCGGTCAAAGGTCCCGACGAACACCCCCTCTATCGGTTCCTTACCGACAAGCGGATCCACCCCGATTTCGGCGGCGAGATCACGTGGAACTTCAACAAGTTTCTGATCGACGGCCACGGCCGGGTCATCGCCCGATTCGACACGCGGACTCGGCCGCTCAGCAAGCAGGTCATCGCAGCCATCGAGCAGGCCCTGACGGGCCGATAGCCGCGTGCATCCGACGCGACACGGCAAATGCCTGGAAGATCTTTGGCTCGCCACGTACCGCCAGCGGGCATACCGGTCTCGTAAGCGGTTGCCAAACGAGGACCCGCCGGTATCATCGTCGCCAGGACAGCACGCATCCTATCGCCTGAAGGAGTTGAGGCGTGGCAAGACGTCGTCGTTCGCAGCGTCCGGTGACTTGGCCGGTTCTGCTGATCGTGGCGGCCGTTGTCGTAGGCTGGTGGGTGTGGCCCGCCGATCAGCAGCGCCAGGCCGAACCGATCGACACGCCGGCCGTTCAGGATGTCGCCCCGGCACCTGCCGAAACCGAGGGCCCGCGCATGGCGGCACCGGTCGTGCCCGTGGCGCAACCTGCCTTGGCCCCGACGCCGACCAACCCGGAAATCACCGAGCAGGCTCGCTCGCGTGTAGCCGCCGCGGAAGAATCGCTAAAAAACAACGATGTGATCGCAGCGAGAACGACCTTCAACCACGCGCTGGGCAAGGGCCTGCCTGCCGACCAGGAAGCTCGCATCCGTAGCCGTTTGGGTGAACTGGCGCTGCAAACCGTTTTCTCGCCAAGCCATGTGCCCGGCGACCCGCTTACCGGCCGATACGTCATTCAACGCGGCGATAAACTTGTCAAGATTGGTGAGCGATTCAAGATCACCGACAATCTGTTGGCCCGCGTCAACGGCATCACCAACAAGAACACCATCCGTGCGGGGCAGGTCGTCAAGGTCATACACGGACCGTTCCACGCCGTAGTGTTCAAGAGCCAGTTCCGCGTGGAGGTTTATCTCCAGGATTTGCTGGTGGGTGAATACTCGGCCGGGCTCGGCGCCGACGACGGCACCCCTACGGGACAATGGCGGATCAAAGACAAACTGGTGAACCCAACGTATTACCCGCCGCGCGGGGGACAGGTAATCGCCGCCGACGATCCGAACAACCCCTTGGGAGAGCGATGGTTGGGACTGGAAGGCATCTCGGGTGAAGCCAAGGGCCAGCTTCGCTACGGCATACACGGCACGGTCGAGCCCGAGAGCATCGGCAAGAACGTTTCGCTCGGCTGCATCCGCCTGCACAACAAAGACGTCGAGATGCTGTTCGACCTGCTGGTAGTCAATGATTCCGTGGTGACCATTCGTCGGTGACCCGCAGTATGAACGCCTATTCGTTGCGGTCGCCCTGCATGGTGGCCGGCAGGTTGATCTGCCGCATCTGTTCCAGCATAGCCGTCGGCCGGTCGGTCTGCACAAACGTGACCCCCATTTGCCGGTAACGGTTCAGGTCGTTTCCGAAGCGCAGCCGCGTCCATCCCCTCGGGTACACAAATACCAGAACGCCTGCGTCCCGAATCTCTTGGCAGAGCTGCCGGTCGGGCCGGCGTCCGTCGATCTGGATGACGGCCGGGCGAGGGTCGTGGCCCTTGATGCGCACCACGTCGTCGCGCCCGCCTGCCCTCATCATCACGCGGAGCCGGGGATAACGCCACGTCAGTTCGACAGCCGCCCGTTCACGCCGCGCTGGCGTGACGTACACCAGGGTTGTCTCGAACGCATCGGCATGCTCGATCGCCCGCACCACCGGGGCGAGCCGATCGACTTTCACATCCAGTACGAGCAGCATTTGCCCGCCCGCCTTGGCCAACGCCTCGTCGAGGGTCTGGATCGGCTCGCCGTTGCCCTCCAGCCGATGCTGTCGCAGTGCCGCCAGATCGAGTTCGTCGACGTTGCGTTGCACCCCTGCCGTCCGCCGCAGCGACGGATCGTGCATCAGCACAGGGCAATCGTCGCGCGTCAAGCGGACGTCCAGCTCAACCATGGGCACCCCATCGGCCATCGCCCACGACAGCGCTTCCAGGGAGTTTTCCACTGCGCCGGTCCGCGAACGAGCCCGATGGGCGACCACCAGGACACCGTCGGCTCGCCCCGCCAGGATATCGACAGCCCAGGCCAACGCCTGCGATGAGGAAGCGCGCTCTGGTGAGTCGCCGGCCGATCCGAGGGCCGCCAGCCCCACGGCGCACATCGCCGCCGCCAAGGCAAACGCCGTCGCCCATCGCCGCCCGACGTTCATCATCGATCACGCACAACCACCACATGGACCTGACCGGGCCCATGCACCCCCGTAACCAGGTTCAGTTCGATGTCAGCCGTCTTGCTCGGCCCGGTGATGAGCACCTCGTACGCACCCGCCAGGCCTCTGCCGGGCGCATGTAGCGCAGGCCAGTCCAGCAGATCGGGAACGATCTGTCCGCATGCCAGCAGTGCAACGTGCACGGGCGGCGTGAGACTTGTCATACGCGGCGTTTCGGGGCCGGCTCGCAGCACCAGCGAACCCGTCTCGGCAATCGCACCACACACACCCGTGATGCCCACGTCCGCCGAGAACAGCACCTCGTCGTCGCTCGGCTCGTCCACCAGCTCAAGGTCGCCGCCGGCCAACGCCTCTACGATCGGACCGCGGGCGACGAACGTCCCCGGTTCGATCAGCACTCGGCGGGCACCGGCCTGGCGTACCACGTCCGCCACGATCCGCGCCGCCTGCCGGGCATCGGCCGCCTGATGCACCTGCATCCCCGCATCCGACGCCATTTGCGTGAACCGCCCCAGAAGATCGCCGTCCGCCACAATCCTTGCCGAGCTGTGATCGACCCTGTCCGGTCCGACCACCTTGCCGCGCCGGAAGGCGGCACGAACTCGACCCAGGATATCCTCGCGGCTCACTCCGGGCACGATTGACTCCCCTCATCGCTTTGCAGTTGATTCCACAGTTTATGGAACGGTGCCTCGGCCATGGCTGGGAAGTCGCGGTATCGCGTCCAATTTGCAGCCAGCAAGGGCAGGTCGTGGCACCAACCATCGGTCGCGGCCGCGTCGAGGAAATGCCTTCCCATCCACGACGAAGCCGCGTACCGAGCCTGGCTGGTATTCATCCACGCCCACATCCTCACCGCCATCTTCGCCAGGTAACCGGAGTAGCGCTGATCCTCCAGCACGCGACGCATGCGGATGAGCAGATGCGGAATGTCGATCCGCACCGGACACGCCTCGCCGCACGCCCCGCAAAGACTCGACGCGTGCGGCAGCTCCGCGCGTCCGCGCAGCGAGTCCAACAGCGGTGTCAGCAGCTTGCCGATTGGACCAGGATAGACGCTCTCGTAGGCATGACCGCCCACCTTGCGATACACCGGACACGCGTTCAGGCACGCGCCGCAGCGGATGCACTTGAGCACCTGCCAGAAGGGCCCGCCCAGAATTTCGCTGCGCCCCGCGTCGACGATCACCAGATGAAACTCGCGCGGGCCGTCGGTCTCGCCGCCGCCACGTGGGCCGGTCGTCAGGTTCGTATAGACCGTCGAGCGCTGACCCGTCGCGCTGCGAGCCAACAGCTTCAGCAGCACCGCCAGGTCAGCCATCGACTCGACCACCTTCTCCATGCCCATCACGGCCACGTACACCGGTGGGCGCGAGGTCACAAACCGCCCGTTGCCCTCGTTGGTCACGATGCACAAGGCCCCGCTTTCGGCTACGGCTACATTCACCCCCGAGATGCCCATATCCGCAGCGCGAAACTTCTCGCGCAGCACCGCCCGCGCCGCACGCGTCAGCGCCGTCGGGTCTTCGGTGTAGTCGATGCCGAGCTTCTCCTGCAGAAGTCGGGCGATCTGCCCGGTCGTCAGGTGCACCGCCGGCCCGACGATGTGCGAGGGCTTTTGCCCGGCAAGCTGGACGATGTACTCGCCCAAGTCGGTCTCGACCGTTTCCAGTCCAGCCGCCGCCAACGCATCGTTCAGCTCGATCTCCTCGCTGAGCATGCTCTTGGATTTGACGATCAGCTTGGCGCCGGCCCGCCCGGCGATGTCCACGACGATCTGGCAGGCCTGCTCGGCGTCAGCCGCCCAGTGCACCGACCCGCCCGCCCGCTCGATATTGTCGGCCAGTTGCCCCAGGAGCACATCGAGCCGCGACAGCGCCCGCTCGCGAAGCTCGCTGGCCAGGGTCCGCATCGCCAACGCGTCGGGCAGTTCGGCCAGGAGCTCCTTCCGCCCCTCGTGCTGGCGGCGCGTGGCCCGGTCGAGCGCCCGCAGCAAGACCTGGTCCTGCACAGCCGCCGAGGCCCGCTCGCCGAACCGTCCCGGCTTCATGCGCCCACGCCCTCCGCTGTGCTGCCGTTGCTCATGGCTTCATCCAACAGATCGGCTATGTGCCGCACGCGCACGTCCAGCCTACTTCGTTTGCATTGGCCGCCGATATTCATCACGCAGCCCGCGTCGGTGGCCACCACGGTTTGGGCGCCCGTGGCTGCGATGCACTCGACCTTGTCGGCCACCAAAGCCGCCGACACCTGGGGGAAGCGAAACGCAAACGCCCCGCCGAACCCGCAGCACTGGTCGAGCTTGGCGAGCGGGCGGTACTCCAACCCCTCGATCCGGCGCAACAACTGCTCGCCCTGGTCGGTCATGTCCAGCAGGCGAAGGTGGCAACTGTAGTGATAGGTGACTGTCCCGTCGTAGCGCAGCGGCCAGTTCGACAGCCGGTCCCATAGCCGCTTGTGCAGGAACTCCACGAACTCGAACGTTTTGTCCGCCAGCGCCCGCGCTCGCCGCACCATGGCGGGCTCGTCCTCGAAGAGGTCTTCATAATGCTTGCGGATCATCCCGCAACACGAACTGGACGGGATCACAACCGCGTCGGCGCTCTCCAGCACCTCCACCGTATACCGGGCGACCTTTCGCGCCTCGTCGAAGAAGCCGTTGTTGTAGGCGGGCTGGCCGCAGCAGGTCTGCTTCGGCGGATAGTCGACCTCGACCCCCAGCCGGCGCAGCACACGAACCATCGCCGCAGCCGTCTGCGGATAGAACATGTCCGTCAGACACGTTGTAAAAAGCCATACCCGCATGGCGAGGAGGATACCACGATCGGCATCAGCCGGAAACGGCAGCCGGCTTGGCCATCAGCCAAAAGCTCGCCAGCAGAAGAAAAGCCAGCAGCATGCCGACCCCCCCTAGGATGAACCCCAGCCAACTGCGGCTCTGGTTGGTGTTGCGCCGCTGGCCGAGGCTGTTGAGCCCAAAGCCGAATCCCAGGAGAGCCACTCCCCCGGTCATCGCCGCGAACGCAAGAACCAGTAGTTTCCGGGGCGTCTTGGGGTTGTACCAGATCCAGCCGAAATCGGGGTTGAAGTTGCGGAACACCAGGTAGGTCAGGGGAATCGCCAGGACCAACCCGGCGATTGCCAGCACGACCGACGCCGTGGCCTGGTCCTCATATCGTCGCAGGCTGAACTTCGCCACGTTTAGACCTCCGCTCGTCTCGGCCCGCAGCCGGTCACGCCGAGCCGCGGCGCGACTTGGCCGCCCTTTCATCGTATCCGCTGGCCCGAAATGCGGCAAGGGCATCGGCTTCGAGTTGCATCTGCTGGCGGACGTAGCCGATCAGCGGCCGCGTATCGATGAAGAACGCACCGCGAAGCGTCTGCTCCGCCCCGACCACGTCGCCGGTCGCCTGTGCGTCGCGCAGCGCCCCCCGATCGACCAGCAGCGCCTTGGCCAGCAGCTCGTGTGCCAGACTGACCGTCTGGATCGTCGCCTCCACCTTGTTCTTGATACAGTGCGACTGATCGATCATGTAGGCAATCGGCAGCGTCTGCCCCAGCCGCTGCTCGGCTGCGACGATCTGGTCGAAGATGCGGAACATCTGATACGGATCGATGCTGCCGATGGTCAGATCGTCGTCGGCGTACTTGCGGTCGTTGAGGTGAAAGCCGCCCAGCATCCGCTCATCAATCAGCCAGGCCACGATCTGCTCGATGTTCTGCCCCTGGTAGTGATGCCCCGTGTCGACCAGCACCAGCGCCCGCTCGCCCGCCTGCCGGGCCAGCACGGTGGCCATGCCCCAATCGGCAATATCGGTGTGGTAGAAGGCGGGCTCGAACGGCTTGTACTCGACGAGCAGCAGCATCGACGCCGGCATCGCGTCGTGGATTTGCCGCAGCGACTCGGCCAGGCGGTGCTTCCGCTCGACGATGTCGTCCTGGCCGGGGTAGTTCGTGCCGTCGGCCAGCCAGAGACTTAGCACCTGGCTTTCGGTCTGCCGGCCGATCTCGATCGAATCGAGGCAGTGCCGGACCGCCTGCTCGCGCGCCGCCCGGTCGGGACTGGCCAGGCTGCCGAACTTGTAGCACTGATCCTGAAACAGGTTCGGGTTGATCGCGCCGATCTTCACGCCGGCGGCTTCGGCGACGGTGAGCACCTTGCGGTCGAACCCGTCGGGGAAGTCCCACTGCACGTGAACCGCCACCGTCGGGCAGATGCCGGTGTACTTGTGCACCTGACCGGCGTCGGCGAGCTTTTCGTCGATCGTTCGCGCCGCCGAGGCCTGCTTCCACGTGCCGAACCGCGTGCCCGCGTCGGCAAAGCCCCACGACGGCGTCTCGATCTGCCAGGCCCGCAGCCGCTCCAACAATGCGTCGGGATCGCCGCCCGCTTGCCGAACCCCATCGAGAATGGTCTTCGCCTGATCCGCCTGTTCGTATACCGACGTGCCCATCCGAAAGCTCCCTTTGTGGTTTGTCGGTATGATCCACTCCGCAGCCGGGCAAATCAATCGAGAATCGAGCCTTGCGGCTTACCCAAGGCGAACCCCAGCCGGGTCGCGCCGATTGACACGCCCGCCGACGCAATCAACAATCGCCCCGGCTGTTCCAGCGTTGAGAGTATGCAAGTTCCCATCCGCAGCGGAGCACTGCCCATGGCCCGTCAGGAAAGCTATGCCCTTGGTCTTGATTTCGGAACCGAGTCGGTCCGGGCCCTGCTGGCCGGCACACGCAGCGGACGCGTCGCCGGCGAAGCTGTCGTCAACTATCCCCACGGGGTAATCACCGACCGGCTGCCGGGCGGCAAGACGCCGCTCGGGCGCGACTGGGCCCTTCAGCATCCCGACGACTACCTCCGCTGCATGACCCGCGCCACGAAACAGGCCGTCAAGGCAGCCCACATCAGGCCCGACCGCGTGTGCGGGATCGGCGTGAGCTTCACCGCGTGCACCATGCTGCCGACCACAGCCGACGGTACGCCGCTTTGCATGCTGCCCAAGTTCGCCGGTCGCCCCAACGCCTGGGTGAAGCTGTGGAAGCACCACGCGTCGCAGCCTCAGGCCGACAAAATGAACGCCCTCGCTGCCCGCCGTCGCCAGGCGTGGCTGAAGCGGTACGGGGGCATCATCTCCAGCGAGTGGTTCTTCCCCAAGGCGTTGCAGGCGCTCGACGAGGACCCGGCCGTCTACCGCGCGGCCGACGTGTTTATCGAGGCGGGCGAATGGCTCGTGTGGCAGCTCACCGGCCGACTGACCCGCAGCACCTGCCACGGTGGGTATAAGCAGTGCTGGCACCCGAAGACCGGCTGTCCGAAGCCGGCGTTTCTGCGAGGGCTGCATCGCGATTTCGCCAACTTCGTGCGCGACAAGCTGCCGGGCGATCGGCTGGCGCCCGGTACGCGGGCGGGCGAACTCACCGCGGCGATGGCCCGGCGGCTGGGTCTGCCGGCCGGCATCGGGGTGTCGGCCTCGATCATCGACGCCCATGCAGCCGTGCCCGGAGCGGCCGTGGCCGGGCCTGACGTGATGGTCATGGTCATGGGCACCAGCACCTGCCATATGCTCATGAGCAAGACCGAAAAGCTCGTCGAGGGCATCAGCGGCGTCGTGCCCGACGGCATCCTGCCGGGCTACTTCGGCTATGAGGCCGGCCAGGTGGCTGTGGGCGACATCTTCGCCTGGTACGTCGATCACGCCTGCCCCGATTACGTGCTGCGCGAAGCGACCCGGCGTCGCATGGACGTGCATGACTACCTCAGTAGCGAAGCCGCTCGCTTGCGACCGGGTGAGTCGGGCCTGCTGGCGCTGGATTGGTGGAACGGCAACCGCACGCCGTTTGTCGACGCAAATCTTTCGGGTCTGATCGTCGGGTTGACGCTGGCCAGCCGCCCGCACGAGATCTATCGCGCGCTGGTCGAGGCCACCGCGTTCGGCACGATGCGGATCGTCGAGCTGTTCGACAACGCCGGCCTGCCCACAGAATCGCTGGTGGCCTGCGGCGGCATCGCGCAGAAGAACCCCATGCTGGTACAGGTTTACGCCGACGTGACGGGTCGGCCGATCAGCGTGGCGGCCAGTCCTAATGCGTCGTCGCTGGGTGCGGCCATCCTCGGCGCGGTAGCGGCCGGTTCGAAGGCAGGGGGGCACGACTCAGCCGCCGCGGCTGTGCGCGTCATGTGCCAGAAGCCTTCCGCCACCTACCGCCCGAGCAAAAAACACCACGCCATCTACCGCAAGCTCTACACCGACTACAAGCGCCTGTCCGACCACTTCGGCCGGTACGCCGATCCGGTGATGCGGAACCTATGGCTAGCCGGACGGTGATTGGAGCGTTGGGCTACCCTTAGGTACCACTGGCGGCTCGTCCGCCAGAAACGTAATCCCATGAAAGGCTGCCTCCGAGAGCCTATCTTCTAGGGTGAATCAAAGACCCGGAAGACAGGAAGGAGACAGCCATGAAAAACGTGTATCCCAGAGTAAGGGCCAGCGGGGTGGACGTCCACTACAAGTTCAG
>DATKUK010000075.1:0-16340 GCA_035530655.1 Phycisphaerae bacterium
ACGTCGTTTTCGCCCCTTACAGGCCCGGCGTAGTCGGATCCGACTGCAGCAGACACACAAGCCAGCCTCTCGTCGGCCAGTTCTCTACCCAATCTTGCCGGTACCCCTCGAAAAGCAAGCCGCGCTCGCTTATTCTGGGGCTAACCGGGCTTGCGGAATTCGACGCAGTACCCGAAGCCCTTCAGGATGGGGGTCAGCTTCTTGTCCAGCATTCCTTCGGGAATCAGATCGAACGGCAACTGCGGATCCAGCGACATGGACGGCACGGCTTCGTGCAATCGCCGGCCGAGCGGCGTCTGGACGTTCTTGGATGTCAGCCAGTCGTCGCTGATTTGCACCAACGTGCCCGGCTTGGCCACACGGGCCATTTCCGCGACGGCTTCAGCCTTGTGCTTGAACTCGTTGAACGCCCCCATGTGGAACACCACGTCAAACGTGTTGTCGGCAAAGGGCAACTGCTCGGCCAGGCCGATGTATAGCTCGGCCGACACGTCCGCCTTGCGAAGCTTTCGCCGGCCATGCCGAAGCATGTCGATCGACAGATCCAGGCCGTGCAGATCGAGCCCGCTCGTCCGCCGCGCAACGTAGATCACCTCTGCTGCGGTACCGGCCCCCACGTCCAAGACGCGCATGCCCGGCTCGATCTCGAGTCGACCGAGGTACTCCTGCCGGGCCTCGTCTACACCCATCCCGATCACATCCAAGAACTGCTGCACGCAGGCGACTTCATAGAACCGGGCGGCCGCCTTGGCCTGTTTGGCGATCTCTGGATACGTCGCCTCAATCTGCTCGGCCGACACGAAACGCGGAATGCCTTCCTCGATTGGATACTGCGCCCCGGTAGCGGGGCACCTCAGCCGGCCGGATTCGATCTGGTCATCGCCCTCGGCTGCCTCGACGACCAACTCGTGCCTCGACACAGGACAGCGAAGAAACGCAAGCACCGAACGATGCATGGAAAGGCCCTTTCGTTAGCGGTACGTGAAACCCCCGTCCACCGCAACCACCTGGCCGGTCATGTACGAAGCCGCATCCGAAAGCAGGAAGCTGACCACCGCAGCGATCTCTTCCGGCCGACCCAGCCGCTTCATCGGCACCTGGGCCAAAACCCTGTCCACGGCCGCAGTGTCCACTTCCTCCAACATTTCGGTCTCGACCACCCCGGGCGCTACCACGTTGACACGCACGCCGAACTGCGCCCCCTCCAACGCCAAACACCGAGAGAAGCCGATTACCCCCGCCTTGGCCGCTCCGTAGTCGCTGCGCCCCGGCTGGCCGGTCATGGCCGTGGTGCTGGCGATGTTCACGATCGCGCCGGCTCGACGCTTCAACATGGACAGCATCACCGACCGGCATACGTTGTACGTGCCGGTCAGATGAACGCCCAGGGTTCGCTGCCACTGATCCGACCCGGGCGTCGACACGTTCGCCCCGCCGCCGGTACCGGCGTTGTTCACCAGCAGATCGATCGGCCCCAAGCTTGCCTTGGTCTGACGAACCATCTCGGCCACCGCGTCGAGGTCGCTCACGTCGGCCTGCAACGCGACGGCCTTGCGTCCCGATTGCCGGATCCGCTCACACACCTGCTCTGCGCGCTCTTGCTGCCGGTTGTAGTTGACGGCGATGTCCGCGCCGTCTTCGGCCAGGCGCAGAGCGATCGCCCGGCCGATCCCTCGCGACCCGCCCGTTACCAAAGCCACTTTGCCCAACAGATGACTCATCACAAGTACCAGCCCAAAGCCTCGAGTCCAACCGACCGTTCCTGAAAAACCGCCCGCCTCAAAACAGCCACGTGAATGGACGATGGATCAGTTCCCGCGTCACGACAAAGAACAACTCCGGCCCGTGAAACAGCAACACGCTCAGCGCCAGGAAATGGATCGTCAACAGCACGCCCAGTACGCGCTGCGGCCAGCCACCTCCCGCCAAACCCGCCCGGGCGAGCCCGCGGTACAGCAACCCGTTGTGATCGACCCGCTGCTGCCAGAACCATACCCATAGCTCAAAAACGGCCATCCCCGTGCCGAACAACAGTCCCCAGAGAATCATCTTGGACACCGGCGCATGCCACAGACCGCAGAACACGAACGTAATGTAGAAATTCACCGTCGGCAAGAGCAGATGGCCGACCTGCTGACCCGCCGAGCCCCCCGGGGCCGGGCGACGCCGGAAAGGCCCCCGCCTCACCAGCGGATAGTAGCAGTAGTCTCGCAGACAACGCGACATCGTCATGTGTGTGCGGCGCCATAGCTCCGACAGGTTGTGCGAGAAGAACATCCAGTTGAAGTTCTCCGCCATGCGATATCCCATAAGCCTCGCCAGCCCGACGGCGATATCGGTATAGCCAGCCAGCGCCAGGTACGCCGTCATCAGCACCATCCAGGGGAGCACCCACACTGTCAGGTACGGCACGGACGACGCACCACCTGTCGCAACCGTGTCGGCCAGCTGGTCGCCCACTGCCGGCAGCCATTGGTTTCCCAGAAACAGACAGAGCACCCCTTTCAATGCGCCTTGAACGATCCGGCGCCAACCGTGCAAAAGGTCCGACGCCCGCCAGCGCCGATGGCAGCGATGCACTTGGGTAAAGAAGTCGTGGTATCGCTCGATCGGGCCCACGCGGAAGCTGGGGAAAAACGTCATCCAGCACAGGAACCGCCACCAGCTTCGGTTCTGAATGCGCCCGCGACAGGAGTCCCACACGTAGTGCACCGACTTGACGAATACGTAAGCCAGACCCGCCTCATGAAAGTTCGGCAGGATCACGAACGCATCCAGGCCATATGCACCCTCGCCCAGACGCCGCCATCCGGATCGGATTCCGTACAGCACGAAGTACCCGGCGATCAGGACCAGCACCGCCGCGACCAGTGGATGCCAGGGATTCCGCCCTGGCTGGCGGCACCGCTGTTGTCCCGTGCGTGCAAGGCGATATACGCCCACCAGCAGCAACACCACGATCGCCGCGTGCAGAAGCCCGTACACGGCGCGACGCGCCCACGTCATGGCCTGCCCGCCGTGGTGCGCCACCTGTTCGGGGAACACCCCGTCAATGGGCCACGGCATCAGCCCGAACGCAATGAATGCCAGCGACAGGATGCTCAAAAACACCAGCCACCACCGGCGCGGAGCCAGAAACTCAAACGCCCACACCAGTGGAATGACCGGAAGAAACCACAACACCCCCCAACGCGTGGCCAGATAGAACCCGTGACTCTGCCAGTGCGACCACTCCCCGAGCTGTCCGCAGAAATCGCGCAGCGCGCACAGCCATTCCGGCGACAGCGGACTCGTCAGCCAGTCGGCCATCATCACGTCTTCTGTTTCAGGTAATCAACGGTCTGGCCGACGGTGCGCAGTTTGGCAAGGTCAACGTCTTCGATCTCGACGTTGAAGCGCTCCTCGATCGCCATCACCAGATCGACCAACTGAATGGAGGTCAGCCCCAAGTCCTCAAGATACCGCGACTCCGAAATGACGTCCTCTTCGTGAATGTCCTTCTCCGTCACGGCTCGGAGCAGTTCACAGATCACAGCCGTGCTTACGTCCATTGCATCCACTCCTTCATCGCGGACCCGGTGCCGCCTCCATTCTGCTCACCATATCCAAGTACTGGGCGTACATCGCTTCGGCCCTGGGGTCGTGCTCGCGGTCCCGGTCGGTTTGGAACGTCTCCCAATCGATCTTCGGTTTGGCCGGCTTGTGCCAGCGAAGCACAACCGTGCCCCAGGCCAGACCGGCTCCGAACGTCGGCATCGCCAGCGTCATTCCGGGCGACAGCCGCCCCGAACGGTTGTACTGGTCCAAGGCGACGAACAACGTGCCGGCTGAACAATTGCCCTCCCACACGATGCCCCAGGTGTACACCTTGCTGCCGTCCACCTGCCGGTCGAGCTGCTTGGGGATCGCGTCGCCGAACACTTTGCGCAGGATCTGAAGGTTGGCCTGATGCGGCAGGTAATGATCGATATCCTTGTCGGTTATACCTGCCTGCGCCATCGCCGCTTTCAGCGACGCCGTCAGGCGCCGCACCGCGTGGCGGTACACCTCGGCGCCTTTCATGTGTACGAAGCGGCGCTTCGTGACCCCTTCGCATCGGCTTGGCTCGCCCGGCTGAGTCGCACGATTCTGCGAGAACTGGTGAATCAGGTCAGCCTTGTCGCCGTCGCTGGCCACATCGATCGACAGAACCCCCATCGGTCGGCTTGCATCAAGCGCCACCACGCCCTCACGCGACGAAGCCGCCTCCAAATCCTCCACCACCACCGCGCCTGCACCGTCGGCAAACACCATAGCCGTTTCCCGGTCCCGCCAGTTCACGACGTTTGACATGCTGTCGCCCGCCACCACGAGCACCTTCGTGTCTCGCTTGTTGCGCAGATGCCGGTCGGTCAGGATCCGCCCTACCGCCGCTTCGAGGGCGAACAGGGGGCCACAGCAGCCCGCCACGACGTCGCACGACGGGCAGTAGTTCGGCGCCTTGCCGCCCTCCTTGGTTTGCAGCAAAGGCATGCCCATCAGGTATTGCACCAGGTTCGCCGCCGCCGGTACCGATACCTCGCCGAGAGGATCGATGGCACAATAGATCGCATCGATCTGGTCCGGTCTCAGGTGCGCATCCTCAATCGCCCGCAGACCGGCCAGCGCCCCCATCACATAGACGTTCTCACGCTCGTCGCGGATGCGACGCTGCTCAATACCGGTAACGCGATAGATTGCTTCGGCCTCGGTGTCCAGGACCGATGCCAACTGCTCGTTGGTAACGGGGGTACGCGGCACGTAACTGCCCGTCCCCGTAATCCCTATCGCGCCGTTTGCCTTCATCTCTCTGCGTTTCACCTCGGAAAAACCAAACCGACAACACCGCGCATCATCGTGGTGCGCACAAGTCGCGCGATGCTACCTAAGGCCCGCAGCAGCGTCAACCCGAGCCACTGACCGCTTGAATCAGCGATCGACTTGACTGTCGTGGCTCCCTGTTCACCCGCAGCGGTTGATTCAATCTTGCTTGCGGTGGGCCTCGACGACGGCCTTCAACACGGCCACGCGCATCCGCTCCCAGTCCTCGGGATTGTGAGACCAGTCGCCGGCGGCACCATACTCCCGGCCCGGGCGATGCAAAGCGTTGCGCAGCACCGGCTGCAAGATTGCCTCAGCCGCATCACGTCCCGCGACGGTTTCGAGGATACGCAGATACTCGTAGTCCTGCGCTCCCCGCCGAAAGCTCTTCAGGCGAACGCTCGCAACCGGTTCGGCCACGCCGTCCCGCGCGGGGTAGGTCAAGAACCCCGCCATGTTGTGAACCGTCTGCTCGTACACGCTGTTGCGAGGATCGATCCAGATGTCCTTGCTCGGGCCCTGAAAGGTGATCTCCCACAGAATGCATCCGTCCAGGCCATACTTCCAGACGATCACCGGCCACGTCCGCAGCCCAATGGTCTCGTCGTCCAGGCAGTAACCGCCCACCGACGGCTCACGGTTCTGATAGAACCACACCACGTCGTTGTGCGGCGGCTGCCGGCGCGGCAGCAGCACCGAAAAGTCCGTCCGCTTGAAGTCGGCCACGCAGCACCACAAGTCGATCACCGGCCCCAGTCGTTCCAGCAAGTTCTTGTACGTCCAGCCGTCGATGAGCCCGCCCATGTCGTGCAGGTGGTTGATATCCGCCCGGTAGTACACGCCCTCGACACCAGCCGACCGCACAAGATCGCCGAAGTAACGAATTTGCTCGATCGCCTCCACCGTCTTGGGCTCGTCCAGCCCGTTGACGAAGAACATCAGCTTTGTCCGGGTCCATCCGCGCGAACGCAAGTGAGCCGCGAAGTCCCGCAGCATTGCCTGGACCGCCTGGTCGTATTCGGGCGTCTTCACTGCCGTTTTCGGCATGGGCCAGGCGTGGCTGCCCACAATCTCGAACGGCAAGTACAGCCAACGCACCGGCTGACCTTCGCCCGGCCCGCGATAGCCGTACCGCTCGGTGAACGCCTCGCCGCTAAGGTACTTGCCCATCTCGCGGTCGAAGTCGTCCCACACCCCTCGCATGGCCGCGCCGCTGCCCGTCACGCCTGGCTGAATGTAATGCTCGTGCGCCGCCATGCGGTGCCGATGGGCCATCTGGTAGTATCGCAATCGCACGTCGCTACCTTTGTGCCCGATGCTCCCGTAGTTGTTCAGCCCGACTTCGCAGGCGAACGCATCCGAAAGTGTCACGTCGGACACCTCGAGACGCACCTTCAAGGACTCAGACAGGTCTTCTCCCGCGATGATCACCGTGCCTTCGTACACGCCCGGCGGCACGTCCCGCGGCACGTACGTGTCCACCCACACGCCCTGCCACTGCTGTCCGGCGATCTGATTCACCCGATCGGGTACGTCGAACGGCTCACCGTAGCCGCCGCCCGAGTCGATCGGGACCAGAGCGTCGGCGTACCACCCTGCCCCCAGGTTGTAACCTGCTGTGGTCGAGCCCTTGTTGCTCGAGTTCTGCGCGACGTTGAGGTACCACTGCTTGAAGATTTCGATATCGCGGTCCGCCTTGATCTGCCCCGGGCCAACCAGGTCGCTACAGCGAACCGTTACCTTCTTTGCCGCAGCGCGAATATGGAGCTGATACGCCACCACCTCGTTCCGTGCCGCATAAAGCGTAACCTGACGCTTCGCCGCATCCCAAACGAAGTTGCGTCGGTGGTAATCGAAGCTCGCCGGCAGCGGATTGCCGTCGATCCGCTGCTCCTCACGCACCCGTCCGGTCAGCGGGTCGACCCGGAACCCCTCGCCGATCGCCCAGACCTTCGGCGCGTCGGCCGACCGGCTCGTCACCACCTGGGCAACCAGGCTTCCCGCCGTCAGACCATAAATGCCCGCCAGAATTGCCAGCCCACTCGACATGATCACTCACTCCGATGAAATCGACGGGCAATCTGCTCCGTCGTTGCTACTTGGACGAACGCGCCCCGGTCTTCAGCGTTACGCAACACGCCTTGCCCCGACGACCGCCCGCATCAACCAGACGCGCCTCGATCCCATTCTCGCCGCTGTGGACCGGCCAATCCACACTCTGCCTGACCGGCACCCAAGGCCCGGCGCGATCGAATCGCACCTCGAATCCACGCCAATACGGACAGATGCTGTGCATGCGAAGCGGCACCACCGGGCGATCGGGCGGCCTGGGCAACGACAAATCGGCTTCGATGTGTGTTCGCCCCAGCGTCGGGTACACGTCGGCCAGTCGCTCCGTGGGCAGGAACGAGCCCGTCTCGTACCCCGTGTGCCGTCGAGAACCGACGAACTGGCCCGTCTCGTCCGTGCGATTCTGATACCACGTCTTCCCGCGGTTGACGTCGTCCACGTAAAGAATGTCCCGTGCGTTGCCCTGCCACACCGGCAGGGTGAAGTGGTCGTTGCGGCTTCGAACCAGGAACCAATGATAGCACACCGGCTCGTCAAAGCCGGGCGGTGTGTTCTTGCCGCTTGACCGCACGCACATCCCCTCGGGCCCCACGCAGATCTCCGGCTCCTGCGGTCCGTGCTTGCGGTATGTATCTCGAATCTCCAGCGCACTCAGCGGCACGCCCTCACGCTCGTAATGCACGTCGAACATCGCGTCCAGCACGAGCCACTTGTCCAATGTGAAGCAAAACAGCTCGGTTACACCGTGATGGCTCGACGGCTCGCCCTCGGCATGATCGCAGTCGATCCCAAGATGCCGTGCCGGCCACCCCAGCGACGTCGCCGCATACATCAGAAGCTGAGCGTAGTACGTGCAGTAGAATGGCCTTCCCTCGCTAACCACGCCCGCCAATAACTCGGGCTCGTGGGGAACCCACTCCGGCGTGCCTCGGGCGATAATGCGATAACACCAATGGCGCAGCAATCGAAATTGCTCAAACTCATCGCGCGCTGGCTCGATCACCTCCTCCAACCGGTACGTCTCAGCCAGACGCGCAAGTCCAGGATGGTGCAGGTCCTGCCAGCCGAAGGGAATCGTGCTCGACTCGACGGGTGGATTGCCCGACTCATCGATGGCCAGCACCCGCAGCCCGCAACCTTCCAGCCGTTTATTGATCGCTTCGAGTTCCATCAGGATGCCGCCTCGCCCCATCGTACAGTTAGCCACACGTCCCCGCCCACCGGTACGTCCACACCCAGAACGCCCACCGCCTGCTCCGGCGGCGCCGAGCCGTCCTTGGCATACGGGTTGAACGGCGCGACGGGCCAATCCAGCGTCCAGCGCCGCGGCAGCTCTATGCTCCAGCCGTCCGGCTCGACCGTCAGCACACCCGCCGGCTCGTCCAGTCGAACCGGCTCCGGGCCGAGCGTCACCCGAACCCCGTTGGAACCCCGCACCGCCATCCCCGTCGCAAGTCGCAGTTGCAGTTGGAGCCTGGTGGCCTCGGACGCACCGGCTACGGCCGCGCCAATTCGCGCCCGCTCCGACCTCAGATCGACACGCATGATGCATCGCGTACGACCGTAATCCAGCCACACGCCATCGGGCAGCAGGCCCGCTCGATCCGGCAGATATCGTCGGCCGTCACGCCCCGCCACCACAAACGTGCTCCATGCGGGCTGATTGCGGCTGTTGCCATTGCCGATCAGTAGCCCGTGTCCCTCGGCCCATAGACTGACAAAGTGCTGACGGTCTTGGCCCCAGAAGCTGTCGCTCGGCGGTACGACGATCGAACTGCAACAGGCAAACCACGGACCCGTCCGCACTGTCAGCGACATGTCATGCCAGACGCACCGTCGGTCGAGTTGGTCGAAAACGCTGGGCGACTCAGACCCGCCCGGCGCGTGGAGAAACGCGCTGGCCATGTGCGGCGTGCAACTGGCTGAAAGATCGCCCGCCGCACCGGGGGCTTTGCCCGAGTCCACCGTCCTGCCCGAAGCCGGCTCCATCAGGCGCCGCGCCAGATGCCGTCCCTCCGGCGTCAGCCCCAGCGCCACCAGACCCATCACGGGCCTCGACGGCGAGTACTTGGTGCGGCCGTCGACGGTCTCCACGCCCGTGCCGTCCGGGTAGCTGTGGATCAAATGGAATTCGGTCGCGCGCTCGATCGCCTCGAACACCCGCGGCTCTTGGGTGTAGATCCAGTACAGACCCAACGCATGCAGATACACCCGGTTGTAGCTCGTCGTCGGCCCGCGGTGTTCGAACCAGAAGCCCCCTGGGTGCTGGGCTTCGACTGTCCGCTCGATTTGATGCGCGCCGTAACGCTGCCAGCCCTCGTTCCCGAACACCTGCCCCGCGCGCCAGCAACTCATCGCCTTCCATGTGGGGATGTTGTGGATGCGGTCTGAGGCCGATTCGGTCGTCTGCCCCTCGTGTGCCAGCGTAAGACCTTCCTCCCAACGTCGTCGCACGTCGTCGGGCAGGTGATCCCGCATCAGCACGTACGTCTCCAACCAGTGATAGTTGGTCCACCCCATGTAGGTCGGGCCCCAGTCCGACCCGTCCGGCTTGACGAAATCGACCGTCCCGTCGGGGTTCTGGAAGTCACGGATGGCATTGCCGCCGACGACGATCATCGTCAGCAGCTCGTCGCTGCGGTGTAACGGGTTGTCGGGCCGATCCGTCGCATACAGGGCCGCCAGCGCCAGAATCACGTCCTGATACGTCACGCCCCAGCCGATGATGTCGCGTCTCTCGGGGTCTTTCGGCGGATGATCGGGCATAAGCAGGAAGCGCCCGCTCCTGCCGTCAAACCTCTTGCGTACACCTTCCAGCCCCCGCACCAGCGACCGCCAGTACAACTGCCTCAACGGCGGGGCGCCACGACCAACCTGCGACATAATCAGCCCCTTCGCCCCCATCCGTCCGCCTGCTTAGCCGGTCGGTTCAGACGTGTCAACCGATCTCGCCCCTTGTCGCCAGGGTACGGAGTTATCGTATCCTACTGATAAATAAGAAGTTGCGGTATATTGCTTCAGTGCGGAGGTCAACACCTGACCGCCCGCCCTGCTAAAGGCCAAAAGCACCAAGTTGCACTATACTTTGTCGAACGTAAGTCTGTTGGCCGCGGCTGCTTTGGACGATTACGACCGTACCGAATTGCGGGCCGACAGCCGCCACAGAAAGGTAGACCGTAGCAACGATATGATCGATCGCGTGCCATTCGCCATAGTGGGGGCGGGGCCGGCCGGTTTGGCCGCCGCTTACGAACTGGCCAAGACGGGCCACACCTGCGTTGTCTACGAGCAGGGCAGCCAGGTGGGCGGACTGGCCAAGACCGTCAACTTCGAGGGCTTCCGTTGCGACGTCGGGGGCCATCGATTCTTCACCAAGAACGACGAGGTGAACCAGCTCTGGCGCGACGTGCTGGCCGAGGGGTTCATCAGGCGGCCTCGCCTGTCGCGTATCTTCTATCGGGGCAAGTTATTCCATTACCCCCTCAAGCCTCTCAACGCCATGATGGGGCTCGGGCCGCTGACCAGCTTGCGCGTGATTGCCAGCTTCCTGGCTCGGCGCATTCGACCCAAGAAGCCGGAACTCACGTTCGAGGACTGGGTCTCCAATCGGTTCGGCCACGCCCTTTACACCATTTTCTTCAAGACCTATACGGAGAAGGTCTGGGGCATATCCTGTGCCGAGCTGTCCGCCGACTGGGCTGCCCAGCGAATCCGCAATCTGAGCCTGGGCCGGGCCATCGCCAACGCCCTGTGGGCCGGTCGGACCAAGAAGGTTGCGTCCCTCATCCACGAGTTCGAGTATCCAAGGTACGGACCGGGCCAGATGTATGAAACCATGGCCGAACTGGTGACCAAGATGGGCGGCGCGGTCCACACCCACAGTAAGGTCGATGGCGTGCTCCATGACGGACGGCGGGTTACCGCCGTACGCCTGGAGCATGATGGCAAGGTCAGCGAGGTGCCCGTCGACCATGTTATTTCCACCATGCCGCTGACCGATTTGGCCTGCCAGTTGGATGCACCTGCGCCCCGGGAGGTCCTCGACGCCGCCCGGTCGCTGCGGTACCGGACCATCATCACGGTCAACCTGATCGTCCGAGCCGAGCACGTGCTGCCCGACAATTGGGTGTACCTGCACGCTCCCGAGGTGCAGGCTTGCCGGCTCCAGCTCTACAAGAACTGGAGCCCGGCCATGGTGCCCGACCCGGCCATGAATACCCTGGGCTTCGAGTACTTCACCTTCGAAGACAGCGAGTTCTGGAACCGGACCGACGACCAACTGGTCGAAATCGCCCGGTCGGACCTGGCTGGACTCGGGCTTGAGATGGACCTGCCGGTCGAGAAAGCGTTTGTCGCCCGCCATCCCAAGGCCTATCCGATGTACGAGGAAGGCTACCGCGACCGTGTCGCGATCATCCGCCGGCATCTCGAGCAGTTCGACAACCTGGTCTGCGCCGGTCGCTACGGACAGTTTCGATACAACAACATGGATCACGCCATCTACAGCGCGATGTTGGCCGTCCGACGCCTGCTGGGTGAGGACGTCGACCCCTGGTCGGTCAATGAAGAGGCCGAGTATCACGAAGAAAAGCCCGAAAGCTGAACGCCCCTCACCGCCCAGCCACGCAGCACGCGGGTGGCGCCACGGGTGGTGCGCCCCGGCACACCGTCCGCAGCGGATCACGTGACTTGCCTCGCCATCTGTGACCGGCTTCTGGAAATTGACCGGTCAACGTGATACAATCTGCCGCGATAGCCATGGGGACCGGCGGGTCTGTTGTTCCCGCCGAGAATGGGGCAGGGCCGAAATGGACGGTCTCGCACGACGTCTCAGGAGCCTGGGGAGCGGCGCCTCGGCTCATACGACCTGCCGACTGCGGAGGATGAGGACATGAGCCCGGAAGCAACTGTCTTCGTCGTCGATGACGATCCTGCCGTACGCGAGTCGCTGCAATGGTTGATCGAGTCCGTCGGGCTCAACGTCGAGACCTACGCCACAGCCCAGGAATTCCTCGATGCCTTCGATCGTGACCGGCCAGGCTGCCTCGTGCTCGACGTGCGCATGCCCGGTATCAGCGGACTCGATCTGCAGGACCGGCTCGCCTCACAGCAAGTCCGAATTCCGGTTATTATCATCACCGGCCATGCCGACGTCCCGATGGCTGTACGCGCCATGAAGGCCGGTGTCGTCGACTTCATCGAGAAGCCGTTCAGCGACGAACTCCTGCTCGATCGCATCCGCGCCGCGCTCGAACTTGACGCCAGAATCCGGGTCAATCAGAGTCACCGCGTAGAGGTCGGGACGTACTTCGCGCAGCTTACCCCCCGCGAACGCGAGGTCATGGGCCTGGTCGTCGCCGGCAAGAGCAACAAACAGATCGCCGCCGAACTCGGCCTCAGTCAGAAAACCGTCGAGGTCCATCGGGCGCACGTCATGCAGAAGATGCAGGCCGAGTCGCTCGCCGAACTCGTCCAGATGGCCGTTACCCTCGGCGTCGTACAGCAGACCACCGGTACGTAGCCTACCTCGACGGCCATTCACCCGGCCGATACAATCGCGCGCCCGTTCCATAGCAAAGTAAGGAGAACCCGTGCTGCAACACGCTGCGTATCTCCGAATCATCCTGTTCGGCTCGCTTATCGTCCTTGCAGCCAGAGGTGGTGCCATGGCTTTCGTCGCGTTGCCCAAGGCAGTCGACTCCGCCCGGACCGTCTACCGTCACGACTTCCAGCAGCAGTCACGAGAGTTAAGCGATGGCGCCGTCGTCGCACCCGACAGACAGCGGGCCGGCGCCATCGACTCCACGCGCTCGCCAGCCCCCGCTCTGGCAGTCGACCCCTCGGGCAAAACGACCGTCTTCGCCGCCGACGTGGCGGTCCCCGCCGACATGCCGGTCGCGCTGTGCTTCGATGCGGCCACAACCCACCCCGGACGACTTATCATCCACTTGGTCCCGGCCGAACTGCCCAAGCCGCTGGCCGAGAATCGCCCCGAGCGCGACTGGGCCAACCCTGCCAAGCTCTACGACTTCCGTGCCGTGGTCGCACTGGAACCGGGCCTATGGCAGCGCCACGTCGTCGACCTGAACCACAACTTCTTCGAGGCCGTCACCCGCGAGAAGGAACTTTTCGATCTGGCCGGCATGCGGATCAAGCAGATCGGCTTCGAACTCAATCAACCCGCCGAAGCCGACCAGCAGGTTCTGGTCGCCAACGTCCGCGTTGTTGCCCTGACGGGTGCAGCCATGAGGGTCGACCTCGAATCTCGACTCTCCGAGGTCAAGGCACGGTTCGCCGCCCTCTCAGCCAAGTCGCCTGTCGCGGAGTACTGGGGGCCCCGACTGGATCAGCTCGCCGGGCGCGTCACCGCTTTTGATGAGGCGAAGCCTTCGGCCGAAGCATGGCGTGACCTGGCCGAGACGCTTCAGACCCACCTGCTGGCTGCCCGCACGTGGCAGCTTGCCCCCGCCGAGACCAGACCGTACCTGGTCGGTGTCGAGTCGAGCCTGCGGCGCGTCTCGGGCCGGCACGAGCTATTTACCTTCCGAGGGCGCCCGGCCGATCGCGTTCATCTGGAAAGCGCGCGGAACGAATACGAGAGTTTCCAGCTTGTGCTTCTGCCGCTGCGCGGCAAGCTCGAAAACGTGGCTGTTCGGGCGAGCGACCTGGTCCACGAAGACCTGCCCGCAAAGATTCCCGCTTCCGATGTCGCCTTCTACCACCAGATCGAGCATTTCATCAAACCCAGCCTGCGCACCGCCGACCAGCAGGTCGGCTGGACGCCCGACGCCCTGCTGCCGGTGACCGGCCCGTTCCACGTCGACGACGTCGAGACCAAACCCATCTGGGTCACCGTCCGCACCCCCGCAGACGCCGCGCCCGGAGTCTACCGCGGCCAGATCACCGTCAAGCCCGCCTCCGCCAAACCGCAGACGGTCGAAATCGCCCTGACCGTCCACGACTTCGCCATCCCGCGTGTCGGGCGGTTCCGCACGCAGGGGCATTTCGCCATTTCCGACCTCCAGCGATGGTACGGCGACAAGTACAACGACGACGTCCGTCGCGCCTATTACAAGCTGCTGCTCGAGCATCGCTTCAGTCCCACCAGCCAGTACAGCCGCATGCTCTCACCGGTCCGCGACGACATTCCCCAGGTTATGCGCGACGGGGGCAACGTGATCCTGATCGGCGGATACCACACCCGCGACCTCGAGCCGGAGATTATCGACCCCGCCTATCAGTGGCTCATCGAAAACGACTACATCGAGTGGGCCATCATTTACATCGGTGACGAGACCGACGACTTCGAGGGCATCCGCAACAAGGCCGCCGCCATCCGCAAACGATGGCCGAAGCTGCGGATCATGGTCGGCGGCAGCAAGCCGCGCGACGAGCTGATCGGCTACGTCGACGTGTGGGACCCCATCACCAGCGGCGGCACGGTGTACAACTTCGACCCGCAGAGCACCCGCGCCGCGCAGGAGCGGGGCGAGGAGATGTTCTGGTACACCTGCGTCGGCCCGCGCCCGCCGTTCGCCAACGTGTGCAACGACGATCCGCTGGTTGCCATCCGCGCCCTCTGGTGGCAGGCGTGGCAGTATGGGGTCACGGGCTTTGAATACTGGTGGCTGAACGCGTGGCGATACAACTACGACCTGGCCGAAGGCGACAAGCCCTGGCCGCTGAGCCGCGTCGAGGAGTGGAACAGCCGCACCTACGCCTGGGCCAACGGCGACGGGCTGTTGGTCTACCCCGGGCCCGACGGCAAGGCGCTCTCCTGCAACCGCTTCTCGGTCATGCGCGACGCCATCGAGGACTGGGAGGTGCTGTTCATGCTCCGCCGCGCCGTCGAGCTGGCCGAGAAGGACGCCAAGCCCGAGTCGGCCGCCGCCCTCGCCCGGGCCGAAAAGCTGCTCGACGTGCCCGATCATGTCACCACCGACCTGACCCACTTCAGCCTCGACCCCGAGACGTATCTCGACGTAAGACATGAGCTGTATCAGGTGCTTTCCCTGCTGCGCAAAACGCTGGGCCCCAAGCGCGTCGACGAGTACACCGACAAGTGGGTCGCCGATCACCGCCGCCGGCTCCAGCAGCGGTTCGAGGCCCGCGTGGCCAGCATCCGCAAGGAACTGGAAAGCAAACAGCCATAGGCTTCGTTTGAGAACCCCGGTGTGCTCTCTTTGGGTGGTGCGACTTCAGCGAGTTGTTTTGACACCAGAGACCCATGTGCTAGAGTAATGACCCGTTCGAGGCCGGAACGAAACGAACGCCGCACACGTCTGTCAAGGAGCGTCGACATGACCGACCCTCAGAAGCTTCGCGCCGAGCAGGATCGGCAATTTGCCGCTCGCTACCGGCAGTACACCGAGTATGGCCAGTGGTCGGCCTTTGCCCTGGCCACCGTGGTCGGCTCGATGGAGCAGATCGCCGCGCTGAAGACCGAAGAGGGCGCCCGCACCGTCGCTACCCGCGAGGGTGACTACCGCAACTGGGATCCCGACGTGCTCGCCGTCGACAGCGTGGCCGAGGGCTACATCTTTCAGCGGATCGAGCAGTTCGCCAAAATGCTGCCCGGCGGGTTCCGCGCCACGGTCCTGTCCGAAGAGGCCGGCCGCAAACAGTTCGACCTCGGCGACCAGCAGGTATACATCGTCTCCGACCCGTTCGACGGCTCGCTGCTGTACAAGAACGATATGGGCGCCTTTTATTTCACGACGGTCGCCGTCTTCGATCGCGACGGCCGACATCTGGCCACCGCCATAGGCGACATCGTCAACCGCCGCGTCGACTTTGCCTCCGACCGCGGCGCGTGGACCGCCCGCCTCGACGGCGACCGCCTGATCGACGTCAAGCAGCCGGCGCCCGGCTCGGCCGACGCTATCGCCAAAGCCGTTTTGGAGACCTATTTGCTCAAGCCCAAGTACCTCTACCAGGAGGCCGACGACGCCTACAGCTTTGCGGAAACGCTCAAGCCGCTGCTGTCGTCCGTGAAGTTCATCCATGCCAACGGCGGGCCGGGTGGCTTTGCCGACGTGGCCTTCGGGCGCGTCGACGTCTATCTGGCCCACAAGCAGCCCTTCATTGATGTGTTCAGCGGACTGGGCGTCGCCCAGCAGGCCGGTGTGGTCGTCACCACCTTCGACGGCGAGCCGCTTACGTTCACACCCGACGTCAACCAGCGGCTCTACGTAGTCTGCTCAGCCAACCGCACGCTGCACCAGGCCGTGCTCGACTGCCTGCGCGACATCCGCGCACAACACAACATCGAGTGGCGCAAGGTGCACTAACCCCAGAATAAGCGAGCGCGGCTTGCTTTTCGAGGGGTACCGGCAAGATTGGGTAGAGAACTGGCCGACGAGAGGCTGGCTTGTGTGTCTGCTGCAGTCGGATCCGACTACGCCGGGCCTGTAAGGGGCGAAAACGACGTT
>DATKUK010000076.1:0-2207 GCA_035530655.1 Phycisphaerae bacterium
GCTACCGACATGATGCCGCTGGACCCGTTGTCCGTGACCCCGCCCACATATATATCCACCGGCCGCGGCGCCGCGTAGATCGTTCCCGGGATGACTGCCGCCACGCTGTTGAGTTCCTGCTCGGGCTCGACCAGGCGTCCCTGCTGGCCGTAGATCAGGTAGCCCTCGCCCCACGGTCCCGCCCCGGGCCGCAAGTAGAACGGGTCACCGAAGCGCGAGATGATGATCATGTCATCAAAGCCGTCTCCATTGACGTCCATACCTCCGTCCAGGGCGTAGCCGGCCATGTCGCCCGAATTCCACCCTCGCCAGAGGATGCCCGCGAAGCGCGCCCCGATTCTGCCCAGATCGAGGGGGGGGCACTGTTGTGCCGAGATGATCACCTGCCCCAGCGCAAAGTCAACGACGGGCGGGTTGTCGTAGTCGTCGATGGTCGCCCCGACGGTGTAGGTGCCCTCTTCGAAGCCCGCCGTCAGCCAGGTATAGATGTCGCTCGCGCCGTCGGGGTCCTCGGAGGTAATCAGAAGCTTAAGAGTCACGGCCCCGGGGTCGGGACTATGGTTCCGATCCTCGTCGAGGAAGACGAACACTGTCACCTCGGCGTTGTCGTCCGGGTCGGTGTCCACCCAGCTTATGTCGACCGCATCGCCCTGGAAGACAGACTGGTCGGTGGTCGGCATGATCATCGTGATGGTCGGTGCGCCTTCGTTGCCGTTGGTGCTGCCGTTGGTGATCGTGAATCCCTCCACCACCGCTGCGGCGGTCTCCCCGTTGTGGAAATAGAACCCGCGGCCCGCGCCCTGGCAGTCGATGACGCAATTGGCCGCGCCGCCAGCCGAGCGAACCGTGATCAGCCGACCGCCGAAGTCGAGGTTGTAGTTACCCGCGCCGGTGTACGTGCCGTCCAGCACCAGCACCGTGTCGCCGTTGACCGCGGCGTTGATACCCTCACCGATGGCATCGAACGGGTGGGCAGCCGAGCCGTCCTCATTGGGATCGCTGCTTGTCGGATCGCCGGCATTCGGATCGCCCGGGGCGTCGTCGTCCACATACCAGGTGGTCTGGGCGCATGCGTCGCCGGCCGCTGCGAGCATGCCAATCAGCAGAACCACGAGCATCCGATGGGAAAGCAGACCAGACATGCTATGTTCCTCCGTCCTCCGGTGGCCACGAACTAAAGCCCGGGAAAGGTGAAATGCCCCACGCTGATCGGGTGGTATCGGTGAAGTGCGGCGGTCACCGGCCCGAAGCGGCATGCAGACACTCAGGCTGCCGCGCTACCTCTGGCCGTCGCGCCCGCCGAAATCGCCCGTCAGCGGACAAACCGAATCTATTGTACCGAAGCAGGTGCCGGGCAACAAGGGCAACGCCTGACCTGCCCTTGGCTGGCCAAAAGCTCAGCCGCCCGCCGCCAGAATGGCCAAGAACGGCCGCAATTGCCCGCTGAGACGGGCTGCCGGCGTGACCCAGAAGCTGGCGGGCCACAGCGATATCAAGACAACACTCAAGTACTACATTTCAGTGCAGCCGGAGGATCTGGAACGAGCCCGGACCGTACAGGCCGACATCCTGCGTGGCGGCCTGACTGACCCAAAAGTGACCCACTCGGCCGAAAACGAGGGGGTAAGAAGTGAGTAATAAGAAAGGCCAGAAACGTAAGTTCCTAGGCCTTCAAGAAGTACTCGGACGAGGCCGACGCCGGCGACATCATCATCCAACAGCCCGTGCCCCTTTTGCCCGACGATTATGCGAGCGACCTGATCGAGCGGACTAATCAGGTGCTCCAGCGCTGCATCGCCGAGTTGGCCCCGGCCATCCGCAAGGGCGCCTTGCCGCGCACGCCTCAAGACCATGCCAAAGCCACGTGGCTTTTCAAACGGACACGGGAAGACGGTCGGATCGACTTCGGCGAGCCGGCCGATCACGTCTATCGCCTGATCCGCGCCGCGTCGCGACCCTATCCGGGTGCGTTTACCGTACATGGAGATTGTGAGATGATCGTCTGGCGCGGCCGGTCGGCTCCGGCCCCGGAGCGTTCCGGGCAGCCGGGCGAAATTGTGGACATCCAGCCCGGGCAAGGGCTGCTGGTCCAGACCGGTCGCGGGCAACTATGGCTGACTGAGCTGCAATACGTCGGGCGGCCGGGGCCGTCGGACCTTGGTGCTTTTCAGGTGGGCCAAATGCTGGGGCCCTGAGTGGGGCGGTCA
>DATKUK010000077.1:0-8410 GCA_035530655.1 Phycisphaerae bacterium
CCGTCTGGGTCTGACGCTCCCCCAGAGGTTGCGATACCTCGAAGGGGCCACACAAGTGTAGTGAAGACTTTCGACGAAAACCGGCCCTGGCGCTATGATCAGGGCCATTCTTGCCACTCAACTGCGTAACTTGGGCTAGCCGCGAAAGGGGAGTCCCTGCGTTGCGGCTTGCTCGCAGGCTGGGGTCGATTACACTTCCGATCCACTATTACACGGGCTGCACACTGTTGCGGCTTGCTCGCAGGCTGGGGTCGATTACACTGGGCTCAGTTATATGGAATGGCACCGCTGAGTTGCGGCTTGCTCGCAGGCTGGGGTCGATTACACTGGCGTTTGGCGTGCCTGAACATTGCATTCAGTTGCGGCTTGCTCGCAGGCTGGGGTCGATTACACTCAACTCGTCGAACGTGATGTCGGCTGGGTGGTTGCGGCTTGCTCGCAGGCTGGGGTCGATTACACTCGAGGAGACGGTGAGCGACTACGTCGGCACGTTGCGGCTTGCTCGCAGGCTGGGGTCGATTACACTTAGCGTGGGCAACGGCCCAGTAGCGTGGGCGTTGCGGCTTGCTCGCAGGCTGGGGTCGATTACACTGCCGGTGGTGGCAGCGCCGGCGATCGGCGGTGTTGCGGCTTGCTCGCAGGCTGGGGTCGATTACACTGTCACAACGCTCGGCGTCCTGCAAGCTGGAGTTGCGGCTTGCTCGCAGGCTGGGGTCGATTACACTGGCCGGGTGCAAGGCCGATGCAGCCGGATTGTTGCGGCTTGCTCGCAGGCTGGGGTCGATTACACTACTGCCCCGCTAACCGGCGAGTCGGCAAAGACTTGGAGGGATCGGCGGCTCAGAAAAGTTCCAACTGGGCCGCCGGTTTCTCGGGCGGTTTGCGCCTTTTTCCCCAAAAGACACGCATCCTTTCGAACTGCTTCTCGGTAACCGTCAGCATGCGGACCTCACCATCGGGCGGAAGCCACCCTTCCACCCGCCCGACGTGGACGGCAGTGTTCTCCTCACTGGCGCAGTGCCGCCGGTAGACCGAGAACTGCATCCTGGCAAAGCCGTCCTGGAGCAGCTTCTTGCGGAACTGGGCATAGTGGCGCCGGGCGGCTTTCGTATCGACCGGAAGATCGAACATTACCAACAGCCACATGCATCGGTATCCACTTATCACGATTCAGCTTCGACTGCAACAGGGAGCAGCAACCGCTTACCTTTGCCCTGGTAGCAGCGGATCAGCGAACCCACCGTCCGGTGCAGCCCGACCATGAGCGGCCCGGTCTGATCGCCCACGTTTACGGTGGCAGTCAGTAGCTCGAGCAAGGCTGCTTTGGTCGGCTGGTCGAGTTCGGTAGCGCCCTGGCGCCATAGGATTCGTGCGCGCGTGTCGACCAGAGGACGCAGCGGCTCGACCAGGTCGTCGGCCAGGCAGAAGGCATTAGACCGGTTGGTGTGCTTAAGCCCCAACACCGGCAGCAGCCCGGCGGCTACGAGGGCCCGGGCCACGGCGGCTCGCATGACGGCGTAGCCGTAGTTCAGCAGCGCGTTGGCGTCGCATGCGTCCGGGTCGCGGCGAAAGGCGGGCATCTCGCGCCGCCAGACAGCCCAATAGGCCCGCGCGGCCGTGGCTTCGACGTTATCCGGGTCGCCCGAGCGGACGCGCCGGGCCAAGCTCCGCAGACGGCGCGCGGCATCGGGGTGGTCACCGCCGAGTGCGGTTGCCTGAGCGGTAATCTTGGCGACGACGATTTGCTGCCACAACTGTTTGCGGCGCGGTTTGGTCAGGGCGAGTTGGTCGTTGACCCGCCAGACGATCTCGGTGTGTTCGCCGACCGGCAGCAGCAGGCCCGCGGGCAGGTGGTTACGCCCGCAGAGCACAACGGCGGCCCCGTGTTCGAGCAGGCGCGTCAATGCCGCGTGGGTGTAGGTGGTCGACGGGTGATCGACCAGTAGCACGCCAATATCTTCGCAGGGGATGCTTGGGGTGTCGGCGTTGGGCTCGCCGTCCTCGGCTCGCTCCAGTCGAAGTTGATCGAGCCGCACGCCCACGTGCGCCGGACGCTGCGAGATTTCGATCGTGCGCTTAATCATGGGCCCACCGGATCCGCCCTAAAGGATCGACTGTGACCTTGCGAGCGTTACACTTTCTCATACGTTCCGGAGAGAGATAGAGATTGTCCTTGTTGATTTCTCCCGCAACGCGGGCGTCGGTGTGTACTTTGTAGTGCACGCGCAGGCTCCTCTGATCGATCTTGCGAACGACGCACAGAAGGCGCCCGTTTGCAGCACCGTCGATCTGGAACATCTCGTTGATCGATAGAGACATCACGAACCGCTTCCCGTCCTGGTCGCTACGGTTCACAATCGGGATCGGGTGAGGTCGGCGTGCGCGCTGTGCGGCGTCCCACATCGTCACGACTTGAGCAATCCACTTTTCTTGATCGCGCTGCCCCTCCGCGTGATAGACGATGTGATGGTTACTCCCGGGCTTGACGTATTGGAATGCCCTTCCCCTGCTGACGCGACGGATCGTTGTGCTCTCCTCCAGCATGCGAGCCCGTCGAATGGGCATCCCTGTAGGCATCCGTGGCGTGTTGCCGCCCTTGAATGCGTCACTAGGTATCCTGCCGGGCCGGTGCGGATCGATCCCTCGTTGGCGCAAATGCTCCTGAAGGATTTGGCGAATGGTGGGGTCCCGCACTTTGCCGATTTGCTTGGTGTCTGTCAGTTCAGTGACCGACTTTCGCCGTACGTACATGCCATCTCGCTCGACCCAGCCTTTAGACCAGGGACGTGGGACGCTATGGTCTTCCACGGTGGGGTGAGGCAGCTTGTGAGTGGCGCCGTAGAACGTTGCCTCGTGCAGTTCCCCAGCGATTCTTCGCCGGACCCGATGCGAGACGTTGATCTTCCCCATTGCGGACTCCACGTCCTCGCGAAAGCGCGCCCATGGCGGAGGCACGTCGCTCCCGCGAGCATTCGCCAGGGCATGGAGGCGCTTGGAATTGGTCAATGCGATAACGGTTGCATCGATTGCATGGTGACGATGATCGGCGCGGTTCTTCTTCCCACGCCCTTCAGGATCAAGAATGGTATTCAGGCCCCAGAAGTGGCGAAGCTCAGCCGTCATCGCGCCGCGTGGTGTAACCACTCTCGCGCCCAGGCAGCGCAGATACTGAGTGACGCACCGTGTGATGTAGGCCGTATCGCGGAGTTGCCGCTCGACGAACTCGTCCAGGACGATGTCTTTCTGGACGAACTTGCGTTGCTTCCCGTAGGGCAGACGCTGCGCGACGCGAAGCACACGCTCGTATTTGTCGGGATCGCCGTGCTCCAGCCATTCGCGCGGTGTGTGATCGCCCTTGGCCGCGTTTTCTTCGCGAAAGCAGATGACCTTGTTAGCCATCGAGTTGTCCAAGCTGCGCCACCGCGGGAGGATGTGATCCACGTCGACCGCGTCCGAGAGTAGCTGCGCTACGCTGATGCAACGTCCCGAATAGGCGCATTGCTCCCCTTGCTCCTGCCATAGCAGGTAGTTCTGGATTGTGGCCCGGGTGGGCTTGTCGCCGTGCTCTTCGATGCGTTGGGCGGCCTCGTCGCGTGCTTGGCGTCGACGGGCGTTATCGATCAGGATTTCCCTGCGTCCCTCAAGCGAGCGCTTTGCCTCGCGCGCCAATTCCACGTGAATGTGGGAAGGAGTGGCGTACTCGCGGATTACTGCGTTCACTACCTTGCGAACCTCGACCAAGGCTTGGCGGACAATCGGGTTGGGTACATCAGGGGCTGCTGGTAGAAAGTCTCGCTGGCGCACGGCACGCTGGTCAGGGCGCAGGTACCCCGCTGCATGCAGGGCGGAGTTGCTTTCGTCGTCGCCCATGAGCGGCAAGCCACGTTCCAGATGCGGGAGCAACTTGACAATGGCTGTGCGCGACAGATTCATATGTCCGTCGGGTAGGGAAACGCCCAACGCGCGCTCCGCCTGCTCCTGGGGGAGACCACACTCGTCCATGAGCTGCTTAAGCGCAACATCCTCGCGCTCTTCCTCCACCACTACAGCCACAATTGCGTCCTTCTGTGTGTCCGGCATGTTCGTCCACGTCTTGCCCAGCGCTTTCTTCGACGCCATTGCTGCATCGGTCTGGTGCCCCTTGAGTTTGCCACGCTCGCCTCGTTCGTAGTTGAACCGCGCATCGTCCGGGAGTCCCAGCTTCTTGCGCATCTGGTCAAAGGACCGGTCTTTGGCGGTGGACAGGTAGCTTATGAGTGTCGATCGCTCCTGGTCGGTCAGCGGCCTATCGCGACCGGCAAACGGCTCAAGCACCCGGAGATTGTTGACCTCCTGAAGCAGGCGGAAGCGTTGCGCCGCCCGGTCGCCGCGGGAGCATCGCAAGAGCTTGGGCTCCAACTCGCACCGACCGACCAGTGACTTAGGCCAGTACATGGGTCGCTGGAAGAAGATGATCTGGCGCACACGCTCCTTCAGTTCCTCGGTGAGCACATCGGGATGGTGCTTCTGTTGTGCGCTCCATAGAATGTCAAATTCGTACTCATACATGTCGCGCCGCGTGTGCCGCCGCCTTATGCGAGCCGTTTCGGGACTCGCCTTGGGATCGAATCGCTTATCCAGACGCGCCAAGTACTCTCCGAGAGTCCGGCTTCCGCTGGCAGAAATCTCTTTCGCCAGGTCGTTTATCTCAGCAAGCATGCCTTTCACTTCTGTCCGGCGCGTGCGATCCGTCTTGCGGTTCGAAAGGAAGCCGCGTCGTGCGTTCAAATGAAGCAACACCCGTCCGAAGTGGTAGGGTTCGAGGGGGGTATCAAGGCCGCGTCGACGTAACTGATAAGGATTGAGCGATAGGAGGGTGCCCAGTTCAACTGCACGCGAAGGTAGCAAAGCGGCTTGTATGAGGACCTCGCGCAAGTGTCGCCTGCGGCGGCGTCGACGCGCAAGCTGCCGGCGCATCCCCCGTGCGGTACGACGGGCAGCGCTCTTGGACTTCTCGCCTCCTTGCGTGTCACGATCAACGCCTTCGGGAAACACCCGAACCCCTGCCGCAACGATCCGGGAGCCTCTTTCGTCGACCAAAGCCCATCCCAAGGAGTTCGTCCCGATGTCCAGGCCCAGCGTCAGATCTGCCATGGCGTGCTCCTGAAGAAGTCGTTTTTTGCCAACTTGGGTTGACGAAGCCCGAACCGTGTGGTATTCTTTTGTGGGTGTAATCGACCCCGGTCTGCGAGTCTTTCCGTAACAAGAGGAAACATTCGCAGGCCACGCTCTACGGAGCGACCGGCCGTCATGCTTTGGCAGGACGGCCGTTTTTTGGGGTGCGTAGTGGCGCCCATGACCCACCCAGCAGCCCGGCGATAACCCGCCAGTCTGCCGCGACCCTGACTCGCCCAAATCCCCAACGGACCGCACGTGAAGCCGAAGGGTAACAGATATAGCGCCTCGCGTCAATCCGGACCCCGTAGCTCAACCGCATTTCCGAACGCAAGTGCCGTATACAGCATTGGTTAGGTACGCCAAACCCGGCACGCAGGTCGCTGGATAGGTCAGTCAACGGGGACAGACGGGTACATGGGGGTGAAGCGCCCGACCATTTGGGTTTGTGCGGGGAGGATGTACTGTTGGGTCAGAGGACGGGCGAGACGCAGACAGCAGGAAAACGGGTTGCGGCGGGCAGCGCGGCCGGGCGCTTCAAGCTGCGCAGGACGTTGCCGGCGAAGCTGCGGATGGCGGTCGATCGGGCGATCATCGAGCGAGGCGAGGGGCTGGAGAGCCTGACGAAGATCCACAAACGGTTCGAGCTGAGCGGCCGCGGGGTGGGCCTGGCGCCGTTTCGGCGTTATGCCTGCTACATCGAGGCCGAGGCGAGGGATTACTTTCTGGCGTCGCTGCTGGGCTCGGTGTTCGGGCAACTGCCGCCCTCGAAGCAGGCAAGGCTCCACGACGCGGCACAGACGATGATCGCCGGACTGGTGCTCAAAACGATCCGGACACAGCAGGACGAGCTTGATCTGGACACGCTGGCCAAGCTCGTGCGGATCAACGCCGACCTGCGCAAGGCGGCTGCCATTCGGCTGGAAAGCGCGCCCGCTGACGAGTTGGAGGCCGATGGCGGCCGTCGCGACGGCGCGCTGTCCGATCGATTCGTCGAGCAGATTCGCCAACTCTACGGAATCGACATGTCGCCGGCGCAACGAAGCGAGCAACCGCCCGCTGCCAAAACCGGCAACGACGCGGAGGCAGAGGAAGGATGATCCTGGCCGAGGTGGACTGGCAGACGATGGGGTTGCTGCTGGCGGCGTTGGGGCCGCTAACGGGCGTGCCGTTGACGATGGTTGCGTTTTATCTGCGCGGTCTGCGCGAGCAACAGCAGCAGCGCAACCAGGAGGCGGCGCGGCGTGTGGAGGTGGTGGAGGACGATCTGCGGGCCGTGCGAGTGAGCCTGGGGCAGTTCGAGCGCGACTACACGCGGAAAGAGGAGTGGCTCCGCGAGTCGATGCACGCGCGGCAGCAGTTGGAGCGTTTGACGGAGATGATGGCGCGGATCGAGTCGCAGTTGGAGAACTCCAACGGGCTGGCCGGGCAGATCGGCCGGGCCGTGGCGGCGATGGTCGATCTGAGCCGGCAATTGGCGGCTGCAGCCGAGAGTAGAGGGCAAGTCGATGTCGAGCCGTAACCGAGCCAGACGAATCAAGCAGGTTCGCAACGAGATCCTGGTGCTGCTGAAGATGCTGTATCCGTCGGCGCTCCAGGCCGAGGTGATGCTGCGGTCGCTGCTGGCGATCTTTCCGCAGTTGGAGTGGGACCACTTTCGCAAGGACTTGGTGTATCTGCACGAGAAGGGCTACGTGCGCCAGGTGAACTGGCCCGACGCCGCCGCCGAGGGTGTCTCGTGGCGGCAGCGTTGGTTTCGTCTCACGCCGGAGGGCGTCGAGGTGGCCGACCACTGCGTAGCCGACCCGGCGCTGGAGGTGTGATCGCGCCGGGCACCGGACCTATGCCCCTCCGTCGGCCGCCCTGGAAAGGGACGGGACACCCATCTATCCGAATCATCCATAGTTCACCCGGTGTTGGCGATGTGAGGCGGGCGGTTGGCCTGCTGTGGCGGCGGCTCTACAATGGCGGGATGAAACGGCGTCGGCCGATTGCAGACTACCTGGTATACCTGGGCGTGCGCAGCCTGGCGGCGGTGTTTCTGTGCTTTCCGATTAATGCCAATCTGAAAACTGCACGGCTGTTCGGGCGGATCTGGTTTCATCTGATCCCGCGGCATCGCCGCCGGGCCGAGCAGCACCTGCGCGACAGCTTCGGACCGACCATGTCGGCCCGGCAGATCCGGCAGACGGCCCTTCGCAGCATGCAGCAGATGGTGATGATGGCGATGGAGGTGATCTTCGCGCCGCGGCTGATCAGTGAGTGGACCGTGCTGCGGTATGTGCGGCTGGGCGACATGTCGAAGGGGGTGCCCTATCTGTTGCAGCGCAAGGGGGCCATCATGGTGACCGGGCACTACGGCAACTGGGAGCTGTTGGGATACGTACTGGCGTCGGTGGGGATGGAACTGGTGGCGGTGATGAGGCCACTGGATAACTCGTATCTCAACGACTACCTCGTGCGGATGCTGGAGAAGGCCGGGCTCGACCTGCTGTACAAGAAGGGCATGGCCCGGAGCGCCGACGACGTGCTGGAGGACAACAAGATTCTCTGCTTCATCGCCGACCAGGACGCCGGGCGGAAGGGCTTGTTCGTGGACTTCTTCGGGCGGAAGGCGTCGACGTACAAGTCGATTGGTCTGCTGGCGATGCGGCACGAGGTGCCGATCGTAGTGGGCTACGCGCGGCGGCTGAGTCCGGATTTTGAGTATGAGTTTCACGTCAACCGAGTGATCTGGCCGCACGAGTGGCAGCACCGGCAAGACGAGCTGGAGTGGATCACGCAGGAATACACGCGTGCGATCGAGCAGTTCGTGCGGGAAGACCCGGACCAGTACCTGTGGATCCACCGGCGATGGAAGCATCGGCCGCCAGAGCGGAACCGAAACGCCGGCGCAGGTGCCGAGTCGGCGAGCACGCCCGGCTCGGCTGCGGTGGCTCAACACCCCGGTCTACGCGTGGCCGACGCCTAGCGCTGGGCGACCGGCTGCGCTTCGGTTGGGCAGGCCATCCGAAAATCCGCCACCCGAGAACCCGACCCAGGGTGCGTGCGAGTCCCGGCGCGGGGCCTGTCGATTTAATCGTGCACTGCAAGATATTATGGCTTAAGGTACTACCTGCATTGCTGAATGTCACGGAGGATTATTGATGTCTTACTGGTCGACGGCGCCGATGGACCGGCAGCAGGCAGTGATGTTTGCCCCTACGCTGGACGCCTGCATATCTGAGGATCATCCGGTTCGGCTGTTCCTGGAAGT
>DATKUK010000078.1:0-35722 GCA_035530655.1 Phycisphaerae bacterium
AGCCGTTGGCGCAAGTGGTACCGCCACTGGCGCAACGACGTGATCGGCTCGGTCGGCTATTTCATTGTCAAGAACTGGCACAAGGCCTTCAGGGAAGGCCAGTTCAAGGAGAAGCTGAGACGAAGCACAGCAATGCTCAAACAGTAGAGGCCGTCTTAACAGTGCGTAAAGGGGCCTGCTCAGCATTGGAAACGGCATCTGAGGCGGTTCTCAGAGGTGACTTCTGCTGCCGTATACCGCAATGTGACTATGTGAGAACTCGTCTACTGGCGGAGCGGAGTGCCGACCGGCCGCTGCTGCCCGTACCAGTTTCGGGTATCACGTGCATTCCCACCGGAAAGGACCGGAACGACCACAAAGCAGGTGCGTTCACTGGCTCGCGAGAGGGCTGACTTTCGGAGCGCCTTTCGCTTCCCAGCCGTTCGTGTGCTGGATTCTGAGTACAGAACGAGTGGCTGGCTGGTGTGGGGCGGCCGGCCTGGGGGGATGGTGAGAGCACAGAGAGCGGCCCCGTCAGCCCTGGTGGGGGTTGACTCAAGCGGTTGGCCAAGCTAACATGTATCCGTTCGACTGTCCGATGACTGCTGCTGGGGTCATTCTGCTGGTGATGTCACCACACCTCCGTTAGCCTTCGAATCAGTCAACACTGATAGGAGTTTGTCAGATGGCAAACCTTTACGTAGGGAACCTTTCGTACGAAGCCACCGAAGAGGAAGTTAGACAGCTCTTCGCGGAGTTCGGGGAGGTGGAAAGTGTCAACCTGATCACCGACCGTGACACCGGGCGCCTGCGAGGGTTCGGGTTTGTGGAGATGTCCGACGCCTCAGCGGCTAAGGCGGCGGTTGAAGGTCTCAACGGCAGGCAGGTTGCCGGGCGGGCGCTGACCGTCAACGAAGCTCGGCCGAAGCCGAGTCGTGGCGGTGGCTACGGTGGTGGCGGAGGCGGTCGTGGTCACGGCGATGGCGGACGCGGCCGGCGCTGGTAGCCGTAAAGAGAAACCAGCCACTGGGGCCGTCCATTTTTGGGCGGCCCCATTTGCTTGGTGTGCCAGGCATGGCGTTTGACTTGGAGGTGCAAGTCCTCTGGGGGCCTTGATGGCAGGAACCCCTAGCCGAACAGCAAGGGCGTCGCCGCGAGGCGGGGTCTGAAGGAAGCGGTAAGCAAAGCTCGGGCCCGAGGAACACGAACCGCATACGAGGCGTCCGTCGAGGGGCGAGCGGGCCAGAGTACGCAAAGCCCGATGTCATCCGGACTCGAACGGACGTAGATGCGGCGGGTATATGGAGCGAAAGCCAAACGCCTTACCCTGGGAGGTCTGTCCATCTGCCGACGAGGCTAACCGGCGTCGCGAGGCGCGGCGAGGGATGGGCAGAAGTCAGCCGAGGCCATAGTAGCCGCTGGACACGGCGGTGAAGGGCCGAACACGAGGAGTCGAACCGGAATCGTAACGTTCGATGCGTGAAGCAGGCGCAGGCAAGAGGGCTGAGAGGCCCGAGCGGGCCGGGAAGGTAGGCGACGGAATCGCCGAGGATACCGGTCATGCGCGTCAAGCACGCACGGCACGTGACGGACAAGCCGGGGCGGAGGCTCCGATGCTGATTGATCAGGTCGTGTCCCGTGAGAACCTGATCCGCGCACTGCGCGGACTGGGTCTCATCAGCCTGATGGAAGAGCATCGACGTCTTGCGTGTTCCTCGTGAACCGCCGTATACGGAACCGTACGTACGGTGGTGTGGGAGCCGGGTCAGGGTAACCGACCCGGCTACCCGATCTTCAGCACTGCTGCCTGTCGGCCTCGACTGGCTCTCTGGGACCCTACCACCGCCCCCGTCGTTTTGGGACTCTAGCAGCACAACGAGGGGGACGCGTGGCACGTCGGGCGCCTTGATTGGCACTCTTGCCCGGGTTTCGTGGCGTTCGTCGAGGGGTCAAGCACGAACCGCTTGGGTTGCTCGGGGGGGGCTGTTATACTGGGGCTTGAGGAGTTCGGCATAGTCGCCGGGCAAATGGGAAATGTCGGTGAAAAGGCCCGCGATCGTCGTGGGCTGGAGGCTATCCGGGAAATCCCCCGGCTAAACCGTTTTCCTGACTCTTCCCGGTTTCCCGCGTCTTCTGCCCGAATTCCTTGAGTTGATAGAGGCAGGTATTGCCGCCAGCAGGGGGACCGGAGGGTTCTGTGCTCCGTAGCGAGCGACAGGAAAGGAGCGGATAATGCAACGTTTGGGATTCGCGCTATTGTTGTGTCTTGCGCTGACACAGGCCGCACAGGCCGTGGACCGTTACGCCAACCCCGGCAACTTCCAAAGCCAGTTTGCAGCCGCCCAGCCGGGCGACCGGGTCATCGTGGCACCAGGAACCTACGGGCGTTACTGGCTGCCCGACAAGCACGGGACGCCCGATAACCTGATCCAGGTCATCGCCGAGGACCCCATGAACCGCCCGGTGTTCGACGCCGGCAGCAATTCCGAGTGCCTTCAGATCGCCAGCTGCTCCTATATCCTGTTCGACGGGCTGGTGGTACGGAACGCGACCGAGGAAGGAATCCACCTCCAGTCGGCCGGGGGTCCTGCCAGCCACCACATCATCATGAAGAACTGCACGGTGACCATGCCGTCGACGTCGGGCAACACCGACAACTGGAAGTCGGACTACACATCCAACACGCTGTTCTACAACTGCACGGCCGACGTGAACGGCGACACCGGCTTCGACTTCATGGGCTCGACCGACTGCCTGATCATGCGCTGCACCTCTACGGGCGGCAACTCGGGCAGCCATGCCAAGAACGGCGCCCACAACATCGGCTTCTACAAGACCTACTTCAGCAACGTCGGCGAACGGAACTTCCAGTTCGGCGGCAACGGGCTGTACAACTACGACCAGATCGCCATGGGCAACGTGGTGGTCGGCCCGAGCCCGCAATCGGTCGTATACACCACCGCCCGTTACGACGAGTTCCGCTACAACACGGTTCAGAACCTCAACGCTGGCGGGGTGATTCGTATCCTCAACGAAGGCGACCCAACGCCGCCCACGGGCGAGAACACCTTTTCGAACAACCTGGTTGACTACGTCGGCTCGTCGTACGCCGGGGCGGGCCCCAACACCGATCCAGCCAGCTTCACCTTCGCCGACAACTTCTGGTCGGCGACGCCCACCCTGCCGGCGCCGGAGACCGGCCGCGTGGTGGGCGACCCGCAGTTGAACGGCGAGTACCTGCCGGAAAACTCCGCCGCCCGCGACTACGGCGCCCACGCGCCAGCCATGGAAACAGCCTGGCAGGACTACACCGACCGATTCGCCTGGGCTTGGGCCTACGCCCAACTGTACGAGCCGCGGGCCGAGCCGGGGTCCTACCAGATCGGTCCCGGCGACAGCATCGTCATCGACGGGCAGGGGTCGTATGCCGGGACGGGCACCTATGGCGACTACACCATCAACCGGTACGAGTGGGACCTCGACGGGGACGCCCTGTTCGATGACGCCGTCGGCGCGACCGTGGTGCTGGGCTACGACGACCTGGCCGGCATGGGCCTGGGCGAGGGCACGCACGACCTCGGGCTTCGGATCCGCATCACCAACGAGATGGGCCAGGACGTCCTCGACGAAGGCTGGGGAACGCTGACCGTCGTCTCCGAGCCGACCCCGCTGCCGGCGATGGTGAGCAGCGATCCGCCCGCTGACGGCACGCTCTGCAAGTCGCAGAATAACGTGATTCTGGTGACGTTCGACGAGGACGTCACGCTGCCGGTCGGCCAGCCGGCGCTGAGCATCTTCGGCGGAGGTTTGGAGGAGGGCGACGCGTTTGCCTACAACGTCGAGCCGGATGGTGTGACGCTTAAGGCCGTCGAGGAGGGCCCGATCCTGACCGATCAGACGTGGTATCACGTCACACCGACGGCAGCGTTCGGGGTCGAGTCGTTTGCGTTCGATCTGTGCACGCTGATTGGTGACGGCAACAACAGCGGCCGCGTGACAACCGCTGACTACAGTGAAGTCAAACTCCACATGGGCGAGTATACCGACGCCCGCTATGACCTCAACGGTAGCGGTCGAATCACGACGGCGGATTACACTGTCGTGAAGGACCATATGGGCCAGCGCGCGCCGGCAAAGCCGTGACCGGGCGCTATCGGGGGCCAGAGCAGCGCGGGTGAAGCAGTCGCCGGGCCGTCTACTTTGGGCGGCCCTGTGTTTGCGCTGGGACGTTGCTGCTCATTCGCCTCGACTTCCGCGTGGGACGCTCAACCCGCCCCTGGACACGTCGGTGGTGGGCCTCACAAGGCCCGCCAGGGTTCGCGGCAGGGCCGAGGCGCTCGAGTTACTGCGACAACCACCTCTAAACGGGTTCGGGGCCGCCCGGGGGCAAGTCGTCGCCTAAACCGTCCGACCCATGCAGGCTTTGGACCCGGCATGGGATGCGTAGGCGTCAGGGGGCTGGAGCCTCGGCCGAAGCTGGACGTGGCAACGGGTCTCTGGGTACGATAACGATGAGGAGGCTCGGTGACGTTGCTGAGCAGACGCCATTTGGGAAATGTCGGTTCAAGCAAGGAGAAACGGATATGGGTGATAAGGGAAAAAGAGATAAAGGCAAAAAGGAACAGCAGAAAAAGGGAAAACTTAGTCCGAAGGACAAACGAAAAAAGAAGCAAGACAAGAAGAACAGAGAAATGCCCGGTGCTGGCCGGTGAGGCTTCCTCCGGCGACGAACCTGCGTTGTCCATTCTGTTTATTCCGTCCTCCTTGCTACTGGAGCACTTACGCACATCGTCGGTTGAGCCCAGCCCCGCTATGGTGCGGCTGGTCCGCGCCGTGTAGGCGTGGCTACCTACGCCATCGCCAACAACCACACGAGCAACCTCGCGCCGGCCAAGCCGTGATTCTCTGTGAGCGTTGAAACCGGGATCGAGATGGCGTGTTATGCGGCGAATCTGTCGGCCATAGGTGCTATTGAGAAGCTGTATAAGCCGTCGTTAGCCAGGATTCATAAAGGGAGATGGGTGGTGGTCAGCGTTACATTGTCCGGTGACTTCGTCGATCACGTTCGGTGGCTCTATTGGCACGCACTAGATCAAGTCAAAGAAGGTGGAGTTGTGCGCGAGGGATGCAACGTCTTTACTCAGCACGCTGCCCCTGCATACATCTGTGCAGTTGCAGCGGTTGAGGCCTTTATTAACGAGACGGTCTTCGGCACTGCGACGTTTGCCAAGCCGGCTCAATCGCCGTTAGCCATGCTCGATCAGGACTGGGTTGAAAAGCTGGAGTTGAAGCATAAACTGGTCATTATTCCACAACTTCTCTTCTCCTGTACTTTCGATAGAGGCGGACAGCCTTATCAGGATATGTCCATTTTGATCCGCATTAGAAACGACTTGGTGCACTATAGGATGGTGGGACAAACACCCGGCTACATCGCACATCTGCAGGAGCGGCGAATAGTATTGGCTACTGGTAAGCCTAGCGCCGACTATGCTTGGGTACACAAACTCAGCTGCAGTGAGGGCATCCGTTGGGCCAATAACACAACCTGTCGATTGGTTCACGCGTTCGCAGAAATGGTGCCCGAGGGCGAAGCGGTTCCGTTGTTGCAGACGCTGGCAAACAACTTCTCCGAAATTAGCGATGATCTAGTGGGTAATCGGTTCAAGGAATTGGAGCCTTCTGAGTAACATTGAAGGCTGAGTAATCGTCCGGTGCAGCGGACCCTCTGAGCGGGCTGGTTAGGTTGTTTGCGCGCGCTACGTAGACTGGTCGAAACGGGTGGACGCGGAAAGGTCAGCCGGTGAATGCGTAACCGTCAGGGGGGGGCACTTCGGCATCGGTAAGACTTTTAGGTTTTCAAAAGGAGGCCGCCCGCTACCCGAAGTGCTAAGTAGTGCCCGACCCATGTGTGGGACCCTCAACCCGCCCCCGTCGCTTGGAAGTTACGGGGACTCCATATCGGAATACACAAACAGGTTTGACTGGTGTGTGGGACCCTACCACCGCCCCCCGTTTCGCGGGACTCCGGCAGCACCACGACCCGGCCCACCTGCGTCGGGCCACACCCGATGGGCCGTCTCGGCGGGCCATCAACGGCCGCGAGTGGGCAGGTTGCGGGCGGGCTCGGCGCGGGATAGGATACGCGTGTTCTATCCAGGTCGGAGAGTTGGGGGCAGGTTTCGTTAAGCGCGGGTCGCGCGGGAGGATTCGTAATGAAAGCGGCAAGTTGTGTCTGTGTGGTGATCGGTGCTGCGCTCGTGCTGGCCCTCGGTGCGCCCACGGCCAGCGCCTTGGATGTGCTGATCGCCGACGATTCCTTTGACGGCGATCTGGACTTTCTGGTGACGGAGCTGGCGGACCACACCGTCACTCACCTGGATAACACGGATGCGGGAAACAACCCGGTCTACACAGACGACGCCAACTTCCTGGCAGACTTTGATGTCGTGATCTTCTACGGATCCGGAAATGACCACACCGGGCGCGAGATCCCTGCGGATGAGGAGACCGCTCTGGAAAGCTACATCCAGGCCGGCGGCAACCTGATCGTCACCGGCGGCGACGTGCTGGGCCACCCGGATGATCCGCGGATGGCTGACGTCGTACGGTCGAGTACCTTCGGCGACGACAGTAGTAGCGAGCCGACGTGGACCGCCGCCAACGTAGATCACTTCATCCTCAACGGGCCTTTTGGCGATTACCGTGGTAGGAATTTCGCCCCAGAAGAAGATGACCACGACGATCTTACCGCCGACGGCGCTCGCGGCGCGGTTTCACTGGGTTCTCTGGATGGCACGCCTTACGACAAGATCGCCTTTACCGACGTGGTTGCTCCGGGCGGTTCTGTGGGCATGTGGAACGGCAATGCGTACGGGTACGACTGGGACACTACTGAGGCCGACGGCGACGCGGGTCTGGCGATGCTGCGGAACTGGTTGGCCGGCTTGGCCGATGCCGACCGGGACGGGGTCTTCGACAGCGACGACAATTGTCCAGACGTGGTCAACTCGGATCAGGCCGACGCCGACGGCGACGGCGTCGGAGATGCGTGCGAGGGCCCAGCGTGCTGCGGGGCGGCCGGACCGGTTGCACCGTTGGGCTTGGCGATCGGCATGCTGCTGCTTACTCGATTCGCCGGATACAGGAGCACGCGCCGTCGATAGCGCGAGCCACCAGTAGATTCGCGAGCGATTCAAGGGCCGTCCACTTAGGGCGGCCCTGTTCATGCGCTTGCGGCCCTGCTGCCTATTCACCCCGACTGGTAGCTGGGACCGTCGACCCGCCTCCGTCGATAACGTAAAGCTCATTACCAGGGAAAAGTATCGCCAAACGCCGGCAGGCAAAGCCTGCCCTATGCGCTAGCTGCTGCCAGCACGAGGCAGATGGCTTGCGTGATGTTCGGGGCGGCCGAGTCTGGCGTCGCCTCGATCTTGTCGTCCTCGCCGGCGAAGCCGGTCTGGACGAGGATGGTCCTGCAGTCGTTGAGGCGGCCCATGGCGATGTCGCTGGTCTGATCGCCAATCACCCAGCTCTGCGACAGGTCGATGTCGTACTTATCGGCCAGTTCGCGAATGTAGCGCGTGTGAGGTTTGCGGCAGTCGCAGCCGGCGTCGGGGGCATGGGGGCAGTAGACGATCTCGGTGAACTGCACCCCGGCTTGGGCGAACTCGTCGCGCAGACGCTGGTGGAAGAGTTCCACGTCGTGGTCGGTGTAATAGCCGCGGGCGATGCCGCTTTGGTTGGTCACGACAAACAGCAGAAACCCCGCGTCCTGAAGACGCCTGAGCGCCTCGGGCGCACCGGGAACCACGCGGGGCGGCTGGGCCTTGGTTGACCAGTCACCCTCTTCGGTGATCGTGCCGTCGCGATCGAGAAACACCGCGCGGCGCATCAGGCGGCTCCCTCGTTGAGCACGGCCAGGCGGCTGCGCAGCTCGTCTTGCGTGGCGACGGCGGTGCCTACCTTAGCCACCACGATGCCGGCTGCCAGGTTTGCCAAGCGAACGGCCAACACCAGGTCGGCCCCGGCCGCCAGCGACAGCGTGGACGCGGCGATCACCGTATCGCCGGCACCCACCACGTCGATCACCTCCTGGGCGTCGGTGTGCACAAACACGGGCTCACCGCCGACGGGGAACAAGGCCATTCCCTTCTCGCCGCGGGTGACGAGGATATTGCTTCGCGTTCGCTCGACCAGGGCAGCACCGATGCGGACCAGGCTGGCCTCGTCGCGCTCGGCGATGCCGGTGGCCCGACTGGCCTCGACGTGATTGGGCGTCAGCAGCGTCAGGTCGCGATACAGATCGATGTGGCCCGGCACGGGGTCGACCGTCGCGATCTTGAAGCGCGTGGCGACCTGCTGCATGAGCCGCGGCGTGACCGCGCCCTTTGCGTAGTCGGATACGATGACCGCGTCGAACCGATCGGCCAACCCGTCGACCATCGCCAGCAGCTTGCGCTCGGTATCGTCCGACAGCGGTGTGGTCTGTTCGTTGTCGATCCGCATGAGCTGCTGATTGCGGGCGACCAGGCGCGTCTTGACCGTGGTGGGTCGACCATTGGCAAGCGCGTGCAGCTCGACGCCCTCAGCCGCCAGATGCTCGCGAAGCTGGGCGCCGGCTTCGTCGTCGCCGATCAGGCCGACCACGGCCGTCCGCGCGCCCAGCGCCACGATATTGTGTGCCGTATTACCCGACCCACCCGGAACCGCGCTTTGGTGATCGACCGCGAGCACCTGCACCGGCGCCTCGGGGCTGATCTGCTCGACGTTGCCCCAGACGTACCGATCGAGCATCAGATCGCCCACCACAAGGATCGATTGGTCGGCGAAGCGATCGATGATCTTGTCAGCCTGATCCATTTGCTGTTGACCTTTGCTGCGCAGCCCGCGGTGTCCGCGTTACATGGTTGTGTTACCGCTGATCGACGAGCACCGTCCAAGGCCGCTCGTCGGGCGCGGCCAGCTTGACCAGGCCGCCGTCGGCCTCCATGGTGTCAGACCGACCGAATTGGCCCGTTCGCGGATCGAGCCAACGCACCCGCCACGCCGTCCGTCCGGTCGTGCGGACCGCGGCCGATCCACCTTTGCCGAAGTAGACTGCGTAGGCGACCGCGGGCTCGGCCAGGCAGTAGATCTCATCGGGTTCGGCGTGTGCGAGCAGATCGGGCCTGGGACGACAGGCGAACACGTTGAATGCGTCGGTCAATACCCGTGCGGCGTGGATGGCCTGCTGGGCGACTTGATCGAGCCCCGAGCCGCTGGGCGGCCGGTGAAACCGCGTGCTGGCGCAGCCGGCAAAGACGTTTTGCCACCAGCGGTCAAGCCCGACGTCGTAGTTCTCGCCACCCGCGTGCAGTCGGGCGTAAACCTTGACGTTATTCATTGGGCATGGGCCCGCCTTGCGCTCGGTAAGGTAGCGCCGAACGGTCATCAGGTTGTCGTAGTGCGTTCGCCCGTCCTGCCAGTTGTTCTGCGATACGTCGGCGAAGCTGAACAGATCAGGTCGATCGAAGGTAGCCTTGTGCTGCTCGTGCGTGATGTCGTGGCTGTCCCACATCTCGGTCAGCTCGATGTGGGTACCGCGATCGGCTGCCTCCTTGCGGATGAACCCAGCCCAGTACCACGCCCACTGCGGCGGGGTGGCCGTCTCGTTGTCCAGGCAGTAGAGCACGTTGTCGAACGGCAAGGTCACCTCGAGCACGTTGCGGACGAACTTTTTCTGATAGTTCAGCAGCACGATGTCGTTGTTCAACTCGGGCACAGAATGGAAGAACGGCTGCGGCTGCCGGGCTGGATGGTGCGGCCACTCGGGTAGGAGCTTGGTGTTGTCGGTGGTATAATTGCTGTTGAGCGCGGGGTTGAACGGATTTTCCAGCCAGCAGTCGCGGTAGAAGTCGAACGTCGCCCAGAACTCGATCTGCACGATGATGTCGCGCTGCTGGGCCATTTCGATGCACTGCCGCAAGCGGTCCCACCATTCGGCGTTGAACTGGTTGAGGTCGTACTTGCCGGCGACCTTCTCGTAGGGCCAGACGTTGCCCGGGTCGCGGCTGGAGAGGGTCATACGGACGTAGTTGCCGCCGATCTGTTTGAGCGTATCGAGATTGGCCCAGAGATTGGGGTGGTTGAACAGATTGTCCTCATCCGACCCGCCCAAAAACAGCACTGGCTTGCTTTTGTACTGCCAGTGGGTGCGAGTCTTGGGCCAGATGCGGACGCGGTCCTGATCCATCGGCTTGGTCCTTTTGCGCTAACCGCCTCAAGTCCAGGGCAGTGTGCGCGTGCACACACGGGCGACGTCTCGCGGCGGTTAACGCACGCCCATGGCCTTGAGGTTGCGGTAGCTTATGGCCAACGACTCGAACGGATCTCGTTCGTAACAGCGATCCTGCTCGACGAGGCAGAACTCGACGTCGGCCTCTTCGGCTGCGTCGAGGATCGCCGGCCAATTCAGGTTGCCCTCCCCGATCTCGGCGAAGCGCTGCTCGCGCTCGGGGGAGATGGCCATGTCTTTCACGTGCAGCAGCGGCATGCGTCCGGCGCACTTGCGGACCCACGCGGTCGGGTCGGCGCCGCCGGCCTGAATCCAGTAGGTGTCGATCTCGGCCTTGAGCAGTTCCGGGCCGATCTGCTCGTAGAGCATGTCCAGCCAGGTCTTGCCGCCGAAGCGGACCAGTTCGTGGTTGTGGTTGTGATAGGAGAAGTCCATGCCCTCTTTTGCCAGCCGTGCGGCGATGGGCGCCAGTTCGTCACGAAACCGTTTGATTCCGTCGGGCGTGTGGTAGTCGCGCGGCAAGCCGCCGATCGCCAGGTGCACGCAGCTCCACAGCTTGTGCTCGGCGATAACCGCGTCGAGGTCTTCGAGAAACTGATTCCAGCCGGTGTGGGTCGACGCGACGGTCAGGCCGTTGTCGTTGACGGCCTTGGCTACGTCTTTGGGGTCGACCGGACCGAAGCCGGAGATCTGGATGGCCGTGTAGCCGATGTCGGCGACCTTCTTCAGCGAAGCGGCTACCTCGGGCATGGTCTTGCAGAAGTCGCGAACGGTGTAGAGTTGGGCGCCTGCCACAGGTTTGGACATTTCAACGACTCTCCTACAAACAACGTGCGCACAACCCCATCCAGACGTACCCATCCTGCACACGGAGCTGTGCCTTGTCGGCGACACCTTACCGCGTACGGCGCGCGTCGACAAGCACCGTGGGGCCCGGCTCGGCCTGCGCGCGACGCTGCCGGACCCCGCGCATTTGTGGCGAGGCCCGGCAGCGTGCAGACAATCGGTTGCTCCGCTCGTCCTACGGTGCCCCGATCTTGCAGGTGATGGTGTTGAGCTTCTGGTCCTCGATCTCCAGCACGAAGTCCTCAAACTCCATTTCGGCCACCAGCTCGACAAGCTTTTCGGCCGAGATCTTGGCCTTGATGCGGAGCTTGGCCAGAGGTTTCTTGAAGTCGCGCCGGACTTCCTGAACGTCCGCGATCTTCTCGATCTGCTTTTGGACGGCCAGCGCCTGTTTGAACTCGCAGTTGTGGACTTCGAGGATGATCTCACCACCGCCGACGGCCTGACGCGTCCAGGTTTCCAGGAGTTTTGCCACGCAGAGCTCGGCCATGTTCTTGGCTGTGTTCTGAAGCGCCTGTTTGGCGCCTGGGCGCCCGTCCACCCGCGAGCCGCCGCGGCGCCAACCCTCGGGCGTGCCGGCGGCGAACAGCAATCCCGCCGTCTCGGTCCAGTAGGCCCGCAGCGTCACGTCGGTCTCCCACATGTGCAGCATGGTGCCGAACGCCTCCTTGTCCTGCGGGCCGGTGGTGTTGGCCTTACCGGCGATGAACAGATGCGCGCCGTAATCGGCCGCGATGGCCTGCATCACACCCACGTCGTCCTTGGCGGCGGCTTCGGCGGCCTTAGTCTGCTTGATGGCTTCGACCTGCTCCTTGGCCACCAGCTCGAAGCCGACGTCAGCGAGTTTCTGCTCGATCATGACCTGAAACTGACTGTCGGTATCGAGGATTCCGTTCCGCCGCCCCTCGGAGGTCTTCAGGTCGAAGATGCGCTCGGCGAAGAACACCATGATCTTGGGCCGACCCATCTGCTGAAGGAGGATCTCCACCTCGCCCCAGGTGGCGTCGAGCAGCTCCTTGCTGACCTTGGCCTCGAGGCTGACCACGCAAGTCCCCCCGACGCCCTCCTGTTTGGACAGCACTTTGTAGTCGGTCACCTTGCCGACGGCGCGGGCCAGGACGGTGTCCTTCATGAGCTGGAAGTTCTCGGTCTCGCTCTTGGAGAAGACGTCGACCTTGCCGGCCTGCTCGATGGCCTGGCGCAGGGCGCGCTTGACTGCGTCGTCGCAGTCGAGGCCCTCGACGTTTTTGACGGTTACGGTGCGGACGTCATTCGCCTGTGCCGGCGGCGCGGCCGCCAGCAGAGCGCAGCCCACAACGAGCTGAACGAGCATAGCTTTCCTCCCAAGCGACGCGACCCGGGCTCAGCCGCCCGCGGGCCGCTCGCCCGCTACTCGACGATTGGTTCGCCCGGAGCCACCGGCTCCGGATGCGACTGGTGGACCGTTTCTCTCTGCCTGACAACTTTGACGTCGTCCTCCTCGCAGCCGACCGTCAGCCCGGCCAGGGCAAAGGGCAACGCCACAGACAACAGCACGCTCACTATGCGTCGAATCATCGGGTGACCTCCCTACGGGGCCGGCTGCCAACTCGCTCCGGCCCGCCGCGATTAGCGGATACGGATCTGCGTTTCCTTGTAGACGATGCTCCAGACCTGGGCGGCCGGCAGCGCCACGGTCACGCGGGCCACGCTCTCGCCGAACTCGGTATCCTCGATGTAGGAGCCAATCAGCACCGCATCGACCTGCGTGCTGATGCGGTCATGTTCCGTGACGAAATCTCTGACGGTGGTCTGGCTGTCCACCTGAAGTCCGTAGACCTGCTCGGCGAGCCTGCGTTTGGCGTCGAGTTCGGCGGCCCGGGCAGCCTTGAGGCGTCCCTGGGCCGTCTCGAACGCCGGGTCAGTCCCTTCGCCGGTCGACCGGATCAACTGGGCTGACCAGTCGGGCAGTTGGACCTCGGCGATCTCCTCATACCGCTGCATATACTGCGGCGGAGCCACGCCCATGCCGGTGGCCTCGAAGTCGCGCGTGATCGACTTGCGAATGACCTGCTCGAAGTCCACACCCTTGACTCGATCGCCCTTGTAATGCCGGGTGTAGAGTTGCTTGACGGTGGTGATGACCGACTCGACGGGTACCATCATCGTCACTTCGGCGATGGGCTCGTCGTGATGCAGGTAGCTGCGCACCTCGGTCGCCCCGACAAGATATCCCTGCGCCTCGGTGCGAATCGTGTCGCTCTCGGCGACAAAATCCCTCACCAGCGTATCGGAGGTGATGCGCAGGCCCATGATCCGCTCGACAAGGCGGCGCATCGCGTCCACACGGGCGGCCCGCAGTGCCATCAGCCTCGCCTGGGGGCCCAGCTTGATCCAAAGCTCGGGAATGGGCGGGCGCGGCGGAACGGGCGGTCCGCCAAGCTGCTCGGCCACGCCTTCGGGCAGGTCGGGTGGCAGGTCCGGACGGGGGGCGCCCATGCCGACCGCCTTGATGATGTCTTTCTTGATGGTCTGCCGCATGTTCTCAAAGTCGGTGCCCTTGATGGCATCGCCCTTGTAATGGCGCGTATGCACCTCCCGCAACGTGGTGATCACCTGAGCAACCGTCACCTCGGCCGGCACCTCGCACGAGCCGTCCTCATACCACGTCGGATCGCCCAGCCGCACGCCGCGAATCATGGCATCGACGGACGTTCGGATCTCGTCCGACTCGGCCACGAAGTCGCGTACGTACGTGCTCGAGTTGATCTGAAGGCCTCGTACGGCTTCGGCGAGCTTGCGGTAGGCGTCGGCCTCGGCGGCGCGTTTGGCCAGCAGTTTATTCTGAGCGTCGGTCACCGCAGCCTGTGCCCAAGCAGCCACCGGCAATCCGATCGCCGTCACAACAGCCAGACTTACGATTCTGCGCACATGGGACATTGCATCGTCTCCTTTTCGTTTCCGCGGCAGTCGACTGCGCCAGTGACTGTGCGGACGATCTGCAATAACGGCGAGGCAACCCTTTCACGGGGTTCAGCCTTGCCAGATACGGTCTTTGCAGCTTTCCACCCGCCTCTTGGCGTTGATGTACTGTTCGTCAGGATCGATCAACAGGGCCTGTTTGTAGTGCATCAGGGCTTGGTCGTACTTGCCCATCTTTTCACACGCCACCCCCGCGCCGAATGCCGCACGGTGATCCTTGGGGTCTTCCTGGATCGCTTGCTGAAAGGACGCCAGAGCCGACTCGTACTCGCCCGCGGCTACCAGCTTCACGCCGAGCGCACAGGCCTCGGACGAACTGGATGTCAGCGGCACGTCGACGGTCATTTCACACGGCACGATCTGACTGACGAATCGCCGCACTTCTTTCTCGACAAGCTGCCCGACGATCTGGTCGGCGGGGGTCAAATCGGCCTCGGTTCTGTCTGACCCGTAGAATGCGCTGGGCTTGCCCTCGTCTTCGCGGTTGAGTGTGTCGCCCACGTACGTGGCCCACGCACGACCGGTCGCCGCGTCGATCAGCTTGAAGGTGCACTGAACCATGATATTGCGCTTGACCTTCTCAGCTTCTTCCGATCGCAGGTCCGGCATTCCGTGGAGCCCATGAAGCCCGCCGAGCTTGATGGTCTTGGCCTTGCCCTTGTGTGTTTCGACGCGCACGGCGATCTTGCTGCAAACAAGCCCCTCGGCCGCCAACAGCTTGGCGGCGGCGGTGGCCATCGACCCGTCGGCGATGCCGGACAGCGTCAGGTCTTTCTCGTCAAACACCTTCTTTATGTCCGTGCGCTCGGTGAACTTCAGGCCCTGGTCGAACTTTTCGTTGGCCTCGGTCAGCAGGCCATAGACCATATTCGACGCCAGGTTCGACCACTTGGCATCGGCCTCCTGGGTGGTTTCGGCCGGCAGGACGGCCAAGGTCTTCATGCCGGCGGGCAGCGTCTTGGTCGGGGCTACCTTATACCGAACCTGCACGATAGTCTTTGCCTTGGACGAGCCGCCGCAACCACACAGCAACAGGCTCAACGCGGGGGCCAGTACCCCTGCGTACCTACACAGTCCATTCGACACGCTAGCACCTCCCTGTTCAAAAGACAGATCCGTCGTAAGCGATGGCCTGTAATCTAACAACGAGCCAAAGGGGCCGCAAGCCCACCGCCAAAAGGGCGCCGCAAAAGACGGCGACTCAGCGCTCGGCGTGCAGCATGGTCTTCAGGGCGCGGCGGCCTGGGGTTCAGCGAAGGGGAGGGTGGCCGGCTTGGTCGCGCATGCTGTTGGCCTGGGTCCAAACCTTCGGGTCGCGGCGGAGGAAGTCCACCAGCTTGGAGGTGGACACGCCGAACGTCTCGGCCACCAGCGAGACGCGGCCGCCGCTGTCGGCCAGGGCATCGAGCACGGCGGCGACGGCCAGGGGGTAACGTGGGTTGCGGCCATTGAGAACGAGCCACTGCTGGGCACTGCCCAATTCGGTCAGTTCGGATGGCAGGGCATGTTCGGCTCGCGCCGGCGCCTGCCGGAGATGCAAAGCCATCGCCAGCCTCAACCGCCGCAGGGCGCGCGCACGGTTCTCGTGCTGGCTTCGACTTTCGGTGGCTACGACGGTCAAGCCGGTCGGATCGTGTCGCAGCCTCACGGCCGAACTGGTCTTGTTGCGCTTCTGTCCGCCCGGCCCACTGGCGCGATAGAAATGCACCTGGCACTCGGCCAGCAGGTCCTTGTCGTCGGCCAGGAGGTAGCGATTGCGCGGCGTCGTCATGGCTGGTCTCTTGCGGGCAGGCGCCCGTCGCTCGACTACATCATCATAGCACAGGGCCTCGCCCCTGCCGGACAGAGCGGTTGCCACCGAGGTGGCGGGCCGTAGAATCGCGGTCTGCGGCTTTCGGGCCGCCGCCTGGATGCAGCGGTGATTGGCCGGCGGATGTCTTTGGCCAGGCTATAGGACACCCGAGAGGGCTCGACATGGAATACCGTCGATTCGGTCGCAGCAGCGTGAAGGTCTCGTGCCTGTGCCTGGGATGTATGAACTTTGGCAGCCGTACACCCCGGGACGAGTCGGTCCGGATCATCCACGAGGCCGTCGAGCAAGGCATCAACTTCCTGGACACCGCCAACATCTACAGCCAGGGGCTCAGCGAGCGGATCGTGGGTGAGGCGCTGGCGGAAGGGGGGCGGCGCGACGAGGCGTTCCTGGCCACCAAGTGCACCTCGCGTATGGGCAAGGGCCCGAACAGCTCCGGGTCGAACCGCTATCACATCATGCAGCAGTGCGAGGGCAGCCTGCGGCGGCTCAAGACCGACCACATCGACTTGTACCAGATGCACCAGATGGATCTGGACACGGCGCTGGAGGAGACGCTGCGGGCTTTGGACGACCTGGTCCGTCAGGGTAAGGTCGTGTACACGGGCACGTCCAAGTATGCCCCGGCCGTCCTGGTCGAGGCGCTGATGTTGGCCGAGCGGTACGGATGGAGCAAGTTTCTCTCTGAGCAGCCGCCGTACAACCTGCTCGACCGCCGCATCGAGGACGAACTGATCTGGACCTGCATGCGGCACGGCGTGGGCATCATCCCGTGGGCGCCGATGGCCACGGGCATTCTCTCGGGCCAGTACAGGCGAGGCGCCTCTCCTCCCGAAGCCAGCCGGGCCGCACACGGCGGCGTTCCGGATGTACGGCTTACGCCGGAAGCCGTCGAGCGCACGCAGCGCGTTGCCAAGCTGGCCGCCGAGAAGGGCGTGACGCCGGCCGAGTACAGTCTGGCCTGGGTGCTCCGGCAACCGGGCATCACCGCGCCGATCGTGGGCGTCCGCACAATGGAACACCTGCACAGCGCGCTGTCGGCGATCGATATCCGGTTCAGCGACGACGAGCTGGCGCGCATCGACGAGGCTGCGCCTCCCGGCTCGTACGTCAGCGACTACTGGGAGGTCAACGTCTACCGCCGTTTGCGGCCGACGTAACCCGCTCACTCGGCGTTTCAGATTGATGCTTAATGAGTTGGCCACATCCCATGGGCTCCTGCAACTGCCCGCGTTCTTTCCCGACGCGACGCGGGGTGTGGTTCGATCGTGCGGCGCCGGCGATCTGGAAGCGTGCGGCGTCCAAGGTGTGATGGTCAATGTGTTTCACCTGTTGGGCAAGCCCGGCGTGGCGGCGATCATACGACATGGGGGAATGCATCGGTTCATGGGGTGGCCGGGGCCCCTGGCGTCGGACTCGGGCGGTTTCCAGGCGTACTCGCTGCTGGACAGCTCGGCCAAGCTGGGGTCGGTGTCGAACAAGGGATTCGTATACCGCAGCGAAAAGGGCGGCGAGAAGATTGTCCTGACGCCCGCCAAGTGCATTCAGACGCAGTTCCGCCTTGGGGGCGACATTCTTTTCTGCCTCGACCACTGCACGCATCCTGACGCGCCGGCCGAGAAGCAGCGTCTCAGCGTCGAACAGACCGTGGCGTGGGCGGCCAAGTGCCGCGAAACGTATGATCGGCTAATCGAAGAGAAAGAGCTGCCGCAGTCAGACAGGCCGCTCCTTTTGGCGGTGGTGCAAGGCGGACGTGACCCTTCATTGCGGCGGGAGTGCGCCGAGCGGCTGCTGGCCATCGGCTTCGACGGCTACGCGTATGGCGGCTGGCCCGTCGACCAGGAAGGCAAACTCGACGAATCGGTGGCCCAGGTGGCCGAACTGACACCCGGCGACCGCCCGCGATTTGCGCTGGGTATCGGCAAGCCGGAAAACGTGGTGCGGGCGTTCGAACTGGGCTACCACCTGTTCGACTGCGTGCTGCCGACGCGGGACGCGCGTCACCAAAGGTTGTACGTGTTCAATGGCCCGCCCAAGCGCCTCGCATCGGCCGGTGGGGACTTCTATCACTGCCTCTACATGCTGGATGAACGGCACCGTCACGATTCGGCCCCGCTCGAACCGGGCTGCGACTGCGAGTGCTGCCGGCGCTACAGTCGGGGCTATCTACACCACTTGTTTCGCAGCGGCGACTCGCTGGCCCAGCGTCTGGCGACGATGCACAACCTGCGCTTCTATCGTCGTCTGACGGCGGCCCTGGGCGGCGACAACGAAGGCGGGACTCTCTCGCCATGACCGACAGCAACCGTAACGACCCGGTCGATGAACTCTTACGGCAGATCAAGGCCACCCGCAAATACAGCGACATCTGCGACCAGACCATTCGCGACGTGGTCGAACAGGCCCTGCCGAAGTACAAGCGCCGACGCGACGCGGCCAAGGCCGCCCGCACCAAGCTGCATCGCATTCAGGCGGCCTACCTCGGTCGAAACGTGATCGCCGAGCGGCTCGACGATGTGCGCATCGCACACGAGGCGGGCGACGCGTCACGCTTGCGGGCCATCTGCCTGCAACTGATGCAAGACCATGCCTCGACGCGGGAGCGAATCGGGTTGCTGGATCGTTTCTATCGGGATGTCTTCGCCGTCACCGGCACGCCGCGGATCGTTCTCGACGTGGCGTGCGGCGTGCACCCGCTAGGCATTCCCTGGATGGGTATTCCTGCCGACGTGGCTTACATCGCCTATGAAATCAGCGCCAAGATGGTCGCGAGCCTGAACGGCTTTCTGGCTGCGATCGGCGTGAACGGCAGCGCCAGACTCCAGGACGTCATCTGCACCCCGCCACAGGAGACAGGCGATCTGGCGTTTTTGATGAAGATGGTGCCTTGCCTCGAACGGCGGCAGAAAGGCATCGCCGTCAAGCTCATCGAGAACCTGAAGGTAGATTACGTCGTGGCTTCGTTTCCCGTGCACAGCCTGGCCGGCCGCAGCAAGCACATGCCCGAGTTCTATACCCACAGCTTCACCGACATGGTCGACGGCTACCCCTGGCAGGTTACCCACGTGCCGATGGAGGGCGAGTTGGTCTTCGTGGTCGACAAGCGGACCGGCTGACCCGCAAGCCCGCACGAAGACACAAGCAAGAGGTTACAGCGAACGTCGATCGGAACCCGGGATCGTTCTGCGGATCGGCAGCGCGGCGTCAGTCCTTTTCCTGCCAGGCAACCACGGGCCGCAAGAGCATGATTTCCCCGCGTGTCGCTCGGGTGAGTTCGCGTGGATCGTGCAGCACTTCCGCGTTGGCGTCGAAGAAACGCGAGACGGCGGGCCAGTCGGCCAGCATGATGGCGTGTGGGCCGAGGTCCTTGTCCGGCACGCGACGCACGATCAGACTGAGCATGCCGCTTGCCCCGTAGGCCTCCGCATCGGCCGCTTTGTTACCGATGCCGATCAGAAGGTTTGGCCAGTCCTTGCGAAGGGTGGCAAGCATACGGCGCTTGAACCTTGTATGTCGGATGGTGTCGCGAAGCCGCGGCGCGGTGAAAACGGGTCCGGTAGGGAAACCGCAGTCTTTCAGCCAGCGCCGCGTCTTTTCGACGTAGTACTGCGGCCGGGCTGTCAGATACAAGATATGGAAATCCGCAGATAATTGGTCGAGCGTCTGCTGTGCGTCCGGCAGCGGCTGTGACCCAGCGTCGCGCCGACCCAGAATCAGGTCGTCGTAGTCCGTCTGGGCGAGCGTTCCATCCACGTCCACCGCCAGAATGATGCGTTCCTTGTCCCAGGTGTAAATCGCGCCACCCGCCTGGGTCGTGCGGCCATCGACGAGTGCCGTTGCTTCGAAGCGCGAGGCGCCGCCGGACGGCAGCGCCCATTGCACCGAGGTCCATCCGTCGTCGTCGGTTCGGGCCGACCTGGCAGGGCTGCCGTCCACACGAAATCGCACCTGAACGCCCTCAATGTCTCGTCCCACCCCTCGGATCGTGTCGCGATACACAAAAGCTGTAAGCCGCACCGGCTCGCCGGGTGAGACGATCGCATCGCTGACGCTGAGCACGGCCGGCCCGCACCCGCCAAAGACCGCGATCACCACGCCGACCATAAGGCCCAACCTGTCGGCACGTACTCGGCGCATAAAGCTTGCTCCGCTCAACTCACCCTTACCGGCGCGCGACAGCCGGGTTGCGATCCAACGCTACCGGCGTGCCCGACCACTCGTACCGTTCCTGGACGTTCCTGCCGGGCGCCTTGCCCTGCTTGGTGAAGCTGAATACGCCCATCCTGCGATGCATCCGCTCGGCGACGTCGGCGTGTTGATCGATGACGTTGCACTGCTCTGTCGGATCGTTCGCCAGATTGTATAACTCAGAGCCTTCCGGGCGATAGAAATAGCTCCACTGCCTGTCACGCACGCACCGGTAAGGCGATTGATGGTAGCCGGTGACCACCCAGTCTCGAACCGACTCGGCCCGCCCCTCAACCAGCGGCCGCAGACTCTTGCCGTGCATGGCGATCGCTTCGGGCCCGCAGTCGACGTAGTCCAGAAACGTCGGCAGCACGTCGTCGGTCTGCGCGAGGGCGTCGAGTTGCTTGCCCGCGTGCTCGGCGCCCGGCAGGCGAAGCAGGAAGGGAATGCGAAGCAGCTCGCCGTAGAGATTGTCCGGATGCTTCATGATCTTGCCGTGGTCGCCCAAGGGGTGACCGTGATCGGCCAGCACCAGCACGAGGGTGTTGTCCAGCAGCTTCCTGGTCCGCAGCACGTCGATAAAGAACCCGAACCACTTGTCGGTCATCGTGGCCTCACCGGCGTACATCGCGCGTATGAACGCCAGCTCGTCGGCTGACATGTAATCCACCGTCGAGTACAGCGCGTCGATCAGATGCGGGCCCTTGTAGTGTGGGTCGGCGTATAGCTTGTCGAACGGCGGCAGCGGATACCACGGCTCATGCGGGTCGAAGCTGTCGACCCACATGAAGAACGGCCGGTCGCCGACACCTTCGACGAAGCGCGCCGCCTCCTTGAACACCTGGGCCGGAAAGCAGTCTTCGTCACTTCTCCATGCAGCCACGTTACGCAGATACTGATCGACCACCGTCTCCTTGGTCGTGCCCTTCATGGCTGGGTGGATGAAATCGTCCACGTTCCTGCCGTGCGGCGTGGTTTCGAAGGCGTCGCTCTCCTGACCACGGATAAACTTGAAGCTGTGGAAGCCGCGGGCAAAGTTCATGCCCGGTTTGGCCAGGTGATACACGTCGGTGATCATCGCGTTGACGTAGCCCAATTCGGCGAAGATCTCCGCCGCCGTTACGTCCTCGGGTGTAAGCGGCTGCCAGGGACGCCCTTGCAGGGTCCGCTGCCCGGTCACCAGCGCCGTCCGCACCGGGACGGTGGGCAGGGCCTCCGGATACGCGTTGTCGAACCGCACCGCCTCGCCCGCGAATGCGTCCAGGTTTGGCGTTTGGATCGGATCGTCGTACCACGCGGGCTTGCCGTAACAGGCAACGTGGTCCTGCCGGAGACTGTCCAGGACGATCAGAACCAGATTCATATCATCCTGCTCCTTTCGCCGTGCTTGTGCGGTCTTCGCGACACGCCGGCCCGCAACCACAGCGTAACCACCGGGGCGGCCCGAATCCAGCCAGGCCCTGCAGAATGAATGCACGGTCCTGGCGTCCGAATGCCGACGCAGTTAGCATTTGGTGATTGGCCGGTAGTCGGAGTAGGAATCATGGTTGCCCATGACCCCCTCCACAGATCGCGGCGAGCGGGACTACCGCACTGGGCTCCTGCCTCAGGTGATGACGCTCATGCGACGCAGGGGATAGGGATGACATATACGAGCCGGAGGCAGCCATTGCTCGATGAGCCGTCGCGTGCGTTCCGAGGAGACGCGGCCCTTGTGGCTCCGCCGCGCCAGAGCGCGGTACCAGAGCCGGCCAACCTGGAAGCGGAATACGGCCAGCGCCCGCGGCGTGGGCGACGCGCTGGTGCCCGACTACGACCAGACGGAATTGACTGCCCTTCGCAAGTCGGCCGCAGTCATCCAGGACGTCATCCGCCAGGCAGGACTGTAGCCCCCACTTCCCTAAGGGCGCCGGTACCCCCGTTTCTCTCCAGAGCGGGGGACTGACGCCGTGTGCTCCGCCGCGGCGCTTTCTTGAACAGTATCTTCTCTCATGTGAACGGGGCGTCGGGTAGCCGATCCCTTCTGGGATGCCCGACTCGATGATTCGGCTACCACTCGTCGGGTGGCCTGCCGGGCGCCCCGCCCCGTGCCGGTGCGGCCACCTGCCGATCTGCGACCGCCCGCCCAAGGCGGCATCATGTAAGCTTTTGTCATCAGGAGACTTGCGGGCTTGGCAGGGATGTACCGGGGCTTTCAAGCGACTTTCTCGCCTGCGCCAGAGCAGCGTCTTCCCCATGTCCACACCACCCTTTGCGGCTTGTATGCACTGGCGACGTTGGCAACACCCATTCACAGACATGGGCAACACGCTGATGGGATCGCATGACGATGCCCCTGAAGGAGCGTATCATGTCATGTCGGCATGGGGGCAGTGAGCACGAGCGAGTACTTGGCCAGGCCACCCGGCCCCAAAAACCTTAGTGACAAAGGTCGGGACGAGGGGTAGACTGCGGCCACGAGCCATTGCAGAAACGGGTATAGTAGCAACGGATATCTTAAACTGCGTGCGACTGGTGGCAACCATTGAGAGTCTCGCTCTGCATAGGCAGGATCGCTCGGCCCTACCGGGGCGGCGTTATGTATTGTGTGAGCGCTCGTCGCCTCGCCTAGTCCTGGGCCAATCTCATCCATGAAGGGAACATCGTGGAATTCCGTTACGAGCGTGAGATGCTGAGACCCGCACGAGGGTGGCTCCGCTCGCGGGGGCTCATGACGAGAAGTGAGTTCGCTACCCCATGGGGCATTTGTGATCTGGTTGGGTGTTCTTTTCGACCTGACGCTGTCGCCACAAGGCAGGACCTCGGCCAAACTAAGGCAATCGGACCGTACATCCATGTGCTTGTCTTATCGCAGATTCCAGACGAGAACGAGGGAGCAACGGTGACCTTTGACGCTCTGCGACACAAGCTGGGATGGTCCGATGATGAATCCGAACTGGCGCGCATACTGAGGGGTCTAGTCGCCAGAAGATTCGTTCGCACGAATCGTCTCGGTCGCTACCAACGCCTGAATGGATGGCTACCTCTCCAGGAAACCATCGTTGCACTTGAACTCAAGTTATCACGTTTTCGCGACGCGCTGCGTCAAGCATCAGCCCACGTTGAGTTCGCTGACGAATCATATGTGGGACTCCCGATGACCTTGTCCCTCGCTATTGCCAACAGCACCAGAGTCCATCTATTGGAGCGGCTAGGGATCGGTCTTCTTGGTGTCTCAAAGAAGAAATGCGACGTGGTGGTCGCCGCAAGAGCGCCCCAACTCTCCGGCACTCGCCCCGCTCAGGTCCATTGTGTTGAGCGCTTCTGGATCAGCTACGTTAGAGACAGCTTAGCATGAGATGCTCCGCCACCTTCTCTGGGCGAAGCGTGGCCTGTCCGGACCTGGGCAGACTCTTAAGATGCTTGCCGAGCACGTATGCAGACGACAGGTCTTGATACAGAGCGAGCGCTCGCCCAGCGGCGGGAACACTTGCGATCTTGTCAAACCATACTTTGTAAGACCCAGCAACTTGGTCCCTCGCTGCGTCGCGGTTCATCAGCAAGTCAAACCGATCCCTCAGATTGGCGAATTCTTTGAAAGCTCGGTCGTCCGGGTCCAAGTCTTGGAGTGCCCGCTCCAGCCAGGCACGTAGTGGCTGAGCAGTGATTGCACATCGCCGCAACGGCGGCAGAGCAACACGTACCTTGCCAGCCTGGTGAAATCCCCCGGCCAGGTAGTAGCGGTAGCCGCTCCCAAGGCTGACGGCAGGATAGTCGCACAGACCGCGCGCCCAAAGCACCAGATTCATCCCCCAATATGGACCGGCCACCACAGTCGTTTTCGGCGGCAGTTTGTCTTTAAGGTCTTGATGAAACCTGATCAGGGCGTCAAACCGTTTGCGGAATGGGTCATGCCATTCCTTGTCGTCAAGCGTGGAATCAACCACCCAAACGGCGTTGGCTGTGGCTTCGTGGTAGCATTTCTTAACCACTTCGAGCTTCGGACCCCACTGAGTCCGCCCCTTCAACTGGTCCTTATGGGTGAAAATGAGAGGGAGTACGAACAGGCCGCGGAACTCGCACCGCGACTTCCAGTCATGAGTCGCCCGCGCTAATGTGCAATTCAACTGGTTCCTGCTGGTGTCGTCGATAACCGGCAACTGCGGCACAGTAAGCCAGGATGGGGCTAGCTTCATGCAGGCACCCAATGCTCTGTCTACCACTGGCCGCACAGCATCGATTTGTGGGCGCCTTAGTAGTTCTGCGTTTCCCATCACGTTGTCTGTATCGAACGTGCGGATGTAGTCTGGTATCGACCCTTTCTTCCCCGAAACAGTCTTGTGATACCCGTCGAACCCCGGGTCCAGCCACCGCCCCACGCGTTCTTCCCGAGGTAGGTGGCGGGCCACCGTCGCAGCCGCTTCGAGCGAAATACGGATGATCTTTGAGTCAAGATAGTGGGCGCGCAGTTGGCGACAGTCCTCAATGGTATGAACGAAGGGAACATGCGAAGCCATCACAGACACCTCTATGCTGGCAGTTGGGCACTCTCTCGCAAATAGCGACAAAGGTGCTCCGGCTCCGGGAAAATGGCCATCTCGTTCACGCCAACTCGCTCCAGCTCGCCCAGGAGTCGCTGCTTACGGCCGGCCTCAATCCCGACGTGGACCAGCGATGGTGCTTGCCCGACCTGAAGCACAAACCGCGGTGATCCATGCAACGTGAACACGCCCTGTTGAAGCATAATTCTTTCCGAATTCCAAATTGGATGTATCGCGATCGTCTTCATATTGCGGGACGTTCGACTGGCACCAAGTGCCCAGTAGGGGCGTATTACAGTATCATCGCTGTGTGGATCGAAAACCCGGGGCCTCTTCGGGTCTTTTTCTCTATTGAGATCCACGGGGTTAAGTACGTACACGGCGCCGTCTTTATCAACGGGCGAAAGGCACGCGAAGTAAAGCGCGATCGCGGCGTTCTTCGTCCAGTCGAGCAGGCGAGTCGGCAGTCCATAATGCTGTGCCAACTGAATCCACTTCAGCTCGTCGTCAGGTGCGGGAACCCGGTCAAGTTTAAGTTCAACAAAGCGCTTGAAGTCGGAAAGCAGCCCGAGTGCCCGGCTGCGCTCCGACTCTTTGCGATACCGAAGAGCCGAGGGCACTAGCCGCTAGGTGATATCTGCCTGCCCTCGAAACCAGAAGACATCCTTCCGCCCCAGCACGCTGTTGAACACATCGAAGTAGCGTCCCAGGGTGTCTATACGCCGCGGCACCTGTGGACAATCCGGTACGCGCCGGCTGCCATCTGCGATGGGGGATATGGAAGCCTTACGCTTACCCATGGATTGCCTATCTCAAGGCTGTCGTCCTCTCTCGCTTCCCAGGGTCACGAGCCTGGCAAAGCGGATGGAACAGGCCCTATTATAGCGGTCGGCGACAGGGCAGGTCAACCGAGAGGCTCTTCGGGAAGTGACGGAATCAGGCGAGCGCCCAACGGTGCCTCGGATGGCTCCCGGCGCGTGGGCAAGCCATAATTCGGCAACGATGCAGTGACGGAGTCGATCATCAAAAGGAGTGCGACCGATGGCCGACGACAAACCCTCCGGCGCTCGAGACAACCCCGCCACGCCCACCTTCGTTCAGACGGCCGCCGACCAACTGATGAACTACCTCGACGCGGTCAAGACAAGGATCGAAACCGACCACCCCGAACACCCGATCCAGTTCAACCTGTTGAGCAACTTTGCCAACTGGGGTTACCGCGGCGGGCCCAGTTATCACAATCGAACCCGCGTCGACGGCACGCAGATTCTGCACACCGGCAACGATCCGCCCTATGGCCAGGACTTCGGCGACTACTTCGACGTGTTGACGACCGTCATGGCGACCATCACCACCGATCCGCGCGGGCTTGCGTTTGCGGGCCTGACCGTCGACATCCCCTATGACTACATCATGGGCATCCGTTCGACGCCCGCGCGAACGCCGCCCTGGGAGCCGTCAACGGTCGACTGGTTCGCGCGCGTCCGCGACCTGGAGAGTGTCGCCAAGGATTACGGATTGGCGTTCAACCTCATCGTCAACTCCGAGCGAGGCGGCAATACGTCCGACCAACTCTTCTACGACGACACGCTGGCGATGACCGAGCTGTACCGCGCCCGTGGCGGCTTGGCTGACGCGTTGCGCGTGCAGAGTTGGTATGCGTTTCCGGTGACCATCACGCCGGAGACCGCGCCGCGCGCAATGACCGCACTGACCCAGGCCGTCGGGCACGCCATGTCGCCGGCGGGCCTGTCAGACAGGGACGACGACGGGGACGTGGATCTCGATGATTTCGCACAGTTGACGCCGCTTGTGACCGGCCCGAACCAGCCGCCGCTGGATTACTCAACCGACATTGATGGCGATGGCGACTGCGACCTCGACGACATTGCGCTGTTCGTCGCCAGCTTCACGGGCTCACCGTAACTCGCCAACTCGATCTGACGTACGCCGAGGCTTCCCGCTATCTGCCCAGTTTGCCCAATCCGCTTTAAAGGACCGTTCGGCGGCAGCGTCCTAGGTGGTTGGCTCGGTGTACCCGCTTCGCTGCTTGGGGTTGCAGCGAGCAAGTATCGCGGCTATCCTTATATAGTGAACAGGGGGCACGGAGGGGACCTGCCGCGGCCCTGCCGAGGTGGTCCAGGAGCGTCAATTTGGTCGTGAGCCGCGCGCAGACATGTTCGATCTTGTCGTACTCAGGCAGCGCGGTCACACAAGACATTCGGATTGAGGCAAGGCCTTGAATCGCCCATTCGGGTCCGCCAACAGACTCGCCCCTCGCATCATGCCTTGGGGTTGTTTCTGCGCGGACCCGCATCGGCAGATCTGTTTTGAAATGTCTAGAATTCGTTTCTTTGCGAGGGGTAACAGGAGGACCGAGTAATGCTTCGTGCACTGTGGGTGTCTGTGTTGATGGTCGCGGTAGCCAGCCCGGCGTATGCCTGGCTCGACGCGGCCGACCCGAACGTCGACGTCGTGCGCAACTCCGAGGACGCGAGGCAGGCGTTCTTCAACGGGCCGAGCGGCCAGGCCGAGTGGCTCTACAGCTACGGCGCGTCGTCGGTCATTCGCATCAAGGGGTATGACGACCCGTCGATGCTCAAGTGGTCCGACGCGTCTCTGGCGCCGTATGCCGGCCGGACGATTGAAGAGGCTGAGCTGCATCTGTGCCTGTACAGCGGCTCGATCGTCAACGCCCTGGTGGTCTCGACTATCAACGTCCCCTGGGACGAGGGCAACGCCAGTGGCCTGGCTGGGACGGGCGATCCGTGCTGGCGATGGCGGGCCTACCCGAGCACCGAGTGGTCGTTTATCGGCAGTGACTTCTCGACCGCCAGCTTCGGCAACTTCGGCACGCTGGTCAGCTACGGCTACAAACACAACGACACGTTCAAGCAGTACAGCGCCAGCGGATACAACTGGGTCGCCATGAAGCTCGATCCCCAGATCGTCTACGCGATGATTCTGGACAATTACGGCGTCACGGTGACCGACCCGCGCTTCGCCGGTAGTTCGGGCAACCCCAGCATCTACTCGGCGAATCAGAACGCGACGGTTCAGCCGCGGCTGTACATTAAGGCCGGCGGCTACGACGACACGACGCCCAGCGGCGACGTGAGCAACCTCGTGGCCGAAGTCGGCGAGTGGAACGGTGAGGTGGGGCTCAGCTTCGACGCGCCTACCGATCCGGACGACGGCAAGGCCTTCGGCTATGAGGTGCGCTATTCGATGGGCGCCGATTTCGCCTCGGCCACGCCGGTCGAGCGCTGGCGCATCCCGCGCCCCGGCGAGGCCGGCACGACCGATAGGTTGCTCATTGAGGACCTGACCCCGGGCAGCAGCTACAACTTCTGGGTGCAGGCGTACGACAAGTTCGGCAACGCGGGCAGCGCCGTGATGACGTCGCTGACGCTGCCGGCCACCATGCCCACGCCGCAACTCGCCGACGGCGGATTCCCCACCCCTGATCCCAGCGGCAAGACCATCCGCACCGTCCCCGACGTGCTGAACTACTGGGCCTGCTCGGAGCTGACCAAGGTCAACCCGGCCACGGGTAACCGCATCGAGGACGGCTACGGCAGCAGCGGGGCCGACGACTACAAAAAGGCCAACGTGGTCTGGGATTCGGGCACCAACACCGTGACCCTGCGGCCGGGCCGCAACGAGGTCATCGGCTTTCAGTTGATTATCCAGCGATTGGTCAGCAGTCTGACCGGCGTGTCGGTGTCGGCCGGCGATCTGACCGGCCCGGGCACGATCGGTGCCGCCAACAACGTCGAGTTCTTCAAGCTCGACTACGTAACCAGCGGGTCGTATCAGTACCCGGAGGCGGCAATTCCGCTTCAGTCACCGTTCGCCGGCACGTTCAACATTCCCGACAGCAACACGAACCCGAGCGGGTCGAACCAGACCGTCTGGTGCGATCTCTACGTGCCGCGCGACGCCGCGCCGGGTACCTACACCGGCACGCTGACGCTCGACTGCAATCAAACCAGTCCGGTCGCCATCAACCTGGCGGTGATCGTGCATCCAGCGGTGATTCCGGACTTCCCGACGTTCTTCCTCGACCTCAACGGCTACGGCAACAAGTGGAGCAGCGACGCGTCGCGCTATCAGGTGTTCCAGCTCTGCCAGAAGCACCGCATGGTGCCCAACACCCTGCCCTACGGCTGGAGCGGCAACACGACGTCGGACCGCAGACCCGATCTGACCGGATCGGGCCCGACCACCGCCGTGTCGAGCTGGAGCACGTTCGCCGGCAACTACGGCGAGTTCTTCGACGGCTCGGCCTTCGATCCGAACCACACGACGTACCCCTACCACGGACCCGGCGAGAACACCCCGATCGCCAACTTCTACACCACCGGGCACGAGGGCTGGCCGATCAGCCTCACCGATGCCACCTATGGCTACGACGCCGCCGGCCTGGGCTTTGCTTACTGGAACGACCTGGTCGATAACGGCGGCGACGCCGGTGACCAGTTGTTCTTCCTGGAAGCACCAGACGTGATGGCGGCGTTCCCTGCCGGGTTCGCCACTGGCTCTCGCAACGTGTGGCAGGAGTTCGCCCAATATGCCCAGGACAACGGCTGGGGCACGGCGTTCCAGTTCTACCTCAATAACAAGCGCGACTACAGCAACTGCATCGCGCTGTGGACGTTGGAAGAGCAGTCCGTGGCCGACGACTTCCGCGCCGACGCGTGGTTCATGGACCTGTGCAAGGAAGGTTGGGAGGCCGCCAACGCCCCCGACACCCGGTTCCAGTGGCGAATCGATACCAGCACCCGCTGGTGCCAGAACTGGGGTCAGATCGAGGGCATCTGCAACCTGCGTTGCCAGGGCGACGGCAAGGACTGGAACTACCGCCAGGATCGGTATCGCAAGTACACCGTGCAGATGCCGGAGATGCGCTGGTGGTACGGCAGTGGTCCAAGCCCCGGGTCACCGCTGACCAGTCACGGCGACGAGATCCTCCAGCACTGGAGCCACGGTCTCGACGGCGGGCTGCCCTACTGGGATAGCTATCACACCAACTGGGACAGCGCCGACCAACTGGCCGTGCTGCCCGAGGGCGATAGTGTGCCCGGTCACGGGTACTTCGACGGGCGCATCGCCACCATCCGCATGAAGGGCATGCGACACGGACAGCAGTTGTGTGAGTATCTCAACATGCTGGCCGGTAAGGCCGGCTGGAACCGCAATCTGGCAGCCCGGGCGATGAGCGATCGCTACGGCGACAACGCCGGCCGCGGCTACGACGCCTACGGCGGCGACGAGTACGACAACATGAGCATTCTGGAGTACTACAAGTTGCACGCCGATCTGCTGGCCAGCATCGCGGCCGCCCAGTCCGCCCTGCTGCCCGGTGAGTGCGAGCCCCCGTTCGACGGCACACTGCCCAAGACGCAGAACAACCTGGTCGAGCTGGTGTTCGACGGTGAGATCTCCCTGCCGGCCGGCACGCCGCTGAGCATCGTGCCGATCGGCGGCGGATCCGACGTGGGTGGCAGTTTCGGCTACTCGTTGGCGACCACCAACGTGGCCAACGACACGCTCAAGGCCGTCGAAAGCGGTACGGTCCTGACCGATCTGACCTGGTATCGCATCACGCCGGACGCGTCGTTCGACGTCGTGGCCTTCACCCATGACGTCTGCACGCTGATCGGTGACTGCGATGACAGCGGCCGGGTGACTACTGCGGATTACACTTGCGTGAAGGGATCGATCGGCGTCTTTACGGACGACCGCCGCGACCTTAACGGCGGCGGGCGCGTGACGACGGCCGACTACATCGTCGTCAAGGACAACATCGGCCGCCGGGCGCCGACCAAGCCATAGGCAAGGCGTCTGCGGCAAGCGAGATCGCGAGGCGTTCGGATCGACAACGGTCCGAACGCCTCGTTGCTTGCGCTATAGCAAGCGACGCTCGGTTATGAGACACACGCAAGCGTATAATAGGAGCGGGCGTGCCACCTGCCAGGTATCAGGCTCGCGGGTCGAAGACACTGTCGGGCGCACGTGTGATCGGCAGGCTCAGATCCGCCGCCGTCACGAATGTGAAGTCGCGCCCTCGTAAGCGATCCACCAGTCGTTCGAGATGTTCGAGCAAATCGAAGCGATGGCTGTGCCACAGCAGCACGATCACGCCGTGATGTCGGCGGAAGTGCTCAATATACGCGTCGATATCTTCCAGCGTCGGCGGGGTAGGGCACTCGCCAGCTACGAACACCTCCTCCAATCCTCCGGGCACGGCCAGCAGGTTCAACCAATCTTCACGCTGCGAATCCCAAAGCAGATGGGGATGCGTCGTGCCGGTGAGAAAGCCCGGATGTCGCGGTTGATCCGGCGGGATCGGCTCGACCGCATACGAGAGAAAGTCCATCAACGAAAAGTCCCAGCCGAACCCCAACTCGTCCAGCGTGCAAAGCGTCAGACCACTGGACTGCAGCCAATGCGCGCTGGCCGGCAGCGGGCCGGTCAGCCCCAGCGCGTCCCGCAGCCGTCGGCTCTCGGCGCGGACGATTTGCGGCCTGGCCGAGCCGTAGTGCAGACCGACTTGGCAGCCGCGCGCCAGAGCGGCTGACGCCCACTCGCGCACCGCTGCATCCTCCACGTCGTAATCCGGTGGGGCCGTGGGGTAGCTTGCCGTCGAGCCGTCGTCCAGCCGCGCGCTTTCCGGCACCGGCGCGCGGAGCAGATACACACCGGTAAGACCCGTCTTCTCTTCGCACTGCTGCCATTGCTCCATGCCGCGCCAACTGTCCACATCGTGGCGGATCAGCGCACGCGGGGTGTGCTCGACCGGCGAGGCGCCCAGCAGCACATCCACGATCGGGCTTCGCCGGGCGCTGGCTTTGGGTTGCAGGTGCGCGTCGACGAGTCGGTAGATGTCGCTTCGGCCCGTCTCGGGCGGGCTCGTGCGCATGATCGACCACAGGCGCTGGGCCGCACGCCGCGACGCCACCTCATCTCCCGCGGCCTCGATGACCGGCCAATTAACGCACATCTCACCCTCGCTCGATTGCCAGGCAAAAAAGCATAACCGAAATTCATGGACGAGGCGCACGCATCCAATATCGACGGGTGACGGGTGGCCCGCCCTTTCAAAGGTGAGGCACACGATGAGACGAGTGGCACGCCGCGCCGTTAACGATCTTTTACTCGTAGATCATTGTGGGCAATGAGAAACGCTCCATTTTGCAGATTCTGGCTTTGACAAGAATAGGCCGTGGCAGAAGGGCGCGTTTCGATGAAGATGGCCGGGGAGGGCCGCTTGCGCAGACTTCATCGTCGAGATTGGTCTGGTTTCCTGAGTGGGGTGATTCCGGCTTGGGTATGGCAGAAGTTCTGGGAGCAAGTGGGTCGTAGACAGATCCTCGGATCCGTCGGACGGCGAAGTACGTGATACTGTGCTGGATGGTGGTTGGCTGGCCCATGTAGGGGTCCCTGCGCGAACGGTTTCGGGAGGGCTGTGAATTCCTGTCCCGTCTATCTGCCCGTCGTCGCCCGGATGCGCACCCTCGCGCACGTCCCAAGTGTCCAATACGTCGGACGGCTACCCCCCCACTGCCGGCATCCCCTGCATCAGCATACCCAGACACTGACATAACAGAAAGCTGCCACAGATAATCAGGCCGGCCGTGGCCTGTCCCTTTCGTGCGTTGGGCCGCGTCAGCCCAACAATCGACAAGCCCGTTCCCACCAGCGCCAACGCCAACAACACGACGCTGCCAACGAGAATGGCCGGGCTGTTTTCCATCTCGGTCTTGACGATACGCTCCATTTCGCGCTGGACCGACTCCGGGCTCGATTCCGACTTTTTCATCTCTTCCATCACTGGCCGCAGACGCATGATCCCCGCGCACATCAATACAAGCATGACAATGATCGCCCCCACACCACATATCAGGCTCCATCGCCCCCACGGGTTGGCTGCCAACTCACCTGCCACGGGCGTCGGTTCGGTCAAAGCCGGCGGCCGGGGCGGCTCGCCCGCTGGACGCGCCTCGCCGGGCGGGCACAAAGCCGATTCAACCGGCGCAGCGACCACCTTGTCGCAGTACGGACAGGTCACCTGGCTGCCGGCCAGCTCGTCGTCGACCTCAATCGGCTGTCGGCAGGCGGGGCACGGAAACTGTATCGCCATCACGTCACTCCCGAGTCTGCTCGAATCGCTCAAACGAGATCATACGCCACCGCAAGTCCCTTGGGCAACGCCCAACCCACAGCCGCTCGCGCCGCTTAGCGCCGACGGCGTGCGTAGTCCTCAGCCGACGGCTCGGCCACCGCCTCCAGCAGACGCAGGACCACCGCATCGGGCTTGATGCCTTCCGCGTCGGCGTTGAAGTTGGTAAACAAGCGATGTCGCATAACCGACGGCGCCACCGCCCGCACGTCGTCGCAGCTCACGTTGTAGCGCCCATGCAGAATCGCCCGGGCCTTGGCGCCCAACACGAGATACTGCGCCGCCCGTGGCCCGGCGCCCCACGTCAACCAATCGTCAACAAACGATGGCACTTGGCCCTGCCCCGGCCGCGTCGCCCGCGCCAGCCGAACCGCATACTCCACCACGTGATCCGACACCGCCATCCGCCGCACGATGCGCTGAAGGGCCAGAATCTGCGTTTTGTCCAGCACCGGCTCGGGCTCGCCCGCCGCCTCGCCCGTCGTGGCTTTGACGATCTGCCGTTCCTCAGCCGCCGAGGGATATCCCACGTTCACCATGAACATGAAGCGGTCGAGCTGCGCCTCGGGAAGCGGATACGTGCCCTCCTGCTCGATCGGATTCTGCGTGGCCAGCACGAAGAACGGGCGGTCCAGCTCGTGCGTCTGCCCGCCCGCGGTTACCTGATACTCCTGCATCGCCTGCAGCAGCGCAGCCTGCGTCTTGGGCGGCGTGCGATTGATCTCGTCGGCCAGAATCATGTTGGCAAACACCGGACCCCGCACGAACCGGAACGCCCGCGCGCCGCCCGGCTCCTGATCGATGATGTCCGTGCCGGTCACGTCTGACGGCATCAGGTCGGGCGTGAACTGGATGCGGTTGAACGACAGCCGCAGCACCGATGCCACCGTCCGCACCAGCAGCGTCTTGGCCAGCCCGGGCACCCCCACCAGCAGGCAGTGTCCCTGGCAGAACAGCGCAATCAGCAACTCTTCGATGACGTCGTCCTGTCCGATAACCGCCTTGTGGATCTCGGTCAGCAGACGCTGCTGCGCCTTCCCAAGCTGCTCGACCGCCTCCAACTCGCTCCCGACGGCACCCTCTGCCGCTGCCATCGCCGGCACCTCATGTCAACGCGAGGCGTATTCAACACGTCAAACCCATTGCCGGCGGTCATCTTACTGTCAGTTGCGGTGCAAGCATACCGTTGTGTCGCCTGCGCAGTCCGTGGCCGCGGCGGACCGGCCTTGCTTCCCGCTTGGCCAGTAAGTACTGTAGTGGCAGAGATATCGGCTGCTGGGTGCTCAGCCGGCGGAGATACCGAATGCGTTGCTCAGCCAGTGTGGTCGGTTGCGGACACCTCATGATCGGGGCGTTGTGTGTGGCCGTCATGGCCGCCGGACTGCTCGTCGGCACCGTGGGCGGCTGCGGCACGCCGCCTCTGCCCAACTTGCTGCCCGTTAGCCTCGATGAACTTGGCGCCCTGCTGGCAGACGAGAGCCTCACCGACGAGGAGCGAGCCGAGCGACTCCGCGAACTCGGCATCGCGGACGAGCTGCTGATCGAGTTTCTGCTCAGCCTCGATGGTGTCGAGGAGCCCGAGCCGCCACCTGACGAACCCCAAGAGCAGCCCCAAGTGCTGATGGAGACCAATTTTGGTGATATCGTGATGGAATTAGACGCCGACGCCGCCCCCATCACGGTCGACAACTTCCTCCAGTACGTCGAGGACGGCTTCTACGACGGCCGCGACGGGCTCGGCGCGACCATCTTCCACCGCATCGCCACCAGCCCCGCCGTCATCCAGGGCGGCGGCTTCACCGAGGCATTTCTCAGCAATCCCAACACCGGTGCGAAGGAGACGCGCGACGCGATCGTCAGTGAGGCCGACAACGGGCTGACCAATGATCGAGGTACCGTCGCCATGGCCCGCTCTGCCAGTCCCGACAGCGCCACCTCGCAGTTCTACATCAACGTCGAGGACAACGACTTCCTCAATTACGACCCGCCGTCGCAGCCCGGCTACACCGTCTTCGGGCGCGTCATCCAGGGCCTCGACAGGGTCGATTACATCGCGGGCGCTTCCGTGGACGGCGAGACCCCTACAGAATTGATCGTCATTGAACGGGCAACCATCCTCCAGGGCGGCTAGCCCACCGTGACGGGTGGCATGCAACGCCGTTAACGAAGAGCGAGTGTTTTTTCATGGTAGAAGGCTTCTATTCGGGGTTTTTCATTACTTGTAGGCCTGCGCAATTTGGGGGGTTGAGGTGGCGGTTCGTTCTTCTTGTGTGGCCAGTCTCGGGCCCGCTTGGAACGGTGTCGCACATATGTGTCTTGGACGGCGGATCGCAGAAGCCTGAGGAACTTGGGGAACGGGCGACGCGACCGCAACGATTCGGTGGCTTGGCGAAGGATCCTCAACGCTGCGGCCACACTCCATTCCTTGACCCGGGCGCCCAGAGCCACAGCCCCCTGCAACATCAACAAGGCCAAAGCCGGGACGCCTCCGGCCAACTCCATCGCCCCCGCCTCCGGCGTCCGGGCCAATACCTTGCGACGGTCCAACGTCTGCTTGAGGCTGCGGTATCCGACCTCTACGCCCCAACGGGCGGCATAGAACTGCGAGGCCATCCGCCGCGAGAGACGCTGGGACCCCATCACATTGGTCAACAGGTACACCCGACGTCCTGAGCGTTTCAGTACGATCAAGCGTAGGTGCAGCGGGCGCTTGCTGCGGCGATTCATCGGCCAAAGATACGCGTGCCAGTGTTGTCCGACACGCTCAATCCTCTGCCGCGTAGACTCCACCAGCAGCGTCTTGTGCGGCAGATCCGGCATCATCTGCCGAAGATGTGATCGTTCGCTGCTATGACCAGGCCCATCTCGACGATGAAGTCTGCGGAGACGGCCCTCCCTGGCCATCTTCATCGAAACGCTCCCTTCTGCCACGGTCTTTTTGCCAAAGCCAAAAT
>DATKUK010000079.1:0-6568 GCA_035530655.1 Phycisphaerae bacterium
ATGCTCACTCAGCGTGTTTTCGGGATTGGGCTGGGCTACGAAGACCTCAACGATCATCAGAGCCTGCGGGACGAACCGCTCTTTCAGGTGCTGGCGGAACAGCGTCCCGATCCGGACAGGCCGCTGGCCTCACCCGCCACGCTGTGCCGTTTCGAGAACCGCATCAAGGAACAGCAACTGGGGCTCTTCGCCGACCGAACTCCGCCGCAGGCGGACCACAAGTCCTGACCAACCCGTTTCGCCTGCTGCTGGCCTCGGCTGCCTATGTGCTGCTGGAGCATCTGCGACGTGCGGTCCTGAAGGGTACGCAACTGGCCCAAGCCCGGGTCGGTACCCTTCGCGTCAAGTTGCCGAAGGTCGCGACTCGCGTCACGGTTTCGGTACGTCGTGTGGTGCTGCACCTGTCCAGCTACTATCCCTACTGGCAGCTCTTCACTCGCGTCGTGGCACGGCTGGTGCCCATCTGACCCGCGGACAACCCGAATCGGTCGCGGGGGAAAGGGGGAGTTCTGCCCTCAACCGGCCCCGCCCCGTCGCCAAGCCGCAGACGGTCCGCGATCATCCCAAAACGCGAAGCTCATAGCTCATGGTGCAATAAGCAGGCTAGGGAACCGTTTCCGACCCTGCCACGGGGGGCATCCCTGTGGGGGGCGCGACCCGCCGGCTCGCCGCACTGCGGGCCGCCGCCGGACGGGATATGCCAAGCGTGTTGGGCGACGTTGGGTCGGATGGCGAGGTGGGGCGTCTTGCGGGGGGGTGGGTGGCGTGTATGATGGCGATTGCTTGCCTGTCGGGCCGACAGACGAGAGTTTTCAGGGATCATCCGACCGACGCACCGTTGCGTGGACGGTGCGACACGATTCACGTCGTCGAGTCTTTCGAAAGGAAGCCGAGTCATGATTGCTGAGCTTACAAGACGAGATACTCTCAAGTTGGCCGGTGCGGCTGCGGTGCTGGCCACAACGAAGGTGGGCGTCGGCAGTGCGCGGGCTGAAGCGCCGACGGCGACGGCGAATCTGGGCATGGCATTTGAAGGCGGCAAGTACAAGCTGCCCGATCTGCCCTATCCGACCGACGCACTCGAGCCGCTGTACGACAAGACGACGCTGACGCTACACCACGGAAAGCATCATGCCGGCTACGTCCGCGGGGCGAACGACACGCTGGACGCGCTGGCGGCTGCCCGCAAGGCTGGCGACTACGATCGGATCGCGGCGCTGTGTCGGGCGCTGGCGTTCCACGGCAGCGGGCACGTGCTGCACTGTTTGTTCTGGCGGTCGATGACGCCGGGCGGGGCGAAGGTGCCCGAGATGCTGGCCAAGGCGATGACCGACGAGTTCGGCTCGGTCGAGGCGTGTCAGGCGCAGTTTGCCGCAGCCACCAAGGCGGTCGAGGGCAGCGGGTGGGGCGTGCTGGCCTACGAGCCGATCAGCGGCAAGCTGATGGTGCTCCAGGCGGAGAAGCATCAGAACCTGACCGTGTGGGGCGCGGCGCCGCTTTTGGTCTGCGACGTGTGGGAGCACGGGTACTACCTGAAGTACCAGAATCGCCGGGCCGACTGGGTCGATGCGTTTATGAAGCTGGCGAACTGGCCGTTCGCCGCAGCGCGCCTGGCGGCGGCGAGAGGTGGGTGAGTTGAGGGCGACTGCGCCCCCCCTTTGGGTCGCCGCTAAACGAGGACGTTGGCGCGCAGACGGTGCAGGAGGCGTGGGATTTGCCCTGTTTGACGGGTTTGCGCGCTCCCTTTCGGGTCGCCGCTAAACGAGGATGCAGGTGTTCGGATGCCGCAGGCGGGTGGCTGCCGCGCTATGTAGGTCTGCAACGACGCGTGGAAGCAGGGCGGTGGAGGGTGTAAAATTGGCAGTCGGCAGAGCAGACGACGAAACTCACGATCGGCGCGGATGAAACGCAAACGGCGGATTGTTCGTCGGGACGGTCTGACCGGAGACACGATTCATGACCATGACCACGCGGATGCACGAGCAGGTTCGCGACTATTACGGTAAGGTGCTGTCCGACAGTAGGGATCTAAAGACCGGGGCGTGCTGCTCGGCTGACAGCATGCCGGCCCACCTTCGGGCGGTCCTTCGGCAGATCGAGCCGGAGATTGTGGCAAAGTTTTACGGATGCGGTTCGCCCATCCCGCCGGCAATCGAGGGCTGTACGGTGCTCGATCTGGGCTGCGGCACGGGGCGCGATACGTACATCTGCTCGAAGCTGGTAGGCGAGAGCGGCCGCGTGATCGGCGTGGACATGACCGAGGCGCAGTTGGCGGTCGCACAGCGGCATGGCCAGACACATGCGCAACGATTCGGTTACGACCGTCCGAACACGACGTTCCTGCACGGGTACATGGAGGACCTCGCGGCGCTGGGTATCGAGGACGAGTCGGTTGACGTGGTGATCTCGAACTGCGTGATCAATCTTGCGCCGGATAAGGAGCGTGTGTTCGCGGAGATCTTCCGCGTGCTCAGACCCGGCGGGGAGTTGTATTTCTCGGATATGTTCGCCGACCGCCGATTACCGGCGGCGTGGCTGGACGATCCGGTGCTGGTGGGCGAGTGTCTGGCGGGGGCGATGTATCAGCAGGATTTTCGGCGGGTGCTGGTGCGACTGGGCGTGCCGGACTACCGGGTGGTGAGCACGCGTGCCATCGCCATCAACGACGCGGACATCGCCGCGAGGGTGGGGGCGGCGCGATTCTGCTCGATGACGGTGCGGGCGTTCAAGCTGGCGTCGCTGGAGGATGAGCGCGAGAACTACGGGCAGGTGGCGCGTTATCTGGGCACGATTGCCCATGCGCCGCATGCGTTCGTGCTGGACGATCACCACGAGTTTGTCGCCGGTAAGCCGATGCTGGTCTGTGGGAACACGGCTGCGATGGTGTCCGAGACGCGGCTGGCTCCGCATTTCGAGGTCGACGGCGATCGGTCTGTGCACTACGGGCTGTTTCCGTACGGCCCGGAGGTAGCGGCGGACAGCAAGGGAGACGAGGGCAACTGTAGGTGTTGCTGACCATGGTGGTCGATCGAACGCGGCGTGGGGGCTTTGAAGGGTGCACTTTCGCCGGCAAAATGCTAGGATAGTCGGTGCACGTGGGGTGGGCGATTCGGGTCGAAGCGGTACTTGGGGCCAGACAGGAGAGCCCGTGATGACGATCGAACAGGCGATCGCCACGGCGATCGAGTACGAGACGCGCGTTCGTGACGTGTACGGCGACGCGCGGGAGCAGGTGAAACACCCGGAGGGGCAGCGAGTGTTCGCCGTCCTGGCCGAGGAAGAGCAGCGACACGTGGACTACCTGCACCAGGTACTGAAGGGCTGGCAGGAAACGGGCAAGATCGCGGTAGGCAGGCTGGCGACGGCCATCCCGCCGAAGGAGGTGATCGATCGGGGCATCGCCGACGTGCAGGGCCGCATGCCTTCTGAAGATCAGGACGCCGAGGCAGCGCTGCTTCGCAAGGCGCTGGACGTGGAGTTGGAGACCAGCGGGTTCTACAGGAGGATGGTCGCCGAGTTGCCCGCGGCGGGCCAGGAGCTGTTCGCCCGCTTCGTCGAGATCGAGGAGGGACACGTCACGCTGGTGCAGGCGGAGATCGACTCATTGACGGGACTGGGCTTTTGGTTTGACATGCAGGAGTTCGATCTGGAAGCCGGCTGAAATAGATCGCGAATAAGTGGGCGGCCCAAAGGGAGTCATGTTTGTGCGGCTGGGGGTTGGCGTATCTCGGATCGGGGTAAAGCAGAACGGATTGACGTCGCGCGATCAGATCAGGCCCGCGCCGGCCGAACTATGCACGGGCAGACAGCGCGGCTGGCGATTGGTGGGATGGTAGTATCGCCGCGTCATCTGCTCGATCAGATGGCTGACTTGCTCGTCGTGCACCAAGGCCATAACGCTGCCGCCCAGTCCTGCGCCGCACACCTGGGCGCCCAGGGCACCAGACTCCATGGCGATGTCGACCATCTCATCAAGGGGGTCGAGGCTGCAACTGTAATCGCCAGTGTGTTCGTAGAGCGGGACCGACGGATCGATCGACCATTTGCGCGCGGAGGCTTCCTGGTCAATGTTGGCAACGCGATCGCCGTCCTGGGAGATGTTCATCAGGCGTCCGTAGGCAGCCGCATCGTCGTTGTGCAGAACGTCGGGCAGGCGATCGGAACGGGCACACTCGCTCAGACCGAAGGTGATCACGTCGCGGATGGCGTAGCTGTCCGGCTCCCGGTGGGTGGCGAAGAAGCTCTCGACCAGATCGCGCTGGTCGGGCCAATCGCGCCGGAGATCGTGGCGAGTCCTGCGCCGGGGCAGTTGCTGTAAGAGATCGAACAGGGCGGGTTCGTCCAGATGTTCGACGAGGTCGCCGAGGTAGATCTGCCGATCCACGGGCCGATCGGCTCGTTCATGCGTAAGCTGCTCGTACAGGGCGTGGTGCGTGTAGGCCAGCCACCGGCGGACGTAGAACTCGCCCAGAGCGTAGGTGGCGGTTTTCTCGTTGAACTGCTGGCCCGCGGCGCCGGTCTTGTCGGCCACGATTCGCGAGTCAAAGACCAGAAGTTGGTAGCCAGCCGGGCAGGGCATGTATCCGGCGATATGCAGCGTGGGTTCGGTGCGGACGTGCGTGATGCGGTCGCGACGGCCGAACTTGATGGCGGCGTGATCGCCGCAACCGCCGCGCGTACCGACGTACCACTCGGCCACGCCGCAACGTTGTGCGTACTCGTCGTCGGGCAGGTCGAGATCATTGACGGCGAGCATGGCTTCGATGCTGACGACAACAATACAGGACGAACTACTCAGTCCCATGGCCCGGGGCACCGCGCCGGCGATCAGCCCGTCGAACCCGCAGAGCGCGCGGTCGGGGCAATACATGTGCTGAAGGTAAACGGCTGCGGCAGCCAGCTTGTGGACCCAGTCGGTCCGCGTGCCGTCTGCGGCGCGGCGGTCGGCGAGCTGCTGGGTCCATGCCAGCCAGGAGGGGATGTCGACAACGGGGGTCTCGGACAGCAGGTCGGCGATGCGGAGCTGGCGGGGCTGGAAATCGGGATGAACGTCGTCGGCACAGATCTGGTCATCGTCGCGACGGGCGAAAGCCATGAGTGTGTCGTACTGGAGGCCCACGGGGTTGACGTAGCCGCCGCGGTGGTCGACGTGCCGGCCGATGGTGTTCAGTCGCCCCGGCGCGCGGGCGACGGCGATCGGCTGAGCGTCGCCGTAACGTTGGGCGAATCCGTCAAGCAACTGTCTTAGCGCCTCGTGCCGATCGACGAGCTGCTTCTCGTCGGACCCGTAGAGGGCGACGAGTCGGGCCTGCAAGGGCTCGGAGCGTGCGGCCAGGGCGTCGCGCCACCAGGAGAGCGTCTGGAAGCCGATAGGGGCTTCGCCATCAGCGTCGGGATGCTGGCGGGCCGCGGGCGGCTTGCTCATGTCTGTTGACTCTTGAAGGTTCGGTCGAACGGGACACATTCGAGCGTGGGCTTGTACTTGATCAGCATGTCGGAGGGGTTGACGCCCTTCGGCAACGACGTGAGGGCGTAGACGACCGAATGCGGGCCTAGAAAGCCGCCCGGTGCGGTCACGGTGTTGCAGCCGACCTGGGTGAAGTCGCCCAGAATGACGCCGATCTTGGGTCGGCCGAGGTCGTACACCACGCCGTCCAGCTCGATGGTGACGTTGATCTTGCGCCCCAGGGCATAGAACAGGCCAAGGTTGGCCGTGCCGGCCTGGTTGCCGAAGTGGGTGTTGTAGCCGCAAAGGCTGTCGCCGACGTAACCGGGATGCGGAAAGTTGGCGCCGTTCATCATGACAGTGTTCTTGATCTCGCCGCGGAAAACGCCGTCGTCGCCGACGATGACGCTTCCTCGGAAGTACGTGCCCTGCCGGATCTCATTGTTGCAGCCAATGATGGTCGGGCCCTTGATCCCCGCGCCGGGCTCGACGACCGTGCCGGGGCCGATGTAGATGTCGCCGCTGGCGGGCCAGAGGTTCACGCCGACAACGGAGGCGCCGGCGGCGACGTAGATGCGGTTGCGGTCCTGCGTGTGCCCGATGACCGTGGCCGGGTCGAAGACGGCGCCGCGTTCGACGACGGCTTCAAAGCGGCCATAAGCGATGCCGCTTGGCAGCACGTCGCGGTGGATGTGGCGATCGGAGTCGGTGTCGGTCAGGCGGGCGTCGATGATGCGTTTAAGCCAGCCGACGGCATAGCGTTCGATCGAGGCGAGTACGTCGATGAGGTTCCTGGTTTGGTCGAACAGGGCGCTGTGCGCGAAAGGGTGGGCGTCGAAGTCGAAGTAGCTTTCGGCCCTGAAGGCGGCGGGCACCTTCTCGGCGGGTAGGTCGGCAAGCTTAACGAGCTTCCTGTCGGCCACGAGATCACCTCCCTGAATGACGGACGAGACGGGATTCTATGCGAAGGCGCGGGTTAGTCCCAGAATAAGCGATCTCCGATCGCGTTTCGCACAGGAAAAGGCCTTCAAGCGGCGGTATACTGTAGTTTGATAGAGAACAACACCCGCCGGCAAGGAGGCCTTTCAAGTGAAGCATTCTACACGATCCGGACGTCGCCGT
>DATKUK010000080.1:0-81670 GCA_035530655.1 Phycisphaerae bacterium
AGCCGTTGGCGCAAGTGGTACCGCCACTGGCGCAACGACGTGATCGGCTCGGTCGGCTATTTCATTGTCAAGAACTGGCACAAGGCCTTCAGGGAAGGCCAGTTCAAGGAGAAGCTGAGACGAAGCACAGCAATGCTCAAAACCTAGAGGTGGTCTCAGACTTCCGGAAACGGTGCTCACTGGGTTACAGCGTTCGCCCGATCAGGTGCACCGCCACCGCCTGAATGCGGAATTCGCTGCGATCGTCGACCGTGATCGGGGGCTCGGCCATGCTGTCGTCCCGCAGGACCACGACCTGCCTGTCGCCCCGCGGCTCGACTGACACGCGCTTGAGCATCGCCGTGCCGTTCAGGACGCACACGCAGATCCTGCCCTGGACGTAGCGCGGATCCACGCTCGGACGAGACTGCATCAGGACCAGGTCGTCCGGCTTGAGCGTCGGCTCAAAGCTGTCGGCCGACACGCGTAAGACGTACCGATCCTCCCGCCACAGGTGCGTCGGGACCGGATAGGTCTCAACGACCGGGCGCCCTCCAGGCCGCCCGTCGATGGGTATCGCATCGTACACCGGCAACTCATTCAGCGGACGGTAACTGCCGCTCAGCAGCGCCGCCGGCGCCACCTGCAACGCCGACGCCAGCGCATGCAGACTGGCATGCGAAGGGCTCCGGTGACCTCGCTCGATCTCGGAGATGAACCCCTGGTTCAGCCCCGCTCCACGAGCCAGCTTGGCCTGGGTCAGGCCTCGCCGCTGGCGCAACTCGCGCACTCGCCTTCCGATCTCGACAGTCATGAACCGGCTCCCCAGAACGCGAGGTGTGGCCTTGCACGACTCAATCTATCGAAAAGAATCGGCTATGACAATCAGACGTCTTTGGGTTATCCTGTTTATGTGGACGAGCCGAAAATTGCGCCGCGTAATAGCGGGCCGGGCATGGTGGCACGATCAGCAATGACGTTGGCTAGCGACCAGACCGGGTGGCACGGGCGTTGGGCGGTCCGGCAGCACTGTGGGACGGGGGTGCGGCCAACTTCTCGACGGGCGGGACAGGGCAGTCTACACTATCGGTCGGTGCGGGCCTGATACGAGGGAAACGATCATGACATCGCGACGGACGAGCGTGCTGGTGCTGGTGTCTGTGATGGGCGTGTGGGCCTCAGCGGGCCACGGCGAGCTGCTGGATTTGACCGCCACAGTGGAGAGCGAGGTGGTTGAACTGGCCCCCGGGGCCGAGTCGGACTTCGCCCAGGAAGGCTTCCCCGAGACCACCAACCAGCTTCCGATGGCAGCCATGGCCCAGGTGATCACCGAATCGACCGTGGGCGATCCGGTGGGCGGCGGGCGGACGCACGCCGTGTTCAATGATCCGCGGACGCCTGCCGGCGTCGAGCCGATCGATTTCGGGGCCGACGGGGCGGTCTACACCCACGAGGGCGAAATCGCATACGTAGGGGCAGCCACCGCCGCCGAGACGCGGACGATCCGGCACCTGGCCGTGGAAGTCGGCGAGCCGGCCGGCAGCGAGCCCACCTTCAACGGGCGGTTCCTGGTCAAGGGCGTGCTGGCGATCTTCGCACAGGCTGAGAATCTGGATTGGGACGGAACCCAGGTCAGACTGCAACTGACCGTCCAACAGCAGCGTTCAGGCGCGGCCACCGAGGTGTTCTCCACGTGGCTGGACCTCGCCGGCACGGCCGACGGACAGGCAAGCACGGACGCCCAGGGCTCGCTGGCCCGTGTGCCCGTGGCGGTGATCGAGGTCGATCCCAGCGACGAGTTCGGGCGGATTGTGATCCTGGTGATCCCTGAGGTCATCCTGCGATACTCGTACACCGCCACCGTAGGCGAGGAGTTTTCGCTGACAGGGTCGATCGAGTTGGATCTGGCCAATACCGGTGAGGGGGTCGGTGCAGCCGCCGCGATCGGTATACCCCCGGATGCGTTGGCCGACGTGGTGGACGAGGTTGTCGGCGGAGCGGCCGGTCAGAACCTGGCGCTGGCGATACAGGCCGCCCGGGCGCTGGCCAACGTGGGGGTCTTCGAGACCGAATCGGTCTCGGGCCAGGAACCCGACGAGAGCATCGAGTTGGTCGGAACGGGCGGCCGCTGCGCCAGCCTCGGCGCCGAAGTGCCGCTGCTGGGCTTTGCCGGCTTGACGGTTATGCTGCTTTCCGCCCCTCGTCGCCGACGGCGCTGGACGGACTGAACGAGCTGGGGCGCGCACGCCTCCGGCGTGGCCGCAAGACCATAGTTGACTTCGTGGGCGGGACCCGCCCTCTGTACAGTGCATACCACGCGAGGTCCTGATAAGACCACGCCCCCGCTGCGTTCGGCGTGAGCGATCGCGCCGAAGCCGCTTGAAGGGGCATCTGGTCGCGTCGCCCCTGTCAAACAGGATCGGCAGATGTTGACACCGCTCGCCCGTGCCCTACGATTCTGCCGGTAGGGTGACTTCCGGCGCGGTCTTGGTCTATCGCACGGGCGGGCGCGGGTGACGTATCGTCGATTCGCATCGCGGTGTTTGCTTCTAGTCGTGTCGACGGCGGCACTGGTCGGCTGCGACGCCCTGGCGTGGTTTCAGCCGCCCAACGGCGAAGCGCTGGGCTTTAACGTCGACGGCGATCCGACCGATATCGACGTCGACGGCGATCGAGTCTTCCGCACGCACGCGCTCTTCGACGAAATTCCCGGAAAGATCGGCTCGCACGCGCCGACGATCATCGCCTTCGACGACGGTGCGCTGCTGGCCGCCTGGTACGCGTACTCCGGTCCTACCGAACTGATGGGCTCGGCCATCTACACCGCTCGCCGACCGGCCGGGGCGACAACCTGGCAAGCACCGCAACTACACATCGCTCGTCTTGTCGGCGACGGCAACCCCGTGCTTTACCACGAAGACGATCGGGTCTGGTTGTTTCAGGCTGTCGTGCCGCTGGGATGGGCGACGGCCCACATCGAGGTGCAGCGGTCGAGCGACCGCGGGAACACATGGTCCGATCCGGTAGCCGTCGAAGGCCCGCTCGGCTCGAACGTGCGATTCCCACCACTCCGTTTGGACGACGGGACATTACTGCTGCCCGCCTATGACGACCTGCGTTTGCGCTCGCTCTTCTTCGTGTCGGATGACGGCGTTGAATGGACACTGCGCAGCGCGCTTTCCAGCCCGCTGCCGCACGCGACGATCCAGCCGTCGGTCGTGACCACGGGCGACGGTCGCCTGCTGGCCGTCATGCGCAACGGCGGGGGCGGCTGGCTGTGGGTCAGCGCCTCGACCGATCACGGTCAGACCTGGGCCGAGCCGGCCGACGGCGGCTTCGTCAACCCCGGCACCCCGGCGCAACTGCTTCGCCTAGCCGGCGGCAATCTGGCCCTGGTCTTTAACGACAGCGCCACCCAGCGACGTCGCCTGTCGATCGCACTGTCTGCCGACGACGGCCGCACGTGGCCGCACCGCCGCGTGCTCGTCGACGGCGAACTCAAATACAGCTACCCCGCCGCCGTTCAGACGCCCGACGGCCTGATTCACATCCTTTACTCGCACGATCGCCGCAGGATCGGCCACATCACGTGTAACGAGGCGTGGATTGCCGCCGACGACTGATGCCGGGCGCTGCCCCCAACCCTGCGCCGGGCGGTGTTGATGCTTCGTTCGACGGTTGGGCTTGCGCGCCCTCTCTCAATAGACCTCGGGCACGAAGGTTTGATCGGTCATCGGCGGCCTGACGTAGCCCTTGTCCTCCTGGCGGGGCGGGAGCTTGATGGGTTCGGGCGTCAGGTCTTCGTAGGGGATCGTGCTCAGCAGGTGACCGATGCAGTTGAGCCGTGCTCGTTTCTTGCTGTCGGCCGACACGACGTACCAGGGCGCCTGTTTGATATCGGTGTACTTGAACATCTCGTCTTTGGCCTTGGAGTACTCCATCCAGCGTGCGCGCGACTCGGTGTCCATGGGGCTGAGCTTCCACCGCTTGGTCGGGTCGTCGATGCGGGCCTGGAAGCGTCGTTCCTGCTGGTCATCCGACACGGAAAACCAGTACTTGATCAGGATGATACCGGAGCGCAGGAGCATACGTTCGAACTCGGGGCACGAGCGAAGGAATTCACGATACTCTTCCTCCGTACAGAAGCCCATCACCCGCTCCACCCCGGCGCGGTTGTACCAGCTTCGATCGAAGAGCACCATCTCACCGGCTGCGGGCAGTTGCGCGGCATAGCGCTGGAAGTACCACTGTGTCTTCTCGCGCTCGGTCGGCGTGCCCAGGGCCACTACGCGGCAGACGCGGGGATTCAGACGTTGGGTGATTCGTTTGATGACACCGCCCTTGCCGGCTGCGTCACGGCCTTCGAAGATGACCACCACCTTCAGACCTTGGTGCTTGATCCACTCCTGGAGCTTCACCAGCTCGATCTGCAATCTGGCCAGCTCCTGCTGGTACTCCTTGTTCTTGAGCTTGCGCGCCTGCTGCTCGGGCTCAAGCGACTCTGCCCGACGATCATCCTTAGGCGCCTTCTTCGCTTTACCCGAGCGGTCTTTCGTCTTCATTGTCGTTTCCCAGCATCGTTATCTCATTAGATACGCCCGCCGTTCAGTCCTATATATCGTCACATAATCAAGACCGCTTCACAACCATAGTTCACGTCGGTGTCGCGAAATGTCTCGAGGCCGCAGCGGGTTACCGTCATTGCGTAGTCGACGGCCCCAGCCAGCGCGGGCCGTTGCGGCACGGTCAACACTGCGCTTCGGAACGTGGGCCCATCAGAACGGAAGGAACGGAATCTGCTTCATGCCCCATTGGCGCAGGGCAAGGACGATCTTGCCCCTGTGATGGACCTCGTGGTCGGCCAGGTAGAGGACGCGGTTTCGGCCCGTCCATCGGCCCTGCCCTTCGCGTTTTTCGGGTATCAGCTCAAACGCAGCGCCCAACGGTGCGCCGTCGTCGCGCTCGAAGAACTCCGTCAGGCGGTGCAGCGACGAGCGGAGCGCTTCGCCGATGGCATCCTTGTCGAAGGGGCCATAGCCGGGGTACTGCCAGCCCTTTGAGTCCTGCATGCAGTGGTTCATCCACCAGTCGGGACCGTCGGCGATGTGCATGAAGAGCCAGCCAAGCGACCTGTCCTCGCCCGGCGCGGTTCGGTCGAGCCAGTCGGGCGGGACTCGATCGAACAGCTTCAGTGTGGCTTCGCGCGTACGCACGAAGTGGTCCAGAATTTCCTTGTCTCCGGCGTTCATATCATGCTCCATTGGCCACGTGCTACAGGTTCGGGCAGACATCGAGTGGGTCGGGCTCGCCTTTACCCCACCCTTTGCGTCTGCAAAGGATGGGGCACCCGGGCGTTCTATTTCCATCCCCACAGGCTCCACACCCAGAAGTCGCGGGCGAGGCGCCCGGCCTTGGCGGCCTTTTCCGTGCAGCGCTCGATCCAATCGCGCCAGTTCGGGTTCTCCCATGCCTTCAGGCGCTCGGCCCAGACGAGCTCCTCGCTCAGGTCTGAACTCATAATATCGATCTGGGGGATGATTCGCTCGCGCGCGATGTGCTCTTTGTACGAGGCGATGGCATGCTTGACCGCACGCAACTTCTCCTGCCACTCGGACGCCGTGACAGCAGCGTCGAGATAGCCGATGACATTCGTTGCCGATTCAGGCAGCCGGCCAAAGGCCCAACGTAGGTGAGTCCGCCAGGGGTAGTATCGCCCGTTCATCAGAAAACCGACATGCAGCAGATCGCGAAGCACCTCACCCAGAAGGATGTAGGCTTCGGTGCGGCGATTTCTCCTGACGGTCATGTCGAGTTCGGTGGCGTCCTCATAAACAAGTTTCTTGAGCGTTAGGATCAACCGCTTCTGCCACAGCCATTGGGGGCATTGGTCGGGCGCCGTCGCCTGTCTGAGTTGGTGCAGGAAGCCCTTGGGGTCGTATACGATGAGGTTCTCCTGGACCGTGAACAGGTCCTCGATGGATACCTGCTCCCAGGGCAATGTGTCTTTGCCCTCGGCAAAATCGTGCGCGTGCCCGTCGAGAAGCCACGAATGTGGGCAGACGGAGATGACGGATCCGGACGACCTGCACGGGCACGTGGCGCGAAGACGCTCATTCAGCAGCAGTTGCAGGTGCCCACCGTGCTCCCGCCACAGAGGGTCATCGAGGTAGACGGCCGCCTCCAGGTCTGAGAACTCGTCGGCCGTCCCCAGGCCTTGCGAGCCGAGCACGATGAGACTCATCTGGTCGGCCACCTTAGGGAACTTCTCGGTAATCGCCGGGACGATGGTGTCGTCAAAGTATTTCCGGATTTTGTGGCACATGTCTTATCACACTCTCCCGATGTCCGAACGGCTGGGCTTGCCTCTACCCCACCCTTTGCATCGGCAAAGGATGAGGCACGCGCGCCAGTTCATGCCTCAGATATCCTTTCCACACTTGGGGCAGTAGTCGAACTCGTCAGTCACGCGGGCGCCGCAATAGGGGCAGAAGTCTCCTTCGACTCGCCGGGGTTTGGCAGCCTTGTCGGTGCTGGTCTGCTCGGGCTCGGTGTGGCCCAATGCCGTGGCGATCGGATCGGGCTCCTCGGCGCCGGTGGTAATGTCCAGGGCGCTCATGCGACGTTTCTGCGTGGCGTTGTACAGATTGTACGCCACCCCGGCCGCAGCCACGCAGACAAAGAGGACTCCGAACGCGACGAAAAAGCCGGGCGCCCCCATCGACCTGGCTTGGAGCGTGAAGAACACACCGAACGCGAGAACCACGACCCCCCCGATAGCCCCCAGCAGCAAAGGCCCCCTGCCTGGTTTGATGCTGTACATGATGGCTCCTTGACGATGGCCTGACGTGACAGGTACGGCGCCAAGTCCATCGAAGCGTCTCGACTCGTCAGTGGGTCGATTCCCTGTTCATATTGACCGCACGGCTCCATATGGATTGAGAAAATCCAGTTTCTTCAGGTACAGACCGACCAGCCACGACTTGGTCGGCGTGCGGTCACGCAATCTGCGATGGACGTCTGTCTCGACTTGCCCGTCTGGTTGCTGTTCGGCGAGCCATGAGCGCAGCCCCCTTACGAACGAGCCGACCCAGCGCTTCGCTTCACTGGAATGCGGGTACGTGTCCTGACACTGGAGAAAGGGGGGCACGGTGTCACCGTCTGCCAGGGGGTGACTTGGCAGAGAGACACAGCGCTCTTGCTTGCCGATACACCAGAGCAGGCGTTCCAGGAAGCGGAAGGCCTTTGGCGCGCAGAGCCAGGAATCATGAATGAAACTTCGAAACCATGGCCAGTCCGGGCAGATTTCCGACAGCCGGTTTTCCATGTGCTCGACCTGTGGCACGTGAAGCTCTGCAAAGTACGGATCGCGGTAGTCCGGGTTACCGTAATGACCGTAACCATTTCCCGTGCAGTGGGCGTCGCCCAGAAACTGGTCGCGACAGTAGACATCACGGGCATCGTCGTCCCAAACGAGGCTCTTGAGCCACCAGCGTTGCCGATGCAGTGTCCTGCGAACCAGAAGCTCCTTCAGTTCCGAACGACGTCCGAGCACATCCCAGAGCGCTGTGCATACCTGCCCCCAGTCCGGGCGGGGATGGTTCCCGCGCCCGCAAAGCTCAGCAGCTGCCTGGTCGGGAGTTGCTCCTGCCAGCCATGCGTCGAGGCAGAAGATGTAATCCTGCATGCGCTCCTTCCGCTGGCGATTGGCCGTGTAGCAGCCGTGCACGAATGTTGGAGGAGCCTGCCTGCCCACAGCGTCGAGCACCTCCAGATAGGACTGCGGGAAAGCGCCGTGAGGGCAGAAAGGGGTGAAGTTGATCGACCTTTCCACGATAGCCCTTGCCCACGCCGGGACGCCCGACAGCGACCGCTCCTGGGCTACGAGTTGCTGCAACGCATCGTCCGTCCGCAAGTCGGGGCAGCCATCCCAGCCCTGGTCATAGGGGGTGTACGTCCAGCATCGACTGGAGATGCTGCTCTCGTAGACGGCCTTGGACCAGTCGCCGGCATGTCCCATGTCTGTCGTCCTTTGCCTAGCGGTCTGCCTTGTGCGCCCGTGTGGCTATGAACGTGGCCATGTATTGGCCCAAGAGATCGTGATCCTTCGGCTGGCAGCGATCTTCGTAGAAGCCGACGATGACGAACCCCGCGTCGATCTGCCCGCCGATCAGATCCTGTAGTGTGTGGCCAAACTCCAGAGGGACGCCGCGTTCTGCGAGTCGGGCCAGCTCGTCGCGCGACAGCTCGTCGGCCTGCGAGTAGGGCAGGGCATGGGCCACGCGCAGCTCGCCCTGCTCGTAGGCGGCTTCGTCAAAGACGTGCACCACGGGATTGTCGAACCCCGCCAGCAGCGAGCCGGCCGGCCGCAGCACGCGGTAGGCCTCCTGCCAGACGGGTCGGACCTGGGGCACGAACGTATTGGAGACCGGGTGCACGATCAGGTCGAACGTCGCGTCGCCGAAGGCTGACAGATCGCGCATGTCGCCCTCGACCGTTCGCAGCGTGAGGCCTTCGCTCTCGGCTGCCGAGCGATCCTGTTCGAGTTGGCGCGGCGAGTTGTCGAGCACCGTCACGTCGGCCCCGGCGGCTGCCAGGATCGGGCCTTGCTGCCCGCCGCCCGAGGCCAGACACAGCACGCTCGCCCCGGTGAGCTTGCCGAACCACTCTGTGGGCACGGGCCTGGTGGGCGTGAGAAAGATGTCCCACTGCCCCGCTCTGGCGGCGGCGACCTGTTCGGCCGACACGGGAATGGTCCAGCGGTTTCGCTGCTCGACCTGCCGGTCCCATGCCTGGCGGTTATATTCTCGTACGTCCATGGTTCCCATCCCGATGTGCGGCACGGTCATGGCAACGGGCGATCGCTGAACCACACGTCATTAGCTGTGCGACATAGAAGCAAGTCCTTGATGCGGAACTGCATAGTGAACACCTCTTCAGAGCTGGTCGGACGTAGTATCACAGCCGCATCCGGCAGATCACAATAGGATGATGGCGTCGCAATCGCGATGCAATCGGCATCGAGCGGGAGCTGACCGGAATCTGCTGCGGCCAGCGCGATCTCGATACAGACCCTCGGCCCATCGCCAAAGAATTCGTTGAGGGCGTGGGACATGATGCGCACGAGATCCTCTGAGCGCGGAGGCGGTTCGTCTCCACGACAGAATCGCCTGGCGTAGGCCCTGGCGACGGTCTTGTGTTGGGTCAGAGCCGCCTCGCACTTTGGCTCGCCCTGAAACAATGTTTGGTCACAAAGCACCACGGATATACCCCGGCGCTCAAGTTCGGCCTTCTTTTCTGGACTGATCCCGTCGTGGAGGGAAATCTCCCTTTCGTGAGAGCTGACGGGATTACCGACCGCAAAGAATTCGTATGCGGGACCGAATTCCTTCTGCGCCGCCGTTACCGAGGCGCCCGTGTTGGTGGCGACGACCACGTTCCGAACGCTGAACATCTGTGCCCGTTCGCGGGCGCGCTTCATTATGTCTGTCTTGAACATGGTGTCCTCCGGTGGTGCAAAGATGGGCACCAGCCGCGGGGTCTGGAACATCCCTTGGGTGCCATGGTTCGGCGCGCCATTCAGTCGTCGCTCTGCGTGTATCCCTCCACAATCACTGAGCGGAAGTCGGCCCCCGCGTCGTGCAGGTGGACTGTTTCTTGGTACTCCGGCGACGAGAAGCAGCGGGTGATGTGTTCTGGGGACGGGAACTCCAGAACGATCATCCGCTCGGGCGTCCACCCGCCCGTCACGGGCGTGACCCGGCCGCCTCGCACGAGATAACGGCCGCCGTACCGCGATATGATCGCAGGCACCTGCGCGATGTACTGGGCGTATGCTTCGGCGTCTTTTGTTTTGCTTTCGGCGATCATGTAGACAGGCATCGGGTCTTGTGCTCCCGCAGGTTCGACTGAAAGTTCAACAGCGCATAGCCATGGGCGCGCATGCGCGGGAGATAAGCTGACACCCCAGCTCGTCGCGACTCAGTCGGCATTATGCGACAAGGACTGCGGCAGGGCAAACGTGCCGTCAGGGCCTGGTTCAAATCTGCAAACCGTGGCCACGGCATCGAGGTTCAGGGGCCCGTAGACATGGGGGAAGAGCTTTTCACCGCCTTCAAGGTTCTCGTAGCGGATCTGAGGGACGACCTTGTCGGGATCGATGCACAGCAGAACCAGGTCGGTCTGATTCCGGAACAAGAAGTTGGCCACGGCGACGACCTGGTCGGGCTTGGAGCAGTGGATGAAGCCCTGCGAGCGCAGTGTTTCGGCTTCATACCGGCCAGCCTTCTGTGCCTCCTCCCATTGGGATCGCTTCGTGATGTGCAGAATGATGCTCATGTGTGATGGCCTCGCTGCGGTTCTCGCGGGCTTTTTCGGCAGGTCCCAGAGCACGGGACCACGGTCGGCTGACGCCTTGCCCCGGCGCGGTGGGGCACCCGCGCTCCACGCCGCGCTACTCTGGCGCAGGGCCGAGCCTGCCCAGTAGCAGGTCGTCGATGTTCTTAAAGTCGGCCTTCAGCCAGTCCGGCGGAACGCCTATCTCGGCCATTTTTGCGAAGAACGCGGCCTCAAATTGCTGACATTCCTGGCAGCCCTGGGAATCGTTGAACATGGCGAAGGCGCGGGCGACCCGGTCGCAGAAACTGTCCGTGTGTGCGGCTCTGCCGAGAACGAGATCGACGCCGCGCTGGAACATCGGCTTGAACTGCCGACCAAGCGTCGTCGAGTCGACCATCGCCATCAGCTTCCCCGCGTATGGCAGCGGCTTGCCGTCCAGCAGGAAGCAGAGCTTCAACAGCTCGGTCACCGTGTTCAGGATGGCCGTCGACGCAGCCAGGGCACTGTCGTCGCTCGTGTCGTGCAGCGGCGTGACGCAGATAGACCAGTAACCCGCCAGCAGCCAGTGATACTTGACCTTCTTTACGAGCACGTCATGGGGGTAGCCGTCGAACGTCGAACGTATCCGCTGGAATTGCCGGTCGGGATCGACGATCACCCGGGCGTTCAGCCACACCCAGAGCCATGGATCGGTGCAGGTGGCGATGTGGCGGTGCACATCTGCCAGGCTCGTGACCGAGAAGTGCGGGCGTCCCCTGCTCGCGCCGAAGTACGCCTCCCACCCACACTCGGGTGCTGTTACGACCCCGAAGCTGTCGGGGCTCTCGATGATGCCGGCTGCGAGCGACTCACGGTGCACCGCTCGGTACACCGCGTCGGGACAGAGCACGTCTATGTCCACGTCGGAGGCGTCGGCATGGACCCCTCGGGCACGGCTGCCGGTCAGCAGCACCGTAAAGCATGCGCGAGGGTCGTCGACCCCGGGCAGCGTGTAGATCTGCTGCTCGACGTAGCGCATGAACGCGTCTTTGTCGATGCCTGTGGTCTTCCAGTCAGTCACGGGTTTACGCCCCCGAGCAAGTGCCTATTGATTTTGGCTCGCATGCTACCCCCTTTGCTCAAAGCAGCGCCACGGGGTCGACGTCGATGGCGATTCCGCGGACGCGGGGCCTGAGCAAGTTCTCGTCGCGAAGGGCGGCCAGCAACGTCTGCATCGCCGGCGCCGACGGGGCCAGCAGCAGCACGTCGAAGCGATACTGGTTTCGCAGCCGTTCGATCGGGCTGGTCTGCGGGCCGATGCACTGAACTTTCGAGTCGGTTCGCTCGATCACCCCGCGAACGTTCTGGGCAACCAGGCCGGCCTGCTCGCGGCAGCGAGACTGACGCGCGTCGGACAAGGTGATGCGCGTCAGCCGTCCCCACGGCGGCAGCATGACCTTGCGACGCAGCAGAAGCTCCTCGCGGGCGAATCGGGGGTAGTCCTGCCGCATGGCGGCCTGCACCGACGGCTGATCGCAGTTGAGGCTCTGCACGATCACCTCACCCGGCACGTCGCCCCGCCCGGCGCGGCCGGCCACCTGCGTGATGAGCTGAAACGTCCGCTCGGCTGCACGAAAGTCGGGGATCGCCAGCGCCGTGTCGGCATTGACCACACCCACGAGCGAGACGAACGGAAAGTCGAGTCCTTTGGCGATCATCTGCGTGCCGATGATGACGTGGATGCGATTGGCCTCGAAGTCGCCGATGATCTGCTGATATTGCGTCAATCGCTGCATGGTGTCGCTGTCGACGCGGGCGATGCGGGCCTGCGGGAACTTGCTCGCAAACTCCTCCTCGACGCGCTGCGTGCCCATGCCGAAACGGACCAGCTTGTGTCGGCCGCGACAGTGCGGACAATGCGCGGGCACGGCGAAATGGGCCGAGCAATGATGACACTGCGCCTGGCCGGTCGTCTTGTGGAACGTCATGTTCACCTTGCACTGCGGGCAGGTGATCACCGCCTGACAGCTCGGGCAGAACAGGTAGTTGGCGTAGCCGCGACGGTTCAGCAGCAGAATCACCTGCTGGTTGGCGTCGAGCGCCCGGGCGATCTGCGCCTCGAGCTGGCGCGACAGCAGGTGGATGCCCTTGCGTGCAGCCGACTCGACCCGCATGTCGACCAGCGTGACGTGCGGCAGCGGCAGGTCGCGGACCCGCTGCGGCAGGGCGATGCATTCGTAGTGGTCGGCCCGCTCGGCGTTCAGCCACGTCTCGAGGCTGGGCGTGGCCGATCCGAGGATCACCGGCACCGACTCGAGCTGGCCGCGCTTCAGGGCCACGTCGCGCGTGTGATAGCGCGGCACCTGAATGTTCTTGTAGCTGGGCTCCTGCTCTTCGTCGACGACGATCAGGCCGAGGTTTTTGCACGGGGCGAAGACGGCGCTTCGCGTGCCGATCACCAGGCCGATCTGCCCGGCGGCGATCTGTCGCCAACTGGCGGCCCGCTGTGTGGATGTGAGTCCGCTGTGCAGCAGACAGACGCGCTCGAACCGTTTGGCGAGCCGGTAGACGGTCTGGGTGGTCAGGGCGATCTCGGGCACGAGTAGGACGGCCTGTTTGCCGGTGGCCAGCACCGTGCGAATGGCGTGGACGTACACCTCGGTCTTGCCGCTGCCGGTCACACCGAACAGCAGCAGGGCGCGAAACGCACCCGAGGCGATTACCGCGCGGGCCCGCTCGACCGCCCGGGTCTGATCGGCGTTAAGCTGGAAGTCGGGATCGACGATTCGCCCGACGTCGGGCAATGTCTCGGTCGGCTCGCTGCGCTCGAACAGCTCGATCAGCCCGCGCTGGGCGGCGGTGCGGATGGGGGCGTCGGTGCAGTCGGCCTGCCGGCGAAGCTCGTCGACGGGCAGGGGCGCTGCCGCCCGTTGGAGCACCTCGACGATTCGTTGCTGTTTCGGTCCGCGCTTGCGTTCCGACGTGTCCGGCTGCGCGTCGGGTAGCCGTGCATAGCGGCGCCGCACGATTCCCGCACGCTGTTTGACCGGCGCGGGTACCATCGCCTCCAGCGCCAGGCCCGTCGAGCAGCAGTAGTAGCGGCCGATCCACTGCCCCAATTGCAGCAGCGCCGGCGACAGCAGCGGCTCATCGTCGAGCACGGCCTGGATCGGCCTCAGGCGCGTCGACCACTCGCCCTCGTTCACGTCGATGCAGAAGCCGACCGTGCGCCGCGCCTTGGCGCCGACGGGCACCTCAACCCGCACGCCCGGCCGAACGCGCGGCGCCAACTCCGGCGTCACGGTGTAGCTGTAGAGGCGATCCACCGGCACGGCCAGCGCCACGCCTGCGATGGGTCCGCGGCGAGGCCGTTGCTCGTCGGGTATGAACAGTTCGTCCTGGGGTGTGGCCATGATGGCGTCAGTCCCTATTGTCCGGCTGGGCCTGGTTGATCTTCACGTCGTCCTCATTGCGGCCACGACTGGCGTTGAGGTGGCAGGCGGTCGCCACGGTCGGTTCGTGCAGGTCGCTGACATTGCCGACGCTTTGGTCGGGAAGAAACAAACCCAGCGACTTGCGCATGGTGTTGCTCCGAACGTGCGAAGCGATTATAGGAAACACCCCTGTGTCCGGCAACGAAGGGAGGTCGCGCCGCATGGATCAGGCATTCGTGAGAGTGTGTGACGACTGCTTCCGGGTCGGCGACTGGGCGGGCGGATACGTCATTCGCGTGGGCGACGTCGGCCTGTGCATCGATGCGCCGAGCGGCGCCTGGGTCGAACGACTCGACGAGATCGGCGTGAGCCGCGTCGAGTGGGTGCTGGCCACGCATCATCATCGTGACACGCTCGCTTCAGCCAGTGCGATGGTAGCCGGCGGTGCCCGGCTGGTCGTCCCGTCGGCGGAGTGCGAACTGGTCGCCGACGTCGAGCGATTCTGGCAGACGGCGCGGACTTATGTGCTGTATAACTGCGGATCCGAGTTCTTCTCCCTGCGGCAGAACGTGCCCGTCGAGCGCGGGGTGGCTGGCGGCGACGAGCTGAATCTTCTCGGTCTGACCGTGCGTGTGTTCGCCCTGCCGGGTCACACGCGAGGCAGCGTGGGCTACGGCGTGGAGGTCGGCGGCAAGAGGCTTTTCTTCGTCGGCGACAACATGGCCGGTCCGGGCCAGGTGCACAACTGGCACGACTTGCACTGGGACTACATGGATTTCAACACGGGGGCGAAGGCGCTGCGCGACGCTTTGGCGAGGGTGCGGCCATTCAGGCCCGATATCCTCTGCCCGGCGCACGCACCGGCGATCGATCGGCCGGCGGAGGCGCTGGACGAGCTGGACGCGAATCTGGCTCGCTTTATCGAAGCCGTCGAACCGAACCGTCTGCCCCGACCTTACGACGAGGCGCGCCAAATCACCGATCATCTGCATTATCTTGGCATGACGACGTATGTGATTGTCGCCGACAGCGGCAAAGGGTTCGTCTGGGACTTCGGCTACGTGCCGGAAACCCGGGCGCGGCTCGAACAGCTCGGCCATGACGCCGGTTTGAAGCACATCGACGTGCTGAGTATGAGCCACTACCACGACGATCACATTCTGCGCATGGCTGAAGTGGCGTACGCCCTCGGCAAGGATCACACGCAGCCGAGATCGCAGATCTGGTGCCACCTCGTGCTCCACGATGTGTTGACGCGCCCGCACGCTTATCGACTGCCGTGTCTGATTCCCACGCCGCTGCCGATCGACCGCGTCCTGGACGACGAGCGGTTTGCCTGGGAGGGCATCGAGATGGAGCTGCTGCACATGCCCGGCCAGACCTGGTGGCACGCGGGGCTGATCGCCCAACTCGACGGCAAGACGATGGCGTTCACCGGCGACGACATCTGGCATCCGGCTGATCGGGCGCACGCGATCAACGGGCCGATCATCTCGCGCAACCGGTACGTGCCCGGCCACGGTCACGGCCTGATCGCTCAGCGCCTGATCGATCGCGGGGTGAACATGATCTGTCCGGCCCACGGCGAGCCGTTCGACGTGACGCGAGCCGACCTGGAGGGCTACCGCCAGTGGGGCGAAGAGGCCGACGCAGCCATTTGCGCGTTGGCCGGCGGCGCCCGGCTGGGGGTGGACGCGTGGTGGTGCCGAATCGATCCGTTCCATGTGGGCTACCTTCCCGGTCGGCGGTTTCGGGTGTCGGTGGTGGTCGAATCGCCGTTCGACCGGCCGGTCAGGATCGACGTGTCGCTGCGCATACCGGACGGCTTCGAGGTGGCGGTCATGCAGAACAGCATGTACCTGCAGCCCGGCGAACGTGACCGGGTGGATTTTGCCCTCCGCGCCGGCGACGAAGTCGATGCGACGCGGCGTGCTCCAGTCACTGCCGAGCTGACCGTTGACGGACGGTGTTGGGGCGAGCTTTGCGAGGGACTGCTGACTGCCCAGCGGGTGTGACCTATGGCCTCGGTGACCGTGACGGTGTTCGGCAGTTCGCGCCCGCAGCCGGGCGAGCCCCGCTATCAGCAGGCGTTCGAGCTGGGCGCGGCGATCGGACGGCGGGGCTGGGTGTTGGCCAACGGCGGGTACGGCGGGACGATGGCCGCCTCATCGGCCGGCGCGAAGCAAGCAGGGGGCACCACGATCGGGGTGACCTGCGAGGTGTTCGGGCGCGGTGGTGCCAGCGAGTTCACCGACCGCGAGATACGAACAGGCGATCTGCCGACGCGTCTGGCGAGGCTGATCGCGCTGGGCGACAGCTACGTGGTTCTGCCCGGCGGCACGGGCACGCTGTCGGAACTGGCCGAGGTGTGGGAACTGCTCAACAAAGGACTCGTCGCGGGCAAATGCATCGTCCTGCTCGGCGACTGGTGGGAGCCGGTATGCCAGGCCGTGCAGCGTGACGATCCGCAGGCCCTGCGGCTTGTCCACAAGGCCGACACGCCCGAACGCGCGGCAGAGATCATTGCCGGGCGTCTGGGCGTGCCGTGAGCTTGCCGATGCGCACCTGTCGGCTAGGAGTGAAACAACTGGCTGACGCTGGTGCGCTCGTAGATATTGCGAATCGCGCGGGCGAACAGCTTGGCCGATGAGATAACCTTCACCTTGTCCGGCAGCTTTGCGAAGCGGTATTCGATCGTGTCGGTAATCACTACCTCGGTGAGTCCGGAGTTGCCGATCAGTTCGGCGGCCCCTTCGCTCAGCACACCGTGCGACACGACGGCATGCACCTCGACGGCGCCCTTCTTCATCAGCAGGTCGCACGCCACCACCACGGTGCTGCCGGCGAAGATCACATCGTCGCAGATCAGCACCCGCTTGCCCTTGACCTCGCCAATGACGTCCATGGCCGATGCCCGCTCGTCGACCTCGCTGCGACTCTTGTCGACGATGGCCAGACTCGTCCCCAGCGCCTGGGCGTAGCCGCGGGCGTGCTTGGCGAACCCTGCATCCGGCGCCACGACCACCCAATCCTGCGGGTCTTTGATCATGGGCTTGAAGTGCTCGACGAACAGCGGCATGGCCAGCAGGTGGTCAACGGGCACGTGGAAGAAGCCCTGGATTTGGGCGGCGTGCAGGTCCATGGTCAGCACGCGGTCGACGCCCACCGCCTCCAGGCAGTCGGCGCAGGCCCGCGCGCGGATGCTGACGCGGGGCTCGTCTTTCTTGTCGCCTTTGGCGTAGCTGAAGAACGGCACCACGGCGGTCACCTGGGCGGCTGAGGCCCGTCTGAACGCGTCAATCCAGAACAGCAGCTCCACGAAGTTGTCGTTCACCGGCCAGCTCAGCGTCTGGATGATGAACACATCCTTGCCCCGGACGTTCTCCAGCACGCGGACCAGGGTGTTGCCCTCGCTGTAGATGCGGGCCTCGCAGCGGCCCGGCTCGATGCCCAAATGCTGACACACCCGCTGCGTCAGTTCCTGGCTGGCCGTTCCCCCGAAAACACGAAGTCCGTTGCTCGGCTTTTCTGGCATTGTCCTCCTCGCTCCACACACCGATGTGCCAAAGGTCGCGCCGGGCGGCAGCATAGCACAACCGGCCGCTGGAGGCACCCCCCTTGTTGCCGTCGCCGAGCGGCCCACCCTTGACCGCCTCCGGGCGTGGGGGTATAAAGAGCACTTCCGTGGCCGCGGACCTCCCCGGCGGAGGCGTCCGTGGCCGCTGCTCTAAATCCGTTCGCGGCGAGGCTCCTGCCGGACAGACAGGGCGGTCCTTGCCGACAAGATGGGCTCTCCGGTTGGCGGCGCCTTTTCGCATGATTGTTGATTGTCACACGCACATCTGGCAGTCACCCACGCAGCTCGGACTCGGTCGTGTCGGCGGGCGGCTCGCGCCAACGGAGACCAACGGACAGGCCACACCCCAGCAACACTACCAAGCCAGCCGGCCGGTCGATCTGACGCTTGTTCTGGGCTTCAAGAGCCTGCGCTTGGGCGTCGCGATGCCTGACAGCGTCATCGCCGGGTACGTGCGACAACATCCCGATCGCCTGATCGGTTTTGGGGGAGTCGACCCCACGGATCTGCCGAAGGCTCTCGATCAGATGCATCGCGGCTGCACCGAGCTGGGGTTGAAGGGCGTGACGTTCTCGCCGGCCGCTCAGCAGATGCATCCGGCCGACACGCGCGCACTCCAGCTCTACGCCGAGGCCAGCCGTATGGGCCTGCCGATCATCTTCGACGCCGACGTACACCGCATGACGGCCGGCCGAATGGAGTTCGCCCAGCCCATGCTGCTCGACGAGGTTGCCAATCAGTTTCCACAGTTGCGGATGGTCGTGGCCCATATGGGCTATCCCTGGGTCGAGCAGACGATGGTGCTGTTGGGCAAGCACGCCCATGTGCTGGCCGACGTGTCCGGGCTGCTGCATCAGCCCTGGCAGGCGTACAACGCTCTGCTTTCGGCCTACCATCACGGGGTAATCGATAAGCTGCTGTTCGGCAGCGATTTCCCTTACGGTTCGGCCACATCGGTCATCGAGACGCTCTACAGCCTCAATCAGATCAGTCACGGCACGAACCTGCCGAGTATTCCCCGGTCGCTGTTGCGCGGCATTGTGGAACGCAACGCGCTGGCCCTGCTGGGCATTGCGGCGCCGAGCGATGCGCCAGCCCCTGTCGAACCTGAATCTGTCGTGCGGAATGAGCGGATTTGAAGGCAATCAGTTCGTACGAATCGGCGCACAAGCCGGTCGCTGTCTGGCTGTTCTGACGGTGTGGCTGGCGACAGCTTCGGCCGGTTGCAGGCAGAACGACCCGTCCATCGAGATCGTCTCGTACGAGAACGCAGCCGATCCTCAGCGCTACACCAGCCGGTTTGAGGAAGCCTGTTACGCCGCGGACGGCGGGAGTACCTGGCAGTTCGTCATGCGAACGGTGCGACCGGCCGAGATCGACCCATCGCAGCAGATCGAACAGATTCTGTGCGCTCGCGTGTTCTGGCGGCCCGTCCCAGGCAGGACGGCGGCCGAACCCTCGATGACCGATGCGGTCGTCGACTACTACTTGATCTCCGGGGCGACGGGGATTCGCTATACAGGCTGCGGGTTCATCAGCTTTAAGAAAGCGACTTTCGGGGATCAGATCACAGGCCGAATCGAATCCTGCCAGCTTTGGCCCTATCAGACCTTCGGCGAAGCCGCCGACCTGCTCGGGCGCTGCGAGCTGGCCGGCCGCTTTGTGGCCCAGCCGAATCGCGGTCGTTGCGTCGAGTTGTCGAACCGCATGAAGCGCATGTTCGGCCCACCGCCGCCCTATCACCCGCGTCCGAGCGGACCGTAGATGCCGAGCGGCTCGGGTCTTGAAAACCGAGCAGCCGCCGGCGATCATGCTCGCGTGCTCGTCCTGGCGCGGTTCGGTCGGGTTCGTACGGAGAGATTCTTTTGAGCGACCAGGTCCCGGCGCCGTCGCTGGCGCCACAGAAGGAAAACTGGACAGGCAGGCTGGGGGTGGTTCTTGCCGTGGCCGGTTCGGCCGTCGGGCTGGGTAATTTCCTGCGCTTCCCCGGACAAGCGGTCAACAACGGCGGCGGGGCCTTCATGATCCCGTATATCATCAGTTTCCTGCTGCTGGGCATTCCGATCTGCTGGTGCGAATGGACGTTGGGGCGCATGGGCGGGCGCTACGGGCAGAGCAGCGCCCCGGGCATCTACCAGGCCCTTTGGCGGCATCCGCTCGCCCGCTACATCGGCGCCTTCGGCATGATGATCCCCATTGTCATCTTCATGTACTACGTCTTCCTCGAAGCCGTGTGCATGACCTACGCCGTCGAGTTCGCCCGCGGCACGTTCAGCGACCTGTTCGCCCAAGCCACCGCAGGTGTGAGTCAGCACGATCAGCAGGTAAGCGCCGTCACGGGTGCCGCCGGTCAACACCTCGGTGACACATGCGGGATGGCCAAAGACGGCTCGGTGTTCGCCGGCGGCATGGTCATATGGTGCGTGCTGATTTGCTTTGCGGCCAACTTCTACATCATCTACCGTGGCATCACGCGAGGCATCGAGTGGTTCTGTACCTATGCGATGCCGCTGTTGATCGGCTGTGCCCTGATCGTGCTGGTGCGGGCGCTGACGTTGCCGAACATCACCGATGGGCTGGGGTTCATGTGGAACCCCGATTGGGCGAAGCTGAAAGACCCTCAGGTGTGGCTGGCCGCATCGAGCCAGATCTTCTTCAGCCTCAGCGTCGGTTTCGGACTGATCCTCACCTACGCCAGTTACCTGCGGCCGAATGACGACGTCGTGCTGTCGGGCCTGACGGCCTCCAGCTTGAACGAGTTTTGCGAGGTGATTCTGGCCGGACTGACCATCGTGCCGGTGGCCTTCATCTTCCTGGGCGCCGCCGCGGCCGCAACGCCCAGCGCGTTCGGTCTGGGGTTCGTGACGGTCCCGTCGATCATGCACTTCATGCCGGCTGGGCGCTTCTTTGGCACAATGTGGTTCGGGCTGCTCACGCTGGCGGCGATCACCAGTTCGCTGAGTATGCTCCAGCCGGCCATCGCGTTTCTGGAGGACGGCTTCGGTCTGCGGCGTCACGGCAGTACGATCCTCCTGGCCGCTGTTTCGCTGGCCGGCGCCGCGCCCGTTCTGTACTTCAGTCGCGACCTGCATGCGTTGGACGTAACCGACTTCTGGGTCGGCAACTTCATGATCTTCGTTGCCGCGACGGCGATGGTTATCATCTTCGGGTGGGTGATCGGCGTGGATCGGGGACTCACGGAGGCTGCCCGCGGCGCCGAACTGGCGATCCCACGGGTGTTTCGCTACCTGATTCGCTATGTCACGCCGGCCTTTCTGCTGGTGATCTTCGTGCTGTGGTGCAGGACGAACGCCCCGGAGCGCATCCATGCGATGATGCCTGACGCGCAGGCCGACCAGGCCACCCGGGCTGTGTACGAGCAGGCAGCGTTCGATCACTTTGTCCGCGAGGCGCTGGGACCCGGATCGACCGACCCAGGCGACCCCTTGCCCCCGCGCGAGCAACTCGATCCGGCCGTCGTCGCGTCCGCCGAGCGGCAGGTCGCTGCCGTGCTCGGCGATAATGAAGGGCTGCCGCTGGCCAACACGCTGCCCGCATGGCTGCTCGCCCACCAACCGAAGGCCGAGCAGGCCGGTGCCGACGGACGCCACCGCGCTGTGATCGCGCGCGGTGTGTTTGTCTGTCTCATCTGTTTTCTGCTGTCGCTGTTTGTTCTGTCCGAATGGGCGTACCGACATCGCATCCGCCACGCCATTTTCGCCGCCGACCGAGTCGAGCAGCTCCTGGCCGATCAGGAGGAGAACGACCAGTGATGCCTCATACAGCGGTGATCGCGGCGACGCCACAGCAGGGCCTCACCCTCGCCGGCGCGGTCGTCATGATCGTCAGCGTGGCATGTGTGCTGGCTCTAGCCGGGTTCTGCGTTCGCCGCATCCTCAGCAAGCCGCGCACGCCGCAGCGCATGCACGCCCCGTTGGATATCGATACGCACGATACCTGACGTGCGTCGACCCTTCGGTGCGACACGTACCGCCCGGGCCCGCCTAGCGGGCGCACCCGCCCTTATCGCTTCGGCCGCTCGGCTACTGCTATAACCCGCCGCGAGTGGCGCGTGAAACGGCTGGCCGGATAATTCCGATCGTACAATCGGATATTCGTATAGCCCGCCGCCCGCAGCATCGCTCGGATCTGGGCGCCGTTGAAGATCCACATCGTCAGCCTGTGCCGCTCGGTCGTGTGACCTTTTCGAAGCGTCCAGACCGAGCGAAAACGGTCGGCCCGTTTGTCGAAGCGCACGCGGTGTTCGATATGCACACCGCCGATCGTTTCGTCGCTGTGTGGCCGGAAGTGCGACATGATCCACGACTTGTTAGGCCCCTCGACCAGAAACCGCCCGCCGGGACGCAAGGCCCGCCACACCCGCCGGCAGAAGGCCAGATTGTCGGCGTCGCAGAAGTACCCGAAGCTGCCGAACCAGTTGAACGCCGCGTGAAACTCACCGTCGAAGTCAATCTCGCGCATGTCGGCGTGCACGAACCGGACATCAAGTCCTTCGCGCCGCGCCTAGCGTCGGGCCCTGCTCAAATACGGCGCGGTCAGATCCACGCCGGTCATCGCCAGCCCCGCTCGGGCGAGGGGAATCGTCAGCCGCCCTGCGCCGCACGGAATGTCCAACACGCGCTGGCCTTTCCGCAGCTTCAGCAGCCGACGGACCAGCCATACCTGTTTGGCCGTCCTGCCTTCGTCAAAGGTCTTGGGTAGCACCTGAGCATAGAGCCCGCTGAAAAACGTTTCGAACCATCCAGCCATCACCGCACCTTCTTTGAGCAGTGCCTGGGCCGACAAAAAAACCCGCCGCCGTTTCGCTTGGCAGCGGGCTTGGGTCGTCTGGTACTTCCTGGCTACCTACTCAGGCGATCCTCGTCCGCTGCCCGGTACGAGCCGGACCAGGACGCGCAGCATCGCACCAACCCACACACGGGCGTTTGTTGCGTCAGAAAGGATCGAGCGAATCTCGTTCACGGTAGTTGTCTCACCTGAGTCGGCGCTAGTTTATTTCGGTCTGGCTTGCCGCGTCAACATCGGCGCCGGCAGGCAGCGTCGCGTCCGGCGGCGCAGCGGACCCGTCGCCCGCGGGCTGGCCGGCTGACTTGCCCGGCCAGGTCAGCATCACCAGCGCAACCACCGCCACGGCGATGCCGCCCCATTGCAGGCGCGTGGGGCGCTCTCCCAGCACAAACATCCCGGCAAGGATCGGAATCGACACGTACAGCGAGGCCAGCGGCGCGGCGACGGTAATCGGCTTGCTCTGACAGAGCTTGTAAAACCCGAAGTTGGCCAGGATATAGACCGCACCCACCACCACCGCCACCAGGTGATAGCGACCCCAGGCGGGCTTGCACCAGGGAATCGCCCACAGCCCGATGATCAGGTAGCCCGGCAGGTTGAACACGATCGCCGTCAGCGGGTCGATCCCGCGTGTGGCCACCTTCATCAGGAATACGCCCAGACCCCAGCCGAGCATCGCGACCAGTAACCACACCCATGCCACTTTGATTACTCCTTATGGTCAACCACGCGGGCGACGAAGCGCCGCGCCGGCCGATACGCAGTCCTGACGATGACCGATCGATGCGCAACCGATTGGCGTGTTACGCACTCTCGACGGCTGGTCGACCCGCCGCGAGCCGCCGACGATTGGCTATGATAATACCGACCGCGATCCCCATGAAGACAATATCGCGAATGAGCACCACCACCATCGGCGCGGTGTCATAGGATCCGAAGCAGCCGCAATGAATGTCGAACCCACGCGCCATGGCCGTCGAGATGCCCACAATGTAGACCACGAGGAAACCCATCAGCACCACGGTTGCCTCTTCGGTCCAGCGCCCGATCACCAGGGCCCCCGCGCAGGCCAATTCGATCCACGGCAGCAGAATGGCCAACGCGTGCAGCGACCACCACGGCACGAGGCGATAGTTGCGGATGTCCCCGACGAACTTCATCGGATCCGCGATTTCCAGGTTGCCCGGGTCGAACAGTTTCAGGATTGCCGCGGCCGCAAAGATCAGCGCCAGCAGCCACCGCAGCACCCGCCACGTCCACAGCCAGCCGGTCTTGCCCATATCGCCACTCACTCCACCGGCACGTTCGCTTCCTGCCAGGCAGGCCAGCCGCCCCGCAGAATGCGCACCGACTCGCGATAACCCAGCCCGGCCAGGAAGTCGAATACCAGCATGCTGTCGACGCAGCCGTGACCCTGACAGTATACGACAACCGTCATACCCTCCATGGCGTCCGGCGGCGGTAGTTGTGCCATCAGCGGCTCGGCGCTGCCCGGCAACGCCTGCGCCGGTGCGCTGATAGCGCCCGGAACGTGACCTTCGTCATATTCCTCGACGGGTCTGGCGTCGACCACGACGGCCTCGCCGGTTTGCACGAGTTCCCATACACGGTCGATGTCGATCTCGGCTTCGCGCAGGACCTCGTCGCGAAGGCCTGAATTCGGATCGGGAACCCAGGCAATCCCCTTGGGCGAAAGCGCATTGAACAGGACCGCAATCACTGCGCCCGCTACGCACAGTGCAGCCATACGAACCAGGAAACCCACGACCGCCCGAACAGACATGGCTAGTCCGCTGGCTTGGCGCCCGTGCCGGTGCCGGGCTGCGCCTTTCTCCTGCTGACCGGGGCGGGCTCGCTCCGGCTGACCTGCACGATGGGAATGACGAACTCGCCGAACTCCTCGTCGTCGGTCTTGATCACCAGCTTGTCCCCGCCCTTGGGCGGCTGGTAGTCCTCAGGCAGGGTCAGAGTGATGCGGTAGTTGTTGCGCTCCTGGCGGTGATCCAGCTCGACCTTGATGCGCTCGTCACTGGCCTGACACTCGAGAATCTTGACCGGCTCGTAGTGTAAGAATACATGATAGGGTGGGTGGCTTTCGCCCTCTGCGGGCGCGACAACCAATATTTCGTGGGGTACGACACTGACCCGCTCCTGGGTGTTAGCCGATATGGGAGCGTTGGACTGGGTAATCTCTCGCTCGTTGGCCTTGGGGGCGACCTCACTCCGACTGACCTGCACGATGGGAATGACCAACTCGGCGAACGCCTGCTCGTCCGTCTTGATCACCAGCTTGTCCCCGCCCTTGGGCGGCTGATAGTCCTCAGGCAGAGTTAGGGTGATGCGGTAGTCGTTATGCTCCGGGCGATGCTCCAGTTCGACCTTGATGCGCTCGTCACTGGCCTGACACTCGAGCACCGTGACCGGCTCGTAGCGCATGAACGCATAGCGCGGACGGCTCTTGCCCTCCGTTGAAGAGAAAACCATGATCTTCCTGGGCACCACGGTAATCCGCTCGGGAATGTAGGCCGACAGGGGTACCTTCAGTTGCGGCATCTTGGGCAGGTTGGTCTTGAGCAATACGTGGCCTTTGTGCATGCCTCGTTCGAGCGGCGGTTGAATCTGCGCCGTCAACAGAAAGCGCTTGCCTTCCTCCACCGTCTCCAGGGTCACGTTGAAGCCCTTCGGCGTGACCTCCACGATCTCCAATTCGAGAGGCTCATCGGCGTTACTGGTCAGCTCCACCTGCTTATTCTGGCTTTGGGCCGGCTGGATTCTCCCGAATGTGAAACCGCCTTTGGGCTCCTTTTGAATGAGCTGCTTGACGGTTCCGTGGATCGACACCCGGGTCTGCTCGTTACTCGGGTCGTTCGTCCAGATGGTTACCGATTTGCGCACCGTGCCCTGCATCCCTTTGGTGTTCAGCGTGAAGGGCAGTTTTCCTTCCTTGCCCGGGGCAATCTGACGATCATAGGTCTTGATCACCGTACAGCCGCAACTGCCCTTGACCTTGGTGACCATCAGCGTGTCGTCACCGACGTTGCGCAGAATGATGGCGTGTTCCTTCTGCTGGTCGCCCCACATTTCGCCCAGGTCGAGCGACGCCTCGTCCACCTCGAGCTTCGGGCCCGTCTTGCCTGCCGCGACCGTGTCGGAGGCACCCGACGGCTGCGTCGAAGGTGCGTTTGTCTGCTGAGAACCAACCTGTACGGCCAGTACGACGGCCACCAACGCCGATAGGGCAACAATCCCCGCCGACGGCCAACCTGCCATCCGACTGCGTGACATAGTCAAACCACCTTTCTGGATATCATCCGCAACGCCTCTTCACCCCGCCCATTCTGCGACGACCTCGGGCCAGATTCAACCGGGCGGCTTGGTCGCAGGACGCCTGCCCAAATGGGCCACAGTTGCCGTGCGTCGAGCGACGGCCGTGCCCTGCCGAGCTGCGGTTGCCGCATTGGCGGCGCTGTCGCCCTGTTGCTCTACGCTCGCGCCGCCGGTCGGTTCCCGCCGATGGTTGCTTCTTTCAGGGCGACCCCCCGTTTGTTGCCGTGCCCCAGCCGTATGTCCCCGTACAGGCGGAAAAGCTCACAAAATGCCCGCGCGATCACGCGCAAATTGGCCCCTGTCTGCTGGCCGATCTGCCGCGGGTAATGATGCACAGGCACCTGCCCGATACGGTAGCCCTTAAGTTTCGCTTTTGCAAGCACTTCCGCGTCGATCAGGGCGCCTTCGCTTTGCGGGCTGATCTGGTCGAACAGCCGCCGAGGATACAGTTTGAACGCGCAGTCGATGTCGCGTAAGTTCATGCCAAATAAAAGGTTAACTAGCGTCGTCCAGGCCCAGGCGTTCAGCTTGCGGACGCCCGACTCCTTGCGGTCCACCCGATAGGCCGAGACGATGTCGTACTTCGCCAGCGCCGGCAGCAGCCCGGTGATCTCCTGCGGGTCGAACTGGCCGTCCCCATCGGTGTAGAACACCCACTCCTTGCGGGCCTCGGCGAACCCTCGCTGAAGAGCGCCGCCGTAGCCGCGGTTGGGTCGGTTGTGCACCGCCCGCACCTGCGGATGCTCGTGGGTTAGCCTCTCGGCGATCTCGCCGGTGCGGTCGGCGCTGCCGTCGTTGACGATGATCACCTCGAAGTCGTCGCTGACCTTCCGGCAGGCGTCCAGCAGGGCCAGCGTCGTCTGTTCGACGTTTCCCTCCTCGTTGTAGCAGGGCATGAAGGCAGAAAGGGAAAGGCGCTGGGGTACTGATCGCTGCCGTTTCGGACCGCTCATGCGCTCACCTGCCCGCCGTTGGCCGCAACGATGCATTATACATCGCGACCTCGCCGCAGCGGGTGTACGCCAAGTCCTCTCGGGCCGCCTTGGTCCGGCCGAGCGGCCGGGCGCCCGCGCCGCGGGCGGCTAGGAGGGAGGCGACTCTTGTTGGATCGCGCTTCGAATCCGCTCAACCACCGAGGTCGTGGAGTAGGTGGCGCCTTCCCGCTCGACCATCGGCGCCAGCACGACACGGCCACCCTGGGCTTCTATGATCTCACGTCCCACCACGCCCTCCATGCCCCATTGGGCGCCCTTGACCAGTATGTCCGGGCGGATGGCCCGCATGAGCCCGGTCGGGTCGCCGTCGTCGAAGATGCAGATGAAGTCCACCGCCTGCAAACCGCTGAGCATGCGGGCCCGCTCGTACTGATTGAAGATGGGTCGGCCGGAGCCCTTGCTGAGCGAGCGGACAGACTGGTCGGAATCCAGTCCGACGATCACCACGTCGCCCTGTCGGCTGCAGAACTCGAAGTAGTCGATGTGCCCCGGGTGCAGGACGTCGAAGCATCCGTTCGTGAAGACAACGGTGCGCCCCTGGTGTCGCAGCGCTTTCAACTCGACCAACAATTCGTCGAGGGTGCGGAGTTTGGCTGCGGGCCTACGCTGTCTGGCCAGAAGCTGCGAGACCACCTCTTCGCGCGTGATCGGGACGCAGCCGAACCGCTGTACCTCCAGGCCCGCGGCGACGTTGGCGAGTTCCACGGCGTCGAGCCAAGGGGCCTTGGCTGCAATGACGGCGGCGAGCCCGGCTGCGAATACCTCGCCGGCCCCCGTGTTGTCGTACACGTTCTGCGGTGTGGTGGGCACGTGTTCGGGCTGTCGGTCGCGCTCGACCAGCAACGCGCCTTCGCGGTCGAGCGTGACAACTAGCGCGCCGAGCCCGAGGTCGCCGACCAGCCTCGCAGCGGCCTCGCCCAGTTGCGCGATGCCGTCGAGGCTTTGCCCAGCAAGCCGTTGGATTTCGGTTCGGTTCAGTACCACGCCGGTCGCCCCGGCCAGCGCCTTGGGATCGCAGTCGGCCGACGGATCGACCAGGACCGGCCTGCCCGCGTCGGTGGCGGCTGCGATAACCTGCTCAGCCAACGGGCCCTCCACGACCCCGCAGCCGGAGTCCGTCAGACAGACTGCCTCGACGCTGCCGGTGGCGTGGCGAACAGCCTCGACAAGCTGTGCGCGGGATTCGGGGTCAAGCGGTCGACGATGGACCTGATCGACGCGAATGAGCTGTTGCCGGTGTCGATGCTGGGCGAGCCCTACGAGCCTGGTTCGCTGGTCGGTAGGGCGCTGCGACGCACCGATCAGCCCGTCGACGTTGCAGCCAGACGACTTGAGCAGCTTTCCCAGCCGTCGTCCAGGCCCGTCGGCCCCGACCACGCCGCAGCAGATCACCCGCACTCCAAGGGCAGCCAGCGCCGCTGAGGTAGCGCCGGCTCCGCCCGGCCGGTCATCCTGACTGACGACTTTCAGCACTGGCACGGGGGCTTCGGGGCTGACGCGTTCGGCGTCGCCGACCATGTAGCTGTCCAGCAGAAAATCCCCGATGACCAGCACCCGCAGGCGGTTGAAGGCATCCAACAAGTCTATTAGGGTATTCCCCAAGACTGGCGGCTCCAACGACAGGGTCGGGGGCACGACCCAGGCGATGGTAGGGCGGTTTTTCAGTGCTGTCAACAGATTCGTGCGGTAGCTGCGCAAGCAGGCAGCTAAAGTTCCCAACTCTGATAGACCGATAACCACAACAGGGTTGAGGACGTTATCGGCCTTTGGGGCGTAGACTAGGGGCGGACGTGGTTCACTTCAGGTCTTGGACTTCGGGGGCAACGAGGGACGTTTTATGAGGACCATCGCCATCGCGAACCAGAAGGGCGGCTGTGGCAAGACGACGGTCGCTATCAACCTGTCGGCAACACTGGCAAGGGAGGGTCAGCGCGTACTTCTGGTGGATATGGACCCGCAGGGTCATTGCGCCCTCGGGTTGGCCGTCCCGGAAGAGCAGCTCGAACTGACCATCGCCGACGTACTGATGGGTACCGACTCAGGCGAGCAGGTCGAGTTGAACCGGATCATCTGGCAGATCGCCACGAACTTCGACCTGGCGCCGTCGCGGATCGACCTGGCCGGTTTCGAGCAACGGATGGCCGGCGCGGACGATCGCGACCTGCGTCTCAAGAACACCTTGGCGGGCGTCGCCGAACAGTATGACGTGGTCGTGATCGACTGCCCGCCGCACGTCGGTCTGCTGACGTTCAATGCGCTGCGGGCAGCCGGCGAGGTGATCGTGCCCGTGGACACGGGTTACTTCTCGCTGCACGGTCTGGGCCGCCAGTTGGAGACGATCGAGCACATCCGGCGCGAGGTGGATCAGGACTTGGTCGTCAAGGTCGTGGCCAATCTCTACGACGTGCGCACCAAGCTCGGGCGGGAGATGCTGGCCGAACTGCGGAAGCGCCACGGGAAGGTCATGTTCGAGACGTTTGTCAACTTCAACACGAAGTTGAAGGAGGCGGTCAGCCTGGGCCAGGCGATCACCGAGTACGATCCGTCGAGCATGGGTATGCGTGACTTCACAAAACTGGCGCGGGAGATGCTGGGGCACGAGGCCGCGGCGGCGGCGGCGCGTCCCGCGGTCAAGGAGCTTCCAGCCGGGATACTGGATCGGGCCAATGAACTGGCCGCCAAGGCCGAGCAACTGCTGGCGACCTCTGCTCCGCTGGTGGGCGGTGAGAACATTCCGTCGGCCCCGGCGACCGACGAGGAGATCCAGCAGCGCATCGACCGGATCTACGGCGTCCGTCGTACCCCGGAGGGGGTCGAGTTCAGCACGCACGCGCCTGGGGCGAGCGAGGTGATGCTCGCCGGCGACTTCAACGATTGGCAGCCCGAGCGGATGACCGAACGAGGCGAGCATGATTTCGCCGCGTTGCTGTCGCTCGAGCCGGGTAGGTATCAGTACCGCCTGGTGGTCGACGGGCGGTGGCAGCAGGATCCCTGCAACCGTACGGTGGAGACCAACCCGTACGGGGAACTCAACAGCGTTGTCGAGGTCGATTGATGCCGGTGCGACCGGGTCATGGCGGCAAGAGCATAGCCGACATCGCCCATCTGTACCTTTCGGGGGCGAAGAATGATCCTGCCGCGGACGCATCGGCAGGCGGCGACGGGCAGCGGCCTGCTCTGCGCCTGGCTGGCGCAGTTGAACCAGCGAACGGCGCTGACTGTGTGGATGTGGTGGCGGTGGTCTGGGAGCATTTGGGGGCGGCTGCCACCAATGGCGCCCATGTATACGCGGAGCACCTTGCCCGGGCGGGTAAGAGAGTAGCGTTGTTGACGGTCGACGCGGCTGGGGCGGCGCTTCGAGTTTTGCACCGTACCGACGAGGCGCCGCTCCACACGTCGAAGGGCGCCGTCGAAGAGGGACTGACCGACCCGGAACATCTCGACTGCCTGGTTGGCGTGGTGGACCGTTTGGTCCTGCGGGTAGGGGGATCGGCCAGCCAGCACGCCGGCGCGCTGGCGGAAGGGGCGGGCAGCGTTTGCGTGCTGGGCCGCTGCGACGCCAACGCCTTGACGTTGAGCTACCAGGCGCTCAAGGCCACTGTCCAGCGCTATCCCGACAAAAAGGTGTCGGTGTTCCTGCTGGATGCGGTCTCGGTCCAGGAGGCAGAAGAAGCCGCGCGGAAACTCACCGACCTGGGTGAGCGGTTCCTGGGTCGACGGCTGGCCTGCGAAGGCTGGTCTTTGCGCAATGGGGCGGTCGATTCGCGGATGATCCAGCATTGTGAAGCCACCGACGGGCAGTGGGCGCAACGGTGGATCGAGAAGCTGGGTCACTTTGTGGCGCGGTCGCGGTCGGCGTCGAATGGCGGCCATCTAAACGATGGTGTGGTCGCAGTCGCATCGAGTGGGCAGGAGAAAAGCGCGGCGGCTGGGGATGGGCCGTCCGCGCCGGGCCAGGCTGCCGAAGGGCCCGAAGAAAGTCCATCGCAGGCAGACGCGGCATCGGGCAACGGGGTGACGACCCTGGAGCCGGTCGACCGTCCCATTGCGTCGGCGGAGGACCTTTACCGGTTCGTATGCAGTCGGGTCCGAGGGATCGAAGCCGGCCGGGAGGACACGGTGCTCAACGTGGCCTGTGCACCAGCCGGCCAACTCGCCCGTGTGGTGGTCACCCGGGATGGCTGGCGTATCGCAACAGTGTCCGTCTGCGGAGACGGCGGTGCGGCCGTGCAGACGGCTCGCGAGGCCCTGGACTGGGCCGATCAGGTACTCAGCCAGCCGCCGGCGCGGGGGCGCCAAATCGTGGTCGCATGCACGCACGGCGGTCTCGAGGCGAAAGTACAGGCCGAGAGGGTGGGGCTGCCGGCACGGGTGGTCCAGGTGCGTCACTTCTCGCTGGGTTCGCGACTGGGGGTTCTTGTGGATGATTGGAGTTGCGGGGCGTTGGGCGTCGATCCGACCTTTCGCTGACGATCCATCAAGAAGTGTATCTTGCCCATAATCTGGTCCGGCAGGATTTTGCCGAGAAGCTTTTTGGCATGCCGCAGGCTCGTTCGGCGCGTCAGGTGGGCCAGCAGGATGGCTTTGTTATCGAGCCGGCTGAGGATTCCGGGCAGGTCGGCGGCGTGGAGATGATAGCCGGCGCGGGCCCGCCGGACGTGGTCGGGCTCGAAGAAAGTGCACTCGAGCACCAGCACCTTGGCGCTGCGGACGTGAGGCAGGTCGAAGAAGTCGCCCTTGGCGGTATCGCCGCAGAACGCCACCAGCGGCACCTCCAGCGGATATTGAATCTGCACGCCTTTGTTCTTGAGGGCTACCAGCTCGTGCTGCGGCTTGCCGAGCAGCTCGGGCTTGAGCTTGTGGCGGAGTTCGATCAGGCCGAAACCCAGCGAGGGACATCCGTGATTGACCGCAAACGCCCTTACGAACAGGCCTTTGCGCAACGTGTAGTCCTGCCCGGGTTCGAGCCCAACGATGTTGGCCGGCGAGGGATGGCCCTCCATGGCGGCCCAACCGGCCATGATAGCCTTGGCGGGCCCGACCAGTGGGGTCGGCATGAGCATGGTGCCCGGGGCGGCGCCGACGAAGGCCCGCTGGCTGAAGTAGTAGGCCAGCCCCGCTGCATGATCCATGTGGCCATGGCTTAGCAGGACGTGGTCCAGGGCGACGATCTCGCGCGGGGCCCGGCCGACGTCGAAGCAGACGTTCAGCTCGGGCAGGCCCACCACCGTCTCCTCGCCTGCCAGCGAGAAGCCGACGAACTTGATGCCTTCGACGGTGAGCTGGTTCAGTCGTGACGCCATGGCTCCCGGCACGTTATCAGTATTGCCACAGCGGACCCCGCCGGGCGGTTGCGGCTTGACACTCTACATGTGGCCTCTTAGCTTTTCAACGGCTCCTGAATGGTGCGTATCGGGGTGGATGGGCCAGGTCGGTTGGTTGGGGGGAGGTATTGTCGGGCGCGTCGTATGGAAGCGAGGCTATGCGCTGTCCATTCTGCCGTGTTGACGACGATCGGGTGATCGACTCGCGGGCCAGCGAGGGTGGCAGCGTGGTCCGCCGCCGTCGGCAGTGCAACGCCTGCGGCAAGCGGTTCACCACCTATGAGCGGATCGAGGAGGCGATCAAGCTGGCGGTGATCAAGCGTGACGGCACGCGCCTGCCGTACGACCGGCGGAAGATTTTGGCGGGCTTGCAGCGTGCGTGCTGGAAGCGGCCGGTGGGCACGCCGGCGCTGGAGGCGCTGGCCGACCACGTGGAGGAGGAGATCTTCCGGCGGTTCGACCGCGAGGTGCCCAGTCACTTCATCGGCGAGCAGTGCGCCAAGAGGCTGCGGCGGCTGGATCAGGTGGCCTACGTGCGGTTCGCCAGCGTGTATCATCAGTTCAAGGACGTGGGGCAGTTCATCGACGAAGCCAAACAGGTCCTCGAATCATCACGCGAGGAGACGCCCGGTCAGGGCGGCCTGTTCGATCAGGGGGCGGAAGGCGAGCAGTGAGGGCCGATTGATGGGCGCTGCGATCCGGGGTCAGTTTTTGTGGGGCAGGCTTTCCACACCTCGGGGGCATAGTCCGCAAGCTGCATGCCCACGTCTTACAAAGGCGTGATGACCCCTTGCGGGCGGCTTTTCCACAGGTCATAATTAGGATGTAGGCAAGAGCGGCGATTTGCAGTTCAGGTATGGGGATCGAATAAGCCTGGGGCAAGGCCCGCGAGGCGCGAATGGGAAGCTTCCCCCGTAGGTGGCGGGCGTCCTTTTGGGAAGGTGCTGCTGCAATCGCGGATGGATCAGCAAGCCCCGCTTGAGCGGACGGGTGCGCCCTTGGGTAATCGCATGGCGCGCCTTGCGGCACGCTCCGAGTGGTGCATAAACTGTTGTGTAGGCGCTGTTGTTGGGGCAAGTGGAGATTGGGAACGATGCAAGCCGGGGCAAGACGCATCGACAATCGTCGGGATATACTACTGTTGCTTCTGTATTCACCGGGGCGAACGGACGAAGTAAATGAACCTATCGTGGGGCGCACGCGTTTTATGAAGATGCTCTATTTGTTCAAAGAGGAAGCCCTCACGCATTTCCGCAAGGGCACGAGCATCGATAGCGAGAGTTTTTACCAGTTTTTCCCGTGGCACTTTGGCCCCTTCTCGCGGGATGTCTACGATGATCTAATGTTCTTTGAACTGCGCGGCTTTGTGAAGCCACAAGATTCGGAGGAAGAAACGCTCCCTGAATCTGCCGCCGAGTGGGAGGAGTGGGTTGCCCTTTCGCGCTCAGATACGGGCGAAAGTCCTGTCACCGAATATGATGAGCAGACGTTTCGCCTTACGAAGAGGGGCGCAGATTTCGCCGCGGATCTGTATGCAAGTCTGACCGGGGAGCAAAAGCGCCTCTTACGGGAGTTCAAAGGGCGTCTGCAGACCGTACCGCTTCGGGCACTTCTGCGGTACGTATACGAGAATTATGAGGGAATGACTGCCAAGTCGAAGATCAGGGAGGAGGTGGTAGGCGGTTAGTAATGTACCTGACTCAGTATGGCCTTCGCTTGTCGCTTCGGCGATTCCAATCGTACTCGGCGCTGCCGTGACCTACCTTCGGCCTTTCGTTGAATCGCAGAAGGACCTCCGGTCGCGTATCAGACTGCGCCGCGAGGCGTTGTTGGAGCAGTTGGCTGGCACGCACACCAAACTACTTCAGCATGTCCGGCGCATAGCGTCTGAGGATCGCTACGCTATGCTTCGTGGCGATGGCAAGGAAAACCCGGACCTCGTTGGCGAACTAACTCGGGAGACGTTCCGATTGTTCACCGTCTTTCATCATTTGGAACTCCTGAAAAGAGTGGTTCGACTTGCCTATACAGGACTCTTGATCACCGTGTGCATTGGCATAGTCGGTGCGCTATTGGCATGGCTACAGATTCAGGCGCGCACATGGGTTCTGATGGTCGGCATCGTCCTTGTAGTTGTGCAAATCGCACTTATTGCCCTGCTCTATTGGTCATCGTGCCGACTCGAAACATATGAAGACGTTACATAGCACAATGAGCGAACCGGGCGAGGCGCACATTATCAGGTCTCTGATTCAGTTTCTCCGAGGCGAGGGCTACCGCGTACGCCTCGAGGTGCCTAACATGGGCCAAAGCGCGGATCTTGTCGCGACCCGGAGTCGATGGGTAACCTTTGTGGAGGCGAAGCGGCGGGACTGGCGACGAGCTATGGAACAATGCCGAGCTCACGAGCCGGTCGCTGATTTCATCTGCATCGCGCTGTCACTTGGCAAACTCTCGGATACGTTGTTGGGCGAGGTACGGGAATGTGGATACGGGCTCATCCAATGTGACGCTGAAACCCTATCGTGCCAGTGGGTTGTCGAGCCAACGCGTAATGGGAAGGTGTGGGGACCGCAGCGGCGCCGCGTTGCGATCGCGATGAGGGCAATCGAGTATGCAGATTGACCATTGGATGCTATTCAGCACATTTGCTGAGCAACGGCACTTTGAATACCCGAGGACGGGTACATACAAAGGCGTCGTTATTAACGCCAACATGGCGGCGCACGCACCAGCGGGGCTTGCGGCATTCCTGTTGGGCAAGACCGCAGGCATGGAATACATTGTTGATCCGCTCACTCATGCTTTTCAGCACGACCCGGAAGTGATATGCGACGACACAGGCAAGCCGAGGTCCTCGATTAAGGGTCTGGCAGAGCACTACGGCGAACCTATTGATGCGCTCGTCGGATCGCGCCCTGTCCTTCCGAGACATTTCATCAAAGACAACGTGCTCCGAAGCTTCACAGAACGGTGCGTTGAATTTCAGCTGAATCACCTCAGGCGTTTCATGGCGGCGGACGACGCGGCGAAGTACCTAGAGGAGGACGAGGTCGATGTCCCACCTTACGCTGTGGTGGCGCCCTACTTCTTCCTCACAGAAACGACATACGGGAATTGGCTTCCCATTTGCCGAGGCGCTGCCCAATACGCGCTTGAAAAGGTGCGGCGCCACAACAGGGAGGTCAGAGTGTTCGGCGCAGTTGTCGTCAGTCAAGGCATCTTGCTTGACAATGCGGCCCAGGATGAGATCGCAAGGGAGTTCAATGCAGTCGAGTTGGACGGATACCTGCTATGGATTGACAATCTGGACGAACAGACCGCCAGCAGGGGTGAGTTGGCGGGTCTGCTGGCGCTGGTGCGCAGGCTCCGAATGGACGGACGGCGAGAAGTAGTAAACCTTCATGGCGGGTACTTTTCGATCCTCGCAGCTGGCGTCCTCGCCCAGAATGCTCTATCAGGGGTGACACACGCGCCCGAATTCGGGGAGTTTCGCCCGGTGATTCCGGTTGGGGGGGGAATTCCAATTGCGCGGTATTACATTCCAACTCTGCATGCGCGCGTGCGGTACCGAGACGCGCTTCGCGTGTTTCAGGCGAAAGGTTGGCTTGAGGATGCAGCAACCTTTTACTCGAACATCTGTGATTGCGATGCATGTAAGGACGTGCTCAGTGGTGACATAGCCAACTTTCGCCTTTTTGGCCAGAGCAACGTAAGGAGCGTGCGTCGCGCGCATAACATTGTGCGTATCGATTTTCCAACAACGGAAGCGAAGCTGCGATGCCTTCGTCACTATCTGCAACGAAAGCACATAGAGTACGTCAGAGCTGCGACAGCATCGAAAGACGAGCTACAATCCGATTTGCGTGAGGGGAAGACGTCTTTGGAAGAGGTGGTCGGTCTCGAAGGCGTAGCCCATCTTGATCGATGGAGATTAGTTTTGGGTAGTGCGGATTGACCGACCACCTGACCGACCTCATTGCCTTAACGCGCGGGGCAAGTCTTGTCAGCGTCTCCGGTGCGCAGGCTGGCCGAAGGAAGGAGCACGCGCTCCCGTTACTTCGTTGGCCGGCAAGGAAAGGATGCTGACGGCTTCCGATGCCCCGGAACCGGTAGCATACAACGACGATCGAGTCCCCCGCCCGGTGCCCCATCCTTGCGGAGCAAGGTTGAGGGATGAATGCACAAGCAAGAAGAACATGCCCACGCGGAGATGCTGGGTGTATGATCGTTCACACGTCGTAAGTGGTGCGCGAAGCAGAGACAACCGTCTTTGCACAAGGGGCGTGGGCATGCCACCCGGGGCAGACGAATAAGACAAAGGATGGCGGGTGAAACCCGCCCTACGTGTCTGGTGCAACACAAGACACTGCTCAAGAGCCCGCCGCGGCGGGTCACACCCGCGCAGCAAGGGTGAGGGATGAAAGATCATCGTGTCCCCCGCCCTCGAAGAGGGCGGGCCACCCACCCGACGTGTCTTGAACTTGCAGGCAGGAGCCTCGATGAGGTATACGAGTATCATGACGACCGGTCGGTCTTGTCTGGCATGTCACCGGCCGTGCTGCACCCGTGGCGTAAGCAAGAGCCGTCCGGCTGCGGGCGACGTTCATTCGGGGCCAGCAAGTGGTGGTGCCCATGCTTTGGCGCAGGCGTTGGCTTCTACACGGCGTGATGGGCTTGGCCTTTGCGCAGACGGCTTGGGCGGCCGCGACGAGCAGCAATGACAGGCAGGTGGTCATTTCGGTTCAGGGCCTGCCCCTTCCGGGCGAAACGAGCGTGGTGGCGACGGCCTACCGCACCGTGCTGAAAGCTTTTCTCGAGGAGTATCCGGCCTACAAGGTTGAGCCGTTCGTGATGCCGGACGTCGCCGGGCTGGGGATGGATACCGGTCCGCTCATGGCGATTGCCGCGGGCACACCACCACATGCCATCTACGTCAACTTCCGTCAGTCGTCGAGCTACATCGCGCAGGGGTTCGTCGAGCCGATGGAGAGCCTGCTGGCGCGGATCCTCAGCGACGACGAGCGCGTGCGCCGGACGGACGCCGCGGGTGGGTGGTTGGCCGACCCGACCGAGCGGGAGATCGCTCACGCGCTGGAACTCATCCGACAGCGCGTGGCCGGGCCGGTCTGGCCGGTGGTCTACCGCGTCGATGACACCAGGCCGGAATCGGGCAGACACGTGTGGGCCATTCCCATCAACACGTTTGTGATGGCCCTGTTGTACCGCAAGGACCTGTTCTTTGAGGCAGGGCTGGACCCCGATCGTCCGCCGACCACCTGGGAAGAGTTTCGCCAGTACGCCAAAACACTCACGCGAGGCCGCCAGTACGGGCTGATGCTATTTCGCGTGCCCATCAGTTGGAGCATCTACAGCTTTCTGGTCTCCAACGGCGCGCAGGTTCTGGAGCAGGCGACCGACGGGAGCTGGCGCGCCATTTACGACACGCGTGCCGCGGCTGAGGCAATTTACTACGTCTGGCAACTGGTGAGCGGCGATAAGTCGGTCAGCCTGAGCGCGGCCGAGCTGGAGTGGCAGCGGGGCGAGATCGCCATGCGCTTCAACTACCTGGACGACGAGCAACTCAGCGGCATCAACCCTCAACTGGTGGGCATCGCACCGGTGCCCCTGTCGCCGCTAGGCGCTCGCAACAGCGAGTTGAATTGCCGGATGCTGGGCGTCTTCAGCGACTCGACGCCGGAGCAGAAGCTGGCGGTGATGCGCTACATCTGGTTCACCACGGGTGAGCGAGCCCAGCAGATTCGCACGCGAGTTTTGGTGGAGAACGGGTTTGGGCGATTCGTGAATCCGGACTTGCTGCGGAAGTTCGGCTACGAACACGCGCTGCGGCAGGTGCCCGAGGGCTGGCGCGAGACCTTTGGGATCGCCTTGGCGAATGGCATCCCCGAGCCCTACGGCCGCAACACGCAGAACATCTATCGGTATATGGCCGAGCCGATCGACGCGGCGCTGGAGTTGCCGTTGGGCGACCTGCCGCGCGAGGATGCACTGGACGTGATCGAAAGTCTTCTGCGCGAATCGGCGCGCGAGGTCAACACGAAGGTTCTGGGTCACCTGACCGCACAGGAGATGCGGAAGCGTCGGATCATCGGTGGCGCGGTCCTCGCATTGGTGCTGTTAGGGTTCGCTGTGAGTCTGGGCCGGGTGTGGCGGTCTTTCAGCCGTGGCAGTGCCGCCGCCATCGAGAATCCAAGGTGGCGGAAGTTCATCTGGGGCTACATCTTGCTGGTTCCGGCGCTGGTGCTGTTGGTGCTGTGGCACTACGTGCCGCTGGTCGGGGGTTTGGGTATCTCGCTGACCGATTATCAGCTCGTACGCGACAGCACGATCGTGTTCGTGGACAACTTCGCCAACGTACTGTTCGACGAAAAGGTATGGGCAGCTCTGGGGCGGACGTTTTACTTCGTGGCGCTGATGCTTGGTCTGGGCTTCTGGCCGCCCATCGCGCTGGCGATCCTGCTACAGGAGGTGCTCACGAGCACGGCGAAGTATGTGTACCGCACGATTTTCTACCTGCCGGCGGTGGTCAGCGGCGTGCTCATGATGTTCTTGTGGAAGCAGCTTTACGCACCGACCTCCGACGGCGTGCTCAACCAGTTGCTGCTGAGCCTGAACTCGCTGGGCCCGCTGTCGGCGACGCTGCTGAAGTGGTTTCTGCTGGGTGTGTGGCTGTCGCTGATCGGCCTGCTGATCTGGCTGCCCATCAAGCTGCGCGAGGTGAGCTGGCGGCTTCGGCTGAGCCTGTGGATGGTGGCGGCGGCGCTGGTGGGGGTAACGGTCTGGCCGCTGGCGGAGGCCTACCTGGGACCCTCGGCCCTGGAGGTGCAGGCGCGGGGGCTCGACCCGGCGAACGTCGGCGGTTTGGGCGCGCTGCTCGCGTCGCTGGCGCATCTTGTCGGGCCCTTCGGGCTGGAGCCGTTGGGGTGGATTCAGTCGCCGCGCATGGCGATGTTGTGCGTGGTCATCCCGTTCGTCTGGGCGAGTATGGGGCCTGGGTGCATCCTTTACCTGGCCGCCCTTAAGACCGTGCCGGACGAGCTTTATGAGGCCGCCGACATCGACGGCGCCGGCATCTGGAACAAGTTGTTTTACATCACGCTGCCGACGCTGAAGTATCTGATCGCGATCCAGTTCATCTTCGCCGTCATCATGGCCTTTCGGGGTGGTACCGACATGATCCTGGCGCTGACGGGCGGCGGCCCGAGCAACGCGACGCAGATTCTGGCGTTGGAGATTTTCTTTCGCACCTTTTTGGAGTTGAAGTTCGGAATCGGTGCAGCCATGGCCTGGCTGCTGGGCGGGCTGCTGATCGGCTTGACGGCTCAGCAACTCAAGATGCTTTCGCGAGCCGAGTTCAGAACGGCCGCCCGCACCGACGGCTGAGCGGAGACGCTGCCCCATGCCCATCATCTCCCGCATCGAGACTCAGAGCCGTCGAGGCAGGTGTATTCACGCGGCCATTTTCCTCGTGCTGACGGTCGGCGGTCTGACCATGGTATATCCGTTCGTGGTCATGATCGGCGGCTCGCTGCGCAGCGAGATGGACGAGACCGAGATGACGGCGGTTCCGCGCTACCTGGTGGATCAGGACGTGCTCTATCGGCGCTTCCTGGAGGCCAAGTACAACCAGGACGTATCGGCGCTGAACGTCGCGCACGTGCAGCGGAACTTCAGCTTTCGGTCGGTCCGTGCACCTCTCCCGCTGGTGGATCGGCGGGTGGAGGACTTCCGGCAGTTCCTGGAGGCGACGCCGCTGCCGGACCACTGGCAGGTCCTGGGCGCCGCCTATGGGGTCAAGCGCATCGCGCCGCGGTACATGCGTCAGCTTCAGGATCGGCTGAAGGAGCGCTTCCGGGGCGACATCGTTGCACTCACCCGGCAGACGGGCCTGACCTTGTCGAGTTGGAGCGAGGTGGTCCTGCCGCCGCCGGCGTGGCTCAAGCAGGGCTACGACTACCAGGACAACATCCTCTACGAGACCTATCTGGCGCTCCTGGCCCAGGCGCCGCCGGTGGAGCGGCAGCTCGTCAGTGTCAGCGGCTACTTCGTCGAGACGGTCATCGTGCCGCGCTACGGGCAGTCGTCGATCGAGCTGTACAACAAAGCACACCGCCGGACGATCGAATCACTGGACCACTTCGTTCTGCCCTGTACGGTGCCGGGGCTCGACCAGCCGCAGCTTCGCGCGGAATGGATCACGTTCGTCCAAGAGGAGTTGAACGCCTCCTTCGTGCTGCTGCCGTCGGAGCTGGCACCGAGTTACCGCGAGTGGCTGCGGCGGCGCTACCAGGCGATCGGCCAGCTCAATCGCACGTGGGGAACCACGCATGCAAACTTCCGGCTCATCCCACTGCCGGCCGGCGAGTGGCTTCGCGGCGCCCGCCGCATGGACTACCGGCAGTTCCTATTGGAGCAGCCGGTCGAGCGCTATCGGCTCGCCGGTCCGGAGTACGCCTGGCGGCAGTGGCTGACAGGCCGCTACGGTTCGGTTGAGCGTCTCAATGACGCCTATCAGAGCCGCCACGCCGACTTCCGGCACGTCCCGATGCCGGTGGCCGAGTACGAGTATCGCTACACGGTGGATAACTCCGCGTCGCTGCGGAGACAGTTCGCCGCGCGCAACTTCATCACCGTCCTGCGGGAGTTGTTCGTTCAGGGCCGGGCCTTCGTAAACACGGCCATCTTCTGCGCGTTGGCGATCGCAGCGTCGCTGCTGATCAACCCCCTTGCCGCGTACGCACTGTCGCGGTTCCAGCTACCCGGCACGTACAAGATCCTGCTGTTGCTGATGGCGACGATGGCCTTCCCACCGATGGTGGCCATGATCCCCCAGTTCATCCTGCTGCGGGAACTCCACCTCCTCAACACGTTTGTTGCCCTGCTGCTGCCGGTGGCTGTTAACGGCTACCTGATCTTCCTGCTGAAGGGATTCTTCGACTCGCTGCCCCGCGAACTGTATGAGGCCGCCCGCGTCGATGGCGCTTCGGAGGTGCGGATGTTCTTCCAGATCACGATGTCGTTGAGCAAGCCGATCCTGGCCGTGGTGGCGCTGCAAGCCTTCAACATCGCCTATATGATGTTTCTGTACGCCCTCGTGGTGTGCCCGCGCCCGGATATGTGGCTGCTGAGCGTGTGGCTGTATCAGTTCCAGCGGGATGCGTGCAGTTCGGTGGTCTTCGCGTCGGTACTGGTGGCGAGCGTCCCCAGCCTACTGGTCTTCGTGTTCGCCCAGAACATCATCATGCGGGGCATCGTGGTGCCGTCGGAGAAGTAACGACGCCTGCGCGGCGGAGTGGCGACGTTGCGGAGCAAGGGTGGGCATGAGTGATCATCGAGTCGGCCGCCCTCCAACGCAAAGGGTGGCTACCCATCCCTCACCGAGTATCATCATGCCGCAGGTTCTGTTGGTGGAACGGTGATGTTCTCTGTTGTCGAGTGGCTGATCCTTGGCGCGGTCGTGGTGGCTTGGCTTGTGGTGACCGCTTTGGCGGTGGGTCATGCCATCATGTACAGGCGCGATCCGCGCAGCACGGTCATCTGGATGTCGGTGAGTCTGGCGTTGCCGATCGTGGGGCCGTGGCTGTACTGGGTGTTGGGCATCAACCGGATCGAGCGCAGGGCCATCCGTCGTCTTGGGAAGCGCGAGAAGCCTTTCGAGACGTTCGATCACAGTCATGTCGACGCCGAGAGCAATCACCATCGCGAGGCCGTGGGCCACCTGATGAGCCTGCGGAAGATCGCCGATCGCGTTACGCGAATGCCGCTGTTGTCCGGCAACGCGATCGCGCCTCTGCAGAACGGCGAGCAGGCCTATCCGCGGATGCTGGAGGCGATCGCTCGTGCCGAACGGTCGATCACGCTGGTCAGCTACATCTTCGATTGGGACGACGTCGGGCGCGAGTTTGTGGCCGCCCTGGATGCGGCGGCCGAGCGCGGGGTCCGCGTGCACGTTCTGGTGGACGGGGTCGGCGTGCTGGGGTCGTTCTCGCGCATGGGTCGGCTGTTGCTTGAATCGGGGGCGGAGGTGGCGACGTTTTTCCCGGTTCGGTTTCCCTTGGGTCGCATCCGCCTCAACCTTCGCAACCACCGGAAGATTCTGGTGGTTGACGGAAAGGTTGGCTTTACCGGTGGTATGAACATCTCGTCGCGATACCTGACCAGCGGCGGCAGCGCGAACCGCGTGGAGGATCTGCATTTCGAGCTGGCCGGGCCGGTGGTGGCAGAGATGCAGCACGCGTTTGTCGAAGACTGGGCGCTGGCCACGGGCGAGGTGCTGCACGGAGAGGCTTACTTCCCTCGGCTGACGCCGATCGGACCGGCGCTGTGTCGCGGGATTTCAAGCGGTCCGGACGAGGACTTCGAGAAGATTCATTGGATCCTGCAGGCCGCTCTGACCTCCGCTGATTTCGACCTGCAGATCGTCACGCCCTATTTCGTTCCCACAGCCGCGCTGGTGACGGGATTGGCGATGGCTGCTTTGCGGGGTGTGAGGATCCGGTTGGTTCTGCCGTCGGTGGTGGATTACCGCTTCATGCGTTGGGCGGCCGACGCCTATCTCTGGCAACTGTTGGAGCATGGCATCGAGGTTTACCGTCGTCCGCCTCCGTTCGTGCACACCAAGCTGCTCATCGCTGATCGGCGGTGGCTGCTGTTCGGCTCGGCCAATCTGGATCCGCGAAGCTTCCGGCTGAACTTCGAGTTCAATGTCGAGGCGTACGATGCGACGTTGGCAGACAGGCTCTCGGCGTGGCTGGATGAGCGCATCGCCGAGTCGCAGCGCGTCACGCTCGAGCAGATGGACGCTCGTCCGACGTGGCGGCGCCTGCGAGATGGAGTGGCGAAGGTCTTTTCGCCGTATCTGTGAGATGTGAAAGGTGGGTCACGTCCCGCCTCGCGTTTTTTCCGATTTGAAAGGTGGGTCATGCCCTATTCATGAAAGGCTGCCGGATGTCAAGAGCCGCCGCTGGGGCTGGCCGGTGGCGGCGGCTTCGTCGGCGGCGATGCATGCAGCCAGTGAGTCGAACGCGTCGCGGCCGGTGATCTCCACCGGTGCGCCGTTGGCAATCGATCGCAGGAACGACGCAACGCAGCCTCGCGTGCCGGTCACGATGGGCGACTCGTCGTCGGGCAACACCTGCCAGTCGTCCCGCCCGTCGATCGCGACCCGGTCGCCGACAACCATTCCCTTCGTGCCCACCAAACGGAAATGATCGTCAATCGCGCCGGCCTTGGGCCAACGGGCTTCGTACGTGACCGTGACCTGCCCGATCGGGCCGCCTTCGAATCGATAGACAGCAGCGGTCGTCTTGGCCTTGGGGAACGCTAGGGTGCCCATATCGTTGCTGGCTGCCCACACAGCCGCGATGGGCCTGCCGATCAGGTAGCGCAGCAGGTCCACCTCGTGAATGCCCGACCCGACCAGCGCCGTCCGACCCGCCTCGGCCGAGGCGTACCATGGCGCCCGTCGGAACTGCCCGCGCTTGTCCTGAATCGCGTCGATCCGAAGGTGGATGATCTGGCCCAGATCGCCCGAATCGATCAGACTGCGAATCGCCCGGTACCGCGATCGATACCGGCGCTCATGCGCCACCATCAGAAGGCGAGATGCCTGCTCGGCTGCGTCCACAATCGCCCGGCCATCGGTCAGGTTCGTCGCCAGCGGCTTGGTCAGCAGCACGTGGCAGCCGGCCGCAAGACACTGCGCGGCGTGCTTGCGATGCAGATGGTCGGGCGTGACGACACTCACCGCGTCCAGGCGCTCGGCCGCAAGCATCGCGTCCACGTCGGCGTAGCCCTCAGCCACCGACGGACACGCTGCACGGACGGCGCTGACGCGCTCGGCATCCGGGTCGCACACGACCAACCGCCCGACCACACCGTGCTGCGCGTACGCCTCAACGTGGTGCCGCCCAAGGCCCAGCCCGATCACGCCGACGTTCAGCTTCTCTGCGCTCACTCGACATCCACCTGCGTTAACAACTCCCACATCTGACGGCCAAGCCCCAGGCCCAAGCTACTGCTCGTCGGTCACGTCGCCCTGAAGCGCAATGGGCTGGAGCTTACCCGTCGGACGGGCGACAACGTCTCGAGCCGCCGTCAGTCGACGTCCGGCAGATACGCCCCTTCCTCCTTCAGTCGCTGTCGCAGGCGATTGGTGTCGACGCTGTGCACATCGACATCGGCTGTTGTCGCCGCGTGTGCAGCCGCCATGCCGGCCGCCTCGCCCATCGCCAGGCATACCGGCATGACACGTACGCTGCCCTGCACCGTGCGATCACAAGAGACAGAGCGTCCAGCCACCACCACGTTCCGAATGCCCTTCGGCGTGAGACATCGGTAGGGAACGCCGTGCGATTCGCCTTCTTCGTAACGTATCGTCTGTTCGTCCAGTTGCTGGAGTTTCTCCGGGCTTCGCTGCCGGTTGGTGAACGCATGATGGATATCGACGTAGTAGCAGTTCCGGCAGATCTCGTCGGCGAAGCTTCGTCGCGCCAGGTAATCCTCTACGGTCAGTGTGTAATCGCCCACAATCCGCCGCGTCTCGCGAATGCCCATCAGCCCGCCGGTGGCGACCAGAAACGCGTTGCCGAATGCTCTCGGGTAGAACTCAGCCAGTCCGTCACGGTAAGCGGCGGCCATCTTACGGCCCTCGACCAGCGCCCGGCTGACACTGACTGGATCGGTGTTGTCCACATTCCAGATATGTCCGGCGTTGAAGCCCACCGTACCCGGGCCGATCAGGCTGTTGCAGCTATGATCGTCGGGTATCTGCGGGTACTTGCCGGACCTGAGGATATCCCATATCGGGCTTTTCGGATGGTTCGCGTGTACTCGTGGCCCGGTGCGGTAGGCGTACTCATCCACGTTGGTCAGGACGAAGCAGTGCGTAGCCGGCTGTAAGTCGCCGCTTTCGTTGCCTTGCTGATACTGCGCGCCCGCCCAGACGGCCAGATCGGCATCGCCCGTGCAGTCGACGTAGACCTTTGCCTTATAGGCTGACAGTCCTGACTTGCTGGCCACGACAATCGTCGACACGGTGTCGTTGTCCGGCTCGACCGCGCACAGTGTGGTGTTAAACAGCACCGACGCGCCGGCCTCCAGCACCAGATCGTCGTAGATGCGTTTGAGCAGCTCCGGGTCGATGGCTACCCAGTCGAGCGCATCCTCGTCGATATGGGGCATGCCCCGCTTGCACGCGTTGAGGACCCGCTCGGCCAGACCTCGGTAGATGATCTTTTCCTTGTCCGAGAACGGGCACCACGCCGGCACCAGCCCGTTGGTGCCCATCCCGCCCAGGGCGCCGGTTGTTTCGATCAGCAGTGTCTTGGCGCCTTCGCGAGCGGCTGCCGCTGCCGCCGTGCAACCGGCCGGCCCGCCGCCGGCGACGATCACCTCCCAGGTGTCATCCAAGTCAACCGTCCTGTTTTTCAGTGTGTACTCAGCCATCGTCCGACCTCAGCTGCCACGCGATTGGAGGGAAACTCCGCGTGCCCGAAATTCAACCTTCCACCACCTCGCCCGGCAGTACATACAGCGGCTGGGGATATTTGAAGTCCTTGATCACCCTGGCCTTGAAGATGTTGATTTTGCCGTCGGCGTCCACGGCGCTCTGCCGGATCCAGCCGCCGACCACCTTGCCGATGATCAGGGCGTGGTGGCCGATCGGCACCTCCTGCTCGAACGCAAACTCGACCGCCGCTTGGCACTCGGCAATCGACGGCGTCTTCAGGGTGATCCCGGCCTTGGCGGTCAGGGCGGCCTCGTCCAGTTCGCTGCGCGTCTCGGGGATCTGGTCGGCGAGCACGGCCAGCGCCTTGACCAGATCGGCCCCGGGAATGTTGATGACGAACTCGCGGCCACGCAGGATATTCGCGTAGGTGTGGCTGGTCACGGAGATGGCTGCCCCGATTTGCGTGCCTGACAGGTTTGTATAGGCACCGAACACTCCGGCATTGATAATGCCCGACGCGTGCAGCGTAGTGATGATCATGGTGGGCTTGGTCGAAAGGTAGCCCATCGCCTCGTGGCCTCGTGTTTCGTTGTACATGTCACACCGCTCCATTCTGAGCCTGGGGGCATCAAGCTACCCGAACCGTTCGGGTAAGGCAAAGAATCGCCGTCCCTGCTGCATTCGCGGCACTGCAAGCATGCTACGCGGCTGGTCGTCGCGCCGAAGACTTGCCGCCATCACGCTTTACGGCGATGATGGCTGGCTCTGTTGGCTTCCGGAAGGATACTGGATGGATCAGGCAACCTCTTACGCACTCATAGCAGCCCCTGTCGCCGGTGGCGCGCACGGTGAGAACCCGCGATGATCGAACTCAAGCAGTCGAAAGACGCCCCACTTATTGACCTGAACGACTCATGGTCCTTTGCCTTCTGTCATGAAGCGCCTGCCGACGAGTACCGCACGGAGGATGACGTTCGTCGAGCCGGCCTGACCGTGCGTCCCGCAGCGGTGCCGGGCAACTTCGAGCTGGACCTTCAGGCAGCGGGGCTGATCGGCGACCCATTCGTCGGTGTCAACGCGCTGGACGTCCGAAAGTTCGAAGCGTGCCACATCTGGTACTGGCGGCGCTTTGCGGCCGATGACCGCCCTGGCCACGATGCGTGTCTGCTCTTCGAAGGAATCGACTGCTTCGCGGACATCTTCCTTAACGGCCAGCCGATCGGTTCGACCGACAACATGCTGACCGAGCACGTCTTGGACGTGACCGGACGTCTCCGCGGCGACAACGAACTGCTCGTGCACATCCGCCCGGCGGCGGAGGAGGCAACGCGATTTGAGTATCCGCCGGGAACGTGCGCCAACCTCATCAACGTCGAGTCCGTCCAGGTGCGCAAGGCGCCTCACATGTACGGGTGGGACATCATGCCGCGGATAGTCTCGGCGGGCATCTGGCGAGCCGTGAGTCTGGCTTGCAGGCCCACCGAACGTCTCGACAGTGCGTTTCTGGAAACGCGCCGCGTCGCAGAGGATCGTCAAACGGCAGACCTTGTGCTGCATTACCGTGCGAGCACCTCTTGCCGCTCCAACGACAGCTATGAGATTTCCGTCGAAGGTGCATGCGATGATTCGCACTTTGCTGCTTCTCAGCCGCTGGTGTTCGAGGCCGGTCGACTGGTGATACCGGTCGAACAGCCGTGTCTCTGGTGGCCTCGCGGACGGGGACAACCGAATCTCTACGATGTGACCGTGCGGCTGGCAAAGAACGGGCAGCACGTCGATGAGCTTCGTTTTCGCCACGGCATCCGCACCGTTCAGCTCGACCGCACCAGCGTCACCAACTCCAACGGCGAGGGCGAATTCTGCTTCCGCGTTAACGGCGAGCGCATCTTCGTTCGCGGCACCAACTGGGTTCCACTGGACGCTCTGCACTCACGCGACCTGGTGCGGACGCAGCGCGCCCTCGAAATGGCTGAAGACCTCGAATGCAACATGCTTCGCTGCTGGGGCGGGAATGTGTACGAAAGCGACCTGTTCTTTGATCTGTGCGACCAGAAGGGCATCCTCGTCTGGCAGGACTTCGCCATGGCCTGCGCGCTGTACCCACAGGATGAGGACTTCCAGAAGCGACTGGCGGCTGAGGCGCAGAAGGTCATCCGCCGCCTGCGTCAGCACCCGTCGCTGGCCTTATGGTGCGGCGACAACGAGTGCGATTGGGCCTACGGATGGTTCGGACGCGGCGACCCCAACCGCAACGTGCTGACGCGCCACGTGCTGCCTGCAATCCTGCAGCAGGAAGATCCAACACGCCCCTATTTGCCGAGTTCGCCCTACGTCGATGCAACAGCCTACAAGGCCGGACAGGACCTCGTACCCGAGAATCACCTCTGGGGTCCGCGAGGCTACTTCAAGAGCAAGTTCTATACCGCCGCATGCTGCCACTTCGTCAGCGAGATCGGCTATCACGGCTGCCCTGCTCCGGAGTCGCTGCGCAAGTTCCTCTCGCCCGACAAGGTCTGGCCATGGCGCGACAACGACGAATGGCGTCTTCATGCCACCAATCCCGTGCCCGAGGTTAACCTGTATGGCCGCCGCGTCGAGCTGATGGCCAACCAGATCCGCGAGTTGTTCGGCCAGGTGCCCGATACTCTGGAGGAGTTCGCCTTCGCCAGTCAGGTAACCCAGGCCGAAGCCAAGAAGTTCTTCATCGAGAGGTTTCGGTGCGGCAAGTGGCGGCGGACCGGAATCCTGTGGTGGAATCTATTGGACGGCTGGCCCCAATTCTCCGATGCGGTGGTCGACTACTACTTCACCAGGAAGCTTGCCTACTACACCATTCGCACGTCGCAGCAGTTGCTCTGCCTCATGTTGGGCGAGCCGCAGGACGGGCGGCAGCACCTGCTGGCGTGCAACGACACCAACGGCGATATCCCGATCGACTTTGCCGTGCGCGACGTCCAGGCCGGCCGGATCGTGCTGGACGGCCGCGCCACGGCCGCAGCCGACAGCGCAACCCGCCTGGGGCAGATCGCGTCCGACCCGAACGGCCAGACCTTCTACCTGATTGAGTGGCAGTACCCCGGCGGCCAATCCCGCAATCACTACCTGGCAGGATCGCCGCCCTTTTCGTTGGACGAGTATCACCGGTGGCTGCACACCGCCGACCTCTATCCCCAGACCGTCACAGGATAGGCGTGGGCGTTGAAAAACCTCTTTACACCTTCGCCAGCGCCTGTTCCAGATCCCCCAACAGCAGTTCGGTGTTCTCGATCCCAGCCGATAGTCGCACGGTGTTGGGTAGCACACCGAACAACATCCGGCGCTCCGGCGGAAGGTAGAGCATCGTCGTCAAATGGGGGATGCAGATCAGCGACTCGGTGGCCCCAAGGCTCACCGCATGGTAGATCGTGTTCAACGCATTGATGAGCCGCTTGGCGTCTTCCTGGTTCTCGCCCACGTTGAACGCCAGCACGCCGCCAAACCCGCCCTCCATCTGCTTGCACGCGACCTGGTGGCCCGGGTCGGACTTGAGCCCTGGATAGTTGACTTGCGACACCTTCGGGTGAGCCGCCAGGTACTCGGCCATGGCCTGCGCGTTGGCCGCCATCTTCTCGGCCCGCAAATCCAGCGTTTTCAGGCCCCGTTCAAGCAGAAACGCCGAGTGAGGGTCCAGAGTCGTGCCGATCGCCTGGCGCGTGAACCATAGCTCGTCATAGTCATCCTTAGGGCCGGCGATAGCCCCCGCCATCAGGTCGTTGTGGCCGCCCAGGCCTTTCGTGGCGCTGTGCACCACCAGATGCGCGCCGAGTGACAAAGGCTTCTGGTGATACGGCGTGGCGAACGTGTTGTCGACAACCAGCATGGCCCCGACCCGATCGGCATGACGGCGAGTCGCCGCGATGTCGACGATCTTGCACAACGGATTGCTGGGTGTCTCACAAAAGATCATCTTTGTGTTCGGCTTGACGTGCTCGCCGACCGCGTCGCTGTCGGATGCGTCCAGCCAGGTGATCTCCACGCCCATCCGTTCCAGAATGAGTGAGACCTTGTAGTTGGCACCGTAGACGTCATGGAAAATGATCAGGTGGTCGCCTGCGCTCAGATACGTCAGGTACACCATGGTGCATGCCGCCATCCCCGTCGTGCAGATGACGGCGTCGTCGGCCCCCTCCAACCTGGCGATGGCCTTCTCCACCGTGCGTACCGTCGGGTTGTCGTCGCGATGATAGGTGTAGCCGTCGATTTCGCCGTCGGTGATCTGCCGCAGCACCTCGAACGAAGCGTACTCATAATTGACGGCGTTGACGATGGGAGTAACCATCGGCCGGTTGCCGTAGGGGGTCAAAGGATCGTTACCCATTTCAACTCCTTCATATCTCCACACATTCTCAAGCTTGCATCCGCAGCAACGCCGAGAATCAGTACCAACTCTCCTCATAAGCCGTGTCAAGCATCGCCACTACGTTCTCCGGCGGCACGTTGCCCATGATGTTGTGCACCTGATTGAATACGAAGCCACCGCCCGGCTTGAAGGTGCCGACCAGCCCGCGAACCGACTCGGATACTTCCGACGGACTTTTCACGCCCAGAATGTTCTGCGTGTCGCACCCGCCGCCCCAGAAAACGATGCGGTCGCCGAACTCCGCCTTCAGCTCGCGCGGATCCATGTTGTCGGCCGAGATCTGAACGGGGTTCAGCACGTCCACCCCGCAATCGATCAACATGGGAATCAGCGGCTTGATCGAGCCGCAACAGTGATGGAACACCTTGCAGTCGCTGTGACGATGAATGAAATCGCATAACCGCTTGATGAACGGCGCCGTGATCTGCTCCATCAACGACCGCCGGCAGAACGGACCTGTCTGAAGGCCCATATCCGCGTTGATGCAGATCATCTGGATGTACGGGCCCATTGCGTCGATGATCCTGCCTGCCTGCTCGATATCCCGCCGGCAGCACCGGCGGTTGGCCTCGATCAGCTCATCAGGGCCGGTCAGCATCTTGCAGAGCCAATCGGGGTCTTCACTGAAATAGGCGCCGAACCCCATGTACATCGTGGCGTACTCGGTTTCCTTGTAGATTCTCTCCGCCTCGCGAGCCGTAGCCGCCAGCCACTCCTGCTCGCTGCGCCCATGCCAGTCCGACAGCCACGAACCGTCAAAGAAGAATCCACCGGCCGGCATGCGCATCCGCGCTAGCGTCCCGTCCGGGCGTGTCTGCTGGATAGACCACTCCCCGTCGACGCTTCGTTGCGGCTGGAAGGCGGCCGGCACGACAAACTCGTAGTCGTCCCGCGGACGCCACCTCGCCGTCTGCGGCCACCCGGGATGCAGAAGCATGCAGTCACAATGGAACCGCTGGAGAACGTCTTCGTCCACCCGCGCCAGGAATTGCACCACATCGGGAACCGTGATTTGATGGGTTGCCAGACCCAGACGCTTGCGAAGGTTCCAGTACGCAAACGCCGAAATGCCCGTCGAGTAGTGACAGCCCAGGTCAATCGGCATGCGGTCCGTCGGCTGGCGGTTCAACGTGCGAATGACCCGCTCTCGCGAGGTCATCGTCTCAGATTGGTGTGGCCTATCCCTGCTCATTCCGCCTCGCATCTGTCGCCTGGCTTGCCCAAGTGGTAACCCATGGACGGCTGTTCCACAAGGGCGCACCGCCTTTCTGTCGAACCGAACGAACCACGTCCAACTGGCGGGCAGGACCTTCGCGCCTTGCGTTGGGCTCGGTATGCTGCCATCTAAAATGGGATACGCCCGACGCCCGCTAGCGGCAGGAGACGGGACCATGAATCCGACGCTCGCCCTGACGGTCATGACCGCTTTGGCATGTTGGGTAGGCGCTGCGCCCACGACACAGACGCAGCCAGCGGACGCGCCCGCCCGCCTTCAGGCTTTCTATCGAGAGGGCCAGACCTTCATCACCTGGGCCGAGGCCGACGACGTCGACCACGAGCAGTACGTCCTCTACCGCAGTGATGCGCCCATCGAGCCCGACACGCTGACCCGCGCCGTCAAGATGGCCGTCGTCGGCGAAGGTTCCGGGGCGTACCCAAGAGAGGCCGGCCTGAAAGTTCTGGCCGAGAAGACCGGAATCGCCGAGTACGGCCAGCGATTCATCATCCGTGACAACCCAACCAACGATCCCAATGCCCAGTTGCCCGACCGCGTCGGGCTCTTTGTCAGAACGGTCAAGAAGCCCGGCAAGCGCTACTACGCCGTGCTGCCGACCGTCGAAGGCAGGGCGCTGCCCGACCGCTTCGCCGCCTTGTCCGAGCCCGTCGTCGAAAGCGTGCAGCTTCCCGGTGCCGTACTTGTGTGGAAGCACCCGGACGGCAAAGCGGCCGTCTACACACACTTCACCGACGGCGAGACCTGGGACCCGTCCAAGGAAGGCAACGCCTACAATTTCGGCATCGCCGTCCCCACCGACTACGACGGCAGCAGGCCGCTGCCGGTTGTCATCGGCGCCCACGGGATGAGCGGAAGCTACCGCGCCGCCGATTTCTCACGCTATTGGGGCGCGCTGTGGGCATGGCCTTGCGACCACTCGGGATCGTGGTTCTTCGGCATGACCAATCGCGATGGCACCAAGGTCGCTAACTACACCGAGCAACGCGTACGCTGGCTTATCACTTGGCTGGGCGCCGAACGAAATAACCAGTTCTGGCGGATCGATCCGCGGTTCGTGCATGGGCATGGCCACTCGATGGGCGGCACGGCCTGTATTGCCTGGGCTTTGCGGATGGGCGACCTCTTCTGCACCACCGTAAGCTCGGCCGGCGCGACCATCCACCGACGAAACGGCAAGTGGGTCAAACAGGCCGAAGGTCTGTGGGGTGCGGTCGACACCAATCTGCCCACGGCCGATGGAACAGGTGTCTGGGATCATCAGGACTACGCCCAATGGTCGCTCGCTCACATCGGTGCCGAAACCGCCTTCCTGTTGCTCAGCCACGGCAAGCAGGATGAATCCGTGCCGTTCGATCCTTTTCCGGATTTCGTCGACGCCTTGCAGCAGTCGAAGCGGCCCTTCGTCGCTCATTGGGACCAGCGCGGGCACGGCGAGGCCAACTTCCTTGCCGTCCGCAACGACTGGGCGGGCGGGTTCAAGATTTCCATCGATCAGTCGCTGCCGGCCTTCGCCAATGCCTCCAACAACGACGACCCGCGACACGACGATGAAGGTATGGTCAACGGCTACCTGGAGTGGTCCGCCCCCGGCAACGACTTCGACGCCCGCAACGCCGAAGATGATTTGATCGACACGCCTTCGCTCTATGCGGTAAACATCCGGTCACGCAAGGGACAGGCTACCGTCGATGTAACACCGCGCAGGCTCCAGCGGTTTCGACCCGTTTCGGGCAGACTCTATAAGTGGGAGAACGTCGACTTCACTGACCCGACCCGGTCGGCCATAATCGACTCCGGCCAGGTCGAAGCCGATCCCTACCGACTAATCACCGTGCGCAACTTCCGCGTCGGCGATCGTGGCTGGGGCAACCGACTACGACTGATTCCCGTTCGCTAATGCAGGTGTGCGACCGAGTTCGTCCACCATGACCTGTCCGGACGCCGCCGGCGTGCATGACATACCGGCGGCGTCTACGGATTGTCTACGGTTTAGTGGGCGTACGATTACCCATGTTGCTCTTGACTACGCTGTAGTCGGCGGTGGTCACGCGCTTGCCGCCGTTCAGGTCATACCGAATGCACTCATCTGTTTCGATGCGGCGCTTGCCTGTCTGACCGCAATCCCCTGAACACGAACGTGCAGAGGGATTGAGTGGCTGCCTCTTCGCGACAGTTCAGCCTCCGTCGTGGAGAAGCTGCTCAAGCAGCTCGGGCACCGACACCGCGGCAAACGTGGTGGCCAGATCGGACATCGCGTATGGGATGATAAGCCGTTCGTTGTGTATGATCGAGCCACATGAGTATACGACGTTGGGCACGTAACCTTCGCGCTCCTCGGAACTCGGCACAAGCAGCGGCTCGCGGAGGCGCCCGACGATGCGCAGCGGGTCGTCACGGTCGAGCAACATGGCGCCGATGCAATACTGCCGCATCGGCCCTACTCCGTGTGTGAGCAGCAGCCAGCCGGCGTCGGTTTCAAGCGGCGAGCCGCAGTTACCGATCTGCACCAGTTCCCAAGGCTCGCGCGGCCCCTGCAATGTCTGCGCGTGGTTCCACGTGTAGATACTGTCGGATCGGAGCAGGTAGAGGCTCTCCCCGTCGTGGCGGGATATCATCATGTAGCACCCGTCGACTCGGCGAGGAAACAAGGCCATCCCTTTGTTCCTGACATACCTGCCGTTGAGTGTGCGCACGTGGAACGTCAGGAAATCGCTCGTCTCCAGCAGCATCGGCAGCATCCGCGAACCGTTGTACGCCGTGTAGGTGCCGCAGTAGCGGGCGGTCCCATCTTCATGATGGAAGGTCACCAGGCGCAGATCCTCCATCCCCTGCCGTTCGTACTCGGTGGCAGGAAAGATGACGATCTCGGCCGGAAGGCAGTCTGAAGGGAAGGAGAGTTCGTAGTTGGCCTCGGCCAGCCAGAGCATGTCTGCTGCCATGGCTCTGAAGCGCGGCCGCGTGCCGGCGTGCCGTCGCGCCTCGTTGACCGCCTGACGCAACTGCATGGAGCTGAACGTGTCGGGGAGCAACCCAAGAACCGTCGCATCCACGCTCTCATAGGCGCCGAGTTCGCCAAGCTGTCGCCGGAACAGCTCCTTCTCGAAGAGCCTGTCAGGCTGCGGTTTGGTCGAGTATGCGTATCGCGGCGGCAAATCAAACGTGATTCCGCCCTCCGCGTCGATGACACCGCGCCGGAAAACGATCGATGAAACATGACCCTCGCCGGTAGCCCGAAGACTCAACAGAAAGCGCATCGATCCCGCCGGCAGCCCGCTCTGGTCGGGATGGACGACAATGGACGGGTTGAACAGGGCTGCTGACTCGATGGAGTACTCGAAAGTGAAATACGCGCCGATCAGTAGCTGACGCTGCTCGGATAGAGCCTTCTCCAGCCGCACCTGACGGCCCACATTTCGATAGTTATCGGTCAAGGCCGCCCGGATATCGCGGTGACGGGCGGCAAAGTTCTCCATCACTTCGGACAGTTCGCGCTCAACTTGCTCGTCGGTCAGGGCCATGATGCGGTTCAGGATGGAGCGTATGCGGCGCGGACTGCGGAAGTCGAGGTAGCGCGTGATCACCCTCCTGTCGTCCGACTCAAGCCGCTGAGCGCCGCGTATCACACGCACGACCGAAGCCTCCATCACGCTGCACCCTGTCTTGCGATCACCAGTAAATATAGCGCTCGAACAGACGACGGTCCCGCTGCGGCAGGGCCGTCACTTCCGGAATGAGGTAGCGGTTCTCCTCCAGATCCAGAAGGATCTTCCCGTTCCGCCCGTAGTCCAGAGCCGCATCCTGCGCGTACCGGATGATGAACTCCAGATCTCCCAGGTCCGTCCTCGCTTTGAACGTGAGGAAGTTGTGCCAGGAGTTGATCGAGTCGATACGCTCGATGGTATGCACGAAGTAACGGCGCAAGAGGGCCTCGCGAATGAGCTGCCGCGCCTCGGCCGGCCAATCTTCGAGATTGCGAACGAGCCCGATCTCCTGTTCCCGGTCCTCGATATCGACGTAGCGCAGACTGATATAACGCGTGGGATGCCGAACCGGCAGGCAGCGCAGGGCAAACACGCCATGGTAGATTCTCTCATTCATCACCGTTACGTGCAGTGCGCCATGGTTGCCCAGATGCACCGCGGCAATTCGCGGCGTGAGCCATCGAGCATGGTGGCTCGTGATCGGCGGCAGGTGAGTATCCGGGTCCACGCCTGACTCGATCGCAGATTCGCCTGTGCCCGCCAGGGGCCTTAACGCGTACGAATGGTCCACGTCGCTGTGAGCTGGTGTGGTCGACTGAAGTCGGACGAACTTCGCATATCGGCCGTTGCGCTTCATCAACTCCATGTGATGGCCCTGCTCGACAACTCGCCCTTCCTCGACCACAAGTATGTTGTCACAATTGCGCAGCGTGGATAGGCGATGAGCGATCAGGATGCTGGTGCGGCCGCGGACCAGCTCCTCCAAAGCTTTCTGGATTGCCAGTTCCGACTCGCTATCCACGCTGCTGGTGGCTTCGTCCAGAATCAGAATCCGGGGATCACACAACAGCGCGCGGGCGATGCTCAACCGCTGACGCTCACCGCCCGACAGGCCGGCTCCGCGCTCGCCCACCCACGTGTCGTAGGCATGGTATCGCCTCAAAATGAAGTCATGGGCGTTGGCCGCACGGCAAGCGGCGATGACCTGCTCCTCCGTGGCATCTCGCCGGCCGTAGACCATGTTGTCCCAGAGCGTACCCCGAAACAGAAACGGTTCCTGAAGAACCACACCCATCTGGCGTCGCAGATCCGACATTGGAGCGTCGCGAACATCGTTGCCGTCGACCAGGATCTGCCCTTCGTCCACGTCATAATAACGTGAAAGAAGGTTGATAATGGTCGTCTTCCCCGAACCGCTGCGACCCACGATCCCCAGAGTCTGGCCCGCTTCAATCGTGAAACTGACGTTCTTGAGCACGGGCGCCTGCCGACTGTATCCGAAGGTGACGTTGCGGAACTCGATGCGGCCCTGAAGCGCCGGTAGCGCGACGGCGGCATGCGTCTCGCGTATCGCAATGGGCGTGTCGAGCACTTCGAAGATACGATGGACTTGCGTGCTGAACTGCGTCACCCACGTAGTCAAGTTCGTCAAACTGGCCAGCGGACCGTAGAACATGGCCAGGTATCCGAAGAACGCCATCAGCGTCCCCAGCGTGAGCTGCTGACCGAGCACGCGCCCGCCGCCGACATACCAGACCACCCAACCGCCTACCTGAAAAACAATACCCATCAACGGATAGAAGGTGGCGGCCGAGCTGTCCACCTTGCGCCGGGCATCGCGCAGGCTGCCGCTGGATTCCATGAAGCGACTCAACTCGCGCTCCTCCTGAGCGAAGGCCTTGACCACACGTATGCCCGACAAAATGCCACTGAGCATGCCCGCCTGCTTGGAGGACCGATCGTAAAACCGGCGGTAATGCGGGTGCACAACCCGGTAGAAAAGCAACGATCCCAGCACAACAAACGGCGCAGGAATGAACGTCCACACCGCCAGTTTCGGTTCCAGGCTGAACATAAGGACCGCGGAGAAAATGACCAGGAGAAGTTGCACGAAAAAGCCGGCCGTCAACTGACCCATGAAACCCTGTACCGCCTCGGTGTCGTAGGCGACCCGGCCCACCAGCGAACCGACCTGCTGCTTGTCGTAGTAACTCAGATCCAATTGCTCGAGGTGCTCGACCAGGCGGCCGCGAATGTCATAGGTGATGGATGTGCCGACGCGGCTGGACAGGCGCCCGTTCAAAGCGTTGATGATGGCCCGTACCATTTGCACCAACGCCAGCACCGCAACGACCGACACCAGCAGGTGCACCCCCTGCGCCAGCGTCTGGCTCGTTGCAGCCGTTGCCTGCGGGACCGACCCGGCGCGCAGCACGTTGTCCACCAGGTATCGTGTCAGCAGCGGCCCGATCATGTCGCACGCGATGCCCACCAGCAGCAGTCCCATCATGAGCATCGCCCACGCCCGGTACGGCCGCATCAGATGAAGTACGCGGATGATCGCCCTGCCCGGGCGAATGCAGCGTGGGCACGTTTCGCCGGCGAACTGGAGCATCAAGTCGCACTTCGGACATCGCCGCGGGTCCTGCTCGTCCTCGGGTCCCAGCTCGACCCGGACACCCTCGCGGAGCTGCTGCAAATGTCGGGCCAGCCGGCCGAACCAGTACTTCATGCGGTTCGAATAACGAATCAAATCGACCCAGATCCCGCCAACCTTGGCCTGGAGCAGTCCCGAACCAACGGCTGGAATCGTGCGAAACTCCTCGATCTGGTGCATGGCGACGTTCACACGCGGGGCCGATGGTCCCCCCTGGTCGAACACGCAGACCACGTCGCGCGTGGCGATGATCCATTGCGGATCGTAGCTACCTCGCAGGTCAATATCACTGGACAGCGCCAGCACCACGTCTTCCGGCCGAACTCCCAAGGCCGCCAGACGCGTAACCACGGCTGGCGGAATGTCAGATCGCAACCGCATCAGACACTTCCTCGACAGCGGCGCACTGATTTACCGGGAGGTGCGCTTGTCGTGCCGACCACCTTTCAGACGACCGGCGCCCCGACCCGGCTGCGCTGCCTGTCCGCTATTCTTGCCCGATGTTGTTCGGACGGCCAGTGGCCAGACCCAAGACCGCCCTATACCCGTCCAAGCCGGGTTCGTGCAACCCAACAGCCATGGCCGCCCTGCGAGCCCAGCCGACCATCCAATCGGTAGCCCTCGTTTATCTTATGGCCACATCATCACTTCATCATCTTGCGGAAAGAATCCCGGGCGTCGCCGACCTGACGCCGAATCCGCCGGACGAGGCGACGGGCCCAGACGAACTCGGTCCCCAGCAGGGCCAGACCTGCCGGTAACACGACAAACGCCGGCCCGGTTTCCACACCCTTGACGCCCACCTACCGCCGCGTACACTGAACGTCGAGGTTTAGGACTGGGAGGACTGGCCGACGCCCATCAAATACGCCCTGTTCGAGAACAACATCACTGCCGATCCCGACGACTACGCAGCCATGGTCCAGATCAGCGGCAGCGCCGACGGCGACGATCTGGTCCAGGACATCATCGACCAGGGCACGACGGTGAACAAGCCGGACATCCTGGCGGTGACCGCCGCCCTCAAGCTGGCCTGCCAGCGGCGGGTTGAGCAGGGCCAGCGGGTCAACTACTTCGGCATGATGGACTTCTTCCCGCGGATCAAGGGCGTCTTCACCGGCCCGACCGACAGCTTCGACCAGGCCTGCTACCGCGTGGACATCGGGGCCAATGCGTTTTCTACCTCTGGGTTGATTGGCAATGTTTTGCCGGTTAGAATTCGTAAGAATGGACGTACTGCTCCAGATCAAGCGGCTGGTGGTGCAAGGACGGATACGGTTCACCGAAAAGGCTCGCGAGGAAATGGAGGCCGACGGATTGAGCGCGGGCGAGGTGATCGAATCGATCGCCAACGCCCAGGCCATCGCGAAGACTCTTCGGTCACGCAGCCGCACCAAGCGCTATTCAGGTGAGAAACTCTATGTCATCAAAAGCTTCAGCTACGACGGGACGCTCATCTATACGAAGGGGGCCATCGTCCGCCAAGCGAAACAAGAAGTCTTCTACGTCTTCGTCTCCGCGAAGATCGCCACGCTCGGTGGGTAAACACCCTGGGCTGAAGGTTTGCGTCTCGTGTGGATCACGACGCGTCCAATCCAAAAGGGTGTCGGTTCGCCTGCGGGACGGACGGAGGGTGACCGGTGTCAAAGCTGATGTGTGTGCCGCGTGCGGCGAGCGTTACTTCGACCTGGAAGCGATGCGACAGCTCGAAGCCGAGCGCACGGACGACGAATGACCGGCAACCGCTTGAAGTTCGACCCCAACGAGGCTGACGAGGGCCTCTACTTCGTGGCCGACGCCAGCGGCGAGACCAAGGTGTCCACCGTCCAGAAGAACAAGCCCTCACAGCTCGTCTTCCTGGTCCCGGCGGGACTGGCAGCGGGCACATACCACCTGGAAGTCCGGGCCAGGATGGGCAGCGGCACATCGGCCCGCGAACTGCGTATGGGACGTCTGGACTCGACGCTGACGGTCCTGCCGATGTAGGGTAGGCTGGCAAATCGGCGGTCGGGTATTCGTGGCACAGGCGTCTCGCCTGTGGGTCAATCAGCGCGATCGCCGGTCCGAAAAGCGGTTTTCGGACCTTCGGGTCTGGCAAAATGGGCAATTTGGATAAGTTGTGCGGTGTTATGAACTCCGGAAAAACCGTTTCCAAGCTAAGATCGATTACCACGCCTTACTTGGCGCGGGCGCCCGCATCCAAGCTGGGAGTCGGTGTCGGCCTCAACAGGAGTCGGGACCGCGTAAGCTGCCTACTCGGTCCCGATACCGTGCTTACTCGGTCCCGACCTCACCGAGGTCCGAACCGGACTTCACTGAGGTGCGCGGCCGACTTCAAGCTGGTGGTCTGCGCACCCAACCCTACGGGACTCCAAGCATAGGAGGACAGTCGGTGACAACAATGACTTACGATCTTGACACGGCTCACTTCATAGGAGCTTCATTGTGAACACAAGACTGATCGGCTCAATATTTCTTGTCTTTGCCACAGTGTGCCCATCTTCGGCCTTCGCTGATGATACCGATGACCTGCCCGTCGCTGCCTACCGCGGAGACTTAAACCGCGTGCGGTCTCTTCTGTCCGCCGGTGCCGATGTGAACGCCAAAGCCACTGCCGGCGTGACGGCCTTGTGGCAGGCGGCCGCAAATGGTCATACTGAGATTGTCAAGGCCCTGCTGGAAAGCAAAGCTAATGTGAACGTGCAACGGAAAACCGATAGCTCTACTCCGTTATTCGTGGCTGCAGTATATGGCCACGCTGATATAGTCAAGGTCCTGCTGGAGGCAGCGGCGGATGTGAATGCCAAGGTACATGCCGCCGGCGAGGACCATACACCTTTGAGCATCGCCACACAGAGGGGCCACACGGAAGTTATCAAGCTCTTGACGGAATATGGAGCCAAGGATTAGCGCTCCGTGCCCGGTGATCGGCCGCCCCATCCCCGCTTGCGAAAGCGACCCGATCTCGCGTGAGCAGCAGGCGCCGGGTGCCACTGCTCTGTGAGCAGTGTTTGGCGCATCGACTGTGTCCCATGGCGGAGCACTGCTGACCCTTCGGCTGCGCTCAGGGCAGGCGCCGCAGCAGCACACCGACCCTATTAAGCAAGGAGCAAGAAGATGGCAGAAAAGACGATCATGTAGCCGGGCGCATCCGGGAAGGAGTACAAGTACTGGATCTACCCGATCGGTGCTTCTTTCAAGGATACCCCAGGGAATTACATCTTCGCAAAGCAGACGTCTCCTGACCGTTGGGCTCCCGTCTACATCGGAGAGACAGGTACTTTGAAGGACCGTCTGTCGAATCATGAGAAGATCCCCTGTCTCAAGCGTTACGGCGGCACGCATGTCCATGTGCACACGAGCTCCGCAGACGAGGAGACGCGAAGGGCAGAGGAGTCGGACCTCCTCGCGAAGTGGGATCCGCCCTGCAATAAGGAGTAGCCGCGTAGGGTGCGTCGAGGACACACCTTCTCCTGCTGACGCACGTCAAGCCGGTTCGGCAGAACGAGATTCTCACGGCGATGAAGCGCTACAAGGACTACAGCGTGGCGTTCGCCCGGACCCTGATCCTGAAGACGCCGCCACCCTTGCGTGCGACCCGGAAGGGGCGAAAGCGCAATCCATGGAACAAAACGGCCCAGCGCAAGAATGACCTGCTCAAGAAGCTGGCCGAGGCCGAGCAGAAGCACGACTTCTACTCCCGTTTGTATAGGCAGTACACGATCGACCTGCTGCGGCTAGCCATCCACGCGCGTGGCCTGCTGACCAACAGCCGGATTCGTGAGCACCTGCATCAACACCGCCCGGATATCGTGGCGCGTTTCGGGACAATCATCGCGGATGCACGAGGATAGCACCATGGCCAAGTGGACAGGCGAGAAGACCATCCGCCAGATTCTGCGGCGTGAGGCAGCGGGGCTGCCGCTGTCTCCCGGTGGCAGCAGGGAGGGAGTAGAATCGAAGCTGCAAATGGCCGGATCGCGTGTGGTCTATGCCCGTGATGTACGCTCCGGCAGGCCTTACGAATGAAGGAGGTTCCCGGTGCGCAGACAAGTCGCGACGATCTTCGTGCTGGCCATGTTGCTGGCCGCCAACAGTTGGGGACAGGCTGCGAACCGGGCAGCCGCGCCGCCGGGAGGCTGGTCGAGCGAATCAACGTCAGCTGCGCTCGGCCAGCAGGGTCGCAGGCAACGCGCGACTGCTCGCGGGCCGGACCGCCGGCCCGGCGCCCCACGGACTCTGATCGCTCGGGACGCGCCGTCACTTCATCATGTTGCGGAAAGAATCCCGTGCGTCGCCGACCTGACGCCGAATCCGCCGGATGAGGCGACGGGCCCAGACGAACTCGGTGCCCAGAAGCGCCAGCCCCGCCGGCAGCACGACAAACGCCGGCCCGGGAAGCACGATCATCGCCACGCCGACGATCAGTAGGCTCGTACCAACCACCAGAATCACGATTCGCCTGGCCTGTCTGAGCGTGAGTTCGGCCAGGTCACTCGTTTGGTCGATCAGGGTCGCTGCCAGGGCCGCCGTGTCGCGCTTCGCGCCGAAGACCGAGGCCAGCACCCCCACCGACAGCATGCCGCCGATGACCGCCAACGAGACCGGCGTGGGAATAGGGTGATGATGCACCAGCATCATCTTCACCCCCACGAACGCCAGCACAAACACGAGGCTCATCTTCAGGTAGCGGAACTTGCCGATCAAAGCGGCCAGCGCGAAGTACAGCGAACGCAGACCCAGAATCGCGAATACGTTGGACGTGAACACCAGAAACGGATCCTGCGTTACGGCGAAGATCGCGGGAATCGAATCGACAGCGAACAGAACGTCCGTGCTTTCGACGACCAACAGAACCAGAAACAAGGGCGTGATCGCACGGCGACCGTCGACGCGCGTAAAGAAACGCTCGCCCTCGAATGTCCTGCTTACCGGATAGACACGCCGCGCGAGCTTCACCAGCGGATTCCGCTCCGGCTCCAAATTGTCGTGCCGTACGATCAGCATCTTGACGGCGGTGAGCATCAGCAGACCACCGAAGACGTAGACCATCCACGAGAATCGGGACAACAGCACGCTTCCGCCGGCGATCATCGCGCCGCGCATCACCAACGCCCCCAGTATGCCCCAGAAGAGCGTCCGGTGCTGATACGCCGCCGGTACCTGAAAATAAGTGAAGATCAGAGCGATGATGAAAATGTTGTCAACGCTCAGGCTCTTCTCCAAGACATAGCCCGTGAGGAACTGAAGGCAGGCATGGTATCCCGTCAGAGTGTCGGTCGTGGGCAGGCGGATGTGCGCCCAGTGACCTTCGTAGAGGTAATACACCAGGACCGTAAAGCCCAGCGATACCGCCACCCACATCCCTGTCCATGCCAATGCCTCGCTCGCGCTGATGACCCGGGCCCGGCGATTGAACACGCCCAGGTCAGCCGCCAGCATCAACAGCACCAGCAGCACAAAGCCGACCCAAACCCAGATCGTCATGGCAGGTATCCACCGCTGCGGCGGCGCCGGGCGAACCCGGCCGTAGTCTTCGCCCTTCCGATGAGCCGGAAGCTTACATCACTCGCACCGCGCACGTCCACCCACGCCGCTTGCTCGGTCTCAAGCGACCGGCCCGCGTGGCCACGGTTTGCAGCCGGGTGGCCCTGGCCGCTAAACTGGTGTGGCCGGTACAACTTTGCTGGTTTGTCGCCAAGGAATTGCGTATGCGGGGATCTCCAGTCTCCGGATCGAGCCCATGGTGGCGTCGGCTGTTCGGTGGGTCCAAGGCCGCGAGGTCGGCTGCCGTCATCGTTGCGCACCCGGATGACGAGACGCTCTGGGCTGGTGGGCAAATCCTCGCGCATCCACGGTGGGATTGGTTTGTGGCGTCGATCTGCCGGGCGAGCGACAAGGACCGATCGCCGCGATTCTTCAAGGCCCTCGAGCGCCTCGACGCGATCGGGGCGATCGCCGATCTGGATGACGGGCCCGACCAGCATCCCCTCGACACGCATATGATCCAGGAGACGGTGCTCCGGCTGCTTCCCCAGACCCACTATGACGTCATCCTGACCCACGGGCCCAGCGGCGAGTATACGCGTCATCGGCGGCACGAGGAGCTGTCCAGAGCGGTCACCGAGTTGTGGCAAAGCAAAAGGATTGCAGCGAAATCTCTCATGCTTTTTGCCTACGAAGACGGTGGCGGGCAGTATCTGCCCCGTGCGCGGCAGGATGCCCATTCGCGCCACAAACTGCCCGAGCCCGCGTTCCGGGAGAAGTCGCTGATCATCCGCCAAAGCTATGGATTCGCGAGTGATAGCTGGGAGGCCCGCGTGACGCCGCGGATCGAGGCGTTTTGGTGTTTCCAGTCACCCAGGCAGCTGGGGCACTGGCTGCTGAAGACGGGAGGACAGAGATGAAGGTTCTGGTGCTCTACGACTACCCGCCCTCGCCGGGGGGGCTCGCTACGCAAGGCGACCTGCTCTACAAAGGTCTGCTGCATCTGGGCATCGAGGCTCATGCCGTGCACTTTGAATCGGCCCAGGAAAAGGAGTGGTACTACCGATGGTTTAAGCCGGACGTGGTGGCGGGAATTGGCTACTGGGGGCATGCGGCCCACCTGATTCTTCATCCGCAGCGGTTCGGCATTCAAGCCGTGCCCTGGCTGGTGGCTGACGGATACGTGGCCAACTACCGAGAGGTTCTCGACGCCCTGCCCCTGATTCTGGTCACCTCAAACTGGGTCAAGGAGGTATACGTTCGCGACGGCATCAAGCCGGAGAACATACAGGTCCTGCCCGTCGGGTGTGATACCGACGCCTTCACCCCCAGGGACGCCAGCGACCTCAAGGTGGCCGTCGTTCGTGAGGCGCTGGGCGTGGCCCCGGATGAGTTGATGATCCTGACCGTCGGCGGCGACGCCACCTCCAAAGGAGCCCAGGAGGTCATGCAGGCCCTGGCCCTGCTGGGACGCAAGATTCCCCCCTGGAAGTATGTGTGCAAAGTGTGGCCCCAGCCCCGCACCGAACTGCAAAACCTGGCGGACCTGCAGCTGGCCACCCAGTTGGGACTGGAGAAGAACGTCGTCTTCACCACCAACGTCGTGTCCCGCAACTTCATGCCTTATCTGCTGGCCGCCTGCGACATCTACGCCGCCCCGTCCAGGTTGGAGGGCTTCGGGATGCCGCAGATTGAGGCCGGCGCCTGCGGCAAACCGGTCGTCGGGATTAAGGCCATGGCCATGCTGGAGACACTCGTGCACGAGGAAACCGCCCTGCTGGCCGGTGTGGCGCAGGAGGTTCGCATCGGCGAAGCGATCCTGGGCGAGGAGTCGGGCTTCGAGGACGGCCATCGTGTCGTGTTCGAAAGTTTTCGTACCGCCGATTATCGGGCCAGTGTATACGATATTGCCGACCATCTGCTGCGACTCATGGAAGATGCCGATTTGAGAAGACAATTGGGTCAGAACGCGCGTAAGAGAGTGATCGAAAACTACGATTACCGGGTTGTCGCACAAAAATTCTGCGACATCCTAAGTGGGACTTTGGGAATCCAATAGTCGATGAGCCCTCGGAAGTCCGATCCAATCGTCACCGCAAAAAGGGCCGCGATCGAGGTTCTGCGGCACAACCGGCGAGGCCCCTACCGTTCGCTGCCCCGCACGGCGGGCTGGGGATATCCCGAGCCTTACACGCGCGACCTGATGATCTCCGCCTTGGGCTTCCTGGTATCCGGCGACGAGCATCTGGTCGTATCGCTTCGTCGGGTGCTTGAGTCGCTGGCACACAACCAGAGTCGATTGGGGCATATCCCGTCCCTGGCGCACAACCCGAACGACCGCGGGGCCAGCGATACCACCCCGCTTTTCCTCTTGGGTCTGGCGATGTATCGCCAGGCCACCGGTGAGGCCGACTTCCTACAGGAGGCGGCCGGCAAGGCCCTCTGCTGGATGGATTACCAGAGCCCCGACGATCTGGTCATGGTCGCGCAGCAACCGACCAGCGACTGGCGCGACGAGCACTGGGTCCTGGGCTACGGCCTGTACGTCAACACCATTGTTCACGCATACCTGCACTTGCTGGGTTTGCACGACAAGGCTCGCGATCTGAGATCACTCATGAACCGGTTCGACGTCCGCGGACGGAAGCGCAATCGCCATGTCCACGAAGGTCTGGTGGTTCCCTACAAACCCTATTACGCGATGTGGTCGTACAAGATGGACAACAACGAGCGATTTGACCTGCTGGGCAACAGTCTGGCGATCCTGACGGGGGTGGCTTCGCCGTCGCGCGCGGCCAGCCTCGTGGCCTGGATCGAGGCCGAGTGCGACGCCCTACGCCAGAAGGGCCATCTGGCTCTGCCGCTTTCGCCCTGCCTGTTTCCCTATCTGCAGCCCGGCGACCCGGACTGGAGACCGCGCTACGAAAGGTTCAACCAGCCCGGCGAGTATCACAACGGCGGCATCTGGCCCTTCATCTGCGGCTTTCACGTGGCGGCGCTCGTCGCAGCCGGGCGCCCCCGGTTGGCTGAGCAAAAACTGATGGCATTGACCCACTTGGTTCGCTCCGCAAGCAACGCTGATCTGGGCTATGGATTCAACGAATGGTTCAAGGCCCAAGACGGCTCGCCCCGGGGGCAGGATTGGCAGACCTGGTCGGCAGCCATGTATCTCTATGCCTGTGCGTGTGTCGAACAGGGCTGTACGCCGTTCTTTGATGACATCAGGCGGGCTGCCGCCACACCGGCCGAAGCGATCGAAGCCCGCCGGGCGCATGCGCCCTCCTCCACTGAGACAGAATGACGTCGCGGACACCCCTGTCTGTACAAGACTGCCGCAGGCACGGCGACCAATTTACCCCGCAGCACGTAGCGAGGCGCTCAATCTTCTGCTCTCTGGGATCGGCTAGTGGCGTGCTTGGTCGGCGATTCAAACGACTCGTCAGCACCATCATTGTCGCCTCTGCCGTTTCGCAGGCGGTAGGTGGCTCTGACCGGCCAGCCCACCATCCGGATCGGCATGAGGACAAACGAGCGAGTCGCGTTGAAAACGTTGCCCGCAGTTAATCGCAGTACGTCACGCGCCGGGCGGGCGCCGGGTTCCTCGAGTCGCCGCGCCAACGGCACCACCAGGCAACGCAGCAACGAGGAGAGCAGAAACAGTACGTGGTAGTTCACCAGGGTCAGCGGCCCGATCCGCACCGACCAACCTGTCAGGACCTGCGCGATCGTGCCGGCCAGAAGCGGACCGCACACCCCACCGATCCCTGCCACGATCGAACCGATAGCCTGGTAGCTGCTCAGTCGACCACCCTCGGCGAATCCCAGCATGATGTTGGTGCTGGCCAACTCGAGCCCGCTCCAGGCCATGCCTCCCGCCAGCGGGATCAGCGGACCCACCCACCAGAGTCCCGGCGTGATCAGACACCACATGGCCGCCAGTGGAATAACGCACGTAGACGCCACAATCAGCACCGGCCGGTTGCCCCACCTGTCGCACGCCCGACCCCACCAGCCACACGAGAGGTACCAGCCCACCGACGGGGCGATCAGAAGCACCACGTTGACGGTCATGTTGCTCATCTGTACCACTTCGCGAAGGTTGCGCTGGAGGAAGTGTCCTATCATGCCGCCCGTCGAGAACAGTAAGAGCGTGCTGAAGTACAGATAACGTCGAAACGAGCGATCGCGCAGCGGCGAAAGCACCAGGTTCGTCCAGGTCAGTCGAACCTCGGAGGGCTGCTTGGGAATCTCCGGCACCAACGCGAACAGCAGGATGTCGATCGTGCCGCAAATCGCGGCCACCGTAAAGACGATGGCCAGTCCGTTCGGCAGGCCCAGGCTGCCCGAACTGGCCCGGTCGATGAACCAGCCGCTCAGCAAAGCCGTCGGCACGCTGACCAAAAGCCCCACGCGCCGCCGGAAGGCCCAGTATCGGCCGCGAATTCGCGGTGGAATCAGGTCGGCCATCCATCCCATCCAGGTCGGGTTGCCCACCGCACCCAGCGAAAAGGCCAGGAAGTACACCAGTAACAATGTCGCCAGGCGAACGTCGCGCCACTCAGGACCGCTCGGAAGCAGCAGAGGCAGAGCCGCTACCGCAAGCCATAGCAGTCTCTGTAAGCCCACGCAGCATACGAACAGCCACTTGCGGCGGCGGGTCCGCTCGATGATCCAGCAGACAGGAAGCTGTATGCCCGTCGCCAGAAAGGGCACGGCGCCAAGTAGCCCGTAGAAAAACGGCGTGCCTCCCAACTCCTTGGCCAACTCCGGCAGGGCCGTTCCGCCCGTTGCAGCAAAGAAAAACGCGCCGAACCCCCATGCAGCGGTCACCAGTTGCAGCGACCTGCGAAGCCGCGGGCCACGCAGCCGCTCGGCTTCTTCAAACACAGTACCGAATATTCGGGAAACCACGGTTCAGTCTTGCGCTTCTGGCACCCGCCACGGTCGACCCACTGCCCGCCCGGAGCAGAGTTACAATGGGTCGACCCGGTCGACGACGGACCTCGACATGATAGGGGTGGTTGGCCCGGCGGCAACTCTCTGGCCCGTGGCTCCCGGTTTGCCAGTTGGCCTCTTGTGTGGGGCTGACCCGCGCATTAGAAGTATCCTCGCGTCGGCGTGTGCCGGCGGGGTGGTGAGGAGTTCTGCCACCCGAATGTGTACCCGCTGCATAGGGGCAGGCAGATATGCACAGATTCGGGCAAATCGGTTTCGTGTTGGCTGTCGGTCTGCTGCTGGCCGCCTCGTCAGGGTGCTCGGTGGGCCGCGCGATATACGTGATCTTGTTCCCCTGGACGTTGTGGACCTGAGCGTCTCCATCCTCAGGGCGAGCGAACGGCCCGATAGGGCGTCGTGCCCCATCCAGGCCGACATACGCCTTGATCTGTGAGTCGCAATCGTGTCGCCTGCCTCGCCAACAGACAAGTTGGTCGTCAGCCCGTGCAGCAACCCCGAGATGTCGCTCGACGAGGCGCTGGCCGCCTACGGTCGGATCGGGTTCACTCGGTTCGAGGTTTTCACCAGTTGGGCCAAGTCGGCTTTTGACGTCGATCGCGATCCTGCCGGCTACGTGGAGCACGGGCGGCGCTACGGCATGAGCTTCGCATCGATGCACCTGCCGCCGGTGGGCGACGATCTGGCCGATTCGCTGGATACGGCCGTTCGGGCCGCCCGCTTCGCCGAGGCCATCGGCGCCGGTGTGGTGCTCTTCAAGGCCACCAGTCGGCCCAACTACATCCGCGCCGCCGGACAGTTCCTCGATGCGATCGAACGCATCCAGGTCACCCCCGTGCTCCAGAACCACGCGGGCAGCCCCATCAGTTCGTTGGACGACTTCCGCGAGGTCATCGAGGGCATCGGCGATCCGCGGATGAGGTCGCTCCTGGAAGTGGGGCACTTCCACGCGGTCGGCGTGGGGTGGCGCGAGGCCGCCGACCTGCTGGGCGACAGCATCGCCCTGGTCCACATCAAGGATCAGATCGCAGCCCAGTCGGTCCCCTTCGGTACGGGCCAGATCGATCTGCCCGCATTGTTCGCCCATATGCGATCGGTTGGCTACACCGGCGACTACGTCGTGGAGATGGAGGTGCAGGACCGTCAGAACACCCTGCGCTACCTGTCTGACGCCCGTCGGTATATCCTTGAGCGATGCCTGTGACCGATCTTACGTCCGATCCCAGAATCGCTGTCGTCGGGGCGGGCAGCCTCTCCACCAGGCGGATCTACCCTTACATTGGCGCCGCCGGTGGCCAACTGGTCGGCGTCTGCGATCTCGACCGCGAAAAAGCCGAACGCAACGCCCGCAGATTCGGCGGCAACGCATACACCGACATGGCCGCGATGCTCGACGCCCAAACCCCCGACGCGGTGATCGTTTGTATCGGACCCGAGGCCCATGCCGAACTGGCGCCCGTTGCGATGGGTCGGGGCATACCTGTCTATACGGAGAAGCCCCCCGCCCCTACGGCGTCGGCCGCCCTGAAGGTCGCCCGTGTTTCACGCGAAACGGGCATCTTGTGCACCACGGCCTTCAAGAAACGCTACGCCACCGCGTACGACCGCGCCAAAGAATGGATCCAGCAGTTCCCGCCCGAAGACCTGCTCCAGATCACCGTCGTGCGGGCGTCGGGGCCCTACCGCAACGATTCGCCCCGCACTGACCTGCTGCTCGACTTCGAGATCCATATGATCGACTTGGTCGGCTATCTCTTCGGCGACGCCGCCCGCGTGTTCGCCATGGCCAAAGGTCGCGACGCCTATTCGATCTGCATCGAGTTCGCCAACGGGGCCGTCGGCTCGCTCAACGTGAATGACGGGCGATCGTTTCAAGTCCCCACCGAACACGTGGAAATTACCGCCCGCGGCGGCCACGCTATGAGCATTGCCAATTCGTCCTCGTGGCGGATCGTTCAGGATAATCAATGCTGCGAATGGCGCGAGCCGCCCACGTTCACCAGCGCCGGCGACAGCGGGCTCGATACCGGTCACCTCGCCGAGATCGTCGATTTCTTCGAAGCCGTCCGCCGGCGACGAACCACACGCTCGGACATCTGCGAGAGCTACAAGAGCATGGTCCTGTACGAGGCCATCCGCCAATCAGCCCAAACCGGTAAGGTCGTGCCCGTTCGCTACGAGCCGATCTGACGCGTCTACAACCCAAGATTCTTGCGGGCGATCTCCAGATTGCGCTTGGCGTGTTTGTATCCCGGCTTGAGGTTGGCCGCCCTGCCGAAGCAATCCAACGCCTTGAGGTGGTACTGCCGTTGGGCAAGGCCGTCTCCCGAAGCGCCCGCCTGCTCCGCACGGTGCCCCCACAACACGCCCAACTGATTCCACGCTTCGTAAAGCCCCGGCTGCCGCTCGACGGCAAGCCGGTAGCTCGCCAACGCCTGATCCTCCCACCCGAGGGTCAACAGAACGTTGCCCACGAACACCATCGGCCAGCCCGGAGCGGCTGGATCGAGTCGCGCCAGTTGCGCCGATTCGCTCGGCAGGTCCAGGCTGTTCGGATCGACGTGAAAGTCTGCGAACCGGTCGGCATGCTTGCCCGTTCGCTCTGCCAGCACGACGCTGTTGTGGTCCAGATAGACCAGCCGCCACTCATCCGATGCGGCCAAGCTTTTGATCAGCTTATGCGCGCGCCCGAGCGTGTGCTTCAGAATCACCGTGTCAAATCCGTAGAGCGATTCGAGGTCTTCAAAAAGCCGCAAGTCGGCTTGGCTTTCGACGGCTTGGCCGAAAAAGGCCGGCGGATACGCAAACGTGTCGGAATGCACGAACACCGGCTGCGAAGGCTCGCCGAAGCAAAGCAGGTACGAGCCCACCTCAAATTGACAGTAAAGCCTCTCATTCGCTCCCCTGTCGCGTAGAAACTCGACGGCGCCGACGGGATACGCCAGCCTCGACAGCCCCACGCCCACCCGCAGCTCACGCCGCTCGCGCACATAGAAACGATTGGACAGAACGTCATAGCAGAGCATCGCCAAGGATACGACAACACAAACAGTCGCCGCCGTCCGGATGCCCCCCAGCCATCGCCGACCCCGCAGCCTGTTCGCACCCACCGCCAGGGCCCAACTAACCTGTTCGGCCACCGCAGGCCACGCCGCCAGGGCCCACAGCGGGATGTTGCGCCGCATCGCCAGCGACGCCGGCAGCAACACCAGCAGCGTCGGCAGGTCCAACAGGCGTCGGCGGAGCAACTGCCCGATCCCCGCCAGCACACCCAACACCAGCGACGCGCGGTAGGCCGTCTGCATTACCAGCGGGATCTTCGCCTCCGTCAGCGGCCAGCCGAACTCGGTGATCACGCCCCACGGTCCGCCTTGGGCTTGGCCCGGCTGGGCGGCCATCGCGTCGGTCTGTCGCAGGTAGGCCAGCGTCTTGAGCGGAAACACCGCGCCGGCTACTCCCCTCGGGTTGATCAGGCAGCACGCCAGCGTCAGCATCGTCGCAATCGCCAGCCAAAGCACGTCGCGCCGCAGCTCAGCCGTCGGTCGTCGCGCTGCTCGGCGCACCATCATGAGTACCAGTTGCACCAGCAGATGCATTCCCACCAGCGCCGGCCCGAGCGGAAAGTAGCTGTGGCAGTTGACCCACAACACTTGCACCGCAGCCAGGCCCAGCCACATCGCCCGCGGGTGTCTCGCTCGGCGGTCCAGCAGGATCAGTGTCGCCACCAGGCAGATGAAGGTGACTAACTCCGGGCGAAGAAGGAACCGCTCGTAACTGGTCAGTGCGACCGCCGCCACCGCCAGCCCGGCCACCAGCGGATGGGTCCCGCGTAGGTACAGGTAGACGGCCAGCAGCAGCCCCAGCACGCCGATCAGCCCCAGCAGCAGCGCCGACAGCGCCGCCGCCCCGCCCAATGCGTGGACCGCATAGAGCCCTACCTGGAAGAGCCAGTTGGCGTTAACGAACTCCCAGCCCGGACACGTATAGCTGAACTCGTTGTGCGAAAGGACGCGACCGTTCTCGACCATCCAACGGCCGTATGCCAGGTGGTACCCCAAATCGACCGACACCAACTTGTGCAGCCCAAATGCCGCAAACGCCGCCATCCCCACCGCCAGCCCCAGCGCGCCCAGCAGTCCCCCCGCAATTGGTCGTTTGTCGGACCGTTGCAGTATGGCTTGCGTTTCAGACATGCGCGCCCGGGCCTCAAGGGGTGGCCATTGCTGTCATCCGGTGTAGCCGCCCGGATTATAAGTCATGCGGACAGGCGGGTCATCCGGGCTGCCGCTGCAGCGACGTACGTTTTTTGGGGGAAGCTCTGGGCGATCCGTGCTGAGACTACGATCGTCGGTGCACCGGATGAAGTGATCCTCGTCGCGGCGCTTGCCGATCGCCTCGGATTTGTCGGTCTGGACTGACCGTCCGAGCTATCGCTACGGCTTAGCAGAAGCGGCCCGACGCCCGGCGCGCACCTGCGGCACTACACAAACGGCTCCCTCAGCAGCGCTTCGCGAAACTCCAGATACTGATCGTGCAAGATTGGCACGTAATCACCAGTCCACACGATTATGCCATCTCGTCGCTTCCCTGCCCACCCCGTTCGTGCGAGCCCCCTATTTACGGCGGTGGGATGATTGTCAATGCCAGAAACGGATCCTGTAAAGTCATCCGAGTCCAGAGCGGACAAATCCTCGCTGTACTCCAGGTGGATGTGACTTTCATAGACAAATGCGTCAAAGGTCTCACACCTCCGCGTGACTTGCGCGGCTAGGTCGTCTGCGTATTCAACGAGAGCTAAAAACCTATTCCACGCATCGTACTGCCAACGACGACGAAGTCGCCAAACGCGCTGCGCGGGCGAGTTCTTATCAGGTGTATATCCGGGAGTGCTCCTTTCGACGCTGCTTGGGGCAGGCTCTCGCCCGTCGAATGTAAAACTGGGCACAATTCCTTGTTTCTTCAATTCGCCGAGGAACGGCGCAGCACGGAGCATAAGGTTAAAGAAGCAGATCCCCACCTCCTGTACAGCCCACAGAAAGAATGCCTCGAAACGTACGGCTCCAATTTCCTGCTGGAGACGTTCGAAATCCCTACGATCGAATCGACCGCACCGGACTGACTCCCCAACGTGCATGTATTTGGTGTTGAGCCAAACGTCGATAACATCGGCAAGCGGCAGCGTGATTCCCTTAAACCACGGCAATCTTCTCAGCATTGACGCCCTGTCGTTGATAAGCAGAGAGTCAACGAGGCCGCGCCACTGCGGAATATGTCTCTTGAGAATGTTCGCTACCCTGAGATAGTGGCTTGGTTCGGCTTTTTGCCACAACCGGCGAAACGGGACCAGCATACCCTTGACGAGATGCTCGTCAGGGAATCGTGCTTTGATATGCCTTTCTGGGTCAGGCCAATGAGTAGAGAGCGCAAGCGACTGATATTCTTCGATGAAAAAGGGCGACTGCTGCAACTCACGGGCCGTTTCAACAAAGTGCGCAAGCGCGTCGACTTCTTGTTGTGATGGTGTGTTCTCCATTTTTTCGTGGACAACCGGGCTTAGTCAACTGTCCTTTCGATGCTTAGGTCGAACTTCTCTCGCGGTCCCCAGCTTTGCGAACTATCTACCGAACCTATACCAGACCTGGGTCTGCAGAAGAACCGGCGCCTAGCGACAGATTCCAGGGGTCGTTGTGGGTCGCCATGGGATGCGCCCCATAGTCTGCCGCCATTGACTCTTTCATTTGCATGCGCTTGACGCAGGTTGAATGTTCACTTCTTGGAGCACATTTTCGCAAGAGAACGGCGTAAGAAAAACGCTCATATCCAATAAACGCGCCTTTGCGACTTCCGACAAGAAGTCCACTTCGGAAGCGAAGGATTGAACATCACAATCCATGTTAAACCTGATCCCAGGAGGAGTCAAGGGTTGTCTGCTGCGGGCGCAGCCCCAAGTCGTGTGGAACGATCTCTGATGCACCCTAAGTCTGCGCGAACCCAATGCATGGCTTGGGTCTTCTGGGCATGCCTAGGCGTTTTACTTCCTGATCCAGCGTCGGGCCACGCGCCATCCTAGTACCAGAGCCGCTAGAAGCGCACACCATTCCGACCAAGTTAGAATAAGAATTGCCGCACACATATTAACTTTACCCTCCGAAAAGCGCCACCTATGCTCCGTCTCGACATGTGTTTTCAACCACTATTGCGATCGGCACAAATCCAATTTTGCTTGCGTTTCTTGTTTCATGACTGACTTTAGTACTGTGGGGAGCGTGTCAGAACTAGGCTCTTGCCTCTCTCGGGATCAGGCAACTTAGGGAGAGTGCGACATCGGCGATTCGCTTAGAACTGGGGGGTTTGGGCAAGATAAGGTGCGCGTTGCTGGGCAGGCCTGCGCCTCACAGGCGGGATCCTCTACCGCTACCTAGCCCGGCATCCAATGCGGGGTATCCGTCCCATCGCTGCGAGTCGAACGCTACTCCGTAGGGGCGTCGCTGGCAGAATTGCGCTCCAAGTGATGGGATGTCCGTTGCTGTGTGTCCCCCGCCCCCCTATCGCTCACCCGACAGTTCTTGTCGGATTGCGGACTATGACCTCCCGATGGTGGGGTGGGATTGGGTGGCGAAATGACCGACCTTTCGCCTTTCCGGAAGACCATCCCGTCGCGCGGTGGCCTTCCGGTGTCGGGAAAGGCCTGCAACTCAGCGTCGTAAGACAAACCCATTTGAACAACCCATCCAACACCGGGCTGTTGACAAGACAGCATTCTTGTGTGATATAATCAACAAGAGAGTTGCTCGGGCGGTCAGATGCCGGGCAGGCCCTGGTGTTGAGATAGTCGTGTAAGTGCTTTACCAATAGGAGCTTACGTCATGATAGGAGAGCGATTGCGCCAAGCGAGATTAGCTGCTGCCATGACGCAGGACCAAGTCGTCGTGGCCCTCAGGTCGCATGGGGCAAGCCTGACCAAAGCCGGGCTCTCGAAGTACGAGCGGGGTGGTAGCGTTCCTGCCCCCAATTTGCTGATGAAGTTGGCGAGAGTTTTACGTGTCCGCCCCGACTACTTCGTCCAGGACCCCCAGGTGTCCATAGCCTGGCTGGGGTTCCGCAAACGGGCCACCTTGGGCAAGAGACGTCAGGATCGCATTAAGGCGGTTGTCGCCGACGCGGTTACCGCTCAAGTGTGGCTTGAGGAGAAGCTGTTTCCGAAAAAGGCAACTGCGCCACTGCGGCCGCAGAAGGTGAATACCCTGAAGAAGGCTGAGGTAGCAGCGGGCAGGGTGCGCCAAGCCTGGCACCTAGGCGACCAAGCCATCGAGAGCATGACCGAGGTTATAGAGGACCGCCGCGGTGTAGTAGTCGAGTGTGCGGAGGAAGTCGGCGAGTTCGACGGACTGGCGGGCTGGGCCAATGCGAGCTACCCTGTCGTGGCGGTCAGTGGTGCGGTCTCCGTCGATCGTCGTCGTTTCAATCTCGCGCACGAACTCGGGCATCTGGCCATATGCAGTGAGGGACTGGACAGCAGAAGAGCCGAAGAATTGGCATACCGCTTCGCCGCCGCGTTCATCGTGCCGGCACATATAGCATACCGTGAACTCGGGAAGCGCCGACGGACACTGACTCTTGGCGAATTGGCGATTCTGAAGCAGAAGCACGGACTGAGCATGCAGGCATGGGCGCGCCGGGCCTTCGACTTGGGAATCATAACGAGAGGCCACTATGCAGCCCTATGCCGACACTTCAGTGCCAAAGGATGGCGCAAACAAGAGCCGGTGGCGTTCGAAGGCAGCGAGCGCCCACGAAGACTCGGACAACTGACACTTAGAGCCTTGGCCGAAGGAATCATCGGGCCGGACCGAGCGGAAGAACTCTGCCCGGGATGCACGAAAGATCTGCCCCCATTGCCTGGAAAGCCGACATCTGAATATACTTCACCCCTGGAGATTCGACGGTTGCCGGCGAAGACCCGTGACAAATTGCTCGCACGAGCAGCGGGTTTGCTCCAAGAGGACTACCGGGAAGATAAGAAACTGACGGGATTTGAAGCGCACAGTGAAGAGGACCTCCATGATGAATCCCTCAAGGGGTGAGGTGTGGCGGGTTCGATTTGATCCTCAGATAGGCGCAGAGATTCGTAAGATCAGGCCAGCACTTGTTGTGAGTGTGGACGCCGTTGGTGTTCTGCCACTGCGCATCGTCACGCCGATCACGGAATGGAGGGCGAAGTACCAAACCGCCCCGTGGTTAGTATACTTGGTCCCAGATCAGTTCAACGGGCTGGGCAAAGAGAGCGCGGCCGACTGTTTTCAAGTCAAATCTGTGTCGCTAAGTCGATTCCAGTCCAGGATTGGGATGGTTTCAGCAGAGGTGCTTGCGGAAGTTGCGGCCGGAATTGCTTTGTGCGTTGGCTATAGATAGTGTGAATCCGGGAGACCTGCAGAGGTAACCTCCTGATTGCCCGCTAAGAATACTGGCTGTAACGGCAGGCCTTCATCGAAATCCGCGTCTTGGATTCCCTAGGGCCGTCACCCCCTCTGGTGCCCGCGACTCTGGGTCGCCACCCGACCGTCAGCCAGGTAAGATAACGGCCGCGACGAACCACGGTCGCAGGGACGCACGATGCGTACGTTTTCGCTTCAATCCGGTTCCAACGGCAACTGCATCTACGTCGAATCCGACGGTGTGGGACTGCTGTTCGACGCGGGCATCAGCGGGCTCCAGGCCCAGCGCCGTCTGGCCGACCGCAATCGCGACATCCGCCGTGTCGCCGCCGTGATCCTCTCTCACGATCACGTCTACCACGTTCGCTGCGCGGGTATCTACCAGCGCAAGTTCGACGTGCCGATCTACGCTACCCCGCCCACCTTCCGAAAGATCAAACGCGGTCTGGGCCGCGTCGACGACGTGCGGCATTTCGCGCCGGGTGATCGTCTCGACTTCGGCGTGCCCCACGCGGGACTGTATCTGCAGAAGTTGAGTTGGGTTCGGTTCCGGCGTCATACGCTCGTGCGAGGAAATGCTTCGCCAGACGATCCGGCGATGGCCTGCTATTGGGCGACGCGACGTGCGTGGACTCAGTTCGCGCGGGTTGCTCCTGGCCGTAACGGTACTGCCTTTGCTTAAGTCATCCTTCTGGGCGGCGGGGCCGCTAGTGAGATGCTTGAGCCGTGTGCGGCGAAAGCCGCACGCACGGTTCTGAGGGGGGCGGTGGTCGCAAGGCCACCCGCCTACCCGGCGAACGCGTGGGCAGGGCCGCGGTCTAGCGGAGTTGAGGATGACGTCTCGAACCGCCGTTACACTGACCGCCACGACGGTTCGCCAGGAGGAACCGGTTCGTCCTGAGCCGGGGCGGAAATCATCGAAAGCCTTTGTTGCGTAATGCTTTAGCGTGTGTGGCGGGCTGGTTGCGGCGGCTTTCGCGTTGACCGCGGCAGCCACAAGCGGTAAAGTGGGGAGGTTTGTGTGACCAAGGCGGCGGCCCGACCCCGATATGCTAGGCATGGATGTCGCGTAAGTGTCGCGGTGGAGGTGTGCGATGGACCTGGACAAGCTGGGCAATGCGGCTGTGGTCGGCCTTCAGTGGGGCGACGAGGGCAAGGGCAAGATCGTCGACATGCTCACGCCCCGCTTCGACATTGGCGTACGCTATTCTGGCGGCTCCAACGCCGGCCACACCGTTATCGTCGACGGCGAGCGGTTCGCCCTGCACCTGATCCCCAGTGCCATCCTCCATCCCGACGTGACCAGCGTGGTGGCGGCGGGGGTGGTGGTCGATCCGACCGTGCTGGTCAAGGAGATCGACGGGCTGCGATCCCGCGGCGTGCAGGTGGGCGACAACCTGCGGGTCAGCGACCGGGCCCACGTGGTCATGCCCTACCATCGCAAGGAGGACGAGCTGTCCGAGGCGGCCCTGAGCGGCGACCGCAAGATCGGCACCACCGCGCGGGGCATCGGCCCGTGTTACGCCGACAAAATGAACCGCAGCTCGGCCATCCGCGTGGGCGATCTGCTCAAGCCCGAGCGGTTCCGCAGCCGGCTCGAACCCATCGTCGAGCGGAAAAACAAGATCTTTGCCGCGCTGTACGGTGTGAACGGCCAGCTCAGCACCGACGAGATCTTCAGGCAGTACAGCGAACTGGCCGAGCGGATGAGGCCTCACGTGTGCGATACCACCGCGCTGCTGCACGACGCGCTGCGTGACGGGCGCAAAATCCTGTTCGAAGGCGCGCAGGGCAGCCTGCTGGACATCGACCACGGTACGTTCCCCTACGTGACCAGCTCCAGCGCCAGTGGATGCGGCGTGGGCGTGGGGGCGGGCGTGCCGGGTGCGATGATCCAGACCCGCATCGGTATCATCAAAGCCTACTCCACGCGGGTAGGCGGCGGACCGTTCCCGTCGGAGGAGACGGGCAGCATCGGCGATGAGATCCGCGAGAAGGGCCACGAGTACGGCACGACGACCGGCAGGCCTCGACGCTGCGGCTGGCACGACGCCGTGGCGACGGCCTACAGCGTTCGACTGGGTGCGATTACGGACGTCGCGGTGATGCACCTCGATACGCTGACCGGCTTCGATCAGGTGGGCCTGTGCACCGGTTACCGCCACAACGGGCGTCTGCTGCCCGGCTTTACCGCCGATGAAGACGTGCTGGCCGAGCTCGAGTGCGTCCGCGAGATGCTGCCCGGCTGGCAGGAGGACATCAGCACGGCGCGCAAGATGGACGACCTGCCCGAGGTCGCACGCAACTACGTACTCCGACTCGAGCAGTTGATCGGCGCGCCGATCTCGATTATCAGCGTCGGGCCGGAACGAACCCAGACGATTCTTCGCTAGGACGCGTACGAGGCCTCATGGCACTGGAGCCGCTAGACCCTCGGGAAGTGCTGGGCCTGGAGCCCGGCCAACTGCCGCGCCACGTGGCCATCATCATGGACGGCAACGGGCGCTGGGCGCGGGCCCGCAACCTGCCGCGCATGCTCGGGCACCAGCAGGGCTCACTGACGGTGGACAAGATCGCCACGTTGTCGGCCCGGCTGGGGATCGAGCAACTGACGCTCTACGCCTTCAGCACCGAGAACTGGCAGCGCAGCCGCGAAGAGACCGACTTTCTCATGCGGCTGTATGCAGAATTCCTGGAGATTCAGCGGCCCAAGATTATGGACAGTCGGATCCGATTTCGACAGATCGGCCGGCGCGATCGGCTGCCGCCCGAGGTGCTCGATCGGTTCGTCGAGGTCGAGCAGGAGAGCCGCGACAACACGGGCATGACGCTTTGCGTGGCGGTCGACTACGGCGGGCGGCAGGAGCTTATCGAGGCGGTGCGGCAGATCGCCGAGCACGTCGCGGCTGGACGCGTGCAGCCCGATCAGATCGACGAAGAGCTGATTTCCGCATCGCTCTACACGGCCGGCATGCCCGAGCCCGATCTATTGATCCGCACGGCGGGTGAGATGCGGATCAGCAACTTCCTGCTGTGGCAGATCAGTTACGCCGAGTTCTACGTTACCGATGTGCTCTGGCCGGACCTGACGGATGAGGACTACTTCGACGCGTTAAAGGCCTATGCCCGCCGTGAGCGCCGCTTCGGCCGGGCGCCCGCACCATCGCGTACGACGTAGCCTGCCTACTGCACCATGCGGCGTGAGCGTCGCGTTGGGGGGATGATCCGGACTGCGGGACCGGGGGCACACGCCTTCGGGGTTGCCGCTAAGCGTTCTGAGATAGCGGGCGCGCTGCGATGGCATCGAGCGCGGGTCGGCAACATAGGGGTGGGTTGCGATCCACCCTACAAGATGACGTGTGGCTTATCGTCCCTGCTGGCGGCGGGCCGAGTGCATGCGGCGTTTGACCACATCGTAGGCGAACTTGGGGCGGCGAAACTCGTCGACCGTGCCCTTATTGTTCATCGTCCGCGGTCGGCCTCGCCACCAGCCGCGAGTGATGTGGACGTCGCAGAACTGCCAGATGGCCACGCCCACCACGTCGGGATGGTTCAGATACACCCGCAGTGTCTCGTCGAGCACGTCGCACTGATACTCTTCGGTCCACTTGGCGCGATTGGGGCTGCGGTGGCCGTAGATGGCGCCGGCCCCGAACTCACTGAGGATGACCGGCTTGCCCGATCCGCCGCGGCTGTGTTTAGAGTGCAGCCAGCGGAGCATCTTTTTGAGCATCGGCTCGACGTCGGCCAACTCGTGGTGATACCACCCGTCGTAACGGTTCCACGAGACGATATCGACCATACCCAGGCACAGGTCCTCGTCGGCGTGGTTCGAGGCGAAGGTGACCGGACGTGTGGGGTCGAGCTTCTTGATCAGACCCAGCACGCGGGCGTACTCGCGCCGGCCGAACGGGGTGTGCGATTCGCACTCGTTCAGGCAGCCCCAGATCACGATTGACGGGTGGTTGTAGTGCCAGTCGATCATCTCGCGGGTCGACGCCTCGATCTGCTCGCGGAACTTCGGGTGCTTGAAGTCGACGGTACGGGCGTGCGACTCCTCCCAGACGTAGAAGCCCACCTCGTCGCACAGATCGAGAAACCGCCGGTCGTTGGGGTAATGACACGTGCGGATGAAGTTGCAGCCGAGGTTGCGCATGATTTCCAGATCGTGCACCATCGCCTCGACCGGCAGCGCGCAGCCGAACTGCGGATGGTCTTCGTGGCGGTTGTAGCCCTGCAGGCGGAAGGGCTGGCCGTTGAGCAGGATCTTGCGGCCTCGGACGGCGATCTGGCGGAAGCCTGTGCGGTCGATCAGGTCGTCGACGATGCTGTCTTCTTCCGGGTCGATCAGCAGCGCCTCGACCTCGTAGAGGTTGGGCCGCTCGGGCGTCCACGCCTGCACATTGAGCCGATCGAGCGTGCCGGACACGCCGCGCGTCGACTTTGGTTTGACTGATACGCTGCCCAGGTCGAGCAGCGAATCGTCGAGGTGCACCACCAGTCGCCGCCGGAGTGTTTGATTCGACCAGTTGGCCAGCCGCACGCAGACGTCGAGTGCCCAGCGGTTGCCGTGGCGGCGCGGCGTCAGGTGCATTCGCTCGACGTAGACGCTCTCGACGTAGTGAAGCTCGACCGGGCGCGTGATGCCGCCGTAGGTGTAGTAGTCGTTTTCCAGGTGCAAAGCCGAGCGCGGCCCGAACGTGTTGTCGACGGCCACGACCAGCTCGTGCTCACCGGCTGACAAGCTGGGCACCACCACGTCCCATGGCGTGAACGCGTCGTAATGGTGGCCGACCTTCCTGCCGTCGACGTAGACGTCGGCCGTGTGCGAAACGCCGCCGAACACGATCCGCACAGCCAAGTCATCGGTGGCCGGGAACGTGCGGCGAAACCACGCCTTGCCACGGTAGGCCTCCAACCCGGGCAGCGATTCCCATGCCGACGGGACGTGGATCGTGCGGCTGTAGCGCTTGGGCAGTCGGTGTTTGTCCTTGCGGTCGGCTGCGGTGACGAACTCCCATCGGCCGTCGAGCGTCTCGACCGGTCGCACAATGTGCTCGGTAAACGTGCGGAGCATGAGGATCTCCTCAGGGCTCGTGCTTAACGCGTTGATAGATCGCGTGCATCGGCATTGTGCCTCCGACCAGAGTATGCCGGCCCGCAGTAGCCGGGTCAAACACGCGGAGACATCACGCCCGACCAGCTATGACCGGTAACGATCGTACCGTGACGTGAGCAGGTCGGCGAACGAGGCCTGCTTTGCTTTGAGTTACTAGACGTATGGCATCAACGATAGAAAAAGACGGCGCCGCTGCGCTTCAGCAGACGCGAGCGGCGCCGTATGTTTACTCACCCGTTCTACAGCGGCTTCGACAGCCGGACCGCTGGCCGTGGTCGGCCCCAGCCAAAGTAGGGGGCAGTTCGCCCGTCCTTTGGCCTGCATATCTGCTATCGTTGTTGACACCCACAAGCTGCGCTTGAGGGTACCATCGGCACGCTGGATGAAACGAGCGAGGCTGTCGGGTGCGGGTCGCGCCCGACAGCCTCGGTTTCGGCTACCTTGCTTGCACAGGCGAGTCCGCAGACCCGCCGAATCGACTACCTGCCGGTCCTGAAACTCCAGACCACGCCCGTGGTGGTCCCGCCGGCATTCACCTCGTCGATCCGCCAGTAGTACCAGGTGTTCTTACCCAGATACCCGGGCACGAACGTCGTCTGCGTCTGGTTGCCCTGGAACTCACTCGGTCCGGGATTGGGGTTCGTACCGAAGTACACGTCGTGGCTGTCGGCC
>DATKUK010000081.1:0-11318 GCA_035530655.1 Phycisphaerae bacterium
TGGTTTCGGCTGACTCGACCAGACCGTCGTCCACGATCGTGATGTCGATCGTCTCGCTGGTGTCGTAGGGGTCGAACGTCAGCGTGCCGGCCGCCAGGGTGTAGTCGACCCCGCCGCCGGTGGCCGAGCCGCCGGTGACCGTGTAGTCCACCGTCACCGTATCAACGGACGAAGCACTGAGCGAAACAGCCAGGTTCGCCGGCGTGACAGACTCGTCACCACTGGAACTGGTCAGGTCGAACTGGACGGTCGGCGTTGGAGCGCCGTCGTTGTCGTTGATGGTGTAGGTGTGAACCGTGTTGGCGCCGAGGCTGGCGTTGCTCGGGTTGCTCAGAGTGACCTCGATCGTCTCGTTGCCCTCGACATCGCCGTCGTCAACGATCGTGATGTCGATCGTCTTGCTGGTCTGGCCGGGCTCGAAGACCACCTGACCGCCGGCCAAATCGTAATCGAGGAACAGCACAGGCTGGGCGGCCGTACCGGCTTCACTTAGCTCCGGGGAGTGATTGCCCAGATCGATGTACAGCCCGTAGTCTGACTTCGCGGCGGAGACCCAGTCCCCCACGATGCTCGTGACATCGGCCACGACGTACGCAACGCCGCCGGGCATGCTGACAAAACTCGTAAAGCCGTACAGATCGGCGCCGTCGCCGGTGATGTCCATGTATTGGTCGCTGGCCGCACCCCAGCCCAAGGCCCCGGACGGATCGGTGTACAGACCCCGCGGGTGGGCCCAGCAGACGCCCTCTGCCGACGGTGGGTTGCCTGGATAATCGGCGTCCTTATTGCCCTCGGCCCAGTCGTGGCTCTTGATGCCTGCCCACGACATGCCCGTGTTGCCCTGAAGCACGTGCAACCGCAGCTCGGCCTTGTTGATGGTGGCGCCGGCATAAGCCGACAGGTCGACCCACAGCGCCATCTTCTGGCCGTTGCCGCCGCTACTGGTGACGCTCGCGCCGTAATTCATGTACCGTGAGTTGGCCGCCTCGGACAGCATCGCGTCCATCACGGTAGTCAGCACGACGTCGCCCGAGCCCAGCGAGACGAATTCGGGCGACAGATCCCCGCCCGCCGTCAGGCCAGCGTCCCTCTTGAGGGCCACCACATCGCTGCCGCCGGCCGGTGGCATGGTGTAGTCGACGTCTTGCGTGGCCGTACCGCCAGTGACCGCGTAGTCGACGGTGACGGTCTGGGCCGACGACTGACTCAATGAGACGCTCAGACTAGCCGGGGTGACCGACTCGTCTCCGGCCGAGGCCGTCAGGTCGAACTCGACCGACGGTAGCCCCGCGTCGTTATCGAGGATGGTGTAGGTATGCACCGTGTTGGCACCCAGCGCGGCGTTGGTCGGGTTGCTTAGCGTCACCTCGACGGTCTCGTCGGATTCCTGGTCGCCGTCATCGACGATGGTGATGGCGATGGTCTCGCTCACATCGTTTGGATCGAACGTCAGCGTGCCTGCGGCCAGGGCGTAATCGACACCGCCGCCCGTGGCCGTACCCCCCGTGACCGCGTAGTCGACGGTAACGGTCTGTGCGTAGGCCGCACTGAGCGAAACGCTCAGGCTGGCTGGGGTAACCGATTCGGCTCCCGACGAGGCTGTCAGGTCGAACTGCACGGTGGGCATCGCCGCGGCTGGGTACAATTGGGTCTGCGGGATGATCTCCTTGGCCTGACTCGCGCTCGACCAGCGTAGCTCGGCCACCGCGCCGCCGCCGTTCTCGTAGTACTCCATCTCGATGTCGTACTTGACACCCGCCGACAGAGCGATGGTTCCGCTCCACTCCGTCGGACCTTGGTCAACCCAGTGATCGACGATCAACTGACCGTCCACCCACAGCCGCACGCCGTCGTCGGTGTTGGTGTAGAAGGTGTAGGTCTCCGAGTACAGCGGCTTCACCTGGCCAACCCACTGGATCGAGAAGGTATCTACACCCATCGACGGATCCGGCGAGTCGGTGCCCCAGTTGAAGTTCACCGTCGCGTCCACGCGGCTGAGCACAAAGGCTGTGAAGTCGATGTTGTCGTAGTACTCACCGGTCAGACCCGTGCCGTCGCCGGGCTGTGCGTCGTTGTCCTGGATCGTGTAGGTGTGGACGGTGTTGGCGCCCAGCGTGGCGTTGGTCGGGTTGCTCAACGTCACCTGGATCGTCTCGTCAGACTCGGCAGCGCCGTCGTCAACCACCGTGATCACAATGTTCTGCTGCGTGACGCCCGGAGCGAACGTCAACGGTGAGGCTGCGATCGTGTAGTCATCCGGATTGACAGCCGTGCCGCCCGTCACCGCAAAGTCTACCGTCACGGTCTGGCTCGACGACTGACTCAATGAGACGCTCAGATTGACCGGCGTGACCGATTCAGCGCCGCTGGAGCTGGTCAAATCGAACTGCACCGAAGGCAGCGTCACCGCCGTCGTCGCTCCGCTGGCCACATTGGACAGGGCTGAGACATTGGGCACCTCGTCGGACGTCTTCATCGCGAAGTAGTAGGTGGTGCTGGCACTAAGCCCGGGAACGGTCATGCCCTGGGGGGTGCCGGCCAGCTGAGGGGTCGGCTCGGAGGCCACCTGCGTGGCGCCGGCGAAGCTGCCCTCGTCAATCGTGCTGGTGGAATAACGGATGTCGTAACTGCTGGCCGTACCGGTCGTTCCGTCGTCGCCGGGGGCCGTCCAACTCAGGTCGATGCTGCTCGACGTCGGGTTGCCGGCGGCCAGATCCGTCACCGCCGCCGGCGGGGTCGTATCAGGCGGGGGGGCAGTTCTCGGGAGGAAGGCCCATCTGGGATCTTCGTTTAGTCCATCCTTTCCGTAAAGGGCACCATCCAGCCAGTTCCACGTGGCCTGCCCGTTGGGCATGTGCGTCACGAAGGTCATGGCGCAGCGGGCTATGTAGCTGTAGCTGGACGGAAAATCAGGGTTCGGGAAGTCCGACGGCCCGACGTCATCCACGAAGGCGTTATTCACGTCCAGCCACGTTTCGTACCTGGCGCTAGTACCGCCACCGGCGTCGTACTTCACGGGGATGTGATATGGGGCTCCGCGATACCAATTGTAATCCGGGTGGCTGAAGCGGTTGATGATCGATTCACCCATCCATTCCATGAGAGCCGTTGTGGCCCACCCTGTCTCCTTCATGTGACCCAAGACTACCAGCACGAAGTCGTCCATCCACGGTGAGGTGTAATGCGTGCACGTCGGGTCCAGGCTCCCGTCGGGCCGCGAGATGACATCTTGATCCTGCCAGTAGTGAATGGACGGATAGTCTCCGTTGACGACGTAGTAGTCGTACCACCAGTTGATGTTATTGCTGGTTTTGCTAGTGAAGTACGACTTATCGAAGGAATGACCGTCAGGTGCAAGATTGGCCGGATCGGCAACGTTGCGGATGGCCCAGGCATCACCGCGTGTTTGATCGCGGAAAATCCCCAGGCTGTCGAAGCGATAATCATGGTTACTATCGCTCAGATTCCAGCCGGCCCAAAAATACATCTCCTCCAAGTAATAAAAGTCGCCCGTGACCAAATACGATACGCAGGCAAGCGACCCCTGGTGAGCCTTATCCACGCCCCACTCGCTGCTGGTCTCACCAATGGGGGCGGGCAGCTTGTCCTCGGGGTCCTGATACGTATAGTCCCACCACCCGGACCAGACGGTCGGGCGGTCGTCGATGTTGATTACGTGGGTGTAGGACGGGCGAGAGGCGTCAGATTCGCGAAGGTGGATCGGGATGCTGCCGGACAGATCGCCGCAGTTCAGCGTGATCTCCCGCATGCGATTGTCCATGGAGAAGAGGTAGCGGGTGTCCCACAGCGGGTACAAGCCTATTTCCGCGTGATCGCCGGTTGTCGGGAAGTAGGTCATGATGATGCCGTTGTCCATGATGTCGTGCCCGGAGCTTTGCCAGCCGGAATAGGCGCCGCTGATGGTGCTTTCCGGCACGACGAGGGACGTGTCGTAATTCGGCAAAATGCCTGTGGACGTCATGTAGTCCAGATCGTACTGAATCTCAATCTCCGGCGGCTCGTTGCCCTGCCAGAAAACCTTGTGCCAGCGGGCGTTGTAGGTGTGCGTGAAACCGGTCTTGGCGAAGACCGAGACCGGGCTGCTGTTGCCCAGCTCCAAGTCGAAGTCGTACGTCAGGTTGCCCCGATACTCCGTCCAGCAGTTCTCGACGACGGTGGCCACACGGAAGCCGCTCCAGCCTGGGTAGGTGCGCACGTAGTACTGCACGTTGAGCTGGTTCTCGATATTCACGCTGAAATCGCGGATCAGGAACTCGGAGCAGATTTCGCCCTGGGTCCAATACTCGGGACTGGCGATGCCCCCGAGGAGCTGGCGCGCGGAAGCCGTGTAAGGAGTGCCGCCGACGTTGAGCGACATCGACGCCTCGAAGTCGGTCGCCAGCAGTTCGGTCTTATCCACGTAGTCGGCGTTGTAGTTCGTGCCGCCGTTGAGGATCTCGACCGTCACGGTCTGGTCGGCCGGCACCTGCGGAATCACGAACGAGACCAGCGCGTGCTTGACGCTGGTGTCGCCCCATCGAATCTTAACATCGGTCTGCGTGGGCAGCGTCTGTGCGCCGACGCGGGCGGTCACGTTCGAGGCGACGTCGCCCTGCTTGAACACCAGTGAAAGCGTGAGCGGGTAGTTCGCCGTCGTCACGCTGGCCTTCTCGACGACGGAGACGGTCGTAACCAACTCGCCGTCCGCGAAGGCGTACAAGGGTCCGCCGCACAAAACGAAAACAGCCACCAACGCCGTCAATGTTCGGTGTCTCATCGGACACTCCTCCTTTGGCCCCGCAATGCGCAACCAAACTACGAGAGATCGCCACTACTACGTGTTTCAAAAACCGAACAGATCCTGCCGGCGCGCCAGCAACTTCCGCCACCGGCTGTCATGCGTTGCGTCAACAAAAGACGCATTAGTCTGAATTCAACAACTGATCTCAAACGACTTGCTGCGGATCATGGCTTGCCTCAAACCGACTCCGGCTCGAGCAAGCGACCCCGTTTACACTGATCCGACGGCGACTACTGGTTACCAGATGTGGACCGGCTGTGTCAATGCCCTTTCCGGGTTTTTCAGTAGGAGTCGGCAATTCGTCACAGCGCCCGGGCGTCTCAAGGAGAAAACAGCCGGCCAGGTCTGCCAACCGCCCGACCCTCCGATTGCAGCCGGCCAATGCCGGCCCTATCGGTACCGTTGCGGCGCCGACGCATCGGGCGCCAACCTGCCATGTCCGACCCGCCCGGCGCCGTCATCCGTGCGTACACACGCGCTAAGCCGCCCTTCCGGCAGGGGACGTCAGCAAAGACATGTAGAACCTGTAAGACGCCCTCTCGCCCGAAGTTAGAAGCCGTCGGCACTGTAGTGCCTTTGCCAATCAGGGCACACGCGGCCGCGGGTGCGTCCGTGAGCTCGTACAGTGGAGCGGGGGCATGCAGGGCGAGGCGCGCCGTACCGATTCGCGCCGACCCCAGCCGGGGTCCCCGGCCAGGGTACTCACCAGCGAAGTCGCCTGCGCAGGGCTGGAGCCAAGGGCCCCGGCAGAAAGTCGCCGGCAGCCGAGCCAATCGTCCCTGCCGGGTTGCGGATTGATTCGGTGGGAGTAAGATGCCAGACGTCAGGTCGCATCACGGACGGGGGCAAATCAGGTCCGTGTGACAGCTTACGGGGCCGACAGGAGACGGTTGGCGTTGAGCCGACGCACATCGGTGAGGGGTGTAAGCGGTTGTAGAAAGTTCGTGACCTTGCGGACGGTCTGCGCGCTCGCAGAGCTATTGCGAGTCGTGCAGTTTACATGCGCGGCAAAGAATGGCCTGTCGATCCCCATCCAGATGACCGGCAGCCGATGGCATACATTCAGAGGAAACGAAAGGACGGTGCGCGATGTTGAGGGCTAAAGCTGTGGCGTGCGCAACAGTGGTCGGCTTCCTCCTGATGGCGGGGGCGGCGCACGGCTGGGACGTGGTGCCAAACGGACGTCTCAACGAGGTCATGGTCGACGACTTCGAGAGCGGCGTCCTGTACGAGCTGGCCACTAACCCCAAGCCGGACGGATTCGGGTGGCAGACGACCACGTATGCGGGTGACTACACGTGGCAGATCGACAACTCGTTCGGCGCGGATGGCTCGGGCAAGAGCATGAAGATCACCATGCAGACGACCGTTCCGTATTTCTATTATTTGCACAGTGGACGAGATAAATACATTCTGGACGGGTACGAGAAGCCTACCAACCGCATGGAATTCTGGGTCAAGTTTCCGCAGGATTGGATGCGCGAGTGGTACCTCCTTCACCATGGCGACTACATCTACGGTAACTTCGATGTCGGGACCTACCAGCGCGATCCAAGCATCACCCTGGCCGGCAGCAGCGCCACCGAGACATGGGGCTGGCATTTCTACTATCAGTTGCTTTTTAACATGTATGACGCGAACTGGACCCGTGTTGTACTCGGCAAATCGCCCCAGCACAAACGCGCCCTCCACATTAACCCAGGCTTCAACCCGACCCAGCCGCAAGGCGACATGTTCAAGCACTGGACGCGCGTCTACTTCACCGGCAACCCGTACGCCGAGCCCGCGGGTCCTGCCTACCCCCACGACATCTGGTTCGATCAGTGGTCCTACTACTACGAAAACGACTACATGACCTGCAATCCGGAATACGCCAGCGGCGAGGGCACAGCGGGCGCGTCCGTCGAGTACCCCATCGTGGTGACCAACACGCATCCGACCGAGACGCGAGAGTTCGGGCTCTACAAGAGTAGCGAACTCTACAACGCCGCCGACTACTGGACGCACGACGCGCGCCTCTACCTGGATGAGGATGCTGACGGCGTCCACGACGCGGGCGAAACGACCGAACCGACCAACACCGGCACCCTCGCGCCGCTGACCAAATGGTACGGCGTCCTCGTCGTCAACATTCCCGCTTCCGGCACCGGCTCCGAAACCGGTGCGTATGTCGTTACCGCCTTACAGGTCTATCAGACCTCCCCAGCCTACCCCCTCGACCCGCACCTGGCCTGCCCCCGATATCTCGACGGAGGCGTCCCGACCGACTACACGGCCCAAGAGATCGGCCCACTGAGAGGCATTCCCACCGTCGGCGCACAGATCACCACCACCACGGTCGCATCCGTGACCTCCGACACGACCGCGCCGTCGGCCCTGTCGGACCTGACGATGCTCGCCGTCGGCGACCGCGACGCCCAACTCCGCTGGACCGCAACCGGAGATGACGGTCAGGCCGGCGTGCCCTACGCCTATGAAGCGCGCTACAGCACGTCGCCGATCAGCCCGGCCAATTGGACCGACGCGATGGAACTGGTTGGAGAGCCGGACGCGTTTCCGCAAGGAACGGTGGAGACGTGGTGGGTTCCGCCCGTGCTGGATGCGGGCACCACATACTACTTGGCGATCAAGGTGCTGGACGAGAAGGCCAACGCCTCTGCCATCTCAAACGTTGTTTCATTTACTACGACCAATACCGCCGTCGGTAATCAGGCGCCGACCGCCTCAGCCGGGGCAACGCCGTCAACGGGCAGCACGCCGCTTGGCGTTGGCTTCTCGTCGGCCGGCAGCGTCGACAGCGACGGGCAGATCGTGCTGTACGTGTGGGACTTCGGCGACGGGGCGGTCAGCAACGAGACGAACCCCTCGCACACGTACAACCTGGTCGGGACGCACACCGTGACGCTGACGGTGTTCGACGACGGCGGCGACTCAGCGAGCGACCAGGTCACGGTAACGGCGACGCGAGGCGCGTCGGGCAAGATCATGCTGCGTCAAGGCAGCCAGGGCTACACGTCGGGCTTCGCGAACCGGATTCGAGAGGGCGGTCCGAATGACGTCATTCTCGGCGCCTATTACGGCAACCCGAACGTGTTGATAGGTGAGTACGCCGGCCCGACGCGCGGGCTGTTCCAGTTCGCGGGCGTGGACGCGGCGCTGGCGCTGCCGCAGGGCAGCACGGTGACCGACGCACAGTTGATCCTCTACCAGCAGACCAATACGGTTGCCGGACCGGTGGACATCGAGGTGTACGATCCGGGCCAGCCCTACACGCCGCAGCAGGCCACGTGGAACAGCGCATCGACCGGCGTGCCCTGGGCAACGCCGGGGGCGATTCCGTCCGGCGCGTCGCCATTGGCGGTCCTGTCCACCGACCGCCATGCCCTGACGTATCGGTCCGTTGACGTGACCAGTTGGGTTGCGGCGGGTCAGGACGTCGGGGTGACGGTCCGCATTCCCCAGGAGGCCAGTAGCGGCTACATCTACATCGGCACACACGACGATCCCGTGGCGCAGCATCGGCCGACGCTTCTGGTCACCTACAGCGGCGGGGGGAACGTGGCGCCGACCGTCGACGCCGGCCCGGACGACAGCGTCACGCTGCCGACCGACACGGTAAACCTGAACGGCACGGTGAGTGATGATGGCCTGCCCGATCCGCCTGCTGCTGTCACGACCGCGTGGACCAAGTTCTCCGGACCGGGCACGGTCACCTTCGGCAACGCCAACGCCGTCGATACCACCGCCACGTTCAGCACGGACGGCGTCTATGTGTTGCAGCTCGAAGCCGACGACTCGGAGTTGCAGACGACCGACACGGTGCAGATAACGGTCAACCCGGCCGCCACCAACCAAGCCCCCACCGTCGACGCCGGCAGCAACCAGTCCATCACGTTGCCGACCGACACGGCAAACCTGGACGGCACGGTGAGTGACGATGGCCTGCCCGATCCGCCGGCTACCGTCACGACTACATGGACGAAGTTCAGCGGCCCGGGCACGGTCACCTTCGGCAACGCCAACGCCGTCGACACCACGGCCACGTTTAGCACCGACGGGGTCTATGTGCTGCAACTCGAAGCTGACGACTCGGCGTTGCAGACGACCGACACGGTGCAGATAACGGTCAACCCAGCCGGCGGTGTGCTGTCGGTTGGCCCGGGCCAGACGTACGCCACCGTGGACGAGGCCGTCAATGTTGCCAGCAACGGTGACACCATCGAAATCCATTCAGCGACCTACACCGGCAACGAGTGCATTTCGCTGATCGACAAGAGCGGTTTGACGCTGCGCGGTGTTGGCCCGACACGGCCCATCCTTGATGCCGGCGGACTCAGCATTCAGGGCAAGGGCATCTGGGTCGTGACCGGTTCCGATACCACCGTCGAGTCCATTGAGTTCCGCAATTGCAGCGTGCCCGACCATAACGGGGCGGGCATCCGACAGGAGGGGGCCAACCTGACGATCCGCGACTGCTACTTCCACCACAACGAGGACGGCATCCTCGTCGGCGGCGGCACCGGCAGCACCGTCCTGATCGAGTACTGCGAGTTCGCCTACAACGGCTACGGCGGCGGCTTTACGCACAACATGTACATCGGCAACGTCGGGCAGTTCACGTTGCGGCACTGCTACGTGCACCACGCCTACCAGGGTCAGGAGGTCAAGAGTCGCGCCCTGGTCAGTTACATCGAGTACAACCGCATCACTAACGAAGACGGCGAGGGCAACTACGAGGTCGATCTATCCAACGGCGGAACGACCTACATCATCGGCAACATGATCCATCAGGGCGATTACACGTCGAACAGCGGGATCATCACCTACGCCGCCGAGGGTGCCACCAACCCCGACCAGCATCTCTACGTCGTCAACAACACCATCGTTAACCGCAAGGGGGTTGGCACCTTCGTCTATAACGCCAGCACGACCGACTGCCTGCTTCACAACAACATCTTCGAAGGCACGGGCGTCGTGCTCGACGGCCCCGGCGTGCAGATCGACAACTGGGTCACGAGCAACGCCTACCTCGTCGATCGTGCCAACTATGATTTCCATCTGACAGCCAACTCCACGGGCGCCATCGACCAGGGCAGCGACCCCGGATACGGGCAGGGCTACTCTCTCACACCCGTCCTCCAGTACGTCCATCCGACCAACTACGAGAGCCGGCCCGTCGATGCTCCAATCGACATCGGCGCGTTCGAATTCACAGGTACGCCTGCCAATCAGGCGCCAACCGTCGATGCCGGACCGAACGACAGCATCACACTGCCGACCGACACGGTGAATCTGGACGGCACGGTCGGCGATGACGGGCTGCCCGATCCGCCTGCTGTTGTCACGACCACGTGGACCAAGTTCAGCGGCCCTGGCACGGTCACCTTCGGTAACGCCAACGCCGTGGACACCACCGCCACGTTCAGTACCGACGGGGTGTACGTGCTTCAGCTTGAAGCCGACGATTCGGAATTGCAGACGACCGACACGGTGCAGATAACGGTCAACCCGGCCGCCGGCGAGACGACGATCGTGTTCCAGAACGGTGTCGAGCCTGATGGGTCGTATGCCGGATGTGACGACACCTGGATTGATCTGTACGCCCCGACCACTAACTACGGTGATGTTGACTGGGGCAACGGGGTCGGCTACTACGCCGACGTCAAACGCAGTCTGATCCAATTCGACACTAGCCAGATCCCAACCGACGCGACGGTGACCTCGGCGAAGCTGGAATTGATGATTTCCAAGGCGGCGACCACCCTTACGGTCGAGGCGTTCGAGGTGTATCAGCCGTGGACGCTTATGGGTGCCACGTGGAACGACTACGACACGGGCAGCGCATGGGGTACGGCAGGCTGTGCGAGCGTCGGCGTCGACCGCAGCGGCACGGTATCCGGCAGCGTTGAGATTGTCCCGGCCGACGTTGGCCTGTGGAAGCAGATCGACCTGTCCGCGACACTCATCCAGAGTTGGGTGAGCAGCCCGGCCAGCAACAAGGGCATACTACTGAAGGCCACGAATGAGGCCAGCAACGAGATACGGTACCGCGCGGAGAACTACACCACACTCGCTGAGCGACCCAAGCTGACCGTCACCTACACGACCGGGGCACCCGTTCCCACTGTTGCGTTCGATGCAACCAGCTCCAATGGTGCTGAATCGGTCAGCCCGGCGAACCTGAGCGTGTCACTGAGTGCTTCTTCGAGGAGTACCGTGACGGTCGATTACTCGGTTACCGGCGGCACAGCCACCGGCGGCGGCGTGGATTACACCCTGGCGGCCGGCACGTTGACGTTCGATCCGAACGACCTAAGCGAGACCGTCGCCATCACCATCGTCAATGACGGTCTGGTCGAGTCGGATGAGACGATCCAGGTGACGTTGAGCAATCCATCCAACGCCACACTGGGCGCCAACACCGTCCACACCTACACAATCAACGACAACGACGCGCTGCCGAGTGTAGAGTTTGATCTGATCAGTTCCAGTGGCGATGAATCGTTGACGCCGGCTT
>DATKUK010000082.1:0-15233 GCA_035530655.1 Phycisphaerae bacterium
GCGGCGGGATGCCCTTTGCCAGGGCGATCGGCTCGATGCTCTTGCGATGCAGGTCCAACAGTTGCCCGCTGACGTAGCTCCGCAGGTGCTCTCGGGGTTCACTGCGCCCGAAACAATCGTCCACCTCAACCAAGAAATCCACCAGCCGGTTCCCCAGCGCACTGATCTGTTCTGCGTCCATGCCGTAAGTCCTCCAGTAATAGTTGCTTGGAAGACTTCATCGGCGCACGCCGCCCAATCACTTGAGCCTAAGCGGCGCTGTAGTGTTAGTTGGCATTGTCAATGGCAGATTGCTTGCCAGTATTATAATTGCCTATCTGCAGGTTCGTATGGTTCTGGTCCCTGACGTGGTTGGTTGAACTCTCCTTGTTTCCAGGGCATGAATTACAGGTGCAGTTGTCACACGAAGCGCATTGATTACAGACGCAATTGCTGCAAGTAATACACGAAGCACAGGCAGCCCCGAGGACGGCAGCGCCTATTACGGGTGCGGCGAAGCCAGTGAAATTAATCATGCGTCCAGCTCCTTTCTTACGAATACCGTTGAGTTACGTGCCACCAAGTTCGTGAAGCATTACAGATATACTGCATCCATGCGGACACTCCGCCAGTGCTGGTGCGAAACCTCCTTTCCTTGGTTCAACGTGGCTTGCCCAGCTTCGAGCGAACACTTCTGTCGAACCTGAGGTCCACCGTTGATTGCTCGATCACCTTCTTTACTCAACCGGAGTGCCCCGACTATCTTGTCATGGTTCCGACTCTTCTAACAGCTTAACTTTCCGATCAGCCGGCCCCCTGAACGAAGGCAGGCGGTTGATGTATGCGACTTCCTTCTCCGACTCGTAGCTGTCAGGCACAGAGATATTAAACCCGACTCCAACTCCTGGGCCACGAAGGCCTGGTTCAATCCGGTTCAGGATATCCAGCCAGATGGTCCAGCCCTTTTCGCGGCTCATGGCCTGAAGGTATTCCAGAACCTCGACGGACTGCCGATTATGGGGCGGCGGCGCCTGAAGCAAGTAGATCAGATCATCTCCGCAAACGAAATCGCAGTACTCGGGCGTTCTACCGTTGGCGATCTCTTTCTTGATTTGATCAAACTGTTCCAGACGCAGATCCTTGATCATCTGCTGCACATCTTCGTTGGCAACCGTCTCGTTCGTGGACAGGTCTAACTGAAACAGAGGAGTGACGCTTTGCAGCGTTTCGACATATTCGTTAATAATAGCGGAATTAGCCTCAGCCCCTTGAGTCGCTATTTCAGCAAGCAGCCTGGACTTGTATCCCGCTTTCCAGGCGGAAGGCGAAGCATTGCCCCCTTTGCGCCAGAATTCCTCGCGAAACACGACCAGCTTGTCAATAAGCCCCTGTGTCGAGAGGCTTTCTAACGGATACTATCCAGACAGCTCTTGGAGCAACTGCTCGCGCACGTCTTCATAGTCGGGCCACTTGCTCATCGCCGAAGCCTGAGCAAACTGGGCCGCCTTGATCTGCAGTGTGTACTCAATCACATGCATGGCCCGCTCATCACCTTCCAGAGCGACGGCGCCCGCTTCAGCAGCCGTTTTCGCAATCGATGCTATCGCCGCGACATCTAGGCTGGCGGCTTCCTGTTGGTTTTGATCGTCACTTCCGAGAGTCGAAGGAATGCCACATACCCCGGTTTTGGCGTCGGATACGTGCGATGCGCTCGTGGGCGACTCAACCAATGCCGACGAGCCATCCTTCTGTTGCGCCGGACGACGATGGCCCACTTGCCAGAAGGCAAGCCCCGCGAAGCCAACGATAGCGACGATCACAATGAGTGCGATACGCCTCATGCGTATACTCCCTCGAGACTGACCCGCCCAGCCCCGGTCAAGACTTCGGGCGTGTTCTGCACCAGCCGCATGGCCCGCCGCATCTTGGCGGCCTGGACAGCACAGGTCGGACACGTTCCCACATGCCAGACGACGGCCTGCCAGCGGACCGCCGGGGCTCGGCTGGCCGGGCAGACGCACTCAGCCAGTAGCGGTTGGATACGGCTGCAATTCATGGTTGTCTCGCGTCGACGATTTCGACTTTCACTACCTGTGAGTGGCTTTCGCGGGCAAAAGTGAACATCAAATTTGAAAAATTTTTTGAAAAACTTCATCGGATTTACATAAGTCGTTTTTTCACAACACGATACAGCGTTTCCGATTTTTTGCAGAGCTACAGCGCATGCGAGCTGACCCCAGCAGGCAGATCATCCACAAAGCTTTTGTTTACAAGGACTTATGTGCTCAAAGCCTGTGCGACAGTACCCGCAAGCCGGCCGGCTCGAGGGCGTCCGTTCCTGAATGTCGCCCAGGGTCCGAAGCACCCTCGCTGCTCCCCCAGGGTCCGGCACACTCCACGCGCGGTCGGCCCCCATGGCAGATCAGCCGGCCAACGACACCCCTCCCGTTGCACCAAGCGCCTCAAGCTCGGTATGGCAGCAACTGAAGTAATCCCCCAGACGCTCGACTATATGCAAAGCACCATGTAGCCGCCGGCGGCGAGGCCACACGAGCAGACGCGTTCATCCAGCCGGTTGCGTCGCCGGCTGCGACGCGGGCTTTTTCACCTCGAACCAACCCTCCACCCACTCGTTCGGCCAGTCGCGACTCAGACAGCGCGAAGAAGTCGGCTTGCCGTCGTCGCCCAGCTTGATCAGCACCAGCTCGTTGCGGCTCGCCGAGCCCCGCTCGTCGCCGGCGACGACGACCGCTGTGATCTCGCCCGCGCTTCGCCACGTCGGCGCAATACCGTGGAAGTTGCTCGTAACGCCCTCGAGTACGGTGCACTCGCCGGTGTGCAGGTCGTATAGGTACTGCTTGTGCTTATCCTCGTCACCGGCAAGCAACGCGCGCTTGCCGTCGGGGCTCACAGCAAAGAACCACTGCCATCCTGAGGTCGCGTCGCAGAACTCCATGCGCTCTCGCGCCACTCGATCATCCTACCGCCGCCACATCCGTCGGCGAAACGCTGATACGCCCAACGTGTCAATGCATCCGGCACCTGGCCACAGGCTTCCCGGAACGCCCGGATGTCTTGCGCCGGGTCGGTGTTGTCCACGATGTGCCGCCACGTGCCCGGCATGAAGCTCTCCGTCTTGGCCGGCTGTTCGGCCGCCTGGTCGATATACTGGCGGTCTCAGATCCGACGGCCACCGGGTCGCACCGGCACACCGTCGCCGTTACGCGAAATCACTCGATCCGTCGGTCACTTGCTTCGTCGATCGTTGGCTGGCTCATTCGGTCGTTCGGCCGTTCCGTCCCGCCCAGGCCCTGGAACCTTGACAGACCCAAGCACCTACCGAGAAATCGCCCCCGTCCTACCGTAAGCGAGGGTCTTCTCCCTTCACAATCAGGCGCCGGCTCGTCGAGCAAAAGGTCCGATTGCCGCGAGAAAGCGGCTTGACAGACGGGGGGCGCAGAGCTATTTTGCATGTGTCGTCTGGAGGGCGAAGGAAACGGGCAACCTTCCCCTTCGCCTTTCCAGCACAACAGCAGTTCGACGGGAGAGAGATGCGTAGTGGTGCGCGCTCTCTTTTTTTGTGCGCCGCGTTCGGCCGAGCAAACCGGCCATCCTGGCAAGGGATCTCTTTTTTTTCAAGGAGCATGCAAAAATGGGCAGGTATCTGACGATCGTTGCAGCGACAGGAATGGTTCTGGCCGGTGTCTCCGGCGCGTTGGCGATGAACGTGGAGACCGTCCCCGTGGGCAATCCGGGGAACGCCGGGGAGTGGGCGGGCGAGAGCTACGGCGGCTATGGACCGGACCGCATCTGCGGAGCGGTGGATTACACGTACAACATCGGTAAGTACGAGGTGACGGCCGGTCAGTACACTGAGTTCCTCAACGCCGTGGCGGCCACGGACACGCACGGCTTGTACAACCCGAACATGGATACAGCGTTGAATTCCTACGGCTGCAACATCAAGCAGACGGGTTCTTCTGGAAGCTACCAATACAGCGTGGCCTCCGAATGGGCGAATAGGCCGGTGAACTTTGTGACCTTCTGGGACGCTTGCCGGTTTAGCAACTGGCTGCAGAACGGCCAGCTGATCGGCGCGCAGGACCTGACGACGACCGAGGACGGGGCGTATTTCCTCAACGGCGTGACATACCCGACGAACACGAGTATCACCCGCAAGGCGGACGCCACGTGGGTGATACCTACCGAAGACGAATGGTACAAGGCCGCGTACTACGATCCCGACACAATTTTCGGAGGGCCGGGGTACTATGACTACCCGACGCACAGCAACTTCCCCTACGTCCCCGTCAGCGACGATCTGGTCGACCCCGATCCGGGCCACAACGCCACATGCAAGAATGACGACTACACCATCGACAGCCCATACTGGCGGACCGAGGTGGGCGCCCATGAGAACTCCGACAGCCCCTACGGGACGTTCGACCAGGGTGGAAACGTGTGGGAGTGGAATGAGACGCTCTTTTATGTTTTTGGGGGGTATCGCCGCGGGACGCGTGGCGGCTCGTTCGATCTCAGTAGCTCCTACCTGCACGCGTCGTCGGACAACTTCTACTCCCCGGATATAGTAGCCGCCAACCACGGGTTCCGTGTCGCCTACGTTCCCGAACCGGCCACACTCTGCTTCCTAGCCCTGGGTGGTCTAGCAGCGGTGAGGCGGCGGCGATAGGCAGGAGTGGACGACGTCCGAGGCGCCAAGTGGCCTCGATTCAGCACGTTGCTAAGGGAGACGAGAGAGACGCTGCTGAGGCGCGCTCTCGTTGAACCTCAGACCCAAACGGCGTCCATCCCCGCCCCGGCCACGCTTGCGGCAAACGGGTTCCGCATTACCTTCTCTGTGCCATAGACTCCCGGCCTCATAGGCGATACACGCCGCCCATACTACCGCCGCACGCCGTCCGCCAAGCCCCCCCAATCGACCCGTTATCGCCCCCGGCTCACCTTGTGGTTGACAACCCTGTCGTGTATCATCATGGGTGGAGGCACGATGTGAGGGGAAACCATACCTTGTGCATCTTCGGCAAGTATCCTGTCTGGTCAATTTGCGCCCGTTCTCAGAAGGAGGGACCAACATGAGGTCCATAATCAGTCTCCTGGTGGGTGTTGCTTCAGTTGCAGCATGCAATCCATGTCTCGCGGACATCGTAGCGCTTAAGCGCGATGCCGACCTGTCCGTAACCCGCGGGTTGGATGCCACGTTCCAGAACGCGATCAGCGGCGCCACCATCACCGTCTACAGCGGCCCGGACGCGGCTATCGATGCCGACCTCTACATCGACACCGGATGGGCTCAGCAGAACCTGTACAAGAACACCGGCGCACTGGCGCTCACGAAGCAGGGCGTGCCGGCGCTGTTCAAGTTCGACGTCCTGTCGCTGCCGGGCTTTCTGGGCGGATCGGTCGTACGGAGCGAGTTGCGAATCTATTACCCCGCCGGCAATTCAGGCTTTACCAACACCGGTTACGTAACATCCTTTGACTGGGCCGAGGGCAACAAGAGCGGCGACTACGGCGATTACCCCGGCCTGCCGCCGGCCGCTCCCGGCGTCACCGCGGCGCACCCGGCCGGCCTGAACACCGATGCCTACCAGGACGCCGACGGCGTGCCCCAGTCGGACCCCAACCACGGCCCGCTGGCCTCCTGGGCCGGCAACGATTACTTTACCCCGGCCAAGGACAGCAGCGCCGAAACAGTCGGACGAACCACGTACGCCTACACCGACCCTCTCCCGGACGGTAACAACCCCAGCTACGACGGGTTCGTCGTGATGGACGTGACCGAGTTCGTCGGCCTCTGGGCTGACGGTACGCCCAACTACGGCTTCTGCATAGACACCGTCGGCAACTACACGGCCTACCTCAGCGAGAATACCGTCGGCCCGGACTTTCAGCCGACGCTGTTCATCGAGTACCTACCCCACGGCGATCCGAACCCGGTGACCGATCTGGCGGTCGGCAACCCCGATTGGTTCAAGCTCGACCTGACGTGGACGGCGCCCTCGGCCGTACCCCCCGGGCCGGTCGCCAGTTATGACATCCGCTATTCCACCAGCACGATCGACGAGGGCAACTGGGATCTGGCTACCCAGGTCGATGGCGAGCCCGTCCCCGCCAATCCTGGCGAGGCCGAGAGCCTCGTGGTTAACGATCTGGATCCGGAAACGACCTACTACTTCGCCATGAAGTGCATCGACGCCATCGGCACGGTCAGCGTTCTCTCGAACGTGGCCAGCGGCACGACTGATCCATTAGACACCGTGCCTCCCTCTGCCGTCGCGGATCTGAACGTGGCGGATACCAAGCCCAACTACGTGGATCTGGCGTGGACGGCGCCCGGCGACGATGGCAGCACCGGTACGGCTACCGAGTACGACCTGCGCTACTCGACCTCGCCGATCGACGAGGGCAACTTTGCGTCCGCTGTTTCGGTGTCCACGTCTGCACCACAGAGCGCCGGCGGTCTCGAATCAATTTCCATTCACGGCCTGACGCCCAGTCAGACCTACTACTTTGCCATCAAGACCAGGGATGAAGTACCGAATTGGTCGGCCCTGTCCAATGTGGCCAGTACCACCACGTTGGAGGCAGATCTGTTACCACCTCTTGCCGTGGACGACTTACAGGTAGCAGCCATGCACATCCATGCCGCCTACCTCACGTGGACGGCACCGGCCGATCAAGGCACCGCAGGAACGGCCAGCTATGACATCCGTTATTCCACCAGCACGATCGACGATCCCAACTGGGATTTGGCCACACAGTGCATCGGCGAGCCAACCCCGTCTGACCCGGGGATGACCGACCAGTTTACGGTCACGGGCCTGGATCCTGATACCACGTACTACTTCGCGATCAAGACAGCCGACTACGCCGAGCCGGCAAACGTGTCAGCTTTGTCGAACGTGGCCGACGGCACCACCATGCCCCCCGTCGAGCCGGTGGTGGTTCACAACCCGTGGGTCGTGAACGACCGGGTGGCGGACTGCCGCAACCGCAGCACGCTGGGCGCGACGTTCTACAAGTCCTACACGCCGGCTGGGGTCGTCGAGCCGACGACCAACGAGCAGCGGGCGATCAACAGCTACAACAACTTCAAGCGTCGGTACTACCACTGGGCCGACCAGCCCCCCAACATGTCCGACGTGGTCAGCAACCTGAACGTATTCGGGTGGGCGCTGTGCGGTCGTCACGCCAACGCCAGTTGCGAGGTCCTCCAGGCGATCGAGGACCACGGCTCGTTCGGGATCGGCACGCGGGTGATCGGCCTTCCGGGTCACTGGATCTACGAGGCGCATTACGACGGGGCGTGGCATGCGTTCTGCACGATGACGACGATGTACACCTACAACCGAGCGGTGCCCCCGGCGGTGACCAGTTGCGCGCAGTACGACGCGGACGAGAGTCTGATGCTCAACGCGGTGGGGGAGGGTCGTGCGTGTCCGGGCTTTTTGCTGTGTGGCGACGACCCGGTCTGGTACGCCAGCGCGATGCACAGTTGGAGCGACGGCGGGGTGGGCGGTGCGAGCACGGCCCACTCGATGGACATGGACGTTCGGATGGGCGAGGCGTTCGCGCGGACGTGGGAGGCGTGGCCTGGCCAGCACCCGCCGGCGGTGACCAACGCCGACAGTGTGCCGGGCGTCGACCCGCCGTACCACCACGAGTGCCAGCACGACTGGAAGGACTATGTGAACTGGCCGTACTGGGAGCCGTACGGGCTGGTCGACGCGGCGATTGCGGGGACCAAGGCGACGTACCGTCGCTGGTCGAACGGCACGTACGTTCTGGCGCCGGACTTCCGCAGCGCGGGGTACCAGGCGTGTCTGGCCAGTTCCAGCAACATCGCCACGTATAACGACGATGCCCTCACGCCGGACCTGCACGTGGCGGCGGTGGACGCGCCGGCGGAGGCGGTGTTTTACCTGGACAGTCCGTTCTACCTGACGGATGCGTGGGTGGACGGCTCGTTCGTGCGGCACGACAGCGGGGACGTCAACCGGATCTACGTCTCGACCAACGGGACGAGCTGGACGCAGGTGTGGGAGAACTCGGCGACGGGCACCACGCTTCTGGAGGGTCTGAACCTGGGCGGGCAGGTGTACGCGACGTTCGGGTACTGGGTGAAGGTTGAGCTTCAGGCCGACGGATCGATCACCGACGCGGGAGTAAGCGACCTGTCGATCACGACGGTGTTCGAGCACAACAAGGGTGCGATGGCCTACCTGGACAAGGGGATCAACCACATCACGGTGACGCTGGACAACCCGGAGGATCTGGCCAGCGGGGCGGCGTTCAGGGTGACGTATAAGTGGAAGGAATACGACGGGGCAGGCTGGACGATCGACCAGACCGACGAGCAGTACATCACGGCCAGTCCGACGACGTATACCATCACGACGGGCGGGGCGAGGGTTCCTCGGACCGAGTCGATCGAGCTGGCGGTGACGCCGCCTCCAGCGCCGGACACGACGGCGCCGGCCCCGATTGTGGATCTGGCGGCGTTGAACCCGGACGCGACGACGATCGACCTGACGTGGACGGCTCCGGGCGACGACTGGGACAGCGGTCGGGCGACGGCGTACGACGTGCGATACGCCGAGAGTGTCATCACGGAGGCGACCTGGTCGACAGCCACACAGGTGGCCGGTGTACCGGCGCCTCAGACAGCGGGCTTGACGGAGTACCTGACGGTGGCGGGGCTGAGTTCGTCGACGACGTACTTCTTTGCGATCAAGACGCGAGACGAGGGGGGCAACATCTCGGGTCTGTCCAACGTGGTCGGCGAGACGACCACGCCACCGGACGTGACTCCGCCGGCGGCGATCGTGGACCTGACGGCTGTAACCAGCACCGAGTCGGGTGCGGTGGATCTGAGCTGGACGGCGCCGGGGGACGACGACATGACCGGCACGGCGGTCGGTTACGACGTGCGGTACAGCGAGTCGGCGATCACGGAGGGCACATGGGCGGCGGCTACCCCGGTGGCGGGTGTACCCTCGCCGCAGGCGGCCGGTTCGGCTGAGCAGCTTACGGTGGACGGTCTGGAACTGGGTCAGACGTACTACTTCGGGATCAAGACCAGCGATGAGGTGCCCAACGAGTCGGCTCTGTCGAACGTGGCGTCGGCGATGGCGGCGCGGTTGGGCGAGGTGGTGTTGCAGGAGGGGTTGGGCGGCTACACGGGCTGCGCGGACAACTACTTCTACGCCAACGATCCGGACCGCAACCGGGGCACGAGCGAGCTGCTTCGGGTGACCGGGTACGCCGACTACGCTGGGGAGATGCAGCGGACGATCGTGAAGTTCGACGTATCGAGCATCCCGTCGGGCACAGTGATCAGCAACGCGACGCTGTGGCTGTACAGCTTCAACCCGGTTCAGGTGAAGGGCAGCACGGGCTTCTACGGGGCGTACCGTCTGACGCGGGACTGGAACGAGCTGACCAGCACGTGGAACGTTCCGTGGACCACGCCGGGCGGCGACTTTGAGGGCGTGCCGGACGCGACGGCGCCGAAGCAGCCGGCGACGGCGGCGCCGTGCTGGTACAGCTTCGACGTGACGGCGAGAGTTCAGGGGTGGATCAACGCCGGGTCGGGCAACTATGGATGGCTGATCAAGTGCACGAACGAGCTGCTGCACAATCAGGACGAGTTTTATGCATTGGACACGGCCAACGCGTCGCTGCGTCCGAAGCTGGTGGTGACGGACCTGTCGGCGGTTCCGTCGCTGGTGGGTAGTGATCCGGTGGCCGACGGCACGCTGTGTAAGACGCAGAACAACGTGATGTTGCTGACGTTCGACGGAGCGATCGCGCTGCCGGACGGCGGGGCGCCGGCGTTGAGCATCTTCGGCGGGGGGTATGAGGAGGGCGATGCGTTTACCTATTCGGTGGAGCCGGACGGGGTGACGCTGCGAGCGGTGGAGCAAGGTCCGATGCTGACGGACCAGACGTGGTATCAGATCGCGCCGGGCGCGGGTTTTGCGGTGGAGCCGTTCAGCTTCGACGTGTGCACGCTGTTCGGCGACGCCGACGGCAGTGGTCGTGTGACCACGGCCGACTACGTCGAGGTGAAGAACTGCATGGGCGATTATACCGACGGGCGTTGCGACTTGAACGGCACGGGACGCGTGACCACGGCGGACTACCCCGTGGTCAAGAGCAACATCGGTCATCGCACGCCGGCCAAGCCGTAGGCCGGGACATCTGAAGCGAAGAGAAAACAGCGAGGCGTTCAGATCGGCAACGATCCGGACGCCTCGGCCTCTTTGTAGACGTCAGATATTTCGATCATGGTAATGGTACGGGCACCGAAGCCTCTGCGCGAGCCACTGGCCTCGACGACTTCGGCGTGAGCCCTTCGGCAGTGAGCGGCTCGACTTAAGCTCGCCGAAGTCTCAGTGCCGAACTGCTCAGCCGAACGGCTTCGATGGTGAGCGTAGTCGAACCACAGCGGGGACATGACGTGTCGCGTGCCGAGGGGTGGGTCCATCGGCCCTCCCCATGTCTGCTTGCCCCACACCGCCGGGCGTGTACGCTGAAGGGCGACAGACGAACCGTGTGCCACGAGCCCATGGTGGCCGCCGCAAGGTGAACAGGATGTACTTTCCGGTTTCTGGAATCGAAGTGCAGCCGTGGGTGCCGCCCCTCGCGGCGTTCGCGATCTCGCTTGTGACCTCCACGGGCGGCGTCTCGGGAGCCTTCCTTCTGCTGCCGTTCCAGGTGAGCGTGCTGGGGTTTGTCTCACCGTCGGTGACCAGCACGAACCACCTGTTCAACGTAATCGCAACGCCCGCGGGTGTGTGGCGTTACTGGCGAGAGCACCGGATGCTGTGGCCGTTGGGCCTCAGCCTCGTGGCCGGCGCCGTGCCGGGCGTGCTCATCGGCTTGGCCGTCAGGATCCTGCTCCTTCCCGATGCCTTCCGCTTCCGCATCTTCGCAGGATGTGTCCTGCTTGCAGTGGCATTGCGATTGGTGCAAAGCCTCGTATCCGATCCCCACCCGAGCCGCCCGTCAGGCGCGGCGGCGCGCGTCGAGGTCCACGCGCTCAGCATCCGACAGGTGACTTACAGTTTCGCCGGCCAGGTCTATCACTTCCGCCCGTGGGTTGTATTCATCGTGGCCCTCATCGTCGGACTGGTAGGCGGGGCCTACGGCATTGGCGGTGGGGCGCTCATCGCCCCGATCCTGGTGGGCAGCTTCCGCCTCCCGGTCTACACGATCGCCGGAGCCACTCTCTTCTGCACCGCAGCCACGTCGTCGGTGGCTGTCGTGGCCTCGCAGACACTTCAGGCTGTCTCGGCGAGCGCGGCGGTGCACCCCGACTGGCGACTTGGTCTACTCTTCGGAGCGGGCGGCGTCGCGGGCATGTGGGTCGGGGCCCGCCTTCAGAAGTACGTACCCCAGAAAGTGATCATCTCCGTGCTCATCGTCGGCGCGCTGATCCCGGCCGTCCGATACCTCATGCCCTTGCTTGGTTGGTGAAGCCAAGCCGCGCGGGTGCCCCGTCTTTTGGGGACGCAAAGGGTGGGGGATACTCGGGCGTGTCTTCATTCAATCCGACACGTGTGTGCCAGCGCTCGCTCATTCGCCGACCCTTGCCGCGAGCGCCGTCTCTGTCGCACCGATGCGGCGCACGCCTTCGCCGTCTCACAAGCCCGCGGGCGAACCCGACCCGATCCGTTGCGTCTAGGGACCGAGTATGGTTAGCTTCTTCAGCCCCGCCAGCGGCCCGAGGTCCGACACCGATGTGTACGTCAGGTAAAGCTGTTGGAGCTTTGTCAGGCCCGCCAGCGGCCCCAGGTCCGACACTGATGTGCCCGACAGGTTAAGCTTTTGGAGGTGTGTCAGCCCCGCCAGCGGCCCGACGTCCGAGACCGATGTCTGCGACAGGGAAAGCTCTTGGAGGTTGGTCAGCCCCCCCAGCGGCCCGAGGTCCGACACCGATGTGCCCGACAGGTTAAGCTTTTGGAGGTGTGTCAGCCCCGCCAGCGGCCCGAGGTCCGACACCGATGTGCGGAACATGACAAGCTCTTGCAGGTTTGTTAGCCCCGTCAGCGGCCCGACGTCCGACACCGATGTGTGCGACAGGCTAAGCTCTTGGAGGTTGGTCAGCCCCGCCAGCGGCCCGACGTCCGACACCGATGTACCCGACAGGATGAGCCGTTGGAGGTTTGTCAGCCCCGCCAGCGGCCCGACGTCCGACACCGATGGTCCCCCCAGGTATAACTCTCGGGGCCTTCCCAGCTCTTCCGCCCAGGCGAAGAACTCCGCCCATGTTCTTCCCAGGGAAAGCTGTTGGAGGTCTGTCAGCCCCGCCAGCGGCCCGATGTCCGACACCGATGTGTTGCGCAGGTCAAGCTGTTTGAGGTTTGCCAGCCCCGCCAGCGGGCTCAGATCACGTACCTGCGGGCCAATGCCCGCCGGCAAGCGCTCGCCCCTGCACACCTGCTCGCGGTAGATCTCGATCTGAAGCGGGTCGATCGCCTGGGCAAGCTCGTCCACAACGGTGCGGCGCCGATCGCCGCCGTAACCCTTCAACGCCTCCCTGGCCGCACGCGTGCCGATCAACCGCAGGGCGCGAACGCTGGCCGCCGCTTGCCGGGCGTTCAGGCGGGCTCGATACCTCAGCATTGGCACCACCGAGTCACCGCAGGCGGCCACCGCTTCGGCCGTCGACATCTTGTCCGGCGGCAGCAACTCGTCCGCCAGCGCCGCCAGCCGTTGTTCGAGCGTGGGGTCCAGGTGAAGGGCAACCGCTCGGCACTGAATCGCAAGCGGCGCCACCTGCCCGCCCCGCGCCGCTGCCGCGCCGGCGGCCCCCTTCGGGGCTTTTGATGATTCACCGAGCATCCGCCCCAACAACTCGCTGGCAAACCCACGCGTCCTCGTGCCCACCGCAAACAGAATTACAGGCCGCCACGCGTCATCCCTCATGTGCTTTACCAGGCAACCGTAGTCACGATCCTCCACGAAGCGGTCGGCCGCCAAAAAGTCGCGAATGGTATTGTGGATAAAGTCGATCGCGCCCGGTCTGGCCTCTCGGATCACCCCGCTACGTTCGACCAGACAGGCGCAAACCGCCTCCGCATCCGACCCCGAGTGCCCAGGGAAGTGCTCTAACGTCCCAGCGATGATGTTGTCGGCCTGCTCGCGCTCAACCACCGTCTCCCCGTTGCGGACCATGTAGTGCGCCAGTTCCTGCACGAGCGCCCGCTTCTGCTCATATGAGAGCTTGCGATAGGGTTCGGGAAATTCGCTGATGTCCAGGCCGCTCTCGTATTCGCGCCGGTGCAAGAGCATGTGACAGAGCGCTTCGCATAGCTCCGCCTGGCTCTCGGGCAGTTTCTGCGAGCGGTCCCGGTGCAGGGCACAGATCATCGCACACAGGAGGGGGTTCGCCGCCAGGCGCGAGAGCGAGGGGTTGCCGTCGAGCATGGTCTTCAGTTGCTCGGCCAGCGCCGCCAGTTTAGCATCCCCGCGTCCCTGCCGCTCCAGTTCGCGCCCTACCGCCGCGTGCCATTTGTCGATGAAGCGACCCTTATCCACGTCGCTCATGGGGTTGATCGCCGCCTCGCGAAAGTCCAGATCGGCCAGCCAGTTATCGGGCACCGCGGGGCGCGTGCTGATCACGAAGTAATTCCGCGGATACGCGCCAACCAGCGCTGCGATATCCTTGCGTACCACCGACTCGCGATACTTATGCGGTACCTCGTCGATCCCGTCGATGAGGATCAGCGCCCGGTCGTCATCCAATACCGATAGCACCCATTCAGGCGGCGGCCCCCCGATCTCCTTTGCGACAGAGTCCGGAAAGTCCTGCGGCTTCGGGAGCCTGCCACCGGGACAGTCCCGGATGCGGATCAAAAACGGCACGCACCGTCGCCAGTCGTCGGCCAGGTCGGCGTGCTCGGCCGGCTCGCCAAGGTCGCGCATCCGGGCGGCGCGGCGCCTGCCGCGACGCCTGAAGTCCTCATATAGCGGGCTCACACCGGCGCCCGATGCGCTCGAATCCGGATCGGCCGCGTGCAGCGCCACCCATCGCAGCAGCGTGCTCTTCCCGCTGCCGGCCTCACCGCGGATCAGCAAGCGGCCCGCATCGGGCCCCAAGCTGCGCACCACGTCCTCGGCCGGCAGCGTCTGCAACTCGGCTCGGCGGCCCGGCAGCGTCGCCGCCAGGCTCAGCGAGATGTAGGCGACCGAAAGCGAATGTCGCTTCGCTTCCGGCGAGATGTCGGCCCCGAACAGCTCGACGTAGTCCAGGTTGCGGACAACGGCCTGGCGATAGTCGGCCTCATAGCGTTGCGACTGCTCACCGCCGCCCAGGGATCGCACGAGCGACTCGATTCGCCCGACGCTCTCAAGGGTCTCTTCCACGTCCTTGTCGATGTGCCGGAGTTGCTGAAGGCTCCGGGCAGCAAGTGCTTCCTGGAACCTGGGCAGTCGCGCCGCAGTCTGGCAAAGGTAGCGAACCGTCTCGACCAACGCGCGATCGTAGAGCGCTTCCTCGGCAGCGCTGAACTGTCCCTGCGGCAAAGGTCGCGCCGCCCGAAACGCGTCGGTCAGCTTCGGCGGGTCGAGGTCGTGCGTAAGGAAGAACTCGGCCGAGATACGAGCTTCAAGCGTGTTCGCCAGTTCGCCGGCAACGGATTCGATATGGATCTCGCCCTGCCTGGAGCCCTGCTCGAACAGCGGCAGAACGCGTTTTACGATCTGGTCGGCAATGCCTTGAAACTGACGCTGCGCCTCGCGTTGGTCCGCATGGTCCTTGAGCTTGCCCCTGGCCACCTCCAGAAGACCGCCCCCGATCGCTTCGCCCGTTTCGCCGAGATAGGCCTTCAGCAGGATCTTGCCCAGCGGCTCGGCCAGAAGTTTCAACAACAGCCCGAGCAGATCCACGGTGTTCCTCCGATTACGCCCACGTTCCCCACAGATCAGAGTTAAGGCCGCCTGCACCCACCAGACCACTGGGACCAGAGAACCCCGCCTTTACGCGCGATCCTGTAGCCTTTCATTACTCCTTTCGCAGCCCCCAAGTCAAGTATCTACGCGTCACAAAGCCGCCCCAAACGCAGGCGATACACCCGATTCTGACAGGGTGCCCCATCCTTTGCGGATGCACAGGGTGGGGTTTCGTACGTCGTACGAGCACAGTGGTGTCGCGTACGCGCAAAAAAAGATCCTCCGGCCGATGCCCGGTCGAGGCCGAAGGACCACCGACAGCGCCGCGCTGCCGG
>DATKUK010000083.1:0-3214 GCA_035530655.1 Phycisphaerae bacterium
TCTGAACGAGCTGGCTCAGTGGGTCGACGGTACGCCGCAGTACGAGCCGACCAAGACCCTCTCGGTCGATGTCCGGGCCAGCGATGCGACGCTGGACGTCGGTGCGTATGAGTACGGCGTGCCTGGCCAGGTCAGTGTGGCATTCGACCTGACCGCCTCCAACGGGGACGAGTCGGTCACGCCGGCGAGCCTGAGCGTCTCGCTCAGCGAGACGTCCGCCCAGACCGTCACGGTCGATTACGCCGTCACCGGTGGCACGGCCACCGGCGGCGGGACCGACTACACCCTGGCAGCCGGCACGCTGACGTTCGATCCCAACGACGTCAGCGAGACCATCGCCATCAGCATCGTCGACGACGGCGATGTCGAGTCGGATGAGACCATCGAAGTGACGCTGAGCAACCCGAGCAATGCCTCGCTCGGCGCCAACACGGTCCATACGTACACCATCAACGACAATGACGTGGTCGTGCCCCAAGTGCAGTTTGACCTGACCAGCTCCAGCGGTGACGAAGGTGTGGCCACCGTCAACCTCAGTGTGTCGCTGGATCAGTCGACGGCGCAGACGGTTGCCGTCGACTACTCGGTCACGGGCGGCACGGCGGTGGATCCCGACGACTTCACCATCGCCGGGACACAGTTGACGTTCAATCCGGGCGTGACGCAGCAGGACATTGTCATCACCGTGGTGGACGACGCGTTGGTCGAGTCGGACGAGACCATCGAGGTGACCCTCAGCAATCCGACGAATGCCACACTGGGCGCCAACACGGTCCATACGTACACCATTCTGGACAACGACGTGCCGGGCGGCGACACCGTCTGGGTGGAAGATGCGGTTCCCACCGGCGGCATTCCACAAGCCGACGGCGGAGACTCCTGGAACTGGGTCAGTTCCAACCCCACGCCCTATTCCGGCAGCCTGGCCCACCAGTCCAATATCGCCACCGGCGAGCACCAGCACTACTTCACCGACGCGACGGAGACGCTGGCCGTAGATACCGGCGATACCCTGATCGCTTACGTCTATCTCGATCCGGCGAATGTTCCCAGCGAGATCATGCTGCAGTGGAACGACGGGAGCTGGGAGCATCGCGCGTACTGGGGCGCCAACAACATCGCCTGGGGTACGGATGGAACGGCGAGCCGTATGTATCAGGGTCCATTGCCTGCCGCCGGTCAGTGGGTACGCTTGGAAGTGGCCGCCAGCCAGGTCGGATTGGAAGGCTCGACGCTCACTGGCATGGCGTTCACGCTGTACGATGGTCGTGCGACGTGGGACCATGCCGGAAAGAGCACGGTCGGCAACGGAACAGGCCTGACAGGTGAGTACTACGACAACATCGATTTCACGGCGTTGACGCTGACTCGTGTGGATGCGACGGTGAACTTCAACTGGGGCAGCGGCTCGCCGGATCCGTCGATGGGTGCGGATACCTTCTCGATCCGCTGGACGGGCCAGGTGCAGCCGCTGTACTCGGAGACCTACACGTTCTACACGAACACCGATGATGGCGTGCGGCTGTGGGTGGACGGTCAGTTGATCGTCGACCACTGGGTTGACCAAGGCCCGACGGAGTGGAGCGGGACGATCGCCCTGTCGGCGGGAGTCAAGTACGACATCGAGATGGAGTACTACGAGAACGGCGGCGGCGCGGTGGCCGAGCTTCGCTGGTCGAGCGCGAGTCAGGCCAAGGAGATCATCCCGCAAGGGCAGTTGTATCCGGGCGAGCTGCCTACGCCGACGGTGGCGTTCGATCTGACGGCCTCCAATGGGGCTGAGTCGGTCACGCCGGTGAGTCTGGCGGTATCGCTGAGCAGCTCTTCGCAGGACACCGTGACGGTGGACTACGCGGTCACCGGCGGCGACGCGACCGGCGGCGGGGTGGATTACACCCTGGCGGCGGGCACACTGACGTTCGACCCCAATGACGTCAGTAAGACCATCGATATCGCCATCGTAGATGACGGGTTGGTCGAGGCCGACGAGACGATCGAGGTGACGCTGAGCAACCCGACGGGCGCCACGCTCGGCGCCAACACGGTTCACACCTACACGATTCTCGACAATGACGTGGTCGTGCCGGAAGTGCAGTTTGACCTGATCAGCTCCAGCGGTGACGAAGGTGTAGCCACCGTCAACCTCAGTGTGTCGCTGGATCAGTCGACGGCGGCGACGGTTACCGTCGACTACGCGGTCACGGGCGGCACGGCTGTGGATCCCGACGACTACTCGATCGCCGGGACGCAGTTGACGTTCAATCCGGGCGTGACGCAGCAGGACATTGTCATCACCGTGGTGAACGACGGCCTGGTCGAATCGGACGAGACCATCGAGGTGACGCTGAGCAATCCGAGCAATGCCACGCTCGGCGCCAACACCGTCCATACGTACACCATCAACGACAATGACGTGTATCCGACCGTCGAGTTCGACCTGGTCAGCTCCAGCGGTGACGAGTCGGTGGCGACCGTGAACCTGAGCGTCTCGCTCGGTGGCGCATACGGGCAGACGGTAACGGTGGACTACGCCGTCACCGGCGGCACGGCCACCGGCGGCGGGGTGGACTACACCCTGGCAGCCGGCACGCTGACGTTCGATCCAAACGACGTCAACGAGACGATCAACATCACCATCGTGGATGACGGCCTGGTCGAGGCCGACGAGACCATCGAGGTCACGCTGAGCAATCCGAGTAATGCCACGCTGGGGACGAACACCGTCCACACCTACACGATCAACAACAACGACGCCTATCCGGCGGTGCAGTTCGACCTGACGGCCTCCAGTGGCGACGAATCGGTCACCCCGGCCAGCCTGGCGGTCTCACTGAGCGCCGCCTACGTCGAGACGGTCACGGTCGATTATGCGGTCACCGGCGGCACGGCCACTGGCGGCGGGGTGGACTACACCCTGGCAGCCGGCACGCTGACGTTCGATCCCAACGACGTCGGCAAGACGATTGCTATATCCGTTGTGGATGACGCTCTGGTCGAGGCCGACGAGACCATCGAGGTCACCCTGAGCAATCCGTCCAAGGCCACGCTCGGCGCCAATACCGTCCACACCTATACGATTAACAACAACGACGCCTATCCGACGGTGCAATTCGACCTGACGGCCTCGGCTGGCGACGAGTCGGTCACGCCGGCCAGCCTGGCCGTCTCACTGAGCGCCGCCTACGTCGAGACGGTCACGGTCGACTACGCGGTC
>DATKUK010000084.1:0-14972 GCA_035530655.1 Phycisphaerae bacterium
GCGGCGGGATGCCCTTTGCCAGGGCGATCGGCTCGATGCTCTTGCGATGCAGGTCCAACAGTTGCCCGCTGACGTAGCTCCGCAGGTGCTCTCGGGGTTCACTGCGCCCGAAACAATCGTCCACCTCAACCAAGAAATCCATCAGCCGGTTCCCCAGCGCACTGATCTGTTCTGCGTCCATGCCGTAAGTCCTCCAGTAATAGTTGCTTGGAAGACTTCATCGGCGCACGCCGCCCAATCACTTGAGCCTAAGCGGCGCTGTAGTGCTAAGCAGGCCGCTTACATCGCGCGGATGCAGAAGGTCAAAGCCGACAAGCAGGCGGGGGACAAGAAGCAGTAGCAGGCCGATCGTGGGGGTCATGGTCATGTCGTCCGGTTGGGGGCGGCGGCTCTCTCCTTGTCGATGGGGGTAGCGATCCCGCTCATCCCATCGCCACCCGTTTGCCCCCGCCTCTGCATTTCCCGTCCCTCGGGCGTTGATTCCACGGCAGGGGATGTAACCTCCGTCAACGACGAGAGTTAAAGGCAATAAGATAAGCCAGGTCGCTCCGCGTGCGTTGCCTTGCGGCAACATCCCTTTCTGCTGGTTAGGGCCGATCCTCGGGGCCGGCACGGGCGATAATCCAGACAACTGCTTAAATGACCGGTAGTTACGCCAGGCACGCAGGGGCTGTGATCGCCTCCGTTGCCTGGGGCACGTGGTTTGCTTAAAATATGCCTTTCAGAGGGAGAAGCGGGGCGCGCATGCGCGGTGCCCTGCCAGAGAGCTTTGCCGGCGTGCGATGCGCAGGGAGAGAGAGACCTGCCAATCGGACTCCCGGTAAGGTTGAGGTAAAACATGGAGCGGTAGTTGCCGTGCGCCGTTGAGGCGCTTGGCCTGCTTGGCCGCGGGTAAAAACCGAGAGAGCGGCCGGCTGCGGTCGGTTGGGTTTCACCTTCACCGAGCGGGCGACAGGCAGCAGCCAAGCCTGGACGAGGGAGAGAGAGATGAAACAGGCAGTTCTTGCAGCTGCGCTGGCGCTGTGTTGGGGCGCGCCGGCGCTGGGTCTGACTTGGCAAGTCACCAATCCCGATCCTTCCCTGGCCGGGGCGGGCATCGTCCCGATCGAATTCACCGAACAGGTCCTTGAGATCGAGATCCACAAGTGGTGGTTGCAGACCGCCACCGATGGGGGCACGGGCGAAGTGCCGCTGGTCATTCAGTTCACCAGGGAGCCCAACGATCCCGACGTCCTCCACATCATCGACGAGATCATCTTCAACGTCTCCACAGAGGAGTGGTTCGATTACCACGTATCCCTGCTGGATGGCATGGGTCTGCCCGTCTCGCCCGACGATGCCAGTCCGGACGTGTGGTTTTTCAACCACCAAGTCACCGACAACTGGCAGATGATCGGCGGCATCCACCGCTTCGAGAGCAAGACCGTCACCACGCTCGTCGGCGATCCGGCTCGTGCCGTTGCGTTCGACTGGCTCGACACCAACGGTCAGGGCGTGCCGACGGGCGACTGGTTCGGTGCCAACGGCCCGCCATACAACCAACTGACCCTGACCAATCTGTACATCGATATGTCGCAGGTGCTCGTTGGCGAGGTGTTCTACCTCAAGCAGGTACCCACGATTCCTGAACCGGCCACGGCCGCGCTGCTGCTAACGGCTGTGGGGCTCTGGCGCGGGGTGCGCCGGCGCAGATAGCGCGATGCGAACGGACAGCAGTAGGGGACGGCAGACGCTTTGCGAAAAGGACGCATGGAATAAGGGAGAGAAGCGTTGAGCCGACTCATTACATGCTTAATTCTGGTGATCGGCATCGTCGCATGGCCCCATGCAGCCGATGCCATCGTCGTCACGCAACTGTCGCCGACGGCCGACCTCGCGCAACTGGATTCGTATGGCCCGTCGTCGTCCGGTTGGTGCATTCAAAAAACGTTCCACGAGTTCCTGTTCGATTCCAGCCCTGTCATTCTGGTGCTTCAGATTGAGGTCGAGGACGGAGACAATGTGATCGCCATCGATGAACTGGTCACCAACGACACCGACGTGACCTGGACCGACTATCACCTCATCCTGGCCAACTTCGATGGCACGCCCGTCGACGCCAACGCCGCCTTCGACCCCGCCAGCGTCAGCGCCTTGGCATTCGCCAACGTTGCCGCCGACGGCGGGCAGATTCTGCTGTCTGGCGGCACCGTCGGCCCGAGCGCAGAGTTCTCGCTGGACTTCGTGATCAACACAGACGGCGCGCCGGGCACCGGGTTTCTGCTGAAGCAGTATGCCACGCCCGAACCGGTCGCCCTGTTGTTTCTCGCCACAGGGGCATTGATCGTACGTCGTCGACGCCCATTCTGAGGCGACATCGCATACACGATATCAGAGGCCCCGGGTCGACCTATCGCTCGGGGCTTTTCCTATGCGCTCGTCGTGATCGGTCCCTTCGTTGGTGGCCCGCTCGCTCCGCCGGCACGACCGACCGGTTGATCGCCAAACCGACTGCCTCTATGGTGACTGTCTCCGGCCCGCCGCCTCGGCGTCGGCGGCGGTGCAGAACGAGTGCCGGCTCCAGTCGGGAGTGTATGAGAATGGAACGACCGAGACCGAAATGGGTGATTTGGATAACCACCGACCACATGCGGTACGACTGCATCGGGGCACACGGAAACGAGATGATGCACACGCCCAATCTCGACCGGCTTGTGCGCCAAGGAGTCAGCTTCGACGACTGCTACGCGCAGAACCCACTGTGCATGCCCAGCCGCTGTAGCTTCATGACCGGGCTCTACCCCCAGCAAACTGGCGTGACTCAGAACGGCAACACGCTACGACCCGACTTCGAGCCCACCGTGGCCCACGCGTTCAAGGCCGGCGGCCTTCAAACGGCTCAAATCGGTAAGCTGCACTTCCAGGAGCATGAAGACCACGATCTGGACCCCCGCGCGCGGCACGACTACGGCTTCGATACACTCTGGGCGTCCGAGGAACCGGGCTGCTACAACGACGCGTATATGACCTGGCTGTACACCGAGCATCCCCACTTGGTCCAGAAGTTCCGCGTGCCGCGCTCCACGTCACCCCAGCGGATCAAGGAGCGTGAGGGCCGCGTCGTCGATGCCCCCTGGCAGATGAGTCACAGTGGCTTTGTCGGCGGGCGAACCGAAACCTACTTGGGTGTTCGTCACGCGACGAGGCAATTCGTCCATATGGGCTTCTACGCGCCGCACCCCCCCTTGAACCCCACCACAGAGATGTTTGCCCCCTATGCCGGCAAGGAAATGCCCCCGCCCCGCTGCAACGGCGAGGAATGGCACGACAAGCCCGAACCGCTCGCCCGCCTCATGCGATCATTCGCTGACTGGACCGTCGAGCGCTTCGTGGACTACCGGCGGCACTTCTACGCCATGGTCACCGGCGTGGACTTGGCTGTCGGCAGCCTATTGGCCTTCCTCGAGCGCATCGGCATGATCGACGACACACTGATATGCTTCGGCTCGGACCACGGCGACATGTGCGGCGATCATCGCATGATCCTCAAACACGCCAGCTTCTACGACGAGCTTATGCGCATGCCCTGGGTGCTCTTTTGGCCACGCGGATTCGGAACCAAGGGCCGGCGAGTCAGTGGCCTGGTCGAGATGGTCGATCAGTTGCCCAGCTTGCTGGACCTGGCCAGCTGCCCCGTGCCCGAGGTCATGGTCGGGCGCAGCTATGCCGGCGCTCTGCTGCTAAACGAATCGGTCGAGGCCCGGCAGGACGTGCTCGCCTATCACGAGCCCGGGTGGGCCATGCTGCGGACGGATGACCACAAGTACATCCGTTACGGTTACGGGCAGGAGGTGCTGTACGATCTTCACGAGGCCACGCCGGAGGTCGTCAACCGCGCCGACGCCGACCCCAAAACGCTCGCCTCCATGCGCGAAAGGATGCTCCAGCGCGTGCTCGAAGCGAGCCGAACGCCGCAGGTAAGGCATTTTCGCTACTAGACGCGGCCCGCCGTTACGTCGCCTGTCGATTCGCCTCGATCATATGCGCCAGGCGGGTCCCCGCCTCGAAGACTCGCACAAGGAACGTGTCTTCGTCATCAATCCCCGTATTGCCCATCGTCGTCTCCAGGCTCACGCACTTGGTGTAGGACGATGAGGCGATGATCCGCGCAAGCCTCGACCAATCAACCGTCCCGGTGAACGGCAGCTTGTGCTGATCGGAAAGCCCGTCGTTGTCGTGAAGGTGGATCGATATCAGTCGATGCTTGAGCGATTCAAGCCGGTCCAGCCCGTCGGCCACCATGTTGCCGTGCCCCGAGTCGTAGCACAGACCCAGAAACTCCGGATCGTATGCTGTCAGGACGCGCTCAATCGCCTCACAGTCGCCATTTTCAATCGCAATGCGAACATGATGGGCGCGGGCGTAGGGCTCGAGCGCGTCGAGCGAGCGGCGCAGCCGCGACCAACTCGCTTGATCGGCCTGATCCTCTCCCAGTCCGGGAGGAAGATGAAGGATGACCACGTCGGCTCCCAGCCGAGCCGTCATCTCGATTCGGTTCTTGATCAGTTCGATGCCGGCCAGCCGCTCATACTCGGTCGTCGAGCCCCAGTTCTTCTCGCGGCCGTGGGAGGCGTGCAGGTCGTTAAGCCTGAGACCGAAATCGCGCAGCCATGCGGCAACCTGCCGAATCTCGCAATCGAAATACACGAAATCGGTGTTCCACTGATGGCACCAGTGTACGTGCGAAAAGCCCGCTTGCCCGATCCGCCGTAAGTATGGCTCCGGACAGCCGACGCTTGTCGCGTAGTCGCTGGTGATCGAAAGCACGGACGCTGTACCGCCGAAAGCCGATCGCACACCCACGCTCAGGTCGCCGCGACCACACACCCGCCGCCATGCGATCGCACCGCCTCAACGTGTATCCTAGGGCGCCGGCGCCGGCCGGGCCGATATGTTTTGCAGCAGCGTACTACGCGTGAGCGATCCGAACGGGTCGAACAGATCAGAAATCGACTCGCCGTCCCCGCCGCCTACCTGCTGACTAGGCCGATTGAGGAACTCGATCCCGCTGACGTTATAAGAGAGCGTCGCGCTGACGCCCGCACGGAAGAAGAAGTTGCGGTTGATGAAGTCCTGTATCCTCGTTTCCAGCGTGTCGGGTACCACCAGAATGTCGCCCGCCGCCAGTTGGATGTTGGCGTCAATGCCGTTGCGGACGCGGTCCAGGTCGAGTTTGACGTGGACGTCCTGCCCGTCGGACGTGTGGCGAATCAACGTCGCCTCTCGGGGCGTGACATCCGTGCGAAGCCCGCCCGACGCAGCCAGCGCCTGAAGCACGGTCAACGATGATCCGCGCGGCACGGGGACCGGACGCGACAAGCCAACCAGCCCGTGGACGTACACGAAATCGTTACCTCGGCGGCCAAGCCATACGATGTCCTGCTCGCCAAGCCTGTCCAGTTGCGCCGCCTCGACCAGCCCCTCCACGCTGCTGATCTTAAATGTCTGCCTATTCTGTGGATCTGAGGCCGAAACCAGCACCACCTGGTCTGAGGCGAACGGCGTGGGGCCGCCGGCACGGAGAAGCGCCTGCAAAACGCTGCGCTGATTGCGCTGCAGCGGCACCGGGCCCGGTCTGACCACCTCCCCGAGCACCAATACCGTCGTGGGATGGTACATCGCGACATCCACCTGCACGGTCGCCTCGGTGATGTACTTCGGCGAATAGGCTTCCGCCATCATCGTGGCGATCTCTTCGAGCGTCTTGCCGGCCACCTCCAGACGGCCCACCATCGGCAGCGTCACCCCACCGTTGCGGTCCACCCGAACCAGCAGGCCCGGAGAGGTCGCCGCCGCAGTCGGCCCCGGCGGCGCCGTCGGCATGATGCCCAATTGCTCAGCCCCCGGCCCCGATATCAGGACACGCAGAACGTCGCCGGGACCCACGTTGTATGGCCCGGGCGTCCAGGCAGCGGGAACGTCCGATGGCTGCGTCGTCGCGACCGGCTCGCTCATATCGAGGAGCGTTTCCAGCGAAACGCGGTGGTCATTCTGCTGGCAGCCCGCCGCCACGCAGGCGACCATCCAGCAGAACGCAAGCCGCCAGCCGAACATGCCATGCAACCAGCGCCTTGTACTCAGATGGGTCAGCGAATTGTCCATCATCCTGTCCCCAATCAGTAGGCCTTATCAGATAAGTCTGCCCGCACACCACGCCACATTAACATCGAGCGGATCGAATCCGCAGGAAACAATACCGCGCCAGGAGCCTACCTGCCTGGGCGGCCACGACCCGACCAAACGTACTTATTATCGGCCGGTCAGCACTAGAGCAAGCACAATCTCCGCCGACGGCCATTCCACACCGGGCCGAGTGGCGCTGGAGACCGTGTCATATACGCGATGATCGAGCGTCGGCCGCCAACCGTGTATCGCGATCCGTCAAGCCCCACATGGGCGCGCTCACCGCTTGGCTGCCGGGCAGTCGCCCGCCTGCTTCCCCCACGGGGCCGCCCCAGGCGCGGGCCGGACGCCACCACGGCTCGATAGGCTGGTCGGCTTGCGAGCCCAGCCGTTCCAGCAACGGCAGACACGTACAGACGATCAGCCAAACCGTCCGCAGGATGATCCGGACATCCAACCAGAGCGACTGGTGCCGGACGTATTCGATGTCATAGTAGATCCATTCCTGGAAGTCACTTTCCCCACGCTGCCTCGACCGGCTGATCTGCCATAGGCCCGTGATCCCCGCGCGAACGGCCAGTCGGGCTTCGCGCCAACCGGGGCAAATACGGTTTTCTTTCTCGGGCGAGGGGCGAGGCCCCACCACGCTCATGTGCCCCACCAGAACGTTCAGAAACTGCGGCACTTCGTCCACGTTCGTCCGCCGCAACAAGCTCCCGACGCGGGTTATCCGCGGATCGTCCTGAACCTTGATGTGCAGGCCGTCAACCTCATTGGCCTGCGCCAGCATCTCCTGCTCGCGGACGTCAGCGTCGGCCAGCATCGTCCGAAACTTGATGCACCCGAAAACGCGACCGTTCTTCGTCTGTCGGCGGGCAACGTAGAATACCGGCCCACGACTGTCGACCTTGATGACCAGCGCAATCAATGGCAGAACCGGCAGCATCAACAACAGCGCGGCCACGGCGATCACCACGTCCATGGCCCGCTTGACTAGCTGATAGGCCCGGGCGCGGAATGCCACCTCCGGCGGCAAGACCTGGTCGGCAGCAACGGCCGCCATGGTTACCCGCGGACCGACAGCACGGCACCTAGGCGAACACCGCGGCGGCCGGCCACGCTCGCCCACCAGGCCCACAATGGACGACTCCACACGCTGACCCGCCGGAACCGACACCTCAGGCAGAACAACGCTGTTGCGCACCAGACACCCGTCCCCGATCACGGCACCGTCGCCGATGGTACACGGGCCCAGCACCACCGCTCCCGAGCCGATCTGCACCCCGCGCCCCAGTACGACCGCGCCGCGCACGACCGCCGAGGCCGCCACTGAACCGCCCCCATTGCCGTGGGTCGACTCGGACAGTGCACGGCGCACTCCCATCGGCAGAAGCTGCCTGCACCGCCAGACAAGGTCCGCCTGGAAACGCAGCACTTCCTCGTCCGATGCCAAATGGTAGCTCCGCCCCGGTATGATCGCGTGCGGCAGGCGAATGCCCGCCTCGCCTAGCATGTGGCGAACCGTGTCCAACTCGGCAGGCACGTCGCCGGCCAGGACCGACTTGAGCACAGATTGGCGCACCACCAGTATGTGCGGATACGATGACTCGAAGTCTCGCTCGGACGAGTCGATCGTATATTGGCGCCGGATAATCTGCAGATTTCCCTGCCCGTCCAGGGCCACTTCTTCTCGGTAGCAACTGCCCGCGCACCCCACGCAGAACAGCGCCGCGTCGCACGGGCCTGCGTGTTCCAGCGCCTCCTGGATCACCCGCGAGGTCAACCCCGCCGTTACCCGGCCGTCTGTCAGGACCGACCACCGTTCGTCCCGATGCGACATCCGCTGCTCTGCCCCGCTCAGCCGCTTCGGCGCCTGTGTCGGGCGGCCACCGCGACCGTTCCCCGCAACCACCTCCAAGCGACAACCAAGCTGGCGACTCATCGCCACCTGCACGATCCCGCCAAGTGTGCTGCCCAACAGCGGCAACTCCAGTCGCCGGCGCATCGACTCCCCGTCGACCGATTCGGCGCCCGAACAACCCAGCAGAATGTAGCAGGTCTCAAGCATGTCAGGTCAGGCCAGCCGATGGTACCCGGTCGCTGGCGGCTCGTCTCCGCCCTCCTGAGGCGCCGGCTCTTCCGCGTCGGGAAGCACGACAAGGGGACTCGGCGCCGAACTCCGCTGCCGCCCACCCTCGCCGCGATCAGCCCCGTAGTAGCCATACCCGTACCCGGTCTGGGGGATGTTGCCCACCACGGCCCCGAGCACGTTGGCGCCCACCTGTCGAAGCCTCGTACAGGCCTCCCACACCGACGCCCGTTCCGACGTACCGGCCAGAACGGCACAGATCACACCTTCTGCAACCGCCGCCCACACCAGCCCGTCCGCCACCGCCAGGACGGGTGGAGAATCGATGATCACGGCGTCGTACAGACCGTCTGCCTCCGCCAGCAGTGCCTTGGCCCTGCGCGGCGTCAGCCAGCGACATGCGTGGCCGTTGCCCGGAACTGCCGGCAGCACGTCCAGGTGCTTGACCGAGGAACGAACGACCAACTCGCCAAGGGGACGTCCTCCCATCAAAGCGGGGCGCAGCCGATCGCACTCCCCCAGCTTGAGAAACCGTCCGATGCTGGGCTTTCGCATATCCCCGTCGATCAACAGAACCCGCTGCCCCGTTTCGGCAATGCTCGCCGCCAGACTCAATGCCAGCCCCGTCTTCCCATCCCCGACCTGTCCGCTGGTGACCAACAGCGAACGCGGCAGAGACCCGTCCGACGACTGCGCCAGACACGTCCGGATGATTCGGTACGCCTCGGCAAATTCCTCGGCGCCCACGCGACCGGCCAAAAGATCCCTCAATCGCGGCACCGTGCCCAACACACGCAGTTGCGCTTCCGCCCCGACGTCCCCCAGCATCCGAACGCGCGAGTCAAATCGGTCAATCAGCAGGGCAACCGCCAACCCCAGCAGCAGCGACCCCATGAACGACATCGCCGTGTACTTCCAACGTCGATCCGTAGTCGGAGCCTTGGGGGCCACCGCCGCCGACGCCAGACTTACACGTGCGGGCCGCTGGCTTTCCACTGCCAACTGGCGCAGGCGCACATTCACCGTCTCGTACTGCTGCTTGACGTCCTCCATCTCGTCCTGAATAGCTTGTATCGACAAAAGCTTCCCGCCGATGGCCGCTGACTCCAAATCCCTCTGCTTCAATGCATCGGCCAGCAACGCCTTCAACTTGGCGCTGCGATTCAACTCCTGCCTGGTCGCAGCCAGCGCAGCAGCCGCCAAACGCTCTTCGCGGGCTCCAAGCTTGTCGTCGAACTCACCGCCCGCTCGATCCTTCTCCGCAGCCAGCGCCTCACGAAGCCCTTCGATACGCTGCGAAACGTTCTTGACCCGAGAATGTTCGCTGGTCAGACCCGCCGCCAGATAGCCCTGATATTCCGCCAGCGCAGCCGCCAGCCGGCCCGCCAGAGACGTGACGAGATTGTCGGTGTTGACGTACGTCTCCCGCTGCGACGCAAGGGACTCGGCCGACGTGACGGTCGCGCCGTCCTTCTCGAGCTGCTCGATCTTGGCCCGCGCCATCAGTGCGTCAACTTCCGCTTGCGACAAGGCCGCACTGAGCTGCTTGATCGCGTCCAGCGCCACGGCGTGGCGCTCATTGACCGCCGCCGTGCCTACCTCGTCGGCGACCGTACGCATCCGCTCGGCAAGTGACTTTCGCTTCGCCACCAGAGCCTCACGCTCCGTCTTCAGGGACACTATGGCACGGTGGTCGTACTCAACGTCGGCGTTGGCAATCATGTCCATGTAGACCTCCACCACCGCGCTGACCACGGGCGCAACGACATCCGGATCGGGCGACGCCATCTTGACTTCAAGTAGTTGCGTGTTCGGCAGGAGCTTGACCTCCGCCGCCGAGACCAGACCCAGGGCAGGATCGTTCGCATCGGGCGCCGATGAGATCTGCCTAAGCTGAGAGGAGCGAGCTGCACGAGCCAGTATCTCGTGGCTCTTGAGCAGTCGCGCGTGGGTGAAGACGAAACTGTCATAGGCCGGCATCGGCTGAGAATGCTCCGTCCGGTACAGAATGTGCGGTACGACCGGAGCGATCCGAATCAGCGCCGACGCCTCATACAACGGCTTCAAACGAGACCAGATAACCGCCGACAACACCAGCGAACACGATACCGTGATCGCCGCAGCGATGCGCCACCGCCTTCGCGCCGCAGCCACAGCGTTCCAGCCGCCCTGTTCAGACGCCAAGCTCTCGACAGCCAGCGACGGCGGCGGCTGGGCCAGCAGCGACTCAGGATCGGGCGGAACTCGCTCAATTGGGTTCGGCAAGAGACGGCTCCTCCGTCGGCGACTCTGACCCGACCGCGGCCCAATAGTGCCCACTCAGTTGGGACGCCGTGATGCCGACCACCACGCCGCTCGGACTGTATCTGCCCACCTTTGAGCAGCACCGCCGGAGCGCGAGGCACTGGTGGCCCCCCGTGCTTCCTCCGGCGCCGATCCGTTGCCCGGCCGCGACGGAATGGCCGCCGCATCTACCGACGCTCCCTCCGGCACCGACGCGCCGACCCCCAGAACCGACTCACTCACTAGTGCAGCGGCACCTATCCGGGCACCGCCCCACAGCACGCTTCGGCTGATCACAGCACCGCGACCGATCCGACTGCCCGTCCCCACAACGGCAGGTCCCACCAAAACCGCCTCCGCACCGACTTCCACGCCGTCCAGAATGGCCAGCGGGCCGAACAGACGCGCCGAAGGATCGATGCGGACGTCTGCCGCCACGTGAATCGACGGTGCCAACTCTCGCAGCGAACCGAACGACAGACCGAAGCGGTCCGGGGTCATCAGAGCGTCGCCGATCGCGTCCAGATACGACGGAAGATTATCCCAACTCAGGTAGTCCCCCTCCAATACGATCGGAACCACACGTCTGCCGGCCCGGGCCAGCGCCGGTATGACCTGCTCCTTTATATCCTGATAACTGCCCGTACTGATGTAGTCGAACACCGCCGGCTCGAAAATGTACATCCCTGCCGGTTCCAGAACGTCAGCGTGGCTCGACGGCCTCAGCACGACCGACAGATCTGCCCGCCTTTGCTGGTGCCGCGCCACTACCGAATCAAGCCGCTGGTTCACCAGCACGTTTGATTGCACAACCAGGTAGCGATCTTTGCCCCATATGGCAGCCACATCCGCCACGCAGCCGGCCGCCCCGCGCGGCAACCTGTCCTCATAGAACCGTATACTCCCCTGCCCGTTCGACCAGCCTGAAAACGAGTCCATGAACGCGTCGGTGTCGCCGTTGGCACAGATCGCCACCTCTGAAACGCCCTCTCTTGCCAGACGCTGCAACAGGTGATGCACCAGCGGGCGGTCGACCAAGGGCCACAGCCCCTTCGGAGTCGTTGAGGCTAGCGGGCACGCCCCGTAAGCATGATGCCCCGCGAGTATGACTGCCTTCATGCCTTCCCCCTCTGGCGGCTGTCGACGCTCGCGACCTCCACAGCCGCCGGCCAACGGCGAGTACCACCGAGTCGCGCCGGCCCCGCAGCCCAGATAGCATGACGACCACCAGCCCGCATCAGAACCGCCCCTCGCCGAAAACTCGTACCCCGAGTGGCCACAACAGCGTGACCTGTAACTTCAGCCGAAATAGAAGGATAAAACAGCTTTCTAAACGAACACGACTGCAGACACCGTGGAAAACACGCCGATGTGCAGTCTACACGCTCTTGCCACGCCCACGCCAGCCTCTCTTCAGCAGTAAGCAGGCCTGCCGTAGCCCCACAGCCATGTCCGCCGTAGGCCGCCGATAACCTTCCTTCAAAGCGCCGCCTCGATCCGTCCGAGCCCGAATCGGCCAATCCGCCCGCCCCGACGCCCCCAGCGTCCGTCAGAATGGACCGATAACCCTTGACTGGCGGTTGAGCTGTCGGATACAATTTCATTGCCGTATCGGGCATGGGGTGAAAGCCTCTGAGCCCGTTGCTGGCCTACCTGGGCCGGTTCAACGATGGGTTGGCGCCGATCTGAACCGGCCCACGTTTTTTATCATTCCATCCGACGCCCTCGAAAACTTCTACACAGCCGCCCGGGCGGTGATGGCGCCGGAAACAATACCACCTCGATTGTCTAGGGAGCCCCTGAGCTCAGCAATTCTGCACTCCCCCGGTACTCCCATCCAGTCGCCCACCTTTCTCCCGACTAAGGCGAGCGTATCGTCCTCCCCGACGTCTCACAGTTGACACTGCTGTGGGAGACCACGACGCCGAAAATACGCCGACCCGCAGAAATGAGGTCCGGCCAATCAGCTGCAGCCCACGCTGGCCGGCAAAGTTAGGTGCCTACCGGCCGTCCTGCCACATTTCTGGCTACCTGAGCCGCCTAAATCTGTTCATCCTAGTTTAGACCACTTAGGCGGCCTCGTCAACGCGGCGCCCAGAGAATCGCGGCTACCTGCCCTGAGACAGCGTTCTGTTGGTGTGGCCAGGCGGCTTCCAGCCGATATACCTAATAGTAACGAGACGTTTGCGGCACGTCGGCTCGCGTCCGATAATACGTCAAGCGCGGTCGTCGCTCGCCGATGGCTGGCCCGAGATGGTTCGCGATGAAGAGCATGTGTCGTTCTTGCCCCCGCCATCGCTCGCCGCGCCGCACGGAAATGCCCTGCACGGATCCGGTCCAGACCGCGCCCGACTGCCGCCCGAAGCCCGCTCGGCAAGACCCCGAGTGTGTTGGCGGAAGCTCCCGGGCCAGGCTTGACTCAGCCGACAGGGGCGCGAAATATCAGACGCGCGACCGGCGTGCGTTAGGCTGCTCAACAGGTTGCGCCGGGGCGGCGCCACCATCTTTGAGCCGGTCATTGGACTGGCCGGCAGCGCCTACTCCGTCAAACGGCTCTATAGGTGTTCAGGCTGGAAGCATTGGCTTCCGCTTAGCGCCTATCGAGTGCCCCCCGGATTGGGCGTCCGGTGTTGCCACCCCGCAACGGCTGGCACTCGCGCATGCACCTGCCTGGTGTCGCCGGTTGCGGCGCGGGGGCAGACTCGCGGTACTGAGGGAAACGTGCTGAAGCTCCATGACAATCCGCCGATGAAACCCCAAGACTGGCCTCGCCTGGCCGATGTGCCGGGGCGGTGGTATGTAGCCCACACGAAGGCTCGGCGGGAAAAGGCCTTGGTATGGGCCCTGTTGGCCGAGGGCGTGCCATACTTCCTGCCCATGACCGAACGACTGACCTCCAACCGGGGTCGCCGGTTCCGCTCGTGGCTGCCCCTTTTCAGTGGCTACGTATTCTTTGCCGGCGACCGACAGGCACGCCAACGGGCGCTCGCTACACGCCATGTTGCCGGCGTCCTGGACGTGGTGGACCGCGACCGTTTCCTGGCAGAGCTGTCGCAAATCGAGCAGGCTCTTGACGGCGGAGCCAGGCTCGACCCGTACCCGTCTATAGGTCACGGCAGCCTCTGCCGCGTTCGTTGCGGGCCGTTTGCCGGCCTGGAAGGGGTGGTGGTGAGAAAGAACGTTACCCGCCTGCTGTTGCAGGTGGAGATGCTCGGCCAAGCAGCGGCATTGGAAATCGACGGATCGCTGCTCGAGCCGGCCGCGTAGGCCGCGAAGACGTATAAGTCCTTTTTTCCTCGAAGGTTGCGAGAAAAAGCAACGCGCAACCGACGGGGACGGAGTCTGCCCGGACACCATGAAACGCCTGCTAATCGGCAATGCTTGGGTCGACAACGTCACCATGCCCGAGGCAATCGCCGAGGTGGACAGGATCATCCTGCGGGGTCGGCCAGCTACCGTGGTCACGCCCAACGTCGATCATGTCGTGCGCATGACCCAGGATACGGCCTTTGCCCAAATCGTGGCCACCGCCGACCTTGTGCTGCCCGACGGCCTGCCGCTGGTTTGGGCCTCTCACCTGCTTAGCTTCGTCCTCGGTCAACCCAGCCTCAAGCAGCGGGTGGCCGGCTCGGATCTGTTCGTTAGGCTCTGCCAGCATGCCGCTACGGTAGGACACCGGGTCTTCTTCTTCGGCGGCGCCCCGGGTGCGGCCGAGGGTGCTCGCGCGGTCCTCACGGAGCGATTCCCCGACCTTCGCGTCGTCGGCACCCACTGTCCGCCGATGGGCTTCGAGCAGGACTCAAAGTTGAACCAGCAGTGCATACGTCAGATCCGTCAGGCCCGGCCGCACATCCTCTTCGTCGGATTGGGTTCGCCCAAACAGGAACTATGGATCGCCCAGCACAAGCACCGTTACGAGGTGCCGGTGTCTATCGGCGTGGGCATCAGCTTTGCCTTTGCCTGCGGGCAGGTTAGGCGCGCGCCCGTGTGGGTCCAGCGTGCAGGTTTCGAGTGGCTGCATCGAATGACGCAGGAGCCTCGCAGGCTCTGGCGACGGTACCTGCTGCGGTGTCCGAGGTTCGTGCCGCTGATCGCCGCCCAGATATTGGGCGCCCGGGCCACGCGACGCAATGAATACCCCGGCATCCGGCCGAGAACATCTATGAGCAGCACCGCCAGGAACCGGGATCGCTCTTGATGCCGCGACCGCGACAAGTGAGCCTCGGCTCGCCGTCGAATACTCCAGCAGCGCAGGAGGTACAAACCCGTGATTCACCAAGTTCGCACCAAGTCCCTCAGGGTGATCCCGGACGAGCGCGGCTGGCTGATGGAAGTGCTGCGTAGGGACGACGAGATGTTCATCCAGTTCGGGCAGGTTTACGTCACGGCTGCGTATCCCGGCGTCGTGAAGGCGTGGCACTACCATAAGAAGCAGTGG
>DATKUK010000085.1:0-4767 GCA_035530655.1 Phycisphaerae bacterium
CACTACAACGCTAAGACGGATCCCGGCGTGCCCGTAACATCTTGTCGTATAGAGTGTTAGATCCGCTCAGCGATGTCGGCCAAGCCAGCAGCAGGTGCCCGACACCTCTGCATCGCCGCAAAACACCCTCTGAACGCTTCTCTGGCCGGCTTCTTGAGGATCGACCAGTGTCCCAGGCCGACGTATCTAGCGTTGTAGTACTAAGCGCGGGCCGCGGACGGGCTCGTCCGATGCGGCAAGCAGCCCGTCCGTCGGTGCGTGCTTCACGCGGCGAGCGGCCGTCGGCCATAAGACAGCCGGTGTGAATTGAGCAGAGAAGACTCTTCGGAGAAGGCGCGCCCCAAGCTTCGACCCATCGAGGTCATCCCTACCACGCAGGGCGGCCGACGGATGATCACCCTCCACGACCCGACCGGCCTGGCCCGCGGCGTGGCAAGCCTCTCACCTGTCGCGTTCTTCATCGTGTCGCATTTCGACGGTCGGCATGATCTGACCGAGATCCAAGCCAACTTTACGCGCCAATTCGGTCAGGTGTTGCCCCTTGAGCGCATACACGAGATGATCGAACAGCTCGAAGAGGCCGGCTACCTCAGCGGGCCGCAGTTCGAACGCCGCTATGCTCAACTCGCCGAGCGGTATCGCAGCGCCGCCATGCACCACGTCCACTCGCCCCTCGAGCCCCAACAGCTCGAGGCGGGACTTGCCGAAATCGTGGCCGACACCGAGCGCACCGCGAAGGGCCCCCCTGTTGTGGGCATCATCGCGCCGCACCTCGATTATGAGCGCGGCAAACGCTGCTATGCTGCCGCCTACGGCGCGCTGCGGCGGCGTTCGGCCGCTCGTCGGTTCGTGATCCTCGGGACCAACCATTTCGGCCGGGCACGCGGCGTGGTCGCCACCGACAAACCGTTCGAGACGCCTCTCGGCGTAACGCCGATCGACACACAGCTTATGGCCGCGCTGCGTACGCGCTGTGGCGATGTCCTGTTTGAGCACCAGTTCGATCACCAGCACGAGCACTCCGTCGAGTTGCAGATCATGCTGTTACAGAAGTTGTTCGGCCCGGAGCAGATTCACATCGTCCCGCTGCTCTGCCCCGACGCGTGCGACGCGCAGGAAGAGAGCAGTTCGGCCCAGCCCAGCCTCGCCAATGTGGCCGAGGCTTTGCGCGCCGCGGTCCGTCAGGGCACCGACCCCATTTGCATCGTGGCCGGCGCCGACTTCAGTCACGTTGGACGACGCTTCGGCGATGACCGCAACCTCGACCGCGACTTCCTTCAGGAAGTCGAACAGTACGACCGTCAGTTGCTGCATCGCATCGAACAGAACGACCCCGATGGTATGCTCGAGATGCTCCGACAAGCGCGAAATCCCACCAAGGTGTGCAGCAGCGGGTGTCTCTACATCGCGCTGGCCGCCCTGCCCGACGCCAAAATTGAGTTGTTACATTACCACCAGGCCGCCAACCCCGAGATCGAGACCGCCGTTACCTCGGCCGCACTGGCCCTGACGCGCTGACGGTGTAGTCCGATATGTCATCCCATCCGGTCGCCCGCACGCGGCGATCTCCACCCCGGTGTCGGGCATCGCCGCCCTATGAACGCGAGCCCGACCGTGCTCGCCGTGACAGGCACGCCACAACGCGGCCTGGCGAGGGTACAAGGCGGCATGCGCGCAGCCCGGGGCCTCTTGTCGCAGAACCTGGGGCACGATAAAATTGCAGTAACGGAGGGTCGTCGCTGTCGGCAGTTGCCGACGCCTGAAGGGGGGGTCAACGGACTGTCCAGAGACTGGGCGCCGGCCCTTCGGATTCGGAGGGTGCGATGTGCGCGTGTTCAGGTACAGGCGGAACCCGCCCCAAGCGGGCGCGGTAACTTGCTCGCGGGGTGGCGCAGGCATACGTCATTTTTATTTCCGGAAGGAGGAATGGGCATGAGAGCAAACTGCTGGCTTATGGCACTGGCCCTGACGGCGGCGGTCGCGATGCCCGCTAGGGCCGGTCAGACCACGCCGGGCAGCGGCATGATCTTCGTTGCCGACAGCAAAGACGCCGTGGGAAACAACCCAGACTTTGACACCGAATATCCGTACCCCCACGTCTCGACGCGGGCAGGCGATGCCATGCTGGGCGTCGGCTACGGGGTGGTCAACTGGAACGCCGGGTACTGCACCGCGGGCCAGCAGGCGCGGTTGGCCAAGTGGAACGATCCGAACGACGACTATGAAAAGCTGGGCACCTGGGAAGGCGGCGGCTCGTGGACGGATATCACCTATGCCGGGCGTGGTCTGGTCCGCTATGACGAAGACACGTATCTGGTGCTGTGTACCCAGAGTAACCCGGAGAACACCAACGCCGCAAGCGTACCGGCGGTTCTCCAGGTGGAGTACTACGACGACTGGTTCACCAGCCCGCCCTACACTGATGATCAGTACCTCGACAGTGTCAACTACGACAGCGTGTACCTGCTGCGGGCGGCGCCCCGACCGGATGCGGCGCAGTGGGGTCCGCAGCCGCAGGACACGTTCCTGACGCCGCCCGGGCCGTGCGACTGGTCGTGGACGGGCTGCGGCACCGTCGGCAAACTCCAGTTTGCTGACACCGCGACGATCGGTCCCAGCTACGCGTGGGACGACGACCCGAACGCCAACCCTATGTACGATTACATCACGTTCTGCAGCCTGGGGCAGAACTTTCAATCGGTGGACAATGCGTGGGGCCCGTTCCGGCACGACGGCGACTTGTACAAGGACTCCCGAGATGTCAGCGGCAGAGCGAGCGAGGACTTTGCCGACAGCTCCGCGCTGGAGCTTGTGGCGTTCTACGGCGAGACCGAGAACGTGCTGTACATGACGCAGTATGCGGGTCGAATCTACAAAATGGTCGGCGCCAAGAACCTGGGCTGGCGTCGGCGCGCCGGCCAGGCCGCGCCGGACACGCGTCTGGGTGACGGGACGAACATCACGCAGACGCCCAATTACTTCTTCCCCCTGTACGTGGGCGGCAGCTTGTACGCGGCCGACACCTCCGGCGGCGGCCCCGTGATCGGCGATGCGATCCTTGCGGACCCCAACGATCCGAATGGCCCGTATGTCGGGACGGCGATGACGTCGGTGGAACTGTTCAATGCGGCCCTTCCGTACGACCCGAACGACCCGAACACTCTGGACCCCGTCGTGACGGATCGCCATTACACGGGCTTGGCCGTGGACTGCGGGGGCCGGGTGTATGCGGTGAGCGAGCGGATTGTCAACGGCAACGGTGACGAGCCTGCCGCGAAGTTCCGGGGCGTCCAGGCGGACGTATGGAACTATGCACCAGGCGAGTACGGTCTGTACCGAATCGAGAAGGCGTCGAATCTGTTTGGCGATCCGAACACCACTCCCGTGGCGGTAGGCGACACGTTGGTGCTGACGGAAGGTTCGGTGGATCCATCGTTCCTCAACGTGGAGTTCACGATTGAGGCGATCGATCCGGGTGGCGTGTTTGCCAAGCTGGACGGTGACTGCGGCGATTCAGAGGGCGCCTTCAACGTGTCGTACACGGTCTACTCGCCGGGTGCGAGTCCGATTCCCGATCCGAACACCAACCCGTTCACCAGCCAGGCGCTGATCGACGTGTACCTGCCGGACGGTACGCTGGATACCATCATCGACCTGAACACGCTGGTGCGTCCGGACGGCGTCTCGCTGGGCGATTATCGTTATGACGGCGGCAACATCCATGGTGTGATCATTCACGGTGACGTGGAGATCGACCCGGGGCTGGTGTACGACCCGAACGATCCGAACTGGCCGCTGGATCCGCTGGGTGAGGATGTGACGCGTCTGTGGATCTACTGTGCCGGCGGTGACGAAGACCCAAGCACCGACGACGGCTTGGATCTGGTGGTGGTGGACGTGAGCATCGCTGCGAACGGCACGGTGGCCGGCGCCTCCTTTGTGGGCGGCATCGATGATGGCGACATCGACATCGGGATGTTTCACCAGGGCGACTATACCCGGGGCTTCAATCCATGGGACAAGTGGATCGCCTTCAGCGAACTGGAGTTCGACGGGGCGAGCAACCTGGTGGCCATCGGCGGCCGCGGCATGGACGGCAACCGCTATGCGGGCGTGACGGCTGCGAGCGTCAAAGAGGCCGTGGCCAGGATGCTTGGCGAGGCGGCCGGGGACCCGAACGATCCCAACAACGACGCGATCGTAGGCATCAACGGCTTCAACATGGATATGGACATCTACGGCTTCAAGACAGCGTACGGCTTCGCGTTCGCCGACTCGCCGTTGTGGAACAATGGTTCGAAGACCGTGCCGCCTCCGACGGTGGAGTTTGACGCGGTCAGTTCGAGCGGAGACGAGTCGGTCACTCCGGTGAATCTGAGCGTTTCACTCAGTGCCGCGTCGGACCAGACGGTGACGGTGGACTACGCGGTCACGGGTGGCACGGCTGTGGACCCGAACGACTACGCGATTGCGGCCGGTCCGCTGACGTTCGATCCGGGCGTTACGCAGCAGGACATTGTCATCACCGTGGTGGATGACGGGTTGGTCGAATCGGACGAGACTATCGAGGTCACGCTGAGCGATCCGAGCAACGCCATACTGGGGACCAACACGGTCCACACGTATACGATCAACGACAACGATGTGTATCCGACGGTGGCGTTCGATCTGGTCAGCTCCAGCGGTGACGAGTCGGTCACTCCGGTGAATCTGAGCGTTTCACTCAGTGCCGCCTACGTCGAGACGGTGACGGTGGACTACGCGGTC
>DATKUK010000086.1:0-82012 GCA_035530655.1 Phycisphaerae bacterium
ACGGCGACGTCCGGATCGTGTAGAATGCTTCACTTGAAAGGCCTCCTTGCCGGCGGGTGTTGTTCTCTATCAAACTACAGTATACCGCCGCTTGAAGGCCTTTTCCTGTGCGAAACGCGATCGGAGATCGCTTATTCTGGGTCTAGCACATCCGGAAACCGCGTTTTTGTGGCGTCCTGCGGAGTCTTGGACCCTATCTCGTATCACAGCCTGGGTGGTTTCGTCCGCAGCGCGCCGCACCGAATCGCCCGCACCTGAGTCCTGTTCCTGTAACCCTGACTGTAAGACGCCTTCACCATCGGGAGCCGACGCCGCCAAGAGGTCCTGTTTAGCGGCGACCCGTAGGGGAGCGAGTCAAGCGACTGTCCGGCGGCAAGCCCGTCTGGTCCACGTTCACCGCCCATCCCGCCCGACCCGCCACAGGTAGCTGTCCTGCAAGATCAATATCGCCCGGTGCCCGTTGGCCCACACGCCGCTCTTGGGTTCCTTACCTACCATGATCGCACCTTTCTGGACTGGATAGATATGTCGGCTCTACAACCCCTTCTATCTATCCAACACCAGGACGTCTTTTTATCCCGCCGGTTCAAAACGGCTAATCGCGTGTGATTGCCGCTTGCTTTTCGGATGGCTGCGTGTTTAGATGGCTTTCGTCCGACAGTCGCATGGGGTCTTGTGTGGACGAGCTGTGGGGCACATCTGGGGTCTCGTGGGCACTTGCGGTAATGGAGGCCATATCATGGAAAGCGCGCAAATCAGATTGTCGAAAGGGTTCGTCCTGGCGGCCTGCCTTCTTGCGGCACTGCTTTCTGGCGTCGCGGTATCTGCTCAGCAGAAGGAAGTGACGCTCGAGGACGCCATCGAGGCCAGGACGGATGTGTCTGTCCTGGCTGAGGAGGCCGCCACCCTTGACGCGGAAATCCGCACCTTCATGCGCAAGGTCATCGCCAAGGCCGAGGGCAAGCAGATGGAGGCGAACATCTACCTGACCAAGGACAGGTACGCCGACTCCGTCACCTCCTATCAGGCCGCCGGCGCCCTGTATCGCCAGGCGATTGACGGGCGCAAGGTCCTGGAACGCCTCGCCGACGCCATCAAGAAGTCGCAGCGAGCCCGGATGCTGGCCGAAGGACAAGCCGACGCCGCTAAGCTCCAGCAAGCCAGGCGGCTCTCGACCAACGCCGAGGGGTACATCGAGGCCGGCGAGTTCGAGGCCGCCATCGCCGAGTATGCTAAGGCCCAGAAGGCATACGAGGCCCTGCTTTCGCCCGGCGCGCCGGCGACGCTGGAAGAGGCCGTCGCCGCCCGCACCTCCATGCTGGCCGTCCGCAGGCAGGTCAAGGACCTCACCGATGTCAAACCGAGCGAGCTGCGGCGGGCCATCCTGCCGTCGCGCCTGCTGCGCAGCCCGCCCGAAGAGAGCAGACCCTCCGGCCAGGGCAAACCCAAGCCCGGCGGACTCACCGATCTGCTCGCTCAGGCCGTCGCCGCCGACTTCGCCGCCGCCGATGCACTCGAGAACCGCCAGTACACCCTGGCCAAGGGCCTGTTCGCCCGCGCCGAGGGTCTCTACAAGCAGGTCGCTGCCCTTCAGGCCAAACGCGACAAGGTCTTGGCCGTCCAGAAGACGGCCGAGGATTCCATGAAACTGGCCGACGGGGCCTTCCAAACCGAGGCCCGCCCCGCGTCCTTCGAGCGTGGCAAGCAGGCCCTGGCCGACGCCCGCAAGGCGCTCGAGCAGGACGACCTGGACGCGGCCGAGCAGTCGTTCGCCGCCGCCGTCGAGCATTTCGCCAAGGCCCACGGTGAAGCCGAACTCGCCAACGAGCTGGCCAAGGCCCAGGAGGCCTACGCCGCTGCCGTTAGCGAGGTTGATGAGGCCCTGCTCGCCAGGCACGCTCCCACCGAGTGGGCACACGCCAGGGACAAGGCTGCCGATGCCGAGGCCAAGGCGAAGGCCGCCGACGCCCAAGCCGCTACCGTCGCCTACGCCGACGCCGCCAACGCCCTGACCGAAGCCTTTGCGCTGGCCAAAACCAAAGAAAACACCGTCAAGGCCGCACCCATCGTGGCCAGTCTGGAGCATACCAAGGACAGGTTCCTGGCCCGGGGCCTGCTGGCCCAACTCGAAGAACTCATTCCCTCCGACCCTCGCATGTCCACTCTGCGGGAAAAGGTCAAGACGCTCCCGATTCCCAAGGAAACCACGATTCAACTGGGCGAGAACGTCTCAATGAAACTAATCCTCATCCCGGCCGGCAAGTTCACCATGGGCAGCCCCGACAGCGAGACCGGCCACCAGAGCGACGAAGGCCCCCAGCGCGAGGTAACCATCACCAAGCCGTTCTACATGGGCGTCTATGAGGTGACCCAGGAGCAGTATGGGCAGGTGATGGGGCAGAATCCGAGCCGGTTCAAATCGCCCCAGAATCCGGTGGAAAGCGTCTCCTGGAATGATGCGGTGGAGTTCTGCGAAAAGGTCTCTCAGAACACGGGCAGGAGGCTCCGTCTGCCTACTGAGGCCGAGTGGGAGTACGCCTGCCGCGCAGGCACCAACACCCGATTCAGCTTCGGCGAGAGCGACACCGACTTAGGCGATCACGCCTGGTGCTCGAGCAACAGCTCGAACCAGCCCCATCCGGTCGGGCAAAAAAAACCCAACGCCTGGAAGCTCTACGACATGCACGGCAATGTGTGGGAGTGGTGTGCCGATTGGTACGCTCTCTACCCGAGTGCGGAGAACACCGACCCCCAAGGACCGGCTTCCGGTTCGTTCCGTGTTCTGCGGGGCGGCAGTTGGCACGACATTCCGTACGACTGCCGCTGCGCGGCTCGTAGCCTCAACTCGCCAGGCGACCGCCACTACTACAACGGGTTTCGTTGTTCGGCGGGGACTCAGTAGCCCTTTGCTCTTTTACACTTTTACCCTTTGCGCGGCACCAAAGGGAGCGCCCGAAGTTCAAGTGTTTAGCGGCGACCCGCAGGGGAGGAAGCGCGAAGTTCAACTGTTTAGCGGCGACCCGCAGGGGAGCGCGTATCGACTGGTCCCGGCGCCCCGAGACGCAGCGGTTTAGCGGCGACCCGCAGGGGCGCGCGTATCGACTGGTCCCGGCGCGGCGTAAGTATCTCTTCGAAGTCCACTTGCCGTCACCGCCACGCGGCAGTCTTTCACCCATTACGCGGCATCGGACTTGAAATCGCCCGCCCGTGTGTGGTAGGGATGTAGGATTGAGGTCATCAGACGTGGCTACCGCCGTAACCGAAGTAGAAACTCACCTGCCGTCCCCACCATCCGACCAGCGAGCCGAGCCTCTCCAGCGGCACGTGGCCACCGCCCTGAGCTTCCTGCTGCTGATGACGGCCGGCCAGTACGTCGTCACCAAGGAGCTGGCCGACATCTTCGACCCCGACGCGTACGGCCTCGTCCAGATCGTCTTCCAGATCGGGATGCTCGCGCCGATGCTGTTCGGGCTCCAGCTCACAGCCGGCCTGCGCTATTACGCCGCCCAGGCCCGCACCGGCCGCCCTCAGCTCCAGACCGATCGCGTGCTCGGCGTTACCCTCGCCCTGAGCGTCTGGCTGCACGCAGCCATGGCCCTGGTGCTCATCCTGGCAGCCGGCCCGCTCGCCCACCTCTACGACCGCGCCGAGTTCGCCGGCGCCTTGCGGATTGTCGCGCCGTTCCTGATCGCGGTGGCTCTACTCAACGTCCTCCAGGCCGTGCTCAACGCCCAAAAGCGGTTCGTCGTCTCCTGTGCCCAACTGGTCAGCCGAGTGCTCGCCCCTCCGGCTGGGGCGCTCGTGGCCGGGTGGATCAGCCGTGGCAGCGCACAGGCTGCGGCGCTGGGCTACGGGCTGGGTCTCGTCGCTGTGGTGCTGCTGTGGGTGTGGCCCATGCGGCGCCGACTGCGCTTCGACTTTCGCGTCGCCGAGGATCGCGCGTTGATTTCCAGTCTCATGCGCTACTCGCTGCCGGTGTACGCGGGCGAGCTGGTCAAGGCCGGCCTGCGCCCGCTGCTCGTGATGCTCGTGGGTCTGATCGCCCTCCAGGAGGCGGGCTTCGTGCAGATCGCCATCACCACCGTCGCGCCGGGGTTCATCATCGCCTTCTCCTTGCGGATCGTCGCCGTGCCGCTTATCGCCGAGCGCTCCAGCCGCGCCGAGCGACGGGCGATGGCCGACGTCTTGGTGCGATGGCACAACCTCATGCTGCTGCCCGTTGTGCTGGTTCTGGCGGTCGCCGGCCCCGGCTTCATCCGCTGGTACTACAAGCCGGAGTTCCACCAGGCGGCACGGTACCTGCCCCTGCTGCTGATCATGCTGGCCGGCAACTCCACCGTCCGCATCATCAGCCACGTGCTGATGGGCCTGGGGCACCCGTCGGCCTATGCCAAGATGGTTGGCGTGGTGGTCCTGGTCGCGGTTCCGGGCATGGTCTGGTCGACGGTTACGGGCGGCTCGCCCGCGACCGTCCTGTGGTGGCTCATCGCCGGCTGGATGGCTGGCGGAGTGATCGCCCTGTGGCTGGTGATCAAGCATCGAGTGGGCATCCGCTGGCTCCAGACCTACTTCCAGCCGATTGGCCTGGCCTTTGCAGCCGCGCTGCCGATCCTGATCGCACAGCGGCTTGCCCCGTCGGCCCTGTGGGCTATCGTGCCCTTCGCCGTGGCCGTCTATGCGTTCGGCGCGTATCGCCTTGCAAGTCTGGACTCACGCAGTCCGATAGCTGCGTCGCTCCGATAATCTTCCAAACGGTGGGCACGTCCTGCAAGTGATATGCTCGGGATGGGCCGAGAAGCTGGCATCTTACAGCGATGAAGAGATGCTCTGCTAATCCTGCATCTCGCTTTCAGTCTCCCCCGCGGCCCACTTGGTTGTGCATACTTCGTTTGATTAATACCTCAAGTATGCCAAATCATTCGCCGACGAACTTTCAAGCCTTCGCCCAATATCGCCTTGGGAAGCCCAATGAGTTCTTCACGCCACGAACCAAAGCGCGGTCGGCGACGGTATTTGCGTCGTGCTCCGGAGGGACATAGCATAGTGCGCGACGCGTGCGACGTACGATTGCTGTCGTCTGGGAAAGGCGAGCCGCCTGAACCTGGGGTGCTGGGTGAGGCCCTAAGCGAGTTCTGGGGCGAAGCCGATGAGTGTGACGAGGACGGGCCGGACGCCGTTCAGACAGAATAAGTGCTGCTGCTCGCCTTGTCGGCAAGAAGGAGTTGATATCTGCCAAATCGCGACGTCAAACAGGGTGGATTGCTAGAGCGCTGCCGCTTACTCCCCCCCAACCTACGATGTCCGGTGAGCGTCGCCGGACCAGATGTGAAAACAACATGCGATGAGGATTCCGGGTAGGTGGGAGCAATAACTGCCGACGAAGGAACCGTTCGCCTGGAATCGACGAACTAGCTTCCATCCGTATCCTCCTCATCGAGCAGGCCTATGGCCCAGAAAGTGTCTTCAGGGTCCGTCCGCTCGTACAATGCACTCAGAGGACCATTCCCGCGGCCTGCTTCCAGCAGTCTGACGTCAGGGCGATCGCAGGCTATCGAATGGAATCCCTTGATTTGCTTCAGCAGACTCTCGCCTGACCGGCGTGCTTGCTTGTCCAGTGGGATGTTCGACGCGTTCATTTGGTTTCCTTTCGTTTCTTGCCATGCGTTCAGTTAGACTTGCCTGCTGGCCAGTTAGCCGACAGGAACCGGTTCCTCTTGCCCTGCTTGATCTCTTTCGACGGGAACGAACATCTTGGGTAAACAAAGGCGCGTAGACACTGCCCATAGATTGAAGGCGAGTTTCAAACGGTCGGCGGTGGCAGGAGGATTCTTACTCCATGCGGAATGGAAAATGGCAAATAGCGAGTTTTCCAGAGTTCCTGAGCCATCTCCAACAAGGGGTTGCCTTTCCCCTCCGTAAGCATTAAACGCGCGCAAGCGTGTAATGAGCCCGCGATCAGGGTCGAACAGCGAACGGAACTTCTTAATATTACGCAGAGACTGTAAAACCTGGCTGCGTTTACACACAGGAACTGTCATGCCCTCGATATTTGATATCACCGAGTCTTCCCAATCGACTCCGGTCCGGTCGGCGGCGGCGGCCTGGATACTATAACGAAATAAGATCGACTCGCGAAGACGTTCCGACAGGTTCCCTCCCGGGTCGGCCTCGGCCCCGGCAACCAACACACTTTGGAAGACCTTTCCCAGATTCGCTAAACGCAGCGTGTGGTCGAGTTGTGTGCCGCCCGCAGTGAGCAGATGATGCAGGGCACACCACAGACCGATATCTGCCACTATTTCGGGAACCAACTCTCGGATAGTCGCCACGCTGAGGTGGAAACCGTCGCGTGCGAGTTCGTCTGGCAGTACCGACTCGAACTTCGGATGGGAGTCGGGCTGCCGAATGTTCTTGTACAATGACGAGAACTCAGCAATTGTGCCGGAGTCTTGAGCGGCATCTCCCAGTGCGTGGCAGACGTCTTCGGCTAAGATCTGTGGGTGAGCCGATTGCAGAAGCTCCTTTCCATAGCGTCTGAGTTCCTCACCCGTGGGTGTCATGCCGGCGCCCAAGAGCTGCCTTAGCACCACAAATGTAACTAGCGAAAAAGCGTCCCGAAGTAGAGGCTTTTCCTCCGTCCTTGTCAAGGTTTCACGCGCTGGATAGAGGGCACGCTGTAGCCCGTTAAAGAAAGCTACTGCTGCGTGGTGGAGCACAAAGGAGTTCAGTTCCTTACGGAGTTTAGTACATCGCGACTGAAGTATCCATTCCTCGCGCTCAGCAATCTCATGCAGGTAGTGGACCAACGCGATCTCTGGGCGCAGAAGTGACTTACCCGAAATATCGAGAAGGAGCAAGCGCGCCGACCACTTGTTGGTCGGTCGAGTTGAGAGGAGTATGTTTTCGTGCCGCTCTAGATACTCTCGAAACTCTGAGAAAGCCTCGTCGCACGTAACGCGCCCGTGGAATCCGGCAGCGACACAGCTTGCGAAGGCGTTGCCAGCTCCGGCTTCACCAGGCGGTGCCGTCGCCTCCTGACGCAAAAGCTGAGACGCCATGTAGGCGACGACGGTGTATGCACTGAGCAGCTTACACGTCCCGTACCGCAGGGTTTGAGGGAACGGAGGATCACTATCCAATGCGCGATGTTCAATCCGGTTACGAAGTGCGCGAGCTACGTGCGGAATAAGCGTACTCAAATCGTATCGAAAATCAAGACACCTATTCGACTGAAGACGATACCGATCCATGCCTGCATGGTCCGTAGCGTGGAGGTAGCGTTCCCAGGAAGTTACCTCTTTAAAAGCCAGTGAGAGCTGGCGGAAGAAAGGGAACAGGTCCCTTGCCGTTCCCAGCAGGTCCTGTCGGAAGAAGAAGGACCGGAAGTCTCGATACGCTCCTTCAAGCTCTCTGGCCTGGGTCTGGTTCAGAAAGCGGCGGGAAAAGCGGTCGAGTCTGTCACGAATCTTGCTTAGTTCTGTAACGATTTCTTCTGTAATGGTCCAGGGCGGATAATCGTGCTCCCATGTGGGTTCGACGTCATCCATGAGCACCGTAGTGATGCTGTCGACAAGGTTGCACTGTCGCCACTTCCGCTTTTGCCATTTCTTTTGCAGCACGTGAGCGAGGTCGTACAGATGATCGAAACGTCCACGCAGTGTGTACGCGTCCCAAGCCGTGGGAGCCTTTCCCCTCGGAGAACCTTCCCGCCCGTCTGTAAACACGACGTCGCTGCACACCTGCTGGGTGTCTTCGACGACCTGTTGTGCATGACCGCAGTCCACGCGGAGCCGGAAAGGAAAGCTGACGCCATATCGCTCCTCTGCGTTCCGGTATTCGTCCGTGCTAAAGTAGCTTTTGGACTTCAGGCGGAAGGCCAACATCGGGGTTGCTACCACGCATGCATGTCCTGGCCACTGCTCGTCAGCTACGCTGCTTTTCCGAGAGTCCAGGAAGTCGCCCCGGCGGATCTCATCCAGGCGGATGCGGTTGGCGAGGCGGGCAATAACGTGTGCGCCGTGAAGTTGAGCCGGGTTCTTCGGCAGCGAAATCAACACGAGATCGGGAGTGCTCAGACTGCCCAGATACGCCGTCTCGGGACGATCTACTTTCCGAAGCTGCGCCTCCTTCAGGAGGTTCACGAGGTTTCCGATCGCTCGCACCACGCTGACCCCATCGTCATCGAACTCATAGGCCGGCGGCGACAGGGAGATCATAGTCAAGACCAGCAGGGGATGCTGCGAGTCCGTTTGTATCTCTTGCGGGTTCAAAAGTGCAGGCACGAAGTCCTGCAACAGGGGGTGCTCCCTGAATGGGAACAAGACCAAGTTGCGGGATTCGGCCCACGACGCTGGCAACGGCCGATCGGCGATCTCGTCCAGAGCGTCGAACTTCGTGACCTCCAGGAGATCCCAAGTTCCGGCTACACACCAGCCCCGCTTGAGGTCCAACGGCGGTAATGGCTCGGCCTGCTCCTGATCGGGGTCGGCGCCATCATTGCCCGGGGGAAATAAGTTGTACTTGTGCGAGAGGTCACGGGTCAGCGTGACAAGCAAGCCCCCATCTGCAGGCTCTAACATATGTGCGTCCTCAGCAGCGCGATTGGGCTCACCGATCACTCCGGGTCAGACAGCGTCTGTCGGTTGTGCTGGTACTCGCCGTTAGCGCCTGCCATTGCCGTCCAATGCCTACAGCATAACCACTACGACTTAAAAGCTCAAAAGAATTGTCGCCCTGCGTCTGGTCAAACGGGTGGCGACTGTCCCTAAATCGCCCGTGCCAGATGAAGGCCCAGGGCCCCTTAAACCTAAATAATATCGCAGTAATCCCCCTTTTGCAAGGCTCTTTTCCAGCAAAAAAACAAATTCTTCGCTGGGTCGGGAAAATGCTATAAGCTATTGGGAGACAGAGCGTTAGCGTCATCTGAGTAGGCCCGAGAAAGGCTGGGGCCCAAGAGATTCCAGCTTCGCCGATGTTCACTGCGCGAGGTATTGCGCGACCATTTCTCCAGTGCGAATGTGGCCTTCAAGCACCGCAGATCCTCCGCAACGGTGGTGTTCACTGTTGGGTACAAGACGTCTGCTGAGGGCGTTCGCAGACGCGTCAAATGAACGGCCGGCGGTCGAGCACCTGCCGAAGGGGGCGCGGCGTCCGCAGTTCGCCCGGCAGGGCCTGCTGAAGCTCGGCCAGGCAGCAAACCGCGCCGAACGTGTTGTGAATGTCGTCGAACACACGCGACTCGCGGTACACGCGGTCGGTCACCAGTTCGACCGCCGCCGCCAGCGTCCGCCGCAGCGCCGCCATGCAGTCGCCGTGGCGATGCCCGCACTGCCGCAGCGCCCGGTGGATGCAGAATACCCCGTCGATGTCCGCAAAGCCCAGTTCGCCCTCGCGGTGAAACAGCCCGCTCGCCAACATCAACTCCAGCGACGCGTCGATCACCCGCTCGGGATACGGGATTGCCCGCCGCGCCGCCACGTAGTTGAAGTGATAGTGAAAGCTGCCCGCCAAATGCGGAAACAAGTCGTCGCGATCGATCATTCCCCGCCGCCAAAAGCCCGTCTCCGGATCGACCTGCTCGTTCAGCCACCCGAAGTACCAGTCGAACCATTCGTTTCCGACCGCCTCGGTGATCAAAAACGCCGCCCCCACGCCCGCTCCCCGGTGCGACTGCTCCCACGGGCTGCGCCAGTTCAACGCGTCCAGGAATTGTGCGATTCCTTCGCGCGTCTTGCATGGCGCCATGAAGTGCAGCGCGTGCAGCGGCCGTGCGTCGAACAGTTCCAGTGCGGCCGTCAGGTGCGCCGTGGTGTGCTCGTCGCTGTGCGTTGGGTTGACGAAAACTCCGTCCTCGGCCCGCTGGAACTCCTGGAGCACTTCGATCCACTGCCGCCGCACGCGAGGCTCGCGCGGCAGCAGGCCGATCGTATACAGGATGTTGGCCGCGTCGGCGCAGCCATAGGCGTCCAGCTCCGTGCCGCTATCGCGCCCGTCGGCCTGGCAGTACCGCTGGTACCTCGCCTCGGGCCCCGACAGACGGTGGCCCTGGACGTATTCTGGTAGCCAATCGACGAATTCCGAAATGTCACATACCGCAGCCATGCTTGCCGGTTATCTCCACTGACGGCGAGGTCGGTTTCCAATACTGACGTCGCCTTCCGGCAGGGCACATTGGCCCGCGCCGCGACCCTCATGCGGCAGCATACAGGCGACGCCGCTGACAGGATAGATCGTGTTGCCCCAACACGGGCTGGACAAACTCTCCCGTTTGGGTTCGAATCAACCGTCCGGGCTGCATCGTGCGGGCAACAGACTGCGACGTTGTGGCCCAACCATTTCCCATGGAGGACAAACAAAATGACCGACGACGATGTCGAAACGAGAATCGTAGGCACACCGTTTTACGACGACTCGCAAGAGGACACGCTGTGGTCGATGTTCTCCGATTTCTACAACAGAAAGATGCTTCCCATCGTGATCGTGGCTTGGGCATTCTTTCTCGTCGTGGCCGTTGTGGCTGGGTTCGCAGCCGTGCGGTTCTTCGCGTCCGACCAGGTGAAAGACCTGATCGCATACGCAACCCTATTTGTCATCTGTTGCCTGTGTTTCTGTCTCATCAAGATATTCGCTTGGCAGATGATCCACCGGAACGGCCTCAAGCGGCAAATCAAAAGACTCGAGTTGCGTGTAGCCGACCTCGCCCAGGCGCTCCAGCAGAGATGACGCTGCTCACCGTCTCGCGTTGTACGCGCATGTAGGGCAGGGCGTCGACCCACCATTGGGACTGGGCCACCCACGTAGGATCGGTCGGCGACCCACCACACGTCTCTACAGGCGTGGGAACAGCGGGTAGGGTGGGTCGTTTGACCCACCATTTGCGGGAAAGGTGCAGACGTAGGGTGGGTCGTTGGACCCACCAATGCCCTCTCGGTTGGCATGCCCACTTGGGTGCCACTGGTCCCGGCGCGCCGGGATCCGCCAGTGCGCCCGTCCGCCTGAGACATGTGGGCTGGGTCGTCTGACCCACCATTTCCCTTGTATAATCGACCCACCGGCCTGCCGGCCATGACGCCGCCATATCGCCATCTGTGTGCAGCAGGGCGTCGGCTGGCAGTTTTCTCGAAACCCACGACGGCGCGCGACGTGTCTTCGCCGCGTCAGCCGTGGGCAGTCACCAACCCAAAGCGAGTCATCCAAACCATGAACGCAGCAGCCAACGACAAACCAGGCGTCGGTCGGTCCGGTTCGGTCAAGGCCATGCAACTGAGTGTCAGCCCCAACCGACGTCACTTCGTGGATCAGCACGGACAGCCGTTCTTCTACCTGGCCGATACCGCGTGGACGCTCTTCAAGCGGCTCGATCGCTGGGAGGTCGACGAGTACCTCGCCAACCGCGCCGCCAAGGGCTTCACCGTCATTCAGGCCTACGTGTTGCGGGGCTTGCGGGTCCGCAATATCAACGGCGACCTGACACTCATCGACCGCGACCCCACCCGGCCCAACGAGGCCTTCTTCCGCAACGTCGATCACATCGTAGACACCGCCAACCAGCTCGGCCTGGTCATGGGGCTGGTGGTCAGCTACGGCGAGCACGTCAAGCAGGTCGCCACCGACGAGCAGATCTTCGACACGTCCAACGCCTTCACGTTTGGCGAGTTCCTCGCTGCCCGATACCGCGACAACGCCGTCATCTGGCTGCTGGGCGGCGACAGGCAGCCCACCGAGGGCAAAGAGGTGTGGGCCGCCATGGCCAGGGGTCTCAAGGCCGGCAGCAACGCCCGCCACTTGGTGTCCTACCACGGGCCGGGCCCTCAGCCGGGACCCACCGGCTATTCCTCCTCGTTCTGGTTCCACGACCAGGACTGGCTCGACTTCAACACCATCCAGTCGTCGCATCGATGGGCTGTGCCCAACTACCAGTTCGTCACCCACGACTACAACCTCGCGCCGGTCAAACCCACGCTCGATATGGAAGCCCGCTACGAGAACCACCCCGACGGGCCGAACACCTCGCGGCGAATGGACGCCCACCAGGAGCGCGAAGCCGCCTACTGGGGCGTCCTGGCCGGAGCGGCGGGCCACGGCTATGGCTGCAACGACATCTGGCAGTTCTACAACGAGCAGCGCATGCCCGACCCCGACGATAACTCCTTCCCGTTCGCACGCCTCCGCGGCACGACCCACTGGCGCGAGGCGATGGATTTTGCCGGCGCCTTCGGCATGGGGCTGATGCGCAGGCTCATCGAGCTGCGGCCCTGGTACCGCGCCGTGCCCGACGAGTCGGTCATTGCCGACGGCCAGGGAGACGGCGAGGATCACATCCAGGCCGCACGGGCCGACGACGGCAGCTTTCTGTTGGCCTATTTGCCCTTCGGCCATCCCGTGGCCATCGACATGGGCAAGCTCGCTGCCGATCGGGTCAAGGCCCATTGGTACGGCCCGCGAGAGGGTACGTGGCTGCCGATCGGTCAGTTCGCAGGCGCGGGCGTGCAGCCGTTCACACCGCCCTCGAGCGGCGAGAAAGATGACTGGGTCCTTGTCCTCGACGACGCAGCCGAAAACTACCCCACGCCTGCGCCGTAGTCGTAGGGCGTGTCCCGGCGCGCCGGAACTTGCACGCGCCCGGGTCCGGATTCTCAGGTGGCATGCCAAAGTCCACCGCATCTGACGCCGGCATGTTCTTTGCGGGTGACGAATTCTCGGGTGGCATGTCCACGTCCCGACGTACGTCGGGATTGCGTGGGCATGTTTTGTGTGGGTGACGGAGTATCGGACCACGTAAGGCGGGTTCCTTGGTCTGAGCTTGTCGAAGACCACCCGCCGTGGCGAACTACTCGTGTGGGTGGCACGGTCCGGCGCAGCCGGGCCGTGGGCTCGGGTGCCCCGCGCCCTCCGGGCGTGGGGGACGGATTCGTAGACACGTAAGGTAGCGCGTCGACGCACCCACATCCAACGCCGCATACTCCTTCTGCATCCACGCCAACCCGGCAAACGCGGCCAATTCGTCGAGCCCAACGACGAGATCTCATTCGCCCGATTCGCATCCTCCCTCACCGGCCACGCAGCGGGATACGCCAAGCTGCGCAAGGAGGCGGGTGGGGAAGGATGACCGGGGCAAGGGTGGAACCCCTGGGGCGGTGCGTCAATGACCCGCTTGGCCGTCTTAAGCGTCTAAACCTTTGTGGTTGCATGCCGTGCATCAATAGGCGAAAATCCAGGTCGCCCAAGATGCGTGCGAGCCAGCAGAGCAGTTGACGGCAGGTGACCGGCGAGCGGTAATATTCGCCTACGGAGTGACAGGCCATGCTCGAGCCAGTGCCCCCCGGGGTGGAAGACCTGATCCCCAGCGAGCTGCGCGGTGTGAAGATCACACAGAGTGACATGCCGCGCATCGCCAAGGATCGCCGACTAATGCAGCAGATCGAAAGCGCCCTGCACTCTGTACCGACGCATCATCGCATGCACCTGGCAGACGCCCGCAAGATTTCGTTCGTCCAGCCCGAGAGTGTGCAATTGGTCCTCACCTCGCCGCCGTACTGGACACTCAAGGAATACCGCCGGACCGAAGGACAACTGGGCCATGTGGCCGACTATGCGAGCTTCTTGCGCGAGCTCGACAAGGTGTGGCAGCACTGCTTCAAAGCGCTCGTGCCCGGCGGGCGATTGATCTGCGTGGTGGGCGACGTGTGTCTGGCAAGGCGGAAGAACAACGGGCGACATATGGTCGTGCCGCTCCACGCCTCGATCCAGGAGCACTGTCGCACCATCGGCTTTGACAACCTGGCGCCCATCATCTGGCACAAGATCGCAAACGCCGTGTACGAGGTCGAGGGAGGGGGCAAGTTTCTCGGCAAGCCGTACGAGCCCAACGCGGTTATCAAAAACGACATCGAGTTCATCCTCATGCAGCGCAAGCCCGGCGCGTATCGCAAGCCGGCCGTACCGACCCGCATCATGAGCATCATCTCCGAGGACGCCCACCGCGAGTGGTTTCAGCAGATATGGACAGGCCTCACCGGTGCCTCCACACGCAACCATCCTGCCCCGTTCCCGGTTGAGCTGGCCGAGCGCCTGGTCCGCATGTTCAGCTTCGTGGGCGACACCGTGTTGGACCCATTTACAGGCACGGCTACGACCAACGTGGCCGCAGCTCGGTGTGGCCGCAACAGCATCGGCGTCGAGATCGACAGCAAGTATTTCGAGGCGTCGGTTCGGCGTATGCGGCAGGAGACGGGTAGGCTCTTCGGTCGGGCCGAGGTCGAAGAGGTCCGCGCATGACGGATGACCTCCGGGCGAAGGTGTCGCGTGCGGTTGCCCACTTCTGGCGTACGCGCGACAGGCAGCTGAAAAACCAAGGCTCCAAGACCGGTCAGCGTGACTCCGGCACTCGTGGGGCTGTCACCGGGGGCAAGCAGCTCGACGGGTTCATCAAGCTCGTTCGCGAGCTTCTGACCGGCGCGGGTCTGCCCGACGCCGCGATCCGGCAAAAGGAAGCTACGCTGCCCGGCTACTTCCGGGCGACGAAGGAATGGGACCTGCTGGTTGTCACCGACGGCAACCTGATCGCGACGCTGGAATTCAAGTCGCAGGTCGGACCGTCATTCGGCAACAACTTCAACAACCGCACCGAAGAGGCCATCGGCTCAGCCACCGACCTTTGGATGGCCCATCGCGAAGGGGCGTTCAAGGACTCGATCCGCCCGTGGCTCGGCTACTTCATGATGCTTGAGGATACGAAGCGCTCCACATCGCCCGTCTCGGTGAAAGAGCCGCATTTTCCGGTGTTTCCCGAGTTCAAGGGCTCGTCCTACGCCAAGCGGTACGAGCTGTTCTGCCTTCGGCTCGTCAGGGAACGACTCTACGACGGGGCCTGCTTCCTGTTGAGCCCCCGAGAGGCTGGCAAACGCGGCCAATTCATCGAGCCCAACGACGAGATCTCCTTCGCCCGGTTCGCATCCTCCCTCACCGGCCACGCAGCGGGGTACGCGAAGTTGCGCAAGGAGCGCGGGCCGGTACCCGTGATTGGGACGATGCCCGTCATTGAGGTTGCCTAGTCCGGGCCCTGCGGACCAACGGGGGGCGCTTTGCAGAGCTCTGCTCATTGGGCTACCCGTGCTGCGAGAGCGATCTGGTCCTCACCCATCGTGGCAAACCGTCGCCTGGGAAAAAAACTGAGAAAAACGGTCTGGGCGGGCTTGACAGACACCCACCATGGCGTTAGGTTTTTGTACGGGATGTTCGTGTAAGCGTCCCGATCGGCGTAGCAAAGGCAAGGCGATGAGCAAAAGATCAAGAAGTAAGTCGTCGACAATGACTCTGTTCTCCGGAGCGGACGATGCACGTGCTCTCATAGAAACGGCCTACTCAGGTGACGCGCCACCAAGTGCGATCGCGGGTGGAGCTCACCGTCGTCAGCCCTATGAGGGTCTCTATCGAGCGCTCAGCGCCCTTCGAGAGGAGTTCCACCGCATCGGCAGATTCGACGACGCAAATGCGAAGCTAGACGAGATCTGCAAACTCCTGGTGCTAAAGGTGCTTGACGCTCGGCATCCTCCAGCGAACGGCAGGAGCCGCCTTGACCGTGCGCACCTCGACGCTGTAGCCAAGGAACATACGGGTGATCCGGGTCGGATCGCCTTCGCCTTACGAGAGGTCTTTCAGGACTTAGCACGCCAATTTCCGGATGAGATTTCGTCTTTCGGTCCGGAATCCGGCCTAAACATCCGCGAGGATGATGACGACTTTGCAGTTGCCATACTGCCGCTACTACGGGAGCTGCCGGGCGAAGGTGCTGAGCACGCTAACAGATGGGAGTTCGATTCTCTAAACGAGGTGTTCGGGCACTTCATTCAAGACAGTTTTCGGAATCGCAAGGAAGATGCCCAGTATATGACGCCGCCGGAGGTCGTTGCCGCAGTCGTTGACATGGCGATACAAGATCTCCTGCCCCAACTACATGGCGCATCAGAAAATCGCAAGGTTCTTGTCGCAGACCCCACGTGCGGGGTCGGGTCATTCCTGGCGGCCTTTTACCGTCACGCTTGCCATGTGGATGTGGACGGAGCATCCCTAGCTCGCCGAGTGACCCTCTTCGGCCAAGACAAGGTGGAGCGAATGATCAGGCTGGCCGCGGTCAATCTCAAGATTTTCGCAAAGGCGAAATGCACCTTACGTCAGGGCAACTCGATCCTACCCGCATCGAGTCTGGCCGATATCGCTGGCAAGGTGGACCTGGTACTGACTAATCCTCCGTTTGGTGCAACGTTCGATACTCAACGCGTTCTCGGGGAAGCGGACCCCCAAACGTATCCGGTTCTCTTCAGCATGGGACAGACTCGGACCCTCCCGAAGGCACTTGATTCGGAGTATCTCCTTCTTGACCGGGAGTTGGCGCTTCTCCGCCCCGGTGGTTGCTTGTTCATGGTCGTGCCTGACCACGTTGTGTCGGCTGGCGGGTTCTCCGAGCAATTCCGGCATGCTCTATCACGAAGGGCGGAGCTGGTCGGCGTACTTGATCTGCCGACGGAAACGTTTGCGCAGGCGGGCACCCGCACCAAGACGAGTGTTGTTTACCTTCAGAGGAAGGATCCGTCGCCGGTCCGTGCTGTGCGCCATGTCTTCATGGCAGTCTCGGAGGACCTCGGTTTTCGGGTCGTTGCTCGCAACGGTGCATCAGTGAAGAGAGTAGTTGGAGCTGGCGATCTTAATGACATTGTGGCTGCGTTCAGAGCGTTTCGCGCCCGGAGTAATGTCAAGGAGGACGTTGCGCTTCTGAGGGAACACCCGTCGGTGACTGCCGTTGACCGGGAGAGGGCTTTGAACAGCCGATGGACGGCAGGGTTCTACCAGACTCAAAGGCTGGCAGCGCTGAAGCGGCTAGCGGGACTCGATCGATCCTCCTTCGAGTCGAAGCGGCTTGTGGATATAGTAGATGTTGACCCCGAGGGGGGCGAGCGGGTCCTTCCAGACGAAGAGAATCGGTGTATCAGCGTTCTCCATGTCGGTGAGGACGGATGTATCGATATGCGAGCCGTAAACAACTACCGTCCGACAACCGCATGTGTTCGATGCCGAGAGGGCGATGTGTTGGTGTCCAAGATCAACCCGCGCATAGTCCGGATTGCGGTTGTGCCGAGCACGCGTTGGAAGCTCGGCTGCTCGGCTGAGTTCGCGGTATTACGGGCGAGGCAGACGGGGCTATCGCCTTGGGCGCTATGCCTCATACTCCGCAGCAGCGCCGTCCAAGCACAGATACAGACGCTAACGACTGGAACTTCATCGTCCCACAATCGGCTTAAGACGAGAGACTTGGAAGTCATACGGGTCCCTCTGCCCAAGAAGGAGGCCGACGCGCGCCGGCAACTGGATCAGGCGGCGGATCGGTACCGTCAGGCGGTGCTGCAGAGATACAGAGCGCTGGATGCTTTGGGAACTTGTTTTGACGCCGTCGAAGACCTCCTTAGCGGGTAGAGAACCAGCTCGTCAGTCGGCCAGCTCGCAAGATCCGGAGGTCAGCACGCTCGGATCATATGTCACGACCTCATAGTCTGCCCCGGTCCAGTCGGCGCGGAACAGAAGCGGGTAGTTCAAGTTTCCGCAGGTGTTGCGGAATGTGTCTGAATCAAGGTTTCTCGGGGGATGAAGCTGGAAGTTGTCGCTTCGGATAATCCCAGCCTCCCGGTGTTCGTACCATCTTGCGGCCATCGCCCGGAAGACACGATCGTCACGAGGACGTACAACCCAGACCCGACAGCGATCGCGCTTGTGCTTAGGTTCCGTGTCCCACATCACGAAGAAGAGGTGTGGCATGTCGTCCAATGTGTGGATGCCCCCAGGCTCGCCTTTGCGCCCAGCCTTGAGACAGCCGTTGAACCGAGGAGTATCGATCGCAAGCCATACGTTCGCTCCCTTTACATCTGATCCGTCAGCGAGATCAGCACCTTTCTTCCTGGCGATTCCCTTGATGCCGGTCAGCAAGCTCACTAAGATCTGCGACCAAGCTCGGGTGTCACTCGGCACAGGATGGTCTGTGTGTTCCGCGAACGTAGCTCCCGCGTAGAACGACTGACGATGGAGCGTCAGTAGCTCCCGGGCTTTATTCAGGTCTACGCTTGGCACGTGGTCTGCCTCTCCGGATTCGTTCTTGGAGGAAGCGGGGGGCGTTACTGTCGGTCAATTCCCATATCCAGCAGGCGCCTTGCCCAACCTTCGCATTTCGAACTAACGAACCGAATTGATCGCTCAAGATGTCGCCATCTGGTGCTTCAAGCTCGAGGTACTCGAGAATCTCGTCCATGGTGACGGGAGATGACGCCCGCCTGTCGTCCTCCAACCTAGGCTAGGTACCTGTACTTCTAGGGGGCTCGGGATGATCCAAGTGTCGCTCGTGGGCCTTGACCTCCCATCGGATGAGTCGACATCGTGGCACGTGCCTGCGATGTGTCGGCATTGTCGCGGCCAAGGCTGAGTTCGTCGAGGGCCTTAGAGCCGGTGCACGAAGGCATCATCTGGCGAGGTCCACTAGGCGTGGGGCGGCGATTTGCTGTCCAAGGCTGATGCTCCGGCCTTTCTGGGGCGAGGATGGGGTCTTCGCAGACCCAAGCGAGGTTTGATCCCCCCACCCGTACCCGCACACTCGGGCGCAAGGTGTGGGTGGGCCGGGGGTTAGAGCGCAGGTGGGGCGGAGGGGGTGGGGGATGGGGCGCGGGGTGAGCCGGCTGACCATTTGAATAAAGGGGGAAATCGTCTTGACTCGGACCGAAGTTAGGTTTATGTTAGGTATGGCGAACGACCGATGTGCAGGGTGCGGGGGAGCGGTAAGGCGATGTCGGCAGAGAGCATCAAGCTGGGCCTAAGGCAGGATCGGGCAGCCATCGTGCGGCAGCTACGCGAGCAAATCCGGCGGATGGAGCACGACTACGCCCGTCCGCCCGAGCGGCAATGGATCGGCACGGGCCTGGCCGCACTCGACGAGCGATTGGCCGGCGGGGGGCTGCCCACCGGCAGCATCGTCGAGCTGATCGGGTCGGGACGGGCTTGCGGGGGATTGGCGCTGGCCACGTGGCTGACGGCCCGGGCGGCGTCGGACGGCGGGCAGGTGGTGGTGATCGACTCGGCCGGCGACTTCTACCCACCTGCGGCCGAGCAATTGGGTTTGGGGGCCGATCGGATGGTGCTGGTTCACCCGCGTCGCGAGGTCGACGCGTTGTGGGCGGCTGAGCAGTCGCTGCGGTCGCCGACGGTGGCGGCTGTGCTGCTGACGTGCCTGTTGCGGGTCGAGCATCGCCAGTCGCGGCGGTTGCAGTTGGCGGCTGAGGCGGGCGGGGGCATCGGCCTGTTGGTTCGGCCGATCAAGGCGCAGGCCCGCGGGCGGGTGAGCACGGCCGCGGTGCGGCTGTTGGTTGGGCCCACGCGTAGCGAGCCGGGCAGTGTGCGGTGGCTGGTGCAGGTGTTGCGGTGTCGTGGCGGCTGGCCGAGCGAGCCGGTTGTGGTAGGGCTGGAGGATGAGGCGTGTGATGTGTCTGTGCATGCCGCTGCTGTCGGTGGAGCGGACGAGCCGGTGTTGCGGCTTGCCGGCGGATAAGCCGACCGCGGTGGCGGAGCCTGTGGGGCAGTCGCAGCGCGTGGTTTCGTGCTGTCGGCTTGCACTCACCGGTGGCGTGCGCCCGGGTCAGACGGTGGCTGAGGCGCGGGCGGTGCTACCCGAGCTTGCGGTGTGCTCGCACGATCCGCAGGCCGACCGCCGGCGGCTGGGGCAGTTGGCGGCGGGGGCGATGCAGTTCAGCCCGATCGTTCAGCCGGTCGAGCCGGGGGTGTTGCTTCTGGATGTGACGGGTTGCGAACGTCTGTTCGGCGGCGAGCGGCGGCTTGGTGGGTTGGGCATTCGTTACGTCGAGCGCGAGGGGTTCTCGGTGCGCGGGGCGATCGCGGGCACGGTGGGCGCGGCGTGGGCGCTGGCTCATGCGGGCGGCGAGCGGCTGACGGTGGTCGAGCCGGAGGGCGAGGTCGCGGCGTTGGCGGGGCTGCCGGCGTGGTCGCTGCGGATCGAGCGAGACGCGGTGGCGGCGTTGGATCGGCTGGGAGTGGCGACGGTGGACGATCTGCTGCATCTGCCGCGGTCGTCATTGGCGGAGCGGTTTGGCGGGTCGGTGCTGCGGCGATTGGATCAGGCGGTCGGCGCGATGGATGAGCCGGTCGAGCCGTTTCGTCCGGCCGAGCTGCCGGCGGTGCGGATGAGTCTGGCGTTTCCGACGGATCGGCAGGAGGTGGTGCATGCGGGTGTCGAGTCGCTGCTGGGGCGGCTGACGCAGCGGCTCGAGCAGCAGGGGCAGGGCGCGGCTGAGCTTGTGTGCACGTTCTATCGCGAGCAGGCCCGCCCGATCGTGTCGCAGCTTTGGTTGAGTCGGCCGACGCGGGCGTTGGGGCATTTGACGTCGCTGCTGGCGGAGAAGGTGCGGGGGTTGGATCTGTCGGTTCCGGTGTCGGCGATCAGTTTGCACGTGGTGCGGGCTGGTGTGGTGCCGCGGTGGCAGGGTCGGTTGTTCGAGTCGGCCGAGGTGAGCGATCCGCAGAAGGCGGCGGGGCTGTTGGATGAGTTGTCGAATCGTTTGGGGCAGGGCGCGGTGGTGCGGGCCTTGCCGGGCGACGATCATCAGCCCGAGCACGCTTGTTGGTATGAGCCGGTGACGGGTGGAATCGATGGTGGCATCCAGCGAATTAGACATGATGTGACAAGGCGGGTGAAACCCGCCCTACGTGCTAGTCCATCCCCCACCCTTTGCTTCGCAAAGGATGGGGCACCCAAGCCCACGCACTCGACAGAACACTGGCGGGCAAGCCGCCAGTGGCACCCCACCAAGACACCCAAGAGTTCATCCCCCACCCTTTGCTTCGCAAAGGATGGGGCACCCAATGAGGGTACCCATGCGTCCAACGAAGCACTGGCGGATCCCGGCGCGCCGGGACCAGTGGCACCCCACAAGGGCACCCGACGGATCAAATCTGATGTGGCACGGCGGGTAAAACCCGCCCTACGTTCTGACAGTGTTGCCCGAGATGAGAACGATCATGCCCACGCAACAGCAGCGTGGGCATGCCACCCGGATCGTTTGTCCGAGGTGAGGATGGCGGCGGGGGAGAGGCCGGTGCGGCTGTTTGCCCGGCCGCAGCCGATCGACGTGATCGCCGGCGCCAACGGTGGCGGGCCGGCGTGGTTTCGCTGGCGGGGCGATCGGCGGAGGGTGGCGTGGTCGGTGGGCCCCGAGCGGATTGAGACGGGCTGGTGGCGCGGGCGGCAGGTGTGTCGGGATTATTACGTGGTGCAGGATCAGGAGGGCGGGCGGTTCTGGATGTTTCGCGATCGTGAAAATCGGCGGTGGTATTTGCATGGGTGTTTTGAGTGAGATGCGAAGTCAGTCCCCCGCCCCTGGAAGGGACGGGGCACCCGAACACCCAAGCACCCGAATAGGCGGGTGGAACCCGCCCTACGTGTTGATGTGTGGTGAGGATGGAAGGCGGTACGATGGTTGCCATGAACGAGCGGAGTGACGAGGTGTTCGTGGGGGATCAGATCACGCCGGTAGACGGTGCGTTCGACACGTCGGCGATGGCGACGGGCGCGCCGGGTCTGCCGCGGCGGTTTGTGTGGCGGAGTACGCAGTATACGGTGGAGCGGGTGCTGGAGACGCTCAAGTCGAGTTCGTCGTGCCGGTCGGGCGGCGGCGAGATGTATCTTCGCAAGCACTGGTACCGCATCCGCACGACCAGCGGCGAGGTGATGACGCTGTACTTCAACCGTCAGCCGCACCGGGGCCGAAGGGCCACACGGGATCGTTGGGTGCTGTACTCGATGGCGGAGAGTTAAGTCGCGTTGGAGAGCCTTGGGTTGGTCCGTGAGCAAGTGCATGAGCCATGTCGGGTTATGCGGAACTGCATTGTGCGAGCAACTTTTCGTTTCTGCGGGCGGCGTCGCATCCGGACGAGCTGGTCGAGCGGGCGGCGGCGTTGGGCTATCGGGCGCTGGCGGTAACCGATCGCAACTCGCTGGCGGGGGTGGTGCGGGCCCACGTGGCGGCGAAAGAGTGCGGGCTGAAGCTGCTGATCGGGGCCGAGGTCGAGTTGACCGATGTGCCTTCGGTCGTGCTGCTGGTGATGGATCGCGGTGGGTACGGTCGTTTGTGCCGTTTGCTGACCACCGGTCGGATGCGGGCGCCGAAGGGCGAGTGTTACCTGAATTTTGCCGACCTGGCCGAGCATGCGGAGGGGCTGATCGCCGTCGCGCTGCCGCCGGGCGCCGTCGCCGATGACGTCGAGTCGTGTGCCCAGTTGCTGGCGCGGTATCGAGAGGTCTTTGGGGATCGAGCCTATCTGGCGGTGGAACTGTCGCTGGGGCCCGATGATGCGAAGCGGCTGGCGTGGCTGGAGGCGTTGTCGCGCCAATCGGGTCTGAAGCTGGTGGCGGCCAACGACGTGCGCTATCACGCGCCGGAGCGGCGGTTTCTGCACGACGTGCTGCGGTGCATCGATCTGGACTGCACGATCGAGCAGGCCGGTCGACGTCTGACGCCCAATGCCGAGCGCTACCTGAAAGAGCCGGCGGCGATGGTGCGGCTGTTTGCCGACTGTCGGGAGGCGATCGCGCGCACGGTGGAGATCGCCGATCGCTGCGGTTTCGGTCTGGACGAGTTGCGGTATGAGTATCCCGAGGGGCTGTGCCCACCGGGCGCCAGGCCCATGGCGTATCTGGCCGAGCTGACGTGGGCGGGGGCGTGGCAGCGATATCCGGATGGCGTGCCGCAGAAGGTGCGCGATCAGATCGAGCACGAGCTTCAGTTGATCGAGCAGCTTGGGTACGAGGCGTACTTTCTGACGGTGTGGGACGTGGTGCGATTTGCCCGGTCGCGGGGGATTCTGTGTCAGGGTCGGGGCTCGGCGGCCAACTCGGCGGTGTGCTATTGCCTGGGGATCACGGCGGTGGATCCGGGTCGGATCGACGTGCTGTTCGAGCGGTTCGTCAGCCGCGAGCGCAACGAGCCGCCGGACATTGACGTGGACTTCGAGCACGAGCGGCGGGAGGAGGTGTTTCAGTACATCTACGGCAAGTACGGGCGGGATCACGCGGCGATTGCGGCGGAGGTGATTACCTACCGCGGCCGACTGGCGGTGCGCGAGGTGGGCAAGGCGCTGGGGTTGTCGCTGGATCGGGTGGACGCGATTGCCAAGGCGGTCGACAGTTGGGGCGACGAGCCGGCGCTGGAGCAGCGGCTGCGCGAGGTGGGGCTGGACCCGAGTCAGCGGACGCTGCGGTGTCTGGTGCGTCTGGTGCGGCAGATCATCGGGTTTCCGCGGCATTTGTCGCAGCACGTGGGGGGCTTTGTGATCAGCCGGGGGTCGCTGTGCGATCTGGTGCCGATCGCCAACGCGGCGATGCCGGATCGGACGTTCATCGAGTGGGACAAGAACGACATCGATGCGCTGGGAATCCTGAAGGTGGACTGTTTGGCGCTGGGGATGCTGACGGCGCTGCACAAGTGCTTCGATTTTCTGCGGGAGCATCACGGGGAGCGGCTGGGTCTGGCCGACGTGCCGGCGGAGGATGCGGGTGTTTACCGTATGATCCAGCGTGCGGACACGGTGGGGGTGTTTCAGATCGAGAGCCGGGCGCAGATGAGCATGCTCCCGCGTTTAAAGCCGGCGTGTTTTTACGATCTGGTGATCGAGGTGGCGATCGTGCGGCCGGGGCCGATCCAGGGCGACATGGTGCACCCGTATTTGCGTCGGCGGAAGGGGTTGGAGGCGGAGACGTATCCGAACGAGGTGATTCGGGCGGTGCTGGGCAAGACGCTGGGGGTGCCGCTGTTTCAAGAGCAGGCGATGCGTCTGGCGATGGTGGCGGCGGGGTTCGGGGCTGGCCAGGCCGACGCATTGCGGCGGGCGATGGGGGCGTGGCGGAAGCGCGGGTTGCTCGAGAAGTTCCGGCAGCAGTTGCTGGAGGGGATGCGGCGCAACGGCTTGCCGGAGGCGTTTGCCCGAAGGACGTTCGAGCAGATCCGCGGGTTTGGTGAGTATGGGTTTCCCGAGAGTCACGCGGCGTCGTTTGCGCTTCTGGTGTATGTGTCGGCGTGGCTGAAGCGTTACTGGCCTGCGGCGTATTGTGCGGCGCTGATGAACTCGCAGCCGATGGGTTTTTACGCTCCGGCGCAGTTGGTGCAGGACGCCAAGCGGCACGGGGTGGAAGTGCGGCCGGTGGACGTGAACTTCAGCGGATACGATTGTCGCTTGGAGGACAACGTGTCGGCCAGGCCGGCGGGGGCGGACGATCGGCCGGAGACGTGGGGTGGGCATGGTCCGGCGATTCGACTGGGCATGAGGCTGGTGCGAGGGTTGTCGGTCGAGCTGGCGGTGCGGATCGAGCGGGCGCGGGAGGAAGGGCGGTTCGGGTTGGTCGGCGAGTTGGCGCGACGCACTGGGATCGGTCGAGCGGGGCTGGCGAAGCTGGCGGCGGCGGACGCGTTTGGGTCGATGGGTCTGGATCGCCGTCAAGCGATGTGGCAGGTGCTTCGGCAGGGCGAGGCGCTGCCGCTTCTGGCGGGGCTGGACGACGAGGAGCCGATGGTGCCGCTGCCGGATGAGCCGTGCGAGCAGGCGGTGGCATACGACTATCACCACGTGGGTTTGTCGTTGAAGGTTCATCCGATGGCGTTGCGGAGGGAGGAGCTGGCTCGACGCGGGGTGGTAGAGGCTTCTCGATTGGCAGAGATTGCGTCTGGACGTCGCGTGGCGGTAGCGGGTTTGGTGACGGTTCGCCAGAGGCCTTCGACGGCGAAGGGGATCGTTTTTATGACGTTGGAGGATGAGACGGGGGTGGCGAACTTGCTGGTTAGGCCTGAGGTGCACGAACGTTATCGAAAGGTGGCGCGGTCGGCGACGGGGATGCTGGCAGCAGGGCGGCTGGAGCGGAGCGACGGGGTCATTCATGTGGTCGTCGACCGGATGGTCGATCTGGCGGACGGGTTGGGGCCGCTGACCGCTCGGTCGCGTGATTTCCGTTGAGACGGTTGCGGCGATCTCTTGCAGTGGGCAGCGTGGGCGCACACACTGGCCGATCGGATCGCGGTTTTGGGTATGACGGCGACGTGCGACCGAGTTCGTCGGGCGGACGAATTTGTTCTGGGACATCGCGACCGATCGGATAGGACCTGTGACGACGCAAGTGGATCAGGTAGAGCGGTTCATCAGCCAGACAGGCCGGCGGCATGTGTTGGTGCTTGGGGCGGCGGACACGGGCAAGTCGTACCTGGTCGACGCGCTGGCTGAGCGACTGGCGGACCGAGGGTCTGCGGTAGCGGTGATCGACGCGGATCCGGGTCAGTCGCGGATCGGTCCGCCGACCACGGTTGGGTTGCAGCAGCCGCGCCGACCGGATGCGGGTGCGGACGCGTTCAGTTTCGTGGGGTCGATCAGCCCGTCGGGGCATCTGCTGCCGATGTTGTGCGGTGTGGTGCGGATGGCCGAGGAGGCGGAGCGTCTGGGCGGCGAACTAATAGTGATTGATACGCCGGGGTTTGTGGACGGTCCGGCGGCCGAGGCGCTCTGGCGGGGCATGATCGACGTGCTGCGTCCGGCTGTTGTACTTGTTTGGCGCGGGGATTCGGGCTCTGGGAGGTGGTTGGCGGGTGTGGGGCCGATGCTGGAGATTGCCGCCCATGAGGCGGTGGTGCTTCGCGGATCGGCGCAGCGCCGCGCGTACCGGGCCGAGGCATGGGGACGGTACTTTGGCGGCGCATCAGAGCGGGTGGTCGATGCTGATCGAGTGGCGGTGTGGCAGATGGGCGGGGCGAAGCGGCCATTGACGCCGGGGCAACTGGTGAGTCTGCGCGACGCAGAGGGCGCGGACATGGCGTTGGGGGTAGCGCTGTCGGGTGCGGTGGGCGAACTGCGATTTTGCGCGCCGATTACGGGCGAGCCGCGAATTGCCTCACTGGTCGGTGGCCGTGTGCGGCTCGACCGAACCACCTGGCACGAGCAGCCGCTTTGGTAGCAACTCGCCGACGGCGTTGCTATGCGGCGTGGCTTGGGTGTCTGCGACGAGACCCGCGCCCGGCGCGGCGGTGCTCGATGGCTTCGGCCAGATCAGCCGCAGTCGTTTTCTCGATCAAGGTGAGCACTTGGCCTCGCAGCTTCGCCCAACTACGTAATTTGGCGGGCGCATCCTCGTCGCGCCAGTCACCCAGCCCGACGATGGAACGGTTGAGCCGCTCGGTGCCGTCGATGGCCTTGACGATGTCGATCAGACGGATTTTCCTGGGGTCTTTGGCCAGTCGATACCCGCCCGTTCGGCCTTTGAGCGACTGCACCATACCTACCAGCACGAGCCGTTGCAGCAACTTGCCGAGGTAAGGCCCGGCCAGATTCGTGCCCGAGGCCACGGAGCGGAGCAGCACATATTGCTTATCCGGCCAGTGGCGGGCAAGTTCCGCAACGGCGCGGATGGCGTATTCACATCCGGCGGAATAGACCATGATCCGATCTCCTGCCTAAGGACAATTTTCCAGCAACAACTCCGGCCCACAGGAACCGACATTACCCGGCTTCTGACCCCATGTACGCAACCGATGTATACATTCTATTATCCCCAGGTCAAGGTCAATAGGCAAATCTGGATTTGAATAAGGCGGGCGGTTTCCGTGGACCGGCCGCACTTGAGCGGGATGAGGGCGTACCGTAGACTGGGACGGTATGGCTACCGCGTGTAGGCGGGATGCCTGAGGAGCGAAGGGATCATGGCGAATCACGCCTTGTTGACGGCGATGGGCCGAGACCGACCGGGGATCGTCGCGGCCGTGTCGGGGGTACTGTACGAGTGCGGGTGCAACATCGAGGACTCGACGATGGCCCGTCTGGGGGGTGATTTCGCGATTATGCTGATGGTCAGTTTGCCGGGGGGGCTGAGTTGCGAGGTGCTGTCAGATCGTCTCGATCGGGTCAGGGTGGAGATGAACCTGACGCTTCAGTTGACGGCTGTCAGCGAGGAGGAAGCTGCGGCTCGAGGTACGGAGGCGGCGAGCTATGTGATTCACGTGTACGGGGCTGACCGGAAGGGGATCGTGGCGAAGGTGACGGGCCACCTGGCGGCACGGCAGATCAATATCGCCAATTTGACGACACATATTATTGCCCATCAGAATCCCCTCTATGTAATGATGATCGATGTGGTGTTGCCGCGGGGTGTGGATTCGGGGCAGTTGGCGGAGGAACTGGCGGGGATCGGCCGGGATATCGGGGTCCAAATCACCGTACGTCCGAAGGACGACGCGCGTTTTTAGTGCGTCCGGGGGCGGGGACTGGGGGGCTGATCGTTGAGACCTGAATCAGGTTAGGAGATACCTGCTGACCAGCGGGCCCAGTCGTTTGAGGACGGCCGGGTCAATTTTGCCCTTGTCGGACCAGATGGCCAGCTCTAGGGCGTTATGGGCGGGACTTGGTGGCGGGGGGCTGTTTCGTAGTCTGCGCAGGGCGGCCCTGATCAATTGCATTGCGTTTTCGGTTGCGGCCTGGAGGTTGCCGATGATCTCGGAGAGCAGCTCCTGTTTGGAGGCGCCGGGTTCGTGGGCACGCCAGCAGTCGTAGTCGGTGGGCAGGGCGACCAGGGCGTAGGCGATTTCGGCTTCGCGTGCGAGCTTGGCTTCGGGCATGCAGGTCATGCCGATCAGGTCTCCACCCCATTGGCGGTGCATGTGCGACTCGGCGCGGGAAGAGAACTGGGGTCCCTCCATGCAGACATAGGTGCCGCCGTTGTGGACCGTGGCTTCGATGTCGGCGGCTGCCTCGATGAGGACCTGCCTGAGGACGGGGCAGAAGGGCTCGGCGAACTCAACATGGGCAACGAGCCCGGTATCGAAGAAGGTGGGATCGCGACGGAAGGTCTTGTCGATGACCTGATCAGGGATAGCCAGGTCTCGGGGCTGGATTTGGTCGCGGAGGCTGCCGACGGCGCCGCTGGCGATGATATGGGTGACGCCGAGGCTTTTGAGGGCGTAGATGTTGGCGCGGTAGGGCACGGATGAGGGATTGAAGAGGTGCCCCTCGCCGTGTCTGGCGAGCATGGCCAGTTCGACGTTCTCCCAGCGGGTGCGAAGGATGGGGCCGCTGGGCGAGCCGAAGGGGGTGTCCATCTCCACAGGTTGGGCACCGTGTTGGCCGGCCAGGGCCTGCCCCAGCCCGGAGCCTCCGATGATGCCGATCCTCATGTCTGCCACTGGATGGACTCCTTAGGCTTGGCCGACGCGACGCCGGAGACGCGTTACGTTGCGTCGACGGGGCGGTGTTCAGTGTGCGGTTGCCTGCCTGTGCCGGACGATTCGTGAGAAGGCCACGAGGTAGTCGATTCCGGCGAGGACGGTGACAGCCGTCACGGCGGCCATCGCCCACCACGTGATCTGCCTGACGGGTAGTTCGATCCACTGGGCGGCTTGGGCGGCAATCAGCCCGGTAGCCGAGACGGTGACGATGCCTTGGCAGACGGCTTTGATCTTTCCGGTGGTTCGGGCGGCCAGGACGACCTCGTGGGCGGCTGCGCCGACCCGTATGTATGAGACCATGGCGTCGCGATAGAAGATGATGGCGATCATCCATACGGGCACGTAATCGCGTGCGAGCAGGCAGAGGAAGACGCTGAAGCGGGAGATGCTGTCGGCGAGGGGATCGATCAGCTTTCCGATGCCGGTAACCTCGCCTCTTGAGCGTGCAAGGTATCCGTCGAGCAGGTCGGTGATTTCGAAGAGGCAGGCGATGCTGAACGCGGCGAATTTGCTGGCGGCGCCGTCGGCCATGAAGCAGATGATGAAGACCGGCGCCAGGGCGATTCTCGAGACCGTCAGAACGTTTGCGTAGGTCCAGATCTGCATGGGTTTCAACCGCCGTTGCTGTCGCAGACGAGTCTACGTTGGAGTTTGCGATCGGTCAATCGCGGTCGGGGCTGCGATACACGAGGCGGAGGTACGTTGCGGACAAGCGGCCGCGCATCCGTGTGCGGGCAGCAACTCGATTAATTCGTCGATCTGCCGGGGGGTGTTGTAGACATGCGGGCTGGCCCGCAGGCGGCCTCGGCGACAGGAGATGATGACGCGGTGCTGGTGGTGAAGCCATTGGCGGATTTGGGAGTGGTCATGCCGGCCGGAGGCAAAGGCAACGATGCCGCTGGCGTGGGTTGGGCTGCGGTCGCTGATCACGCGGTACCCCTTGCCGGTCAGGCCGGCGGCCAGGCGGTCGGTCAGGTCGAGCACGTGGCGGGCGATGCGATCGACGCCGAGTTCGAGCAATAGTTCGAGCGAACCGCCGAGCCCGAGTATGCCAGCGATGTTGTACGATCCGGAGTCGAAGCGGCGGGCGTCGGGGCGGAACTCGAAATGGTATCGGCCGTAGTCCTTGGCGTCGACCATGCAGACCCAACCGGGGGTACTGGGATGGAGTTGGCCGAGCAACTCGCGCCGACAGTAGAAGATGCCTGCCCCTTCGGGGCCGCAGAGCCATTTGTGACCGTCGGCGGAGAGGAAGTCGATCTGCATGGCTTGCACGTCGATGGGCAGGACGCCGAGGGCCTGAATGGCATCGACGCAGAGGAGCACGCCTTTCTGGCGGCAGGCGTGGCCCAGGGCGGCCAGGTCGGTTCGAAAGCCGCTGGCGAACTGGACGGCTGAGATGGTGACGAGTCGGGTGCGAGAGTCGATCGCCTCGATGAGTTGTTCGAGAGGGATGCATCCGTCGTGTTCGGGCACCATCTTCAGTTGCACGCCGCGGGGGGCGAGGTTCATCCAGGGGTAGATGTTGGCAGGGAACTCGCCGGCGGCGGTGACGACGTTGTCGCCCTGGTGCCAAGGCAGGCCGTTGGCGACGAAGCTGAGGCCCTCGCTGGTGTTCTTGATGAACGTGACCTCTTCGGTCGAGGCGTTGAGAAGTTGGGCGGCGAGTTGGCGGACGCGGTCGGCGCGAGCGTACCACTCGCTGTCGACGGGGCCGCTTTCTTGGGCCTGGTCGACGTAGGCGTGCATGGCCTGTGCGGCGCGGCGCGAGATTGGGGCAACGGCGGCATTGTCGAGAAAATTGTATTGGCGTGTGATGGGAAACTCGTTACTGAGGTCGTGGATGTCCATGGTTGGGGGGCGTCCTTTCCTGGTTTCGCGCGGCCGCGCCGGCGCGATGGGCAAGAAGCTACACCGGGTGATGTAAGAAGTCCATGTGTAGGCCGTGCAAGGGGGCGTACTCGACCTGCATGGAGGCGGCGGATATGATGCGCGGCGTCTGCTGACTTTGCGGCGACAGGCGTTGGGGTGTGCGAGCGATCATGTCTGTGCGCTTTGTGTTGGGACGTTCGGGCAGCGGCAAGACGTGGCGATGCCTGGAGGCGGTGCGCGCTGCGCTTCGGACGGATCCTCGCGAGGGACCGTTGCTGGTGCTGCTGGTTCCGGAGCAGGCGAGTTTGCAGGTGGAGCGAGCGTTGCTGTCTGAGGGTGATGTGGCGGGGTTCACGCGGTGCGAGGTGTTGAGTTTTCGTCGGCTGGCGTACCGTTTGCTGTCGCAGGCGGGGGGCGACGAGCGGCAGGTGATCAGTCCATTGGGTCGGCAGATGATGCTGCGCTATCTTTTGAGCGAGCATGCCGATCGGCTGCGGTTTTTCGGGGGCGTCCGCGGGCTGGCGGGTCTGCCGGAGCGATTGGGGCGGACTGTAAACGAGCTGATGGAACAGGAAGTGGAGCCGGGCGCGCTCGAACGCGTGGCAGCGGAGTTGTCGGGCGGCAGCGCGATGTTGGGGGCGAAGCTGGCGGATATGGCGCTGTTATACCGCGAGTATTTGCATCAACTGGGCCAGGAGCGGGCGGATCCGACGGAGCAGTTGACGGTGGCGCGGCGGCAGCTTGGCCGGTGTGGGTGGCTGCGGGGTGCGCGGGTGTGGGTCGATGGCTTTGCAGGCTTTACGGTGCAGCAGCGGGAGTTTCTGGTTGCGCTGGCCGGCTGCGTGTCCGAGATGGAGATCGCACTATTGATGGATCCGGGGGCCCGGCTGATCGACCGCCCGGACGAGTTTCCAGTGGAACCATTTGATCTGTTTGCGCGTACTGAGCGGACGTACGAGCGATTACTGGGTTGCTTGCGGAGGGAGGGAATTACTGTTGAGGCCCCGCGGCGACTGGCGGGCAGGCCCCAGCCGCGGTTTGCCCGATCACCATCGCTAGGGTTGCTGGAACGGTCGCTGTTTGGCGGGCCGGCGAAGTCGGGCAAGGGGGACCAACGGGCGGACGATGTGCTCTTGGTTGAGGCGCCCAACCGTCGCAGCGAAGTGGCGGCGGCGGTGCGGCACGTTGTGCGATTGACGCGTTTGGGGGGGCACCCGTTGCGCTATCGAGAGGTAGCCATCATTCTGCGGGATCTGGAGCCGTACTACGAACTGCTCGAGGCGGCGTTGTCGGCGCATGGTGTGCCGTACTTCGTGGACCGTCGCGAGCCGGTGGCTCATCACCCGGCAGTGGAGTTGGTGGGGGCGGTGCTGGAGTTGCTGGCTGAGGACTTTTCAGTACGAGCGGTGGGGCGTCTTCTGAAGACGGGTCTGACACCCTTGGATGACGAACGGGCGGATGAGCTGGAGAACTACGTGCTGGCACAGGGCGTTCGGGGGCGGGATCTCTGGTACGGCGAGGATTGGTCGTATGGCCGGTCGCTGGAGGGCCGGGGTAGGCAGGAGGATGGCGGGAAGCAGCGCGGGGCCTCGCTACAGCGGATCAATGCGTCGCGTCGGGTACTGCTAGAGGTGTTGGGGGACTGGCCGGCGATGGCCGGCCGGGAGCCGGATGCAACGGTCCGCGAGTGGGCGGCGGCATTATTTGCGTTGATGGAGCGGATGGGAGTGGCCGGCAGACTGGGGGAGTGGTGGGAGCAGCAGCACGAGGCAGGTCGCCTGGATCGCGCACAGGAGCATCAGCAGGTCTGGCGCGACCTGGTTGAGCTGCTTGATGATGTGGTGGAGTCGCTGGGGGAGCAGCGGATGGCGGTTGAGGCGTTCCGCGAGGTGGTGGAAAGCGGCCTGGTGGGGATGAAGCTGGCGCTGGTACCGCCACGTCTGGATCAGGTGCTGGTTGGCTCGATCGAACGGAGCCGGCATCCGGAGATCAAGGCGGCGGTGCTGTTGGGGTTGTCGGACCGGTCGTTTCCGATGGTGGCGGGGGAAGACAATGTGTTAAACGATGAGGACCGAGAGGCGTTGGAGGGGGCGGGGGTAGAGTTGGCGGTCACCAGTCGCCAACGGCTGCTGGACGAAAGGCTGTTGGGCTACATCGCGATGACGCGTGCGGCTCAGTCGCTGTGGCTGAGCTGGCCGGTGGCGGACGAGCAGGGCCGGGGGTTGCAGCCGTCGCCGTTTCTGGAGCAGGTACGGCGCGCGTTCGGTGAGTTGACGGTACAGAGGCTGCAGGATCCGGCCATCCGGCCGGGCATAGAAGATGTGACGAGGCCGGGTAATCTGGCGGGGTATATGGCGACGGTGATGCGGCAGCATCGCGCCGGGCAGATTGATGCGGAGCAACTGGAACCGTGGCTGGCGTTGTATGGGTGGGCGCGGTCTGAGGAGGCGGCCGGGCGAGCGCTTCGGCGGGCGCTGGGATCGCTGAGATATGGCATTGACGCGTCGCTTGATGAGCGTGCGGTGGCGCTGCTGTATGGTGACCGGCGGGTGTTGCGGACGAGCGTCTCGCGGTTGGAGAGACATTCGGAGTGTCCGTTCGAGCACTTTACGGCCTATGCCTTGGGGCTGGAGGAACGTCAGCTTTTCGAGTTGGCTGCTGTGGATTTGGGTCGGCTGTACCACACGATCCTGGAGCGCTTTGCCGACACGCTGATCGAGCGAAACGTGACGCTGGCGGAGTTGGAGGAGGGGGCGATCAGCGAAGCGCTGGGCCAGATCAGCCGGGCAGCGGTGGAGCAGTTGCACGATGAGCTGATGGTGTCGGACCCGGCGATGGGGTTCAAGCTGCGGCAGTCTGAACGGCGGATGGGCAGGGCGCTGCGGGCGCAGCGTTTTTTGGGGCGGGGTTCGTCGTTTCGGCCCAGGGGGACGGAGTTGGTATTCGACGACGCGCGGGAGGCGGCGCTTCCGGCGTTGCGTGTGGCCACGCCGAAGGGGCGGACGGCGGTGGTGCGGGGTCGGATCGATCGCGTGGATGTTGCACAAGTGGGTCGGAATCTGGCAGCGGTCGTATTGGACTACAAGAGCAGTCGGGGTCGCAGGCTGGACCTGGCCGAGGTGTTGCACGGGCTGGCGCTGCAGTTGCTGAGCTACCTGCTGGTGCTTCAGGATCATGGAGAGCGTTGGGTGGGCGAGCCGCTACTGCCGGTGGGTGTGTTCTACTCGCCGGTTCTGGGGGGCATGCGATCGGTAGCGTGCGTCGAGCCGGCTCATGACGAGGAGGCCTTCCAGGCGGGTCCATTCAAACCGCGGGGTGTGTTCGACGCGGGGTTCCTGAAGCAACTGGACAGTGAGGCCGGCAGTGGGCGGTCGCAACGGTACGCCGCTTTTGTCAAGAAAGACGGGTCTGTGGGCCACATGGACACAACGGACGTAGCGAGCCGGCCGCAGCTCGAGCGTCTGCTTGATCACGTTCGGCAGCAGATTGGCCGGCTGGCGGACGCCATCCTGGAGGGTGAGATCGGAGTATATCCGGTGCGGTTGGGCGAGTGGGTGCCTTGCCGTTGGTGTCCGTACGGGGCGGTGTGCCGTATCGAACCACTAATGGCGAACGTACGGGAGTTGGCGAAGTTGACGCGGGGTGAGGTTTTGGATCAGCTTGGCGCGTCCGGCAGGGGGGCGGGTGATGGGTAAGCGGGCGGTGCAGTGGACCGAGGCTCAGCGCGAGGCGATCGAGGCGCGAGGGGTGGGGCTTCTGGTGTCGGCCTCCGCCGGCACGGGCAAGACGGCTGTGCTGGCCGAGCGGTGTGTGAGCCTGGTGGCGGGGGGGCGACGTCCCTGTCGGATCGATCAATTGCTGGTGGTGACGTTTACCGATGCAGCGGCGGCAGAGATGCGGGGGCGGATCGCGCAGGCGTTGGCTGATCGCTTGGCCGATCGGCCGACGGACCGGCGGCTAGCGCAGCAGTTAGCGTTGATCGACGGGGCCCACATCAGCACGATACACGCGTTTTGCCTGGAGGTGTTGCGGAAGCACTTCTGTCAGGCGGGTCTGGACCCGACCTTTGCGGTGCTCGATGCGGATGAGGCCGAACTGCTGAAGCAGGAGACGCTGGAAGCGTTGTTTGCGGAGCTGTATGCCGCGCAGACGGCGTTGGGAGAGCGGTTCCGCCGCCTGGTGGAACTGTACGGGGACGGATCGGACGAGCCGGTAGGGCGGGCGGTTCTGGATCTTCACGGTTTGCTGGACAGCCTGGTGTTGCCGCGACAGTGGCTGGAGGCGGCGGCCGCGGCGGCGAAGCCCGGGTCAGCGGTCCTTCGCGACCTTGTTACAGTGCAACTGGTCGACGAACTGTCGATGCAGATGGCGCAGTGTCGAGCGGAGGCGGCGTTCATCCGCAGCGAGTTGTCGCCGTGGTCGGTGTATGCCGAGGGCATCGAGGAGTATGCCGGACAGGTGGCACGCTGGCTCGATGTGCTGCGTCGAGCCTCCGCGGGGTTGGACCGGGTGCTGGCGGAGGTCGGTCAATACACATTCCCCTCGCTGCCACGGAAACGGTCGGCGAAGGACGCGCCGGATGCCGATCGCGCGCGGGCGGCGGATGTTTTCAAGCTGGTTCGGGATCGGTTTTTCTGCGAGCGTCTGCGGGAGGGGTATGCGCTGGTTACAGTGCAGGAGGCGGCTGCGCAGCTTGGCGAGACGGCGCCTTTCGTAGAGGCATTGTGTCAGATTGTCGAGCGGTTCGTGCAGGACTACGGGCGGGCGAAGGACCGGCTGGCGGCGGTGGACTTTGACGATCTTCAGCAGCGGTGCCTGGACCTGCTGACGGCAGATCGGCAGACGCTGTCGCCGAGCGGCGTGGCTGGGCAACTCCAGCGGCGCTTCGAGCACGTGCTGGTGGACGAATACCAGGACATCAACCCGGTGCAGGACGCGATTTTGCGTCTTGTCAGCCGTGAGCAGCGGACGGACGAGGCGAACAATCTGTTTGCGGTGGGAGACGTCAAGCAGAGCATCTATCGCTTCCGTCTGGCCGAGCCGGAGATTTTCCTGGCGCGACAGGGTCTGTCGGGCAGATCGGCCCGGTCGCGGGTACGGGGGGTGGCGTTGCGGGAGAATTTCCGCAGCCGTGCGAGCCTGCTGGACACGGTGAACATGGTTTTTGGGCGTTTGATGGCGGGGGGGATTGCGCGCATCGAGTACGACGAGAAGGCCCGTCTGGTGCCGGGGTTGGATCATCCCGAGGCCGAGGCAGCGGACGTATTGGACAAACCAGCGGCGGAGCTGCACGTGTTGCCGCGAACGAGCCGGTCGGCGGCGGACGAGCAAGAGCAGCCGGAGGAGCAGGCGGCACCGTTGGAGGCGGTGGAGCGTGAGGCGTATTTGGCTGGTAGGCGGATCCTGGAACTGATGGGTGGCGAGGGGGGCAAGCCGGTTCGGATCTGGCGCCGGCAGGACGGCGAGTGGCAGCTTCGGCCGTTGCGTTACCGGGACATCGTCATTTTGCTGCGGACGGTGAAGCATCAGGCGAACCACTTCGCGGCTGTGCTGCGTCGCATGGGGATCCCGGTATTTGCGGAACAGGCGGGCGGCTACTTCGAGAGCATGGAGGTACGCGACGTTCTGGGATTGCTCTGGCTGCTGGACAATCAGCAGCAGGACATACCGCTGGCGGGGGTGATGCGCAGTCCGCTGCTGGAGGTACCGTTTTGCGATTCGGATCTGGTGGTGATACGCAGCGTGGACGGGCAGGTGCCGTTTCACGAGGCGGTGCGAGTTTACGCACAACGGGGCGATGATCCTGATCTCAAGGAGCGGGTGGTTGGTTTTTTGTCGATGCTGGCGCGGTGGCGTGCGGTCTCACGTCAGCGGCCGGTGGCCGATTTGCTGTGGCAGTTGTACGAGGAGACGGGGTACCTGCATTACGTGGGAGGGATGCAGGATGGAGCGCAGCGTCGTGCGAATCTTCTGGGTTTGTACGAGCGGGCGAGGCAGTTCGGGCAGTTTGCGCGACAGGGGCTGTTTCGCTTTCTGCGGTTTATCGATCAATTGGCGGAGCGGGAGCGGGTCGTCGAATCGCCCACGCCGTTGTCGGAGGCGGAGGATGTAGTTCGGGTGATGAGCGTTCACCGGAGCAAAGGTCTGGAGTTCTCGGTGGTGATCGTGCCGCAGATGGGCAAGCGGTTCAACTTCAGCGATGCCCGAGGGTCGATGATTGTCGATCGTCGGGCTCACGTTGGGCTGAAAGTGATCGACGAGGAGCGGGGGATCAGCTATCCGACCTTGGCGCATCGGCTGGTGAGTCGCCAGATGGCGAACCAGACGCGGGCCGAAGAGCTTCGGGTGTTGTACGTGGCCCTGACACGAGCCCAGCACCGGCTGATCCTGATCGGCACGGCGGAAGGTGGCTTGGTCGATCCACGGCCGCGTTGGGCGGGACACGACGGGCCGGTGCCTGAGGCGGTGGTGGCGACGGCGAACTGCCCATTGGACTGGCTGGTTCCGGCGCTGGGGTGCGAGCCGGGCGAGCGGGTGGTCTGGGGCGAGAGCGAGGAGCCGGAGGCAGAGGTTGGGTCGCTGGTGCGGGTGGGACGCTATGCGGTCGAGCAGGTGGCGGGGTGGCGGATGCCGGAGGATCGCGGGCGGGTGACGGCTCGGGGTGTGGTGGACAGAGTGGTTGCCCTGGAGCCGGTCAAAGGGCAACGGACGCCTGACGAGCGGGTTGAGGGGGTGATTAAGCAAATAACGGCGCGGTACCAGCATGAGTCGCTGACCCAGCTGCCTGCGGTGATCAGCGTGAGCGAATTGAAGCGGCGGTACTTGTTGGCTTCGGAGCCGGGCGAGCGGGTTCACTCGTATCTTCGCTCAGCGTGGCAGACGCCGCCGCCGCGGTTCGTTCAGGCAAAGGCGGCTGAGCCGGACGGTGTGGTTCGTGGGGTGGCCACGCATGCGGTGATGCAGCATGTGGATCTGGCCAGACCGTGTGGCCGAGCGGATCTGGCGGAGCAGGTGTCGGCGATGGTGGCAGCGGGTCTGCTAACGAGGGAGCAGGCGGATTGGGTGGACCTGGCGAGCGTAGCGTGGTTCTTCGAGACGGAGCTGGGTCGGCGCCTGCGTGCCCATCGGGACAGAACCCGCCGGGAGCTGCCGTTCGTGGTGCGTCTGGCACAGGATAGGTATGAGCCTGCCTTGGCTGGTGGATCGTGGTCGCGGAGCGACGCGATTCTGGTGCGGGGGATTGTGGACTGTGTGCTGGAAGACGGCGTGGGCGTGGAAGTGATTGACTACAAGACCGATCAGGTCGTGGGCGAGCGGCTTACTGAGCGTGTGGAGGCCTACCGTCCGCAGTTGGGCATCTACGCCGAGGCGCTGTCGAGGATTTGGGGCCTGACCGTTGGCCGGTGCTGGGCGGTGTTTCTGGCCGCCCGTCATATTGAGTTGATCGAGCCGTAGGGGCTTGGTTGGTGTTGTGAGGGGGGGGCGGCGGGGCGTCTGTCGGGGTGGTGGTGGGGTCCCAATCGATTCGAGGCGTTGACGGGAGGTGGTGGGCGGCTATATTCTTGCGAACCGGCTCGCCAACGCCGGGATAGGAGCGATGGGGACGTGGACAAGATTATTGGCGAGGCCATTACCTTTGATGACGTGCTTCTGGTGCCGGCGCGATCGTCGGTCGTGCCGGACGAGACGGACGTCAGCACCCGTCTGACGCGTAACATTCTGCTGAACATGCCGCTGGTGTCGTCGCCGATGGACACGGTGACGGAGTCGACCCTGGCCATCGCTTTGGCGCAGGAGGGTGGACTGGGGGTGATTCATCGGAACCTGTCGGTCGACGCTCAAGCGCGAGAGGTGTACAAGGTCAAGCGGTCGGAGAGCGGGGTGATTTCGGATCCGGTGACGTTGCGGCCGACCGACTCGGTGGCACGTGCGCGGGAGGTGATGGGGCTTCACAATATTTCCGGTGTGCCGATCACGGAGAATGGCGGGAAGCTGGTGGGGATTCTGACTCGGCGTGATCTGAAGTTTCTCGAATCGTACGACAAGCGGATCGATCAGGTGATGACGGCCCGCAATCTGGTGACGGCGCCGCCGGAGACGACGCTGGACGAGGCGGAGCGGATTCTGAACGAGGCGAAGGTGGAGAAGCTCTTGCTGGTGGACAAGCGAGGCCATCTAGCGGGTCTGATCACGATGCGTGACATCGAGCGTACGCGTGAGTTTCCTCAGCGGTGCATCGACAGCCGAGGTCGGCTGCGTGTGGGGGCGGCGGTTGGCGTGCACGATTACGAGCGTCTGGAGAGGCTGATCGCCAGCGATCTGGACGTGGTGGTGATTGACACGGCGCACGGGCACAGCGAGAACGTGATCGAGACGGTCAAGGCGATCCGGCGGGAGCACGACATTGACATCATTGCCGGAAACATCGCCACAGCGCAGGCGGCACGGGATTTGATCGATGCGGGGGTGGACGGATTGCGGGTGGGCATCGGTCCGGGCAGCATCTGTACGACGCGAGTGGTGTCGGGCATCGGGATGCCGCAGGTGACCGCGATTCTGGAGGTGGTGAGCGTGGCGGGTCCGGCGGGCGTTCCGATAGTCGCCGACGGGGGTATTCGGTACTCGGGCGACATTACGAAGGCGATCGCGGCCGGGGCGCACTGCGTGATGATCGGCTCTCTGTTTGCGGGCCTGGACGAATCGCCGGGGCAACTGGTGATTTGGAAGGGCCGGCGGTTCAAGGAATACCGGGGTATGGGTTCACTGGGGGCGATGGTGGGCGGCGTGGGCGGCGGTGCCGATCGGTACCAGCAGGCGGAGTACACACGCGAGACGGACAAGCTGGTGCCGGAGGGCGTTGAGGGGCGTGTGCCGTATCGAGGCAGTCTGGCTGAGTATGCCTATCAGTTGGTGGGTGGTCTGCGGGCGGGTATGGGGTACTGCGGTGCGGCCAATATTGAGGACCTGCGGTGCAAGGGTCGGTTCATTCGCATCTCGGCGGCGGGCATGGCGGAGAGTCACCCGCACAGTATCTCGATCACCAAGGAATCCCCCAATTATGCGGTCGAATACGAATCAGAGCCGTTGTAGTGTGGTAGCCGGGCTGTGGGCTGTCCTGGCGTGTGTGATGTTGGCCGGATGCAGCGGGCAGACGATTGACCCGTTTCGGGACGCGGCGGCGGTGCCGGAGGAGTCGATGACCACGGCGTCGGCGGAGACGATTCGGGGGTCGGGCACGGCGGCGGTGATTCGCGTTCGCCCGTGGGAGTCGAGCACGCTGGTGAGGGAGGACGGGACGGTTACGCACTGGCCGTTGTGGTGGGAGGATCCGTTCGAGGATCGGGGCAGCGAAGACGGGGCTGAGGCGTGGACCTGGCAGGACTATGCAGGGATGCTGTATTGTCCGGCACGTTTCGCCTTGAACACGGCGGCCTGGCCGGTGAGCGCGATCGTGACGCCTGCGGGCAGGGCGCTGTGCAGCGACGGGCGCATCAGCAAGCAGTTGGTGTGGCGCGACCACGACGCGCGGGTCTGCGGTGGGGGCCAGCCCGGTCCGGACAGCTTCGTGCCGGCAGCCGCCCACCCGAGTAGCGCGCCCAGTCGCCAGCCGGTGGTGCAGCCGGCGCAGGCTATTCCAGATTCGGGAACACAGTATTAGTTGTGGGCGGGCTGTCGGGCAACGAGTCATCGAGGTTCTTGCTGATTCGGTTGCGCGGTGGGGTTTGACCAGGAGAGGTGGGCGATGCAATTGCTGCGACCGGTGGACAAGATCAAGACCGTGACCCTGTCGAGCGGGCGGGGCGAAGTGACCGTGGAACGCGATACGGGGATCATCCGCCGTCTGGCCGTCAAGCGGGGGCGCAGACTGATCGACCTGATGGGTCAGCTCAGGCAGAATCAGGTGGGATACATCGGCGGCCTGCGCCTGTACGACGAGCGAGACGAGAAGTGGTATGACGACTGGGTCAGCCGTCCGCGGGTGGTGCGGAGCAGCAAGAGCGGCAGCCGGCTGGTGTTGACGAAGCGTTATCCGGGCGCTCCGTTCGAGGTGGAGTTGTCGCTGGAACTGAAGGGGGCCGAGTTGGCGTGGGAGGTCACCTGTCGCCAGAAGCAGAAGGTGAACCGTCAGGTTCGGGTGATCCTGGCGCTGCCGATCGTCGCGGGATGGCACTGCTTTACGACGGCGGACTGCCACGCCGACGGCTCGTACCAGGGGCCCAACGCGCCGTGGCTGTTCGACGGGATGACCAGCTTCGATTATTACTACAATCAGGGTCCGTACGTGGGCCGGCACGATCTGATCGTGCCGTTTTTCAGCATGTATGACCCGCAGCAGGACGTGGGCATCTCGTTCGGCGAGCACCTGGATCGCAACGTGCCGGGCGCGGTGTTTCGTTTTTCCAATGCCGAGCGGGAGTTTGACTGGGGGTATCAGGCCAAGCCTGATATTCAGCGGTACCCGCATTTTGAGGTAGTGCATCTCTACATCGGGATGCGCGGCACGAAGCCTTGCTCGACCGGGGGCGTGATCTTTCTACACGAGGGGCACTGGCGGTGTGGCTTGGGGTTGTACTACCGGCGTTTCAAGCGTTGGTTTGCCCCGGCGTGCGAGAGGATTTACGAGCGTGAGGGGACGTTCGAGTGCGGCAACGTCTTCACGGCCGATCGGGTGGACGAGTACAAGTCGATCGGGGGCAAGTATCTGGAGGTCCACGGTCATTTCCCGTGGTATGGGTGCTATTTCCCCGACGAACAGCCGTGGCACACGATCGACCATCTGGAGCGTGAATACGTTCCGGAGGATCAGCGGCCCAAGAGGTATCGGAAGCTTTCGCAGGAGCTGATTCACGCCAAACTGAGGAAGCTGAAGGACAGCGGCATCAGCAGTCACTACTACTTCAACTACAGCGACGGCTATCGACCATGGGTCGAGCAGCGTTTTGCTGATTCGCTGGCGATGATGGAGGACGGCCAGATTGCGCCGTCGGGTTGGCGATTATGCCACTGCCTGCTGGCCGATCCCGACCTGTCGTTCGGCAAGTACATGATCGAGACGACCAGGAAAGTACTGGCGAGGTACGGCGACGTGCTGGACGGATTCTTTCTGGACTGTTTCCGGCACTTTGAGTTCGACTTCGAGCACGACGACGGCGTAACGATGGTCAACAACAAACCGGCGTACGCGGTCAATCACATGTTTACGCGCATTCAGGCGGTGGTGGGCCGTCTGCTGCGTGAGCGGGGGATGGACTGCTTTGCGAACAAGCCCCGAACGATGGCGATCATGCGGGACGTCGACGGCGTGCTGCTGGAGGGTTCGGGCGATGCGGCCGAGGTCAAGTTCTATTATTGCTGCATCGGGATGCCGCTGTTTTACATGTGGACAAGCACGCATAAGCCTCAGGAGGAATATTTGAAGCGGTCGGTGGTGCTGGGTGGCTGGCCGAGAGACCCGGTTCTTCAGGCGACCGACAAAGCGGAGCGTCGCCGCGAGTTCCGGCGGTACGTGAAGCTGTATGCGAAGTATCTGCCGCTGTATCGGCACTTCAGCCGGCGGGTGCTGTGCTTTGAGCCGGATCCGATCACGTTTTCGGATGGGGTGTATGGGCAGATCTACACGCGTCCGGACGGAGCGTACGTGGTGGGGGTGATGAGCGACTGGATCAGCGTGGACGATCGGCTGCGCCGCAGCCGGGCGCCGTACGTGCAATTGCGTTTGCAGGGCGCCACCAAGATCGGCCGTGTGCAGGTGCATTACGCAGGGCAGGCCGAGCCGCAGGATGTGTTGCCCAAGACAGCGGAAGGGCAACTCGTCGTCGAGTTGGGCGAGCTGACCTCTGCTGCGGTCATTCTTTGTCTTCCGGGTGAGGGGGGGCTGGATGGTACCGGGCAGGCCAAGATCGAAAAGAAGGTCGAGACGCTGGGCGATCCGACCGTCGGATACGAGTTGGGTACGGGCGCGGGAGAGAAGCGATCGGGCGAGTCTTGAGCCGGTCAGTGGGTGGTCAGCGCAGCGACGAACGTACAGAGAGCGATCAGCCCCAGCAGGACCGCTACCGCGACGGCGCCTGTGCGCGAGCCGTTCGCCAGGTTTCTGCTATCGGCTGGATGGTCTTGACGGTCGGGATCATCGACGACGAAGACCCGGTGACATAGGGGGCAGCGGGCGCGTGCGCCCGGGCGTGCGAGTCCCACGCGGAAAGCGCCGTTGCAGGCAGGACAGACGAGGTCGATCATGGTTTGGGGTCCAGCCGGCGGGGTGCGACGACGGCGTCGGCCACCGCTCCGACTGGGGTTTATCGGTCAGATTAGCGAACGGATTGAGTGTTGATGATCGGGCTTGCGGCGAGGTTACGCGGAGCGGGCGGCTGAGTCGTCGGCAGACGGCTTCGCTTTGGGGGGCGCTTCGGTGCTGGACGCCTGGTCGGGCGGTTGGTATTCGGGCACGAGCTGTTTGAGCCGCTGTCGTATCCTGTCGAGGTCGTCTTCGTCGGCCATGGCGAGCAGATCTTCCATGCCGTGGCAGACGGCCTCCATGCTTTCGGGGCGGTTCTGCCAGATGCCTATTTTGGGATGCGTGGTTCGGCCGACGCCCTCGCCCTCGATGCTGAGTTCTTCGAAGAGCTTTTCGCCTGGGCGCAGTCCGGTAAAGGTGATCTCGATTTGCTCGCCGGGGGTGAAGCCGCTGAGAGTGATCAGCTCTTTGGCGAGGTCGACGATTTTGACGGGCTCGCCCATATCGAGGACGAAGATTTCGCCGCCTCGTCCCATGGCGCCGGCCTGCATGACGAGTTGGCAGGCTTCGGGGATGGTCATGAAGTAGCGTGTAACGTCGGGGTGGGTGACGGTGAGGGGTCCGCCGGCGGCAATCTGTTCCTGAAAGATGGGGACGACGCTTCCGCTGCTGCCGAGGACGTTGCCGAATCGCACTGTGACGAACTGGGTCTGGCAATGGCTGCTGAGCTGCTGGATGTACATTTCGGCGACTCGTTTCGTGCAGCCCATGATACCGGTGGGGCGGACGGCCTTGTCTGTGGAGATGAACACGAACTTTCCGGCGCTGCTGGCGGCTACCGCGTCGGCGACGGTTCGGGTCCCCAGGATGTTGTTTTTGATAGCCTCGCCAGGATTGCGTTCCATCATGGGCACGTGTTTATGGGCGGCAGCATGGAATACAACCTCGGGGCGGTGTTCGCCGAAGATGCGACTGATCCGGGCGGCGTCACAGATGTCGGCGACGCAGGCGATGAGCCTCAGGTTGGGGGTGCGGCGCGACAGCTCCCGTTCGATTTCGAACAAGTTGTTTTCCGCCTGTTCGACAAGGACGAGTTCAGTTGGTTGGTAGCGGATGATCTGGCGGCAGAGTTCGGAGCCGATGGATCCGCCGGCCCCGGTTACCAGGACGCGCTTGGCTTTCAGGAAATCGGCGATAGCGTTCTCATCGAGGGTGACTTCCTCGCGTCCGAGCAGGTCGGTGATGTTGACCTCGGGCAGATCGTGGACGCGGACGCGGCCAGCGATCAATTCCTTGACGTCGGGCACGATGCGAAAGCGGGCATTGGTGCCTTCGCACAGTTCGACGACGCGTCGGAGTTCGCGTCGGGTGGTGGCGGGCAAGGCGATGAGGATCTCGTCGACTTCTTGTTTGCGGCAGATCTCTCGCACCTGTTGGGTGCTTCCGAGGACAGATATGCCGTGAATCTGGCTGCCCCAGGTGGCAGGATCGTCGTCGAGCAGGCCGACGACGCGATAGCGTTCCTCGGGCATGCGCTCGATTTCGCGGACGACGGCCTCAGCCGTATCGCCCGTGCCGATGATCAGCAGGTTGGACGGCCCGCCGGGAGGCACGGGGCGCACGGTTTCGTGGTACAGGCGTACGCCCACGCGTGCAAAGGCGACCAGGGCAATGGTGGCGCCCCAGTCGAGGATGAAAGTCAGTTGTGGGAAGTTTGGCAGGAGTCGTTGCTGGCGCGAGGCCCACAGGTACTCACCGGCAAAGACGAGGCAGAGCAGGATGAACGAACTGATAAGAGTGGCCGACACCATCGTGAGCAGATCGTAGAGGCTCGTGTACCGCCACCATCCCCGGTAGAGTCCCATGCGCCAGAAGACGATCAGCTTGATCGCGACGGTCGGGACCATGACCGGCAGGAACAGGTGCATCGGCGCGCGGTGGAAATGGAAGTTCCACGCGACGCCGAAGGCTAGGAAGTATGCCAGCGAGAACAGCAGCAGATGCACCAGCGCCGACCAGAGGCCGCGCCATCCACCCGATCTGGACAAGTGTGTTGCAGGGGCCATAGCGTCTGCCGAGAACTCGCGAAGGAGACCTGTACATAATCGGACGTTGCGCGCTACGGCTTGAGCGGGCGCGGGCCGAGGCCAAGTCTCGTTGGCGGTCATGGTACCGCGCGGTGAGTGGAAAACCAATGCTGGGAGTGATCGAATGGGGGTTGCGATGGGCGATGGTAGCCTCTAGCGTACGCTCATACGAATCACCGGCGATTGCCGGCGTGGGGATGGTTTCCCCGGGCTGGAGGACGCGGGACTCAAGAAGCTGGTGTGTTGGTCATTTGTGAGATGACAGGAGAGGCTGTTGGAGCCGCTTTTGCTATCTGTCGTATCAGTTGCTGCTGACTGGCCCTTGCTGCTGTCCGCAGTTGGGCTGGGTTTGTGCGTGGGCACGATAACGGGTCTGTTCGGTGCGGGTGGGGGTTTCATCATTGTGCCGTCGCTTAACGCCTTGCTGGGTGTACCCATGACGACGGCCGTCGGCACGGGCGCGGCGCACGTGCTGGGCGGGTCAAGCATTGCCTTGTGGCGGCAGTTGGATCGGCGGTTTCTGGGGATTCGCGTGGCCGGCGCCATGGCCGTGGGCATTCCACCGGGTACCCGTCTTGGCCTGGCGGTGGTCGAGCGGCTGAAGCACGTGGGCACTATTGGTGTGTTCTCGCGGGAGGTGGTTGCGGCGGACTTCGTTCTGCAAGCTGTTTTTGCGGGCTTCCTGGCGATGCTGGCATTCTGGATGGTTCTCGACAATTTTTGGCTTCGTCGCGGGCAAGGCGATGATGAACAGAACCACCGAGGGATACTGGCGTGGGTGCGCATACCACCGATGTGTTCAGCGCGCACGATCCCCGGTGGGCCGATCAGCATACCGTTGTTGTTCCTCTTCGGGGTTTTCGAGGGGTTCGTGGCCGGCCTGCTGGGCATCGGCGGCAGCGTAATCATGATGCCGGCGCTGTTCTACCTGATCGGACAGACGACCAAGTATGCCACGCAGACATGCCTGATGCTGGCCTTTGTCTCGGGACTTAGCGCGACGATCCAGCACGGCATCGTGGGGAACATCGACTACACGCTGGCTGCGGCGCTGATCTTCGGCGCGTTTTCGGGTACCAAGCTCGGGACGGTCATTCGCAGCCGGATCACGGGCAGGTCGATCCGGCAATACTTCGGGTTCGTCGTGGGCGGCGCGGTGCTGCTGCCGCTATGCAAGCTTCTGACGATGTTGGTTGGCGGTTAAGGATAGGGGGCTGTGCCATGGACGATTACGGGCGCTATAGAGCAGACCACGAAATCCAGCGCCAGTAGCCCCAGATGGCCCATAGCCACAGCAGCGCCATGGCCAGAAGTGTGATCGGTACACCGTAGATGACAAAGTCGCGAAGGCGAAGCAGCTTTTTGCCGGTTCTTGGATCGACGGCTCCGACGTAAGCTATCGCGTTGTTGGGTGTGCCCACGATCGTGGCATTGGCAAAAGATGAGGCGAAGGCACAGGCCAAGCCCACCTTCCAGAGGTGGACGCCGCCGATCTGGCCCATGGACAGCGCGATCGGTCCTACGGCGGCCACGGTGGCGCCGTCGCTCATGAAGTTGGTGAGCGTGCCGGTGAAGGCGCTGATGGCGACCAGCAGCGCCTCACCATATTGCATGGATTCGGGCAAGGCGTGGATGATCGTTCGTGCCAGCCACAGAGAGGCTCCCGTGACTTTGAGACCGACGCCCATGGCGCATGCGGCTGCATAGAGTCCCACGACGTCGAAACGCACCTTGTTCTGGATGTGTCGCCAGCGGATGATGCGGAACACCAGCATGAGGACGACGCCGAAGATAGCGGGGCCGCCGAGGCCGAACCGGTGGCTGGCGGTAATCCAGAGAGCGACTACCGAAAACAGGATCATCGCCATCACAATTTCGGGTCTGGACATCCGGCCGTTAAGAGCTGTTTCGCTGCGAAGGGATTCGCGGAAATCGACTTTAGGAGCCTTGATCTTTCTGGCGAGCGCGACGTACATGACGGTGCCGACGGTCAGAGACAGGACAAGGACATAGGGGACGGCGATGAGCACCCATTGGAGGAAGGAGATGGGTGCGCCAAACTCCTTCAGATAGCCGACCATGATGGCGTTTCGTCCGCCCGCAGCCGGTGACCCCGGCCCGCCTTGGTTGAGGGCGAAGCACGTGCCCAGGATCAGGACGACAGCCAGGTATCTGTCGGTCTCGATCTTGTAGCGTTCGCAGATCAGGACGTACATTCTCACGAGGACCGGGACAAGGATTGCGGCGAGGGCATGTTCCGAGAAGAAACTGGCGGCAAGGGCAAGGAAGGGGATGAACAGGAAGCAGAAGCCGGCCAGGCTTCGGACTCGCCCGAGCAGCAACATGCCGATGCGGCGATCGAGTCCGGTGACGCTTACGCCTACGGCGATGGCAAGGACGCCGGCGATGAAGAACACGGCATCCTTCATGTACGCTTTGGCTATATCGTCGAGCGGCAGGACGGCGAAAAGGTAGAGGGCGCTGCCCACCAACAGGTCCGTCGCGCCGAGAGGGATGGCCTCGGTTCCCCAGAGGAAGGCGGCGGTGAACAGCACCGCGATCATAATCTTGGCCTTGTAGCCGATTTCAGAGGGGGCGTGCTCGGTCTTGAGTATCCCGTTAACGCTTTCGGTGATGGTGTGCGTGTCGGGCTGGAGGCGATAGCCTAGAGGATGCGTCTCCGATACCAGATTGACCAGGCTTCGTGGCACGGGGAGAGCCGCCACGACGAGGAAAAAGGTGATCGCGAGGCCGAACAGGCCGTAGTTGATGCCGCCGTACGGGCGAAACAGAGCCCGCAGATTCCCAAAGACACTTGACATCCAGATGCTCCAACTTCTCCGGCCGCATCGTACGCCTCCGCTGCGCGATCATGAGGGCAAGCTGCCTTCGGGTGCAGGACCGCATGACCCGGACGGGCCACCCGGTCGGACGGCGCCAGGCCCCTTAGTTACTTCAGGAGCTGCTGGACGTCAACCGGCTGGCCGGTGGCGATGGCCTGATTGGCCGCTGCTCCGATCAGGACCGCCTGGATGGCCTGATCCAGCGACGCCATTCGAGCGGTGGGTGGCGCATCCCAATCGCGGGCAAAGAACTCGTGCCGCAGCAGTGGATCGGACCCGCCGTGGCTTCCTTCGGCGCGTTTCAGTTCGACGTCTTCGATGCCCTTGCCTGGCTGGAAGACGCGGAGCCGTTCGCCCACGAGTTCTTCCATGCCGTGAACGGTAACATCACCGGCGGCCCACCGCGTGTCCTTGGTGGCGGACAGTTCGAGCCGGCCGGCAGTGCCCTCGATGATAATGCGCTCCCCTTCGTAACTGGCAAAGGCCTGTAACGTGTAGGTCACGTGGATTCCGTTCTGGTAGTTGTAGATGACCGATGCCCGATCCTCGATGTCGATCTGATCGTCCCACAAGCACGCGTCGCGCAGGTAGCCGTCGTCGGCCTCGGCCTCGAGGTACAACTTTCGGGAGCGCTCGTTGGCGAACATGTCAACGTGAAGGTCACATTTGTCGGCATGAGGGCATCCGCGGCAGCGCGTGTGCCGGAACGCGTTATTTTTTCCGTAGAAGGCGAGGTCGCCTACGGCTACAAGCTTGTCGGGCAGGGACTCAACAAACCAGTTGAGCAGGTCGAAATGGTGGCTGGCCTTGTGGATAAGCAGGCCGCCGGAGTTGGCCTTGCGCCGGTGCCAACGTCGGAAGTAGTCGGCGCCGTGTCGGCGATCGAGCATTTCGTGGTATTCCATGGTGAGGATGCGTCCGAGCCGGCCTGACGCGAGGATTTGCTTGATGGCGGTGCTGGCCGCTCCGTAACGTGCGTTGTGGGTGACCAGGCCCTGGGCGTCGCTCTTGGCCGCGGCGGCGGCGATGCGGCGACACTGCTCGACGGTGGTACACAAGGGTTTTTCGCAGATCACTCGCTTACCGGCTTGAAGGGCCTCGATGAGAAACTGACAATGCGCGCTGTCCTGTGTGGCGATGATGACGCCGTCGGGGTCGAGGTCTTTGAGTATGGTCCGATAGTCGGTGTATGCGGGCAGATCGGTGCCCAGCATCTCGTTGGCGGCGCGCATGCGGCTGGCGTTCCGGTCGAAGAGACCGACCAGTTGGGCCTTGCCGCCGAACTCGTCATCGACGAGCGGCTTGGCGAACATGTTTACCCCGCGTCCGCCTGTTCCTGCCAATACATAACGCTTAACGGCCATGGGCTTGGTCTTCCTTTCAGGCAATGACATTGTGACAACGGCTCAATACAGGCGGGTCGGGCCTATCGCAGGCCGACGCCTTGGATGGCAACGCCCTTTTCCCTCCACTCTCGCACCAGGTTTTGCAGGTCGGCGATGGCTTCGTTGAGGCGCTGGGTCGTCAGCACCAGGGACTCATACAGCCGGGGGTCGTTAACGAACCGGCCGGCCGTGCCTTCGCCTTGGGCCAGGCCCCGGGCGGCTTCGTCGAGGTGGTCGAGAACGCGTGAGAGTTTGTCAGCGTTGTCAACGATTTTGCGTCCAATTACGTCCAACTGCTGGTCGGTCCGCGTGGCGGTGCCGGACAGGGTGGACGTGATGTTCCGCACGTCGTCCGCGACGACCTCGGCCTTGGTAGCGAACGCCTGAAGGTCGTGGACGGCGGAGCGTGCGTCCTCGGTGACGGTTCGCAGATTGCTGATGGCTGCGCGAAGGTTGCTCTTGACCTCAGGATCGCCGAGCACCTCATTGAAATGCTTGAGCGACTCGTTCAGTCGGTGCACGGCGGTGTAAAGGTTGGGGATCACCTGGCCGCTCTGATCGCTGTCGACGTGTTCGACGGGTCTCTTGACGAAGAGTTCGTGCAGATCGTCGGCTACGGGCGTGAGTGCTTCGGCCAGATCGCCGATCTGTCGCGCCGAGCGTTGTAGGGTCGCGACGACGTCGCGAGGGATCAACTGGTCGAACGCGCTGACCAACTTGCCCTCGAGCACGGCCGATCCGTCGCGAGGAACGAACTGCCCGGCGGCTGCTCGTCGCACATCCAGTACAACCACGGGACGGCCGAAGCCCAGAGGGGCTTCGTGGACGCGTGCGACGGCGTCCTGCGGAATCGCATAGGGGTCCTGGATATCTAACGTCACGTCCACGCCCAGGGCCGGATCGTCGGCATCCCGACGCTGGATGCCGCCCACGCGGCCCACGCGGATGCTGCTCATCTCCACGTCGGTGCCGATGGTGAGGCCCCGCAGTTGCCCGAAGTAGACGTGCACGTGATAGGTACGGGTACCGACCAGCCAGTCGGGCATCTCGCCAAACAACACGATGAGGACCGCCACTCCGGCCAGGGCGACGATCATGAACAGTCCGACGAGCAGATTGCGTCGTCGTTCAGAGGTATGTTCGCTAGCCATTGGCTATCACCTTCCCTTGTGCCTGTCCGGACGCGGAAACGAACTGTCGCACGCGCGGGTCGGTCGACGCACGGATCTGCTGCGGCGAACCGTCGATGATAAACCGGCCCGCGTACAGCATGAGAACGCGATCCGCCACAACATATGCGGAATAGATGTCATGTGTCACGACGACACCCGTCACGCCGCGCTCACGCCTGAATTTGACGATCAGTTCGTTGATCCCCTGGGCACGAATGGGGTCCAGGCCGGTGGTCGGCTCGTCGTAGAGGATGACCTCGGGGTCCAGGGCGATCGCCCGGGCGAGGGCGACCCGCTTGCGCTGCCCGCCGGACAGTTCGGCGGGCTTGCGGTCTTCCAGGCCCTCCAGGCCGACCAGTGCGAGTTTTTCGGCCACGAGCTGCCGGATACGCGGTGGGGCGTAATCGGTGTGCTCCAAGAGGGGAAAGGCGATGTTCTGGCCGACGGTCATCGAGTCGAACAGGGCTCCCATCTGGAACAGAAAGCCGAAGCGCCTGCGGACCTCGACCAGTTCGCGCTCGCCCAAGGTGTCGATTCGTTGGCGGTGGAAGAAGACCTCTCCCTCGTCCGGTCTCAGCAGCCCGATCGTATGCCGTAACAGAACGCTCTTGCCGATGCCCGATTCACCGATAATCACGGTCGTCTGGCCCGCATGAAGCTTCAGATCGATCGCATCGAGCACGTGCAGGGCGCCGAATCGCTTGCTGAGGCCACGCAACTCGATGACTGGTTCGCCGTTCGTCTGATCCATGGTGCGTCTACAGTACGGGCTTGAAGCCCCACATGAAGTTGTAGAAGGCCTGCATGAAGAATCCGATGAAGAAATCCAACACCAGGATGGCGATAAAGCTGTTGACGAAGCTTTCGGTGCACGCGCGGCCCACACCTTCGGCGCCGTGGCGACAATGGAACCCCTTGTAGCAGCTTATTACCGCAATGGCTCCCCCGAAAAAGAGGCTCTTGATGAAGCCCACGAGCAGGTCCCATCGCTCGAGAGCGGATGCGGTGAACTGCCAGTAGGGCTCGGACGGGACACCGAAGATTTTGACGGTAATGAACCACCCGCCCAAAGCGCCCATGACGTCGCAGTAGATGGTCAGGAACGGCGTGAGCAACAGGCAGGCGAGGAAGCGCGGCACGACGAGGTGACGGATGGGATCGGCGCCCATGCTGCGAAGGGCCTCGATCTGTTCGGTGACGTTCATGGTGCCCAGCTCGGCGGTCAGGGCTCCGCCCACGCGCCCGGCGAGCATGACGCCGGCCAGAACCGGGCCCAACTCGCGGACGACCGAGAGGTTGATCACCACCCCCATTCGGTCCTCCAGTCCTGCCGAGAGGAACTGCTCGTAGGCCTGGACGGCGAGCACCATCCCGACGAACGTGCCGGTGATCAAGATGACCGGCACACTGCGATTGCCCACCTCATAGGCCACCGGCGCGACCAGTTGCCAGTTGCGCCATCGGTTGATCCCGGCCACCATCCACGACGAGATCTGGCCGAAGAATCGCCAGAAGGCGCCGAATGCTGCGATAGACTGAAGGGTCCGGTCGCCGAGTTGGGCAAGCAGTCCTGTCATTCCCGCTGATCCTGGATGTCTCGTGGCCGTCTGGGCGGACAGCACTTTCTACAGCCGGGGCGTGGGCCTGTCAATTTAGGGGGCAGGGCGGAGGCGGCGACACTAACGCGAGTGACGGACCGATGCGGCTGGCGGGGCATGGGGCCGGGGCTGTGGATGTTGCAGACGGCCAGCAGCACTGGATTGGTGTCTGCACCGTAGGTGGAGGCGACCAAGAGGGTCGCCTTGACCGCCTGGGGTGATCTCCGCACTCAATGGAATAGACGTCGGCGGCGTGGGGCTTGCCGGGCGGACGGGTCTTGTCGAGCTGTCCGTTGACGCGTGGGCGCCCGGCTCATAGCATCGAGATGGGTGACGATCTCGTTGGCGTGGTGAGACTACCTAAGATGGAACTTTGCCACAGCACGCCGTTACGCGGCCAGCACGTTGAACTGGGCGCCAAGATGGTGCCCTTCGCCGGTTGGGAGATGCCTGTGCAGTATTCGCAGGGCATTCTGGCCGAGCATCGCCACACGCGTGAGAAGGTTTCACTCTTCGACACGTGTCATATGGGGCAGTTTGTCGTCACGGGCGGCCACGCCGGGGTCGATCTGGGTCGACTGGTCAGCAGCGGTGTCGAACGGCTTGAGGTGGGCGCGTGTAAGTACGGACTGTTGCTGGACGATCACGGGGGGATCATCGACGACACCATTGTGGCCCGCTTGGCGCAGGACCGGTTCCTGGTGGTAGTGAATGCCGGCACGCGTGAGGGTGATGCTGAGTGGATCGGCGAACACCTGTCGGCGGGCACGGGCTTTGAGGATCAATCGACGGCGATGGGCAAGTTGGATCTGCAAGGGCCGTGTTCGATGCAAGCGCTGCAACCCCTGTGTCGGCACGACTTGCGTGGTTTGCGGTACTTTCGTTGCGTGCAGGCCGAGGTGTGTGGCTTCGACGCGCTGGTCAGTCGTACCGGATACACGGGTGAGCTGGGGTACGAGATCTACGTCGCTGCCGAGTGCGTGACGAAGGTGTGGGCGGCGCTGTTGGAGCTACCCGAGGTCGAACCGGCTGGGCTCGGGGCTCGCGACACCTTGCGACTTGAAGTCGGATATCGTCTTTACGGTCAGGACATGGACCGGGAGCGAACACCGCTCGAGGCCGATCTGATGGATAGCGTCGAGTTGGGCAAGGAGTTCATCGGTCGCGAGGCCTTGCAGCGGCAGATGGCGGCTGGCGCGAACGAGAAACTTGTGGGATTTGTGATGTCGGGTCGGCGGGCCGGTCGCCACGGATTCACCATTCTGGCCGACGGCGAGGACGTGGGTAAGGTTACCAGCGGCTCGTTCGCCCCGAGCCTGGGAGTGGCCGTCGGAATGGGATACGTGCGGGGCGATCGGGCATGGCAGGAGGGCGACGCGCTGGCGATCGCAATCGGCTCGCAGACGTTGCCGGCGAAGCTGACCCGTCCGCCGTTTTACGGGCGTGGCACGGCACGAATGAAAACAACAGGTCCATGAAACACAGGAGCAATGAACGTGGTTCCGGCTGATTGCAGGTATACCAAGGAGCATGAGTGGGTTCGCATCGACGGAGGTCTGGCTGTAGTGGGCATAACCGACTACGCTCAGAAGGCGTTGGGGGACATCACCTACATAGAGCTGCCTGTAGACGGTCGGCAGGTGAAGCAGTCTGAGGAGTTCGCCGTGATCGAGTCGGTCAAAGCGGCGGCAGACATCTACGCGCCGCTGTCCGGGCGTGTGGCTGAAGCCAATCAATCCCTGGTGGAATCGCCGGAGATTGTGAATGAAGACCCGCACCAAGCTGGGTGGATCTGCAAGCTGGCGGAGTTTGATCGCGCCGAGCTGGACAATCTGCTTTCTCCCGAGCAGTATGAGGCGCTCTTGAAGGAGCTTGGATAGGTGTTCATTGCCAACACCGAGCAGCAGCGCGACCAGATGCTCGAGGCCATCGGCCTGAGGAGCGTGGAGGATCTGTTCGCGGGCATTCCTCGCGAGCAGCGGGCGCGTTCGTTCGACCTGCCGCCGGGTCGATCCGAGTTCGAGGTCCGCGATCACCTTCGGCGTCTGGCCGAAAAGAACGCCGTCAATCTGGTCAGCTTTCTGGGCGCGGGTTTCTACGACCACTTCATCCCTGCCGCGGTGGATGCTCTGGTGGGCCGGAGTGAGTTCTACACCGCGTACACGCCGTACCAACCCGAGATCTCGCAGGGCATCCTCCAGGCCCTGTACGAGTATCAGTCCTGCATTTGCCGCCTGACCGACATGGAGGTGTCCAACGCGTCGTTATATGACGGCGGCACCGCTTTGTACGAGGCGGCGATGATGGCCTTGCGAGTGACGGGGCGAGAGAAGATCGTCCTGGCGGGCGGTGTGAGCCCGATCTACCGCAACATGATTGACTGCTATACGGCCAACCTGGCGATTGACTTGGATGAGGTTCAGCCAGAGGGTGGGGCGATTGACCACGATCGGTTGAGCGACCACGTCGATGGGCGGACGGCGGCGGTCATCTTTCAGAATCCGAGTTTTTTCGGTGTGGTTCAGGATCTGACCGAGCCGATCAAGAGGGTCCATCAGGCTGGAGCCCTGGCGATCGTGTCCTTCTATCCGGTTGCGGCTGGGTTGATCAAGAGCCCTGGCAGCATGGGGGCCGACATCGTGACCGGCGAAGGGCAGAGCTTGGGTATTCCCTTGTCGTTCGGCGGTCCTTACCTGGGTTTCATGGCCGTGAGCAAGAAGCTGGTGCGTAAGATGCCGGGCCGTATCTGCGGTCGTACAACCGACAACCGGCAGCGACAGGGCTTCGTGCTCACGCTTCAGGCGAGGGAGCAGCACATCCGTCGCGAGAAGGCCACCTCCAACATCTGCACCAACCAGACGCTTTGCGCGTTGCGCTCGCTGGTGTACATGACCTTGTTGGGGCGCGAGGGCCTGGGCGAGCTGGCCCGTCTTTGCGCCGCCAAGGCGACGTACGCCAAGCAGCGTCTGGCCGAGATTCCTTCGGTTCGGATCGACATGACGCTGCCGACGTTTAATGAGTTCGTGGTTCATCTGCCGCGCGATGCGGCTGCGGTCGTTGGCGATCTGATCGACAAGGGCTTTGCGGCGGGCTTTCCGCTGGGCCGGTACTACTCGAGCATGCAAAACGATCTGCTGGTGGCCGTTACCGAGAAGCGGACGAAGGAACAGATCGGCGCGTTGGCCGAGGCTTTGGAGGGCGTGCTGTGAAGCTAATCTTCGAGAGAAGCCAGCCCGGCCGGCGCGGCGTGCGCCTTCCCGAAGTGGACGTGCCCACCGAACCCGATTTGCCGGCGTCGCTTCGCCGAGAATCGCCGCCGCCGCTGCCGGAGGTGTCGGAGTTGGATGCGGTACGGCACTTCACGGAGTTGAGCACGCGCAACGTGGGCGTGGACAGCATCTTCTATCCGCTCGGCTCGTGCACGATGAAGTACAACCCGAAGCTGTGCGATCGCGTCGCCAACTACGAGGGCTTTGCGGCCCTGCACCCGCTGCTTCCGCAGCTTCGTTTAGGCGGCATGCTGACACAGGGCGCCTTGGCCGTGCTGTACGAGACCGAGCGGCTGCTGGCGGAGATCGTGGGCATGCCGGCGGTGACCATGCAGCCGCTGGCCGGCGCACACGGCGAACTGACCGGCATCATGCTGATTGCAGCCTATCACCGGGCCCGCAAAAACAAGAAGCGCAAGATCATCGTGCCCGATTCGGCCCACGGGACCAACCCGTCGAGTGCCGCCATCGGCGGATTCGAGGTGGTCACGGTCGGCACGGACAGACAGGGCAACATGGACCTGAAGGCATTGGCCGAGGCCATCGACGACACGGTAGCGGGCGCGATGTTGACCGTCCCGAGCACGCTGGGGCTCTACGATCCGGACATCGTCAAGGTCGCCGAGATGATCCATGACGTGGACGGGTTGATGTACTGCGACGGGGCGAACCTCAACGCCATCCTGGGCAAGGTCCGACCGGGTGATATCGGTTTTGATGTGGTGCACATCAATCTGCACAAGACGTTCGGCTCGCCGCACGGTGGCGGCGGGCCCGGGGCCGGCCCGGTGGGTGTGTCCAAGAAGCTGCTGCCGTACCTGCCGACGTCGGTGGTAATCAGGCGCGACGACGGCACGTACGCGCTGAAGTACGATCTGCCCGATTCGATCGGCTACATTGCGCCGTTCTACGGCAGCTTCGGCGTGATCCTTCGGGCGTATGGCTACATTCTGCTGCAGGGCCGGGAAGGTCTGATCCGCGTTGCGGAGAACGCCGTGCTCAACGCGAACTACGTCATGCACCGACTGAAAGATCATTACGACCTGCCGCACGACCGCGTGTGCATGCACGAGTGCGTGTTCTCCGCCAGCCGGCAGAACAAGCGCGGCGTCCATGCGATCGATGTGGCCAAGGCCTTGCTGGACCGAGGGTTTCATCCGCCGACGGTGTGTTTCCCGCTTATCGTGCCCGAGGCGTTGATGATCGAGCCGACGGAGACAGAGTCCAAGGAAATGCTCGACGCCTTCTGCGACGCGATGATCGAGATCGCCGAGCAGGCCGAAAGCCAACCGGACGTCCTCAAGGCTGCCCCAACCACCACACCGGTTGGTCGGCTGGACGAGGTGGCTGCGGCACGCAACATGGATCTTTCGGCGTAAACCCTTTTCCGAAAGCAGGTTACGCATGTTGGCTGCGGCACGGTAGTCTGCGGTACCCATGGGCCGATGCAAGGGCTACGCTAACAATGGGTTGCCGCAATCTGCGGCGCCGAACGGTGCGTGAGCGGATGACCAGCAGTGCGACAACCTATGCCGTCTCGTCCGAGAGGAAGCCTCCGTGGCTTCGTGTGCGCCATCCGCGGTGCGCGCAGACCCGCGAGGTGTGGCGTCTGTTGCAGGAGTTGGATCTGAATACGGTCTGCCAGTACGCGGCCTGCCCCAATGTGGCTGAGTGCTTCGCGAGAGGAACGGCCACGTTCATATTGATGGGATCGGTCTGCACCCGCCGGTGTCGGTTCTGCAACGTGGCCCAAGCGTCACCGCAGCCGCTTGATCCGACAGAAGGCGAACGAATCGCGGAAGCCGCCCGTCGTATGAAGCTGCGGTATCTGGTGCTGACGTCGGTGACGCGCGACGACCTGCCCGATGGTGGCGCCGAGCACTGGGCGGCTGTGATTCGCGCGGTCAGGGCGCGTCTTGCGGAACTCGCGGTCGAGGCGTTGATTCCCGATCTTAGCGACTTGAGCGACGTACTTGCCGCGGGTCCAAGTGTGCTGGCTCACAACATCGAGACCGTGCCGCGACTGTATCCGATGGTCCGCCCGCAGGCCGACTACGAACGCTCGTTGAACGTGCTGGCGCGGGCCAAGCGCATACGTCCGGACGTCGTCACCAAGTCGGCGATCCTGGTGGGACTTGGCGAGACCGAGGATGAGGTTCTGGGGGCCTTAGTGGACTTGCGGCAGGTGGGTTGCGATCGGGTTGTGTTGGGTCAGTACCTGCGGCCGACGCGGGAACACGTTCCGGTGGCGGAGTTCGTCACGCCCGAGCAGTTCGACCGGTTTGCCGAACAGGCACGGCAGATGGGGTTTTCGTGGGCGCTGGCGGCCCCGCTGGCGCGCAGCTCCTATCATGCTGCCGAGGCCGGGCCATGAAGCCGAAGTTGCTGGTCTGTCGGCCTGGCGTCGTGCCATACCACGAGGCGCTGGAGATTCAGAACCAGCTTCGCCGGCGGCGTGCCGACGGCCTGGTCCACGACGTACTTCTGCTGCTGGCGCACCCGCCGGTTTTCACGCTCGGCCGGTCGGGCAGGGCTGAGCACCTGCTTGTGTCGCGCCCCGACATTGAACTGGTGCGCACGAACCGCGGGGGCGATATCACATACCACGGTCCGGGACAGGCGGTGGGGTATCTGATTCTGGATTTGACCGAGTTGTACATGGATTTGAGGCGACTTTTCCGGGACATCGAAGCGGCGATCATCGACGCGCTGGGCACGTTTGGGATTAGCGCCGGGCACGACGAGCGGTACACGGGCGTATGGGTGGGGCGTGACAAGATCGCCGCGATCGGGCTGGGGGTCCGCCGATGGGTAACGATGCATGGCTTCGCGCTCAACGTGAGCGGCGACCTGGCGCCATTTGATGCGATCGTCCCGTGTGGCCTGACCGACCGAGGGGTGACGTCGATGCAGCGTTTGGGCTGCGATGCCTCGATGGAGCAGGTGTACGCGGCGCTGGCGGATGCGTTTGCGCGTCGCCTGGGTTACACGCTGTCTTCGGCGCGTGTCGACGATCTGCTGCAAACGGCGTTCGAGGCGAGTTAGATGGCCGGGTTGTAGTGGCCCTGCCCCTTTTCGCGCCACCACTGTCGGGTTGCGGCGGCACCGGACGGCCCGCGCTCGAGGTCCTGGCCGATCAGCCTGCCCAACGCCTCGGCGGCAGCGCCTCGCAACGGGGCGTTGCTCAGTTCGTTGTCCTGGTCGCCCAGGCCCAGCAGCTCGGCCAGATAGTAGACCGCTCGGCGGTCACCCAGTTGCCCCAAGAGCTGGGCGATGATGACGCGGAAGCCCGTAACGTCGGGGCATTGCTCGGGAACCCGGTAACTCTCAAAAGCCCGGATAAGCGGGATCACCGCCGGCGACCCAAGTTCGAGGAACCGTGTGGCCCGCTCTGCGGGGTCAGCCCACTCGGCGAGGTGGAGATAGAACTGCTCGATCAGCTCTTCAGCCTGCTCGACCTTCGAAGGCTGGGGCGCCTGCGCCGCCGGTGCGGCGGCGTCTGGCGGCGGGTGTGGGTCGCCGGTTCTCTCGGGCTGCCGCGCTCGGATTCGCTCGGCCTTGAGCAAGGCCTCTTCGTAGAGTTCCTGCCAGCTCTGGTCGACCAGGCCTAGTCGTTGCCCCATGTCCACCAGCAGCCTCTGCTCGTCGGGACTGACCTGGCCGTCGATGGCCGCCGTCACCACCATGAGTTCGAGCGTGGCACGTCGGCCCTGCTCGTCGGCAGGTAGGTCGAGCTGCTGGCCGGTGCCAACCTCTCTGACCAGCCGGTGCAGTTCCTGATCGTCGATGTGAAGACGTCGCTGGATCCGGTCGATCAGGCGCTTCTCCGCGTCGGTGACCTTTCCATCGGCCAGCACCGTCACGAGAAGGGCTTTCATGTACCCAGAGGCGGCCGCATCTGCTTCGCCTGTGTGCTCATTCATTGGTGTCCGACTCCTATCTGCTGATTATACGGCCTGACAGACCTTTCTGGCTGCGTCGGTCAGGTCGGCTGCTGTCTGCAACGTGGGCAGGGCTGTAGCGGCCTCGGCGAGCATCTGCCGGGCCTTCTCGACGTTGGTACCCTCCAGTCGGACCACGACGGGCACCTCAAAGCCGACCTGGTTGCCCGCGGTGATGAGGGCCTCGGCGATCGTGTCGCACTTGGCAATGCCGCCGAAGATATTGACGAGCACGCCCTTGACCTTGGGGTCGGCAAGGATGATGCGGAACGCTTCTATGGCTCCCTCGGCGGTCACGGAGCCGCCCACGTCGAGGAAGTTCGCGGGCTCGCCTCCGTGGAGCTTAATGATGTCCATGGTCGCCATGGCCAGCCCCGCGCCATTGACCAGACACCCGATATTGCCGTCCAGACTGATGTAGGAGAGGTCGAACTGCTTGGCCCGTAGTTCGTTGGGGTCCTCTTCGGCTGGATCGAACATCTCTTGAAGGTCTTTGTGTGCGAACAGGGCGTTATCGTCGAAGTTGAACTTGGCATCGATGGCCCAGATCTTCCCATCCGGAGCGCATATGAGGGGATTGATTTCGGCCAGACTGCAGTCTTTCTCCAAAAAGAGCTTTGCCAGTCGAGTCATAATGGGCACGGTCTGTTTGAGTTGATCGCCGCGCATGCCAATCGCCAAAGCCAACTGACGGGCCTGGAAGCTCTGGAGGCCGAGGTGCGGATGCAGCCAGGCTTTGTGGATGGCCTCGGGCTTGTCGCGTGCGACCTGTTCGATTTCGACGCCCCCTTCGGCGCTGGCCATCATCACAGGACGGTTGCGGACGCGATCGACCACGATGCCGAGGTAGTACTCCTTCTCGATATCGACCGCGGTGGCCAATAGGATTTTGCGCACCTTGACGCCCTGCGGGCCGGTCTGCACGGAGACCATTGGCTTGCTGAAAATCCGTCGGCAGTCCTGTTCGGCCTGTTCGGCTGTGCGGACAAGCGTTACGTAGCCCGCCTTTCCGCGACCGCCTGCGTGGACCTGGGCCTTGACGACCACCTGTGGGGCGGCGAGGCGCTGGAACGCGTCGACGGCCTCGTCGGCACTGGCAATGATCGTATCGGTTGGCACGGGAAGTCCTGCCTGTCGCAGCAGCGCTCTGGCCTGGTATTCGTGGATCTTCATGGTTTGCTCCCTAACACGCCGTAGGTGAAGGAGTTGCGGAACAGTGTAACCCCGGACGCACGGCGAGCAACCCCCGTCTGAGGCGGCTGGCAGGATGCCAGCCAGCGGGGGCCGACGCCTTCGGATTGCCAGGCAGGATATTCTTCACAACCGAAGCGGCTAGCGGTACCATCTTCGCCGTGGGCCGTTCATCTCATTGTTTCGTCGAACGCAGGTGCGTTGAGAAAGGAGTGTCACGTATGGCAGACATCAGTAAGATCATCCGGGAAGCTGCGGTGAAGGCGCAGCGCGAAACCGACAGCGAGCCGGAGGGTAAGCTGACCGGCGAGTGCAAGTTTCCCATTGTATGCGAGGTTGGTGGCGGGCTGGAAGGCGCGATCGCTTGCGGTACGTCAATTGGTTACGTCAACGGTACGAAGGGATGGCTGGTCTACCGGGGGTATAACTGCTTCGACCTGGCCGAACACAGCAGCTTCGAGGAAACCAGCTACCTGCTGCTGTTCGGGAAGTTACCCACCGCGAAGGAACTGGCCGACTTCAAGAAGAACCTGGCGTCCTATGCACCCCTGCCTCGCGAGGTCGTTGACGTGCTTTCGTCGGTGCCCACCGCCAAGACCCACCCGATGTCGGCCCTGCGCACCGGCGTCTCGGTGCTCGGCATGCTTGATGACAACGCCGAGGATACGTCCGTGGAGGCCGAGACCGAGGTCGCCATCAAGCTGATCGCCCAGATGGGGCCGCTTGCCGGAGCGATCGCGAGACTCCGACAGGGCCAGAAGCCCGTGGCGCCCGATCCTTCTCTGAGTTTGTCCGGCAATTTCCTCTACACGATGACCGGGAAGAAACCGGACGCCGATTACGAGCGCATCATGGACGTCTCGCTGATTCTGCATGCCGACCATGGCATGAACGCGTCGACGTTCACCAGCATGGTGGTCAATTCTTCTTTGTCGGACATGTACAGCTCGATCACGGCGGGCATCGGCAGCCTCAAAGGCCCGCTGCACGGTGGGGCCAACGAGCGGGTGCTCCATGACCTGGACGAGATCGGCAGCGCCGATAAGGTCGATAAGTGGTTTGCCGAAGCGCGGAAGGCCAAGCGGCGGGTGATGGGCTTCGGACACCGCGTGTACAAGGCGTATGATCCTCGGGCTCGCATCCTGGGCCCGCTGGCCGACATGATGACGCAGGGCACCAAGCATCGGACGCTGTACGAGACGGCCGTCAAGCTCGACGGCGTGGTGTGCAGCGAACTCGGGGCGGAGAAGAAGATCTTCCCGAACGTTGATTTCTACAGCGGCCTGGTCTATCGGGCGATGGGGATTGAGACCGCGATGTTCACGCCCATCTTCGCCGTCAGCCGCATTTCGGGCTGGTGTGCGCGGGTGCTCGAGTACCTGGCCGGCAATCGTATCTTCAGGCCGCGGGCGATCTATACCGGACCTACCAAGGCGGAGTATGTTCCTGTCGGGCAGCGTTGACCGGGACGAGATGTAGTTCACGGGCGTCGATATGCACCTTCAGAGCCGATCCGAAAGGGTCGGCTCTGTTGTTACCTTGAGGCGGTCTGGGATCGGGGACTGAAGCAGCGGGCGTATCAAACGGCTCGCCGGGAGGTACATTCATGGATTCGGTCTGCGAGCAGATCCTGCGGGCGTTTCGCGTGGTTCGGGACAGCTTTCGTGTGCCCCTCGAGGGCATAAGCACCGCGCATCTGAACTACGCGCCGAGCGAACGCAAAATGTCCGTCGGCCAGATTGCCCTGCACTGTGCAGGGGCGGAGCGGTACTTCATGAACCGGCAGCCTGTCTTCGAGCGAACGGAGCGCACATACGTGCCGACCGAGTACCCGATCCGACGCGCGTTCGTGTTCGAGCAGATAGACCTTGCCGAGAGGGACATCGAAACGGTCCTGGCCGCCGCGAGTGACGACGACCTGGCAAGGCCCAGGCGTTTCTACGGGGATCGGGAGGTGAAGCTGGGCTATATCCTCATGCGCCTGATGACCCACGAACTCTACCACATGGGCCAGATGGCTTACATGCGGAGTTGGCTGGACGACGATTGGCACTTTGACGGGTTCTGGGGCAAGGCTGCCTCGGCCATCATCGCCGTGCCTTACGCTATCACAGAAGAGACAGCCCCCGGCTTCTAAAGCAGGCAGAGTCAGGTTTCTAGCAAACCGGGCGTATTGGGTTACGGCCAGTTGGTCGCGGTGGTCTAGCTCTCGGCCTTGCGGACGAAATGGATCAGTCGGCACTGGGTCCAATCAACGCTGAACTCGGCGTGGCCTGTATCGGTATAGGTGCCCTTACTCTTGGATACGCGGTCGTCCTCGATGATTTTGCCGGTGTTCTCCTCGTCGCAAACGTAGCTTTGGCACTGCCCGGACTCGCGGCTCCAAACCTTCAGATGGCAGGCCATGGGTACTCCTTTGCAGCAGGTTCTGGCGCGGTATGCTAGTAAGAGCTTGTCTGTGGTGCAAGCCGCGTGACGGCGACTCGGCGGGGCCGTTGCGACTGAAGGGCGCTGCCGGTCGCGATTGTTCACCTTTTTGGGACATGCACCGCCTTGCACGCGGACAGTCGAGCCGGCCATGCAAACAATCGTAGGCTGCTACTTGTGGGATCTGCTGGACGAAGGCGTGGAGGCGGTCGTCGACCGGTTGGCGGGCGAGATCGGCGCTACCGGCGTGTGTGTGCCGGCCACCTACCACAGCATCGACCAGATCCGTCCGCACGAGGCAGCGCACGCTCGCCGGTACCATCACGAGGCGGCTGCCTACTTCCAGCCCGACCGTCAGCGGTACGCCAGCACGCGGATTCGTGCCTCCGTGGCCGGATGGCTGGGCCGGCGCAATCCTCTCTCCGGCGTCTGTGAGGCGAGCCGTGCCGCCGGGTTGGCTGTTCACCTATGGGTCGTCGCGTGTCACGGCTCGACGCTGGTAAGCCGCTATGGGTGGGCTGTGGGCAAAGACGTGTTCGGCGCCTCTCTGGACATGGGCCTGTGTCCATCCAATCCGGAGGTTCGCCAGTACGTGTGCGAGCTTGTAGGTGACGTGTCAAGCAACTACGGCGCCGAGTCGATCGTGCTTGACTCGGCGTTCTACCCGCCGCGCCACGCGCACGCTCATGCACACTCGGGCCTGGAACCCGGATGCGTGGAGACGTTCCTGAGCGGCCTGTGTTTCTGCGAGTCGTGTCGGCAGCGAGCGATCGACTCGGGTCTGGACGTCGAGCCGGTCGTACGATCTGTTCGCGTTGCGCTTGAGCGTTGGCATAGCTCAGGGCGATGTGAGCCCAAAGATCTTGACTCCTATCTCGGGCGCGACACGCTGCTGGTTGAGTATGTTGCCATGCGTTGCCGGTTGATTGCCGAATGGGTACATCGCCTGCGATCGAGTTGCTCGTGCCGGCTGGTGTACCACCTTCCTTCATGCGCGACGGTGGCAGGCGTTGACGTTTCGCTGCTGGCAGACCAGGTCGATACGTGCCTGGTTACCATCGATGGCTCGAACGTGCAGGCCGTCATAGACCATCTGAGGCAACTGTCGGCGGCTGCGGGCGGGGCGGGCTCGCCGGCCGTCCGGGTCCACGCGTATCCGCCGCGGTGCCCGGACGCGCCCTCGCTGGTGCGGACGCTGGCGGGCCTGGCCGATCGCGGGGTCAGGCAGGTGTACCTGGAGAACTACGGCCTGATACCTACGGGCCGTCTGAGTTGGCTGCGGCAGGCGATCCGCGCCGCCAGTCGGGCCGCGAGCTAGAGGCGCCGCCTGCTTGCACTTCGCCTTATGCCCGCTATACTGAGAGATGCTGCAAGAGTCCCCGTAGCTCAATTGGATAGAGCGTTGGCCTCCGGAGCCAAAGGTTACAGGTTCGAGTCCTGTCGGGGACGCTTCTGTAAGCCCTTGTAGCTCAGTATCTTACGGCTATCCCTATTGGCTGCAATTGGTCGGAAACCCTGCCAAATTGGCAAGTGCGTCACAAAGTGGGTCACTTTGCGACACGGACGGACCTAATAGCTCAGACCCCATCCGCCGGGCCGCCTGCAGGTCCTCCGCCCGCACCGAGAGGTAGTACCGCTCGGCGGTGGCCATGTCGCTGTGGCCGGCCAACCGCTGGACCACGTGGATCGGCAGGCGGCTGGCCCAGTTGGTGATGCACGACCGCCGCAGGCCGTGCAGGGTGTAGGGCCCCACAGCCGCCCGCCGACGCAAAACACGTACCGACCGTTGAGGCCCACCCATTCCGTACAGGTGAAGTGGCCTCTTCGGTGTCTCTGTGGCACACATATCTGCAGTATGCTGAATCTCAAGCTCGCAGGGAAGTCGATAGTTTCGGAAAAAACGTTCCGATGACGGAAAGGGCCTCCCCCGCCGCCCTGGCGCGAAGCTAGATCCGATAAAGACTCGCCCATTACCCGTCCCCCCTCGGCTGGCCGACGGTGGTCGGGGGGAGCGGCCACTCGGGACATGTCGGCCGACAGACGGTCGACCGCAAAAACCGGTTTGGCTGCCGATGGTTTGTATTCCATATATGGGGAAGAGGCGCTCGGCGGGTCACAGCGCAGGTGTGTCCGCATGGCAGCAGTGTGTCGCCGTCGTAGGTGCGGGCAACGTGTGTGGCCCGATGAACGTCGCGGCACGCGTTGGTGGGGGCGTCGATGTCTCCGCCAGGTGGAAACGGGTGCCGGGGAGTGGAGATGTTATCGGTATGGCCTCGGGCCATCGGCGGTCATCGCCGGGGGACCCGCGCGGAGTTGGATCGGCATCTTGAGCGGATCGACGTCGATAACCTATGCGGCAAACGCCGCCGACACGATTATCGCGCCCCGGACGTGGCCTTGGAGGTATCCGGGCTCGACTGTGACGCCACGTTGATGACTACGACGCGGAACGTCAGCGCGGGGGAGGGTCAGCTTCCTGTTCGACCAGCGGCCGGTGTCGGGCGTGAGATGCCGGATCCGACATCAGGCGATCGGCGATTTCGCCGAAGATTTACCTCAGCACGGCGATCGGGCCTGACCGGTCATAAGCCATCGTCCGTCGGCGGCAGAGACGCGCCCCCGAGCCCCCGCGTGCTGCGGCCGACGCTGCATCATGGTGTAGTTCAACGGAACACGCGGTGCGTGGCGCAATGCCAAATGAGTTGCTCCACCGTCTTTCGGGCAGCCGTTCTGGCGGTGTCCCTGCTGACCGCCGGATGTGCCGTGCCCCAGAGCCCGGGCAAAGGTACGTTGACGAACCTGGTGGAGGCGAACTCGGGGCGACATTACTGGCTTTATCTGCCGGGACAATATCCGGCCCAGACATCGCCGCACAAGACCGCAGAACGGTGGCCACTGGTGGTAACCCTGCACGGCATGAAGCCGTTCGACAGTTACAGCGCACAGATCCGCGAGTGGCAGCAGCAGGCGGACGCCTATGGCCTGATCGTCTGTGCCCCCGATCTGCACACGTCCGACATCTTCATGGAACTTCCACTCCAGCACGTCCATTCCTATGTCGAACGGGATGAGCGGATGATCCTGGACATGATGGACCAGGTTCTCCGCCGAACCGACGCCGATCCGAACCGCGTGCTGATTACGAGCTGGTCATCGGGCGGATATCTCGCCCACTACGTGCTCAATCGCCACCCCGAGCGATTCGCATGTCTGGCTGTACGGCAGTCCAATTTTTCGGCCAGCATCCTCGACCCGCGGCAGATCCGCGAGTACCCCCGGTACCCCGACACCCCGATTGCCATCTTCTTCGGCCAGAACGATCTCCTTATATGCCGCAAGGAGTCCAGAGAGGCCGTCGTCTGGTATCGCGAGCACGGGTTTCGGCGGGTCGAGGCCTACAGCGTGGAAGGGCTGGGCCACGAACGGACGCCGGAGACTGCCGCCAATTTCTTCGCGCGGGTCTGTCGGTTCCAACCGCTGGACAAGGCGCTGGCTCAGCGCAGCCTCGCCCGCGTCCGCGCGCAGCCGGTTGCCTTGGCCTCCGCCCAGCCGACTGCGGGTGAAACCCCGGCCGGCACGGGCGCCAACCCACACCGCGAGCGGCCCGCCAGGCCGGAGAACACCTACCTCGGGACCGACGCCCTCGGGAGACTCAGTGCGCTCAACGCCGAGAAACAGCCCGGAGATTAGTATCGTGCCCAGTTCGCCTCGCCAGGTCGCGCCGTCCTGCCTGCACTGCCGCGTGCAGATCACTCAGTCCCTACGTGAGGGGGCCGATTGTCGGTGGCTGCACAACGGCGAGACCATCTGGACAGGCCGCCAACGACCGATTGCCCTCCGCTCGCCGGACAGCACGAACGTGATCGCAAGAGCCTGCCTCCCCTTGTTGGGCGTGGTGCTGGTCGCGCTGCTGGCCGGCTGCGCCTCAGACCTATCCACGCCCAGGGTGATCTTTCTCGACGGAGCAGGCTGGTACACCGGTGACGGTCCCGTGCGCGCCGGCCTCCGGCAGGCGGGCTTTGCCGGACCGGTGGAGCGGTTCGGCTGGGCCAGCGGACTGGGGCCGTTGCACGATCATCTGGTAGTCGGCCCGAGTCACCCGCGAACCCGCGCGCTGGCGCAGCGAATCACCCGGCTGCGGCAAGCGAATCCAAACGGCAAGATCGTAGTGATGGGTCTGTCGGCCGGCAGTCGAGTGGTCGTCTGCGGGCTGGAGAAGCTGCCGCCTACGGTGGCGGTCGACCACGTCGTATTGCTGAGCCCCTCGATTAGCAGTCGCCACGACCTGAGCGAGGCTTTGAGGCACGTCAAGGGCAGGCTGTACTTCACGACGAGCACGCAAGACGGCATCCTCTCGACGGCCTGCAGCGCGGGGATGGCAGGCGGAAGGCCCGCAGGTCGGGCCGGCTTCGTTCTGCCAAACCACCAGAGCACCGAATCAAGGAACCTGTACCGCAAAGTGGTCCCGCTGCCTTGGCGGCCGGGGTACCTGGCCTACGGATGGGATGGCGGCCACGTATCGGCTACGAGTAGCAACTTCATTCGAGTGGTCATCGCCCCACGAATAATCGACGATCTGCCACATCCATTAGACCAACCCCTGGTGTCGGCAGACGGAGGAGTACGCTGATGCTGCCAAACCTAAAACACAACTGGTTGACGGCCGGACTCGCCCTTCTACTGTGGACCGGCTGCAATCCCGACTATGTTCGCATGTATGAGCAGCGGGGAGAACACTATAAGGCTCATCAACTGTGCCGCGAGGCGCTGACGCTAGACCCCCAAAACCAAGCGGCGGCAGCGGGATTGCTGCGCAATGCTCCTGCTGCACTGACGTACTGGCGAGAGCAGGCGCTCGCCGCGGCGACGACCAACGATTGGCGGCGCGCTGCAGTGTGTCATCAGCAGGTGTTGATGATCAAGCCGGACGAGAAGCCCAGCATCGACGCGTTGCGCCAGCTTGCCCACCAGCACCCCGATCAGATCGCTTTGCCTATCGGGCCCGACGCGGTGGCCACAACGGCGCTTGTCAAGCCGCCGGAAAAGGTAGCCTTGCCGGCGCCCCCTTCTGCCAAGCCGCCCGCAAGCGAATCATCCGAAGCGCGATCGCCTCAGCCACAGAGCCCAGCCTCGTCTGCGGTCGCCGCCGCCTCCGCGCCGCGAGTGCCAAGCAAACCGACGGTCGCCACACCGCCGCCCGCAGCACCAGCACCGGCGCCGGCGGTGAAAACCGTGGCCAAACGCGCCGATAAAGCGCCGCGCCAGATGCCCGTCAAGCCGCCGATAAAGGTGGCCTTGACGCCGCCCGAAAGCAAACCATCCGAAGCGCGATTGCCTCGGCCACAGAGCCCAGTCTCGTCTGCGATCGCCTCGGCCTCCACGCCGCAAGTGCCAAGCAAACGGACGGTCGCCGCAGGACCGCCGACAGCACCGGCGCCGTCGGCGAAAACCGTAGTCAAGCGTGCCGACAAACCGCAACGTCCGGCGCGCGTCGCGCGGAGAGTCAACCCATACCGTCAGAAGCCGACCGTGCGCCGCGGGCAAAGTGTGTCCGAGGCCGACGTGGCGTTGGTCGTTTGTGTCAGCAGAGACGATCCCCGCTACGCCGAGAGAGCATTACTGACCGATGGGATCTTCGTCAGGGTCAAAGACACCGATTTCTTCCCGCTCGACGCCGATATGGAATTGTACGTGGGCAACAAGCGCGTCGCGAAGTTATCCAACCTGCGGACTGGCAGCGTCGTGACCGTGCTCGGGCGATCGGGAGAGCCCTACGAACTGCTGCTCATGCACATCGACAGCGGCCCCGAGACCGTCAAGATCGGTCTGCGACGGGTCCGCCATGCCGATAGCAACATAGGACCGCTTGCCGCCGGCGTCCCTCGCTGAGGCGACGGCACCGCACGGTTCACATGTCGATCTTTCGTCGATGATGTCAGGCGACACTTCGCCGGCAGACGGCGTTCGGATTTCGTAGGCTCCCAACGTCGCCGCCGCTGACGTGCCAGACAACACAGCCTTGCCCGCAGGAATCAGCGTAGGCTTGTCGCCAAGCCAATGGGGTCCGCAACGGACAGGCCTGCAAGCGGCGTGCTGCTGTTCTTGTCGGTCGGTTGGGGTCTGTCGGCCTAGAAGCCGTTGCCCTGGGGAAGGAAATCCTCATCGGTAAGGCCCACGTTGAGCTGGACATCGCTGAAGACGTAGCTGGCCAGAAGCTCCTCTTTGGTGTCGTCGGCGTAGCAGTGAATCGCAAGAGGGACCAGCCGCTCGCGATCGAGATGAACGATCAGCGTGCGGTCCGGATAGGTCGCTTTCTCACCTTCATAAGGAAGGCGACGCTCTACGACGTGTGTCGACCGCTCGCCCACCGTGCCCACGCCGGCGTAGCGCAGACTCGGCATACCTTCGTTGCCGGCCAGTCGAGCATATTTCAGGATCAGCGCCAGTCCGTTCTCGAATCCGAACTGATCGATGGTCAGGCGCGACATCGTGTGCGCCCCGGCTCCGTGAATCGGTATGGCCAGTGCCGGGAAGATAAGGCGGGCAATCGGCCCTTCCGGCTGGACCAACGCCATCTCTCGGCCCTGTTTGTCCACCCGCTCGCCTTGGACGTAGAGGACGCGCCGGGCATCCTTTGGGTTCTCGACCCAGTGCAGCAATACGCTGAAGGGCTCGCGCCTGAACTTCACGCGGATTTGCTGACGAGGCCCGAGCTGGCCCGCTATCCGCTCCTGCTTGCTCAACGTGCCGACGTAATCGGCCACCGACTGCCGGCAGCGCGTCAACGCCGTCTCCAACAGCCTCGTCGGGTCGGTCCGCGCGGGCAGTTGACCGGAGACGCTCGCATTCCGTGCCAGCGCTACCGCCGGCGACGAAAACGCCCGAGAACTCGACGCCCCGCTCCGCGCGTCGGTTGCCTCGCCCAGCTCGACGGCCAGCGCCGCCAGCAGACCGATACCGACGAACAGGCGGACCTGCGATGCGGGCTTATGCTTCTGATCCCCTCGCACAGCAATTACCTCAATTACCTCAGCGTCGTGACCCGCACAGAAGTAGTATCACATTCAAGTCTTCGGCAGGCTAACCGCGGTCGCGATTTGATCGCGTTCGACCAGCCGGGCCCGATAAACGCAGCCTGCCCTGCCGCCGACGCGCGAGGGTGTGTGGCCTGGCCAGCCCCCACCGGCGTCCGAATACTCCAGCCGCCAGCCCGACTCGCTCTTCGACACCGTCACACTGCGCAAGATCCGTCGGCTCGGGCGACAGGGGCAAACTCAGGGTGGTGTGAGCCACACCCACCACGCGCCAAAGCACCCGTGCACCGGTCGCGACCCGTCGGGGCTCCTCGCACAGCCGGACACAATCCGGAGTCGCACCATTGTGGTAGTGTCGCCTCCACGTTAGACTCGTCGGCTCGCCTCTGGGGCGGGAAATGCATTTCCCGGCGCGAGCTTCGCCATTGCGGGAAGCCATGACAATGCAGGTGGGTCGGGGACCGATAGCGGCCTGGACCAACGGTCGGCGGCGGCTCCTCTATTACATTCATCTTTTCACCCTTAGGGTGAAAAGGCGCTTGACAACGGTGCAGCCGCGGGGTAGATTACTATAGGCACGGAGGCCGTCAGTGGATTTCGAGTTCTCGGATGGCAAGCTTGAGAAGCTCTATACCCGAGGAACGGGGGCGCACGCCTATCCCGAGGGCGTCGTGGATTCGTTCCTGAGGCGGGTGCGGACGATTGATGCCGCTAGGGATGAGCGTGACCTGCGGGTGCCTGCCAGCGTCCATTTCGAGAAGCTTAAAGGCAACTACGCCGGGAGCTACTCCCTGCGGCTCAAGGGCCGCTGGCGGCTTATTCTGCGGATCGTCAACAGGCAGGACAGGAAGGTCGTCGTGATCGACCAGATCACCCAGCATTACGGAGATTAGGGCCATGACCGAGAAGCTGCGACCATTTCGGCCGATCGCACCGGGGGAGATCCTCAAGGACGAACTCGATGCGCGGGGATGGACCCAGTCCGATCTGGCTGAGATCCTTGGGCGGCCCATCCAGGCCATCAACGAGATCGTCAGCGGTAAGAAAGCCATCGTCCCCGCGACGGCCGTCGAGTTGTCCCGAGCATTCGGCACGAGCGCAGAATTCTGGCTGAACCTGGAGTCGGCCTACCGCCTCGATCTGCTCCATCATCAAGGCGGCGGTAACGACCAGATCGCCCGGCGGGCGAAAATCTACTCCCTCGCCCCCGTCAAAGACCTCGCCAAAAAGGGCTGGATCAGCAGAACCAGCGATCTGGACATTATCGAGCGCGAGGTGTGCCGACTGCTGGAAATCGACTCGATCGACGAGACGCCCAACCTGTCCCTGGCGGCCCGCAAGTCCGATCCCTATGGTGAGTTCTCCCCGGCGCAGATCGCCTGGGCTTGTCGTGCCCGGCAACAGGCCAGCCGGCAGAAGGTCAAACGCTTCGACCGGCGCCGGTTCAATGCTCAGGTCCCGAAGCTTGCTCAGCTTTCCATCGAGGACGAAGCTCTGGCCCAACTGCTCGAAGCATTGGCCGGTTTGGGCGTGCGGCTCGTCGTCGTCGAGCATCTGCCGCAGACCTACATCGACGGAGCCGCCCTCTGGCTCGATGCCAAGTCACCGGTCGTGGCGGTGTCATTGCGGTACGATCGGATCGACTCCTTTTGGTTCACCCTCATGCACGAGCTGGCCCACATCCGGCTAAGCGCCGCGTACGCCGCCCACGTGGACGACAACCTCGTCGGCCCCAACGCCGAGCCCAGAGAAGATAAGTCGCAGGACGAACAGGCCGCAGACGCCTTGGCGTGCCAGTGGCTCGTGCCAGACAAGGAGTTGGACGCGTTCGTCGCCCGAACGAAGCCCTATTTCTCCCAAGCAGCCATCCGGAAGTTCGCTGACAGCGTCGGCGTGCACGCGGGCATTGTCGTGGGTCGGCTCCAACATCTCCGTGCGGTTCCCTACAGCCACAGCCGGGGTATGCTGGTCAAGGTTCGGGCTGCACTGGTGGAGCAGATCGGCCGCTGACACAAATCGGAAAGGGCTTGGCCGATGAGCGAGTATCAATACTACGAGTTCCAGGCGATAGATCGTCCCTTGAGCGAGCAGCAGATGGCTGAGCTTCGCGCGATCTCCACCCGCGCGAGAATCACGCCGACGAGTTTCGTCAACACATACCAGTGGGGCAATCTGAAGGCCGACCCCTGCCGCCTCCTCGAGAAGTACTTCGACGCATTCCTCTACGAGAGCAACTGGGGAATCCATTGGCTGATGTTTCGGGTTCCGCGCGACGTCTTCGGTGCCGAGGCGAGGGCCTATGCCTGCGACGAGGCCCTCGCCATTCGAGATCGTGGCAAGCACACACTCATCCAGTTCTGTTCCGAAGAGGAGCCGTCGGACTGGGAAGAGGACGAGACCCACCTCGGCGGACTCATCCGCCTGCGGTCAGACATCCTCAGCGGCGACCACCGCGCCTTGTACCTCGGGTGGCTTCTGGGGGTCGAACACGAGGATGTGGAAGAGCACGATCAGGAACCGCCCGTGCCTCCGGGCCTGAACGACCTGTCCGCGTCGTTGACGGAGCTTGTCGAGTTCCTCCGGATCGATCCGGATCTTGTCTCGGCCGCTGCCCAGGCCAGCCAGCCGCTTTCAGGGCAGGCCCTGCCCCCCGAGAAGCAACTGCGCGCCTGGATACGCTCGCTGAGCAGTTCCACCAAAGACGCCCTTCTGCTGCGCGTTGCCAGAGGCGCGGGCGCCAATCTCCAATGGGAACTCTTGAACGACTTCATGCGAAGCTCCGACGACGGATCGGGACGAGACACAACCGCACCCGCGCCGAGGCGAACCGTCGCTGAACTGCTTGCGCAGGCCCGCAGCCTGACCCGGCAACGCCGACGCCGCCTTGCCGAGCAGCGGGCCAAAGAGAAGGAGCGTCTGGAGCGCCAGCGAGCCGCCGCACGAAAGCGACACATCGAAGGGTTGGTCGGCCGCGAGAAGCAGGTTCGCAGCGACATCGAGACCCTGATCGCCACAAGGCAGCCCAATCGTTACGATCGGGCCGTCGAGCTGTTGACCGACCTTGCGGAAGTGGCGAAGCTGACGAAGCAAACCAGCCGGTTCGCCGACTACACGCAAGAAATCCGAAGCCGGCACGGCAGGAAGCAGAACTTCATTCACCGTCTCGACCAGGCGGGGCTTTGAAGCATACATCGAATCTTCCCGGTCGCCGGAATCGTGCAACGTGACGTGAGGATTCCACCGACGTCATTGTTCCTCCTCAATACAGGCCGGCTCGTTGCACGGCCCCGAGGCATTCAGTACCCTGCAAGGGGCAAGCACGCCGGGAGGGCCGAAACCATGTTGGCCGACGCGGTATCTGCCCTGAAACGCCGCTACGGCTACGTGCTTGCTCTGCTCCTGGTCGGCGTGCTCGTTGTGGCCGGTTGGATATACGTATCCATCTTTCGGATCCACACCGAGCCCGTCACAGTCGCCCTGCCCGTTATTGCCGACGTTCCTCAAGAACATTGGCATGCGCTGGCGGGTAAGAAGATCCTGTTCGCCCACAAGGAACTGGGCGACCAGATCGTCGCTGGTCTACAGGATCTGCTGCCGGAAGTCGGTCTGGCTGAGCTTCCGGTTGTTTCGCTCGAACAGAGCAAAGATGCAGCCGCCGGCTTTATCGCCCACGGCCACGTCGGCCGATGCTTTTATCCCCAAACGAAGATCGACGAGTTCCTCCAACTGCTCGACGAAGGTCTTTCCCCCAAGCCCGACATCGCCATACTGAAGTTCTGCTTCAGCGATATTCGCGCCGAAACAGACCTCGATCTGGCGATCTCGCAGTACCGCCGGATGGTGGACCAACTGCGGCGCAGCCATCCTGCCGTCACCATCATGCACGTCACGGTTCCTCTGTGCACCAGGCCCGGCTGCCTGCGAAGGGGCTTCCGCGAAACCGCCAAATGCCTCGTCGGTCGGCCGAGCATCTGGCAGGACAATCTATGTCGTCAGAAATTCAACACCTTTCTCAAAGACACCTACAGCCACCTCGATCCGCTCTTCGACCTGGCTCTGGTCGAGTCGTGCACGCCGGCCGGGCAGCGGTACTATGCCTTCGTCGGCGGCCGGAAGGTCTACCTTTTGGCTGGCGAGCACGCAGTGTCCACCGGCGTGGGCACCCTCAACCAGGACGGCAGCCGCTGGGTCGCCGAGCAGTTCCTCATCGCCCTGGCCGAAGCCGCCCACAAAAAAGACCATGAGGCGTCCTCCACTCCATAGTCTTATGTTCCGGGCGCGATTCCTGTTTCCTCCCTGACAGTTGCGGCGACAGTCCGAGGCGATGTGCTCGGCCTCCGGGTGCTGACACCTGAAGGGCCTGCGCCGACTGATGCGCCCTGGGCTCGCTCATGGCTGTGGGTACGGTGCGTCCGCCAGACTTCATGCTATCGCCGCTCGCCCACCATGGCGGGTCTGTCTTTCTGCCTTGGGCTGCCACCACGTCGTCGGGCCTGTCCGCGGCAGTCCCAGGCGACGGAGAACGGGCAGAAAGCCCACTGCCACGATCTGGAGTGTCCTGCACATGATGCGCAAATCCAACCCGATGGACTGACACCGCACGTACTCGATGTCGTAGTAAATCCACTCCTGGAAGTCGTTGTCCCCGCGGTAGCGTGATCGGCACACCTGCCATAGCCCTGTGATCCCGGGGCGAACGGACAGCCTGGCCTCCCGCCACGCAGGACAGAGCCGATTCTCGTTGTCGGGGGACGGACGGGGGCCTACGAGGCTCATGTGCCCCAACAGAACGTTGATGAACTGCGGGGTCTCATCGAGGTTGGTTTGACGCAGGAGCTGCCCGATCCGTGTGATCCTGGGGTCATCCAAAATGTCCACATGCAGGCCGTCGACCGCATTCGCCGTGCGAAGCTCTTCCTCGCGGTTCTTGGCATCGACGACCATCGTGCGGAACTTGAGGCAGCCGAATGTCCGCCCACCCATCGTCTGACGACGGTCCACGTAGAACACCGGACCGCGGCTGCTTAGCTTGATTGCCAGAGCTACAAGCGGGAAGGCCGGCGCAAGAAGCGCCAGCGCGATCGATGATAGAACAATGTCTGCAGTTCGCTTAAGCGTGCGAGGAAACATGTTTTTCAATGATGGGATAGCGCCGTCCTGCGGTGCTGAATCGTTCCAGTTACTGGCGCCATTCCCAACTCTCGGTCTGTTGACGTTCCGGCCTGCCGGGGCGCTGCTGGGGGAGTCGCCCACCACGCACGAATCGACACGTGCCCCCGCGGGAATCGAAGCGCCCGGCAGGAGCACGCTGTTGCGAACGACGCAGCCCCGACCGACGATGACGCCGTCGCCGACCGTGCACGGGCCGAGTACGATTGCCTTGGCGAGGATCCGCACGTCGTGGCCCAGCACCGCAGGGCCTCGCACCAATGCCGAGTGGTCGATGGAGACCGACTCGGCGGTCACGACCGCGTCGACTCCTGCGGAGCGAAGAGCCTTGGGCAGCAGTTCGCGATGGTACGCAAACATATCGTCCTGCAGGCGGACGATGTCCCCATCGCTGGTCAGGTCATACGTCGGGACCGCCACCTTCAGGTGGCATGATCTCAGGCCGCCGCTGGCTGCAGCATCCCGCAGTCGCGAGAAATTGCTGGGCCGTTGGTTGCGGCAGACCTCCCGGAGGGCCGATGCACGAATGGCGATCATTTGGCAAGCGCCGGGCGCGCACGGTTCGACAGCAAGGTCGGTAAGGTACCTTCGCGCGACATCGGTGATTTGGCCTGCGCGGCCAACCGTCACCTGCTCCTGGTATTGATCTGCCCCGTTGCGGAGGTGCAGAAACGCCAGATCCACGCCGGCCAGCCGATCGAAGAGCTGCACCAGGAGATCGCCAGGAGGTCTGCCGACCGCTCGTGCATCTGTCAGCAGAAGCCAGCGATCCCGGCCGGGCCTTCCTAGCCGCCTGATCGCTGGCGGCCAGGCGGAGGCGAAACCTCGCCGCTTGGCTGAGCCGTTGGGGCCGACCATCTCCACAGGACATCCCAGGTTGCGGCGGGTCACGGATCGAGCCAGACCCAATAACGTCGAACCCAGCAGGGGGATCTCCGAGACTTGACAGCATGCCGGGCGACCGAGCCTCGTATCGCAGGCCCCCGGGAGGATCACATGGCAACAGGCGAACATATGGCTTCTCGCTAGTGGTTGTCAACGTTCAGTCGCTTCTTGGTCGCACGTGGGCGTGTCCTCGGCCTCGTGACAGGGCGTGATCAGCAACGGAAGCGAATCCGTCTTTCTGTCTCCTCTCCGTCGATGCCCGTCTTCTCGGCCGTAGGCGCCGGCAGTGTACCCGTACGCGCAGTACGCGGCAGACTGTGGCATGTTACCGATGACCGCGCCGATGACGTTGGCCTTGGCCTCCAACAGCCTTCGATGGGCCGCCCAGACGGCGGCGCGATCGGACCGATGGGCGAGCGCCGCGCAGATCACCGCATCGACTGCCCCGGCCCAGACCAGGGCGTCGGCCACCGCCAACACTGGAGGGCAATCGACAATGACCACGTCGTAGACCCGAACGGCCTCCTCGAGCAGTCTGGCCGCACGCTTGGGCGTCAGCAAGCGCGTGACCCACCCGTTGCCTGTGGTCGTCGGCAGGACATCCAAGTTGGATACCACTGAAGCGACTACAAGTTCCTCGAGCGGCTTCCTTGCCAGCAAGGCCCGCCCGAGGCGCTCGTGTCGGGGCAGCTTGAACAACTGCCCGACATCGGGCTTGCGGATGTCGCCGTCGATTAGCAGAACCCGCTGCCCCGTTTCGCTGAAGCTCGTGGCGAGGCTGGCAGCTACGCCCGTCTTGCCCTCGCCACTGCGCGCACTGGTGACCGCCAGGCTCCGTGGCATCTTGCCGTTGGCAGACTGCAGAATGTAGTTACGGATTACGCGATAGGCTTCGGCAAACTCCTCTCGGTCGACACGTCCTGTCTTGAGATCCTTCAGTCGGGGCACGGTGCCCAGCACACGCAGGTGTCCCGGTCCGGCCACGTCCACGGGCAACTGAACTCGCCTGTCGAGCCGGTCGACGCCCAGCGCAACCCCGACCGCAAGGAAAACCGATGCCATAAGCGCCACCGCCGTAAACTTGTACCGCTTGTCGACGGTCGGACGGCTTGGCGTTGCCGCGTAGGAGGCCACGCTGATGCGCCCGGGCCGACCTCGCTCCATCTCCAGTTGCCGGAGGCGCTGGCTGACTCTCTCGTATTCTTCTTTTGCGGCGTCGAGTTCCTCCTGCAGCGTCTGGATCGCCAAGCCCTTCCTGCCCATGCTGCTCGACTCCAGATCCTTGGTTTTGAGCACTTCCGCCAGCGACCGCTGGAGCTGCTTGGTGCTCTCCAGTTCCTGCTGAAGGCGCCGCTGGGTGGCAGCGCCATACTCGGCTTGGCGCGATTGCAGTTGCTCATCGAACTGCTTGCTCGCACGGGCCTTCTCATCTGCGTAATCTCGGCGGAGCCCATCGATCCGCTTCTCAAGTGCCTTAACAAAGGGGTGCTCCTGAGTAAGTCCCCCCGCCAAGCGGGTGCGCCTTTCGGCGACGGCTTCGGCCAACTGCCTTGCCAGCGACTGCACCACGGGGTCACCCGTTACGTGCTGCTCTCTTTGTACGACCCCTTGCTCAGCCGTCACATCGCTCAAGCGGCCCTTTTCCAGTTGCGACAGTCTGGCACGAAGGCGCAACTCCTCGATCTCGGCCTCGGCCAATGCGGCAATGATCTTCTGAATGCCTTCGAGGTTGGCGTTCTGTCGGTCGTAGACCGCCGTCGTTCCGAACTCCTCTGCCGACGCGCGAATGGCCTCGGCGAGCTGCCTCCGCTTGCCCGTGAGGGCCTCTCGCTCGCGTTCGAGCGAGGCGATGGTCTTGCTTTCTTGCTGACTTTCGGATTTGCCGACCAGGTCCATGTACGCGTCCACCACAGCGTTGACAACAACGGCGACCTCAGACGGATCCGTCGAGACCATTCTGACCTGAATCAGCTGAGTGTGGCGGATCAGTCCCACCTCCACCGCGTCGGCCAAGGCGCCGATGGGATCTACCGCACGTACCATCCGCGGAAGCCCTCGAACCGCAGGCTGCTCCTTGGCTGCTGCCAGTACGTTTCGGCTTAGCAGCAGTTGTGCCTGGGTGTTGAGGAAACTCGTGTACAGGGGTAAAGGCTGAGATTCCTCCGTCTCATACATGATGCGCGGCACGATGGGCGAGACGCGGATATTGGCTGCGGCTTCGTACTTGGCCTTGACAACGGTCCAGATGATCCCGCAGAGCACAATCGCGCACGGGATCACCAGTGCCACGGCCAGCCGCCAGCGCCGCCCTAGGGCTGCGGCGATGTCCCACGAGCCCGGCGCCGGACCGCCGGCATCGTCCCAGGCCGGAGGGCGCGTAGCTAAGTCGCCGATGCGCGGGAGCCGTTCAATTTCCTGGGACACCTACTGCCTCCGTTCGCTTTGCTGTCCGTGCGACCGTTGTGGGTCGGCGCCGCGTTTTGGTGCAGCCTTGGGTGGTGCCGACTGCTTCAGGGCGTTGCGCGTACGCGATGCTCACGGACATCCGTGGCAAGCCTGGCTGTACCGTCCCGTCATGCCATCGCCGCCATCGACGTTCGCGATGCGATGGCAAGACGGCGCAGTTCATCGCGGCGGTCGTCACGGTAACACCGTCGCCTATCACTGAGCAGCTTACATAGCAGTCGTTCTCGATTGTGGCGCCGGACCAAAGGATGCTCTCGGTGATCACGGCAGACCGGCCAATCCGACTGCCCGGGCCCACCACCACCGGCCCGACGATCACCGCGCCGGGCTGTATGGATGCTCCGCCCAAAACGGCGGCGGGGCCGTAGATCCGAGCCGATGGGCTAACTTCCGCACTGGGTGCGACATGGACCGACGGCGCCACTTCCCGCATGGACGCTAGCGAAATCCCGAAATGCTCCGGGCAGGCCAATGCGCGGCCCAGAGCGTCAAGATATGTGCTCGTATCGTGCCAGGCGAAGTAGCCTTCCGGCAATGCGAAAGCTTCGACGCGCCGCCCGGCCTTCACCATGGCCGGAATCACCTGCTCCTTTATATCCTGATAGCTCGTAGGCTGGATGAAGTCGAAGACGCAGGGCTCGAGGATGTAGATGCCGGCCGGTCTCAGTGAGGCATCGTTGGGGTTGGGCGTTACCACCACCGTCAGATCCGCGCTGCGTTGGATGTGATGCGTCAAGACGTTGGGCAGTCGAGTGTCCCAAAGCATGTTCGTCTGCAACACAATGAATCGATCTCTGCCCACCTTGCTGGCCACATCGGCTACACACCCGGCAGCGCCCCTTGGCAGCTGGTCTTCAACAAAGGCCAGGGCGGCCGCATCCGCGACGCATCCATCCAGCGCTTCGGCAAACAGGCTGCAATTCCCATTGGCGCAGACCCCGACGCCCTGGCAGCCGAGCGCACGCAACTGGTCGACGAGATGCGACGCAGCTGGCCGATCGAACACCGGCCAAAGTCCCCTCGGAACGGCTGCTGCCAACGGGTTCTGCGCATACCCGCAATCGCCTGCAAGCATGACGGCCTTCATTGGCGACTCCTGGCGGCCTGCCGCCCTTGGACCCGGTAGCCGCAGGCCCTCGCTTGAGTTCTGGGCGCGGAAGCGGGAGGCATGTCAGCCGGTTGAGAACTACCGGCCTAGGATGATATGGAGGTACTGGCCCTTTCGTGCCAAGAAGCCCCACTCAGTGGAACAGCGCCGCCGCGACAGGTGGACGGGTCACTTGGGGACCACCTAAAATAGCAGCGCCACGACGGGGTGGGGACTCTTTACCTCCATACCCGTTGTTGGCCCACCAGGGCCGGTCTGAGGATGCGATGGTGCCGCTCCAGACCGGCCCCGTGATTGTGGGCTACGTTTACAACTTCTCCCTTCGACGGTTGCCAAGCGCCCCGATGTTCCGCTGTGGCAGCACTCGAGCAACCGGCACACGCCTCCCTCGGGTTCCGCGCTTTGGCAAACGGCGAATCCCGAGCGCCCGCCCGTCCCTTGCAGCTCTCCGCACGCAAAGGCGGGTTCCGCTATCCGGCTACGACCTGTGCGCCCCCGTCCTTGAGGTGCAATAATGACCTTGACGATAGGAAAACCAACGCCCTACAGAAGAAGGCGCTCCGGCCCTGTCGATGATGGGCAACGCGCTGCTGCGGGCGCCCGCCGCAATAGCTCAGATGCCACCGGCATCGAACTGTCATCCCGACTGGCGCCTTCAAGGCCCTATCGACGTGACTTAATCTAAGGGTTTACCCCTGATCTTGTCAAGGACATACCCTGTGAAATCTTTGCCGGCTTGCAGTTTTTCTTCCGTCGGCCCAACGGGTTGCATACAGCCTTGCCGGGACGCGCCGCGTCTTTCTCGCTACAACTCTATCCCCGCAGTAAAGCCGTTTCGAACTCGGCCTGGGGCCCCCCGTGCGGCCAACGGCGGGCTCGCGTCCTCAAACGAGCCTGTAGGAATTCAGATTCTACTTTAACAGGATTCTTTCCAGTGATGCCTTTAATTGCCTTTGGATTTGATACTTATGAAAGGTACGACAAGGAAAGAGGGATTGCCGACTGAGCGCGTACTAGTACGGTTGGCGGGGCTCCATCCCCAGATCTGCCGTGATGGCGCCAGATGGTGTGTAACCGCGAGGCAGGACGCGACAGCGCAATTAGGGCTTGACGTCGATCCGTAGTATTTGGTAACCTCAAACCTGAAGACGGTATGACGTATGGCTGCTGTCGGCTTCGGAGCGGCACCAACCTTAATTCCCGGGCCGACACGCAGGTGGGTCAGCAGCGGGCCATTCCGCGATAGCTGTCCAGAAGACTGAAGGCGTTGGTGTTCGCATGGCGCAGTTCGTGTGCCATGCGGGTGACGGCATCTGAACTCGTCGCGATAAGCGCCTGAAGGTGTGGCTGTCCATCAGACCGGAAGGCGGCCTTTCGCTGCGTGAGCAGAGGATGCCAAGGTGGGTGCCGCCGTGACGCATGCTGCGATTGCGTGACAACCCGCCGATGACTTATCCCGAAGGCATTCGTCTACGGGATGTGGCCGGACGTTGGCACGTCGCCTGCACGAAGGCTCGACGAGAAAAGGCACTGGCCAGGAGCCTCGCGGGGGCCGGGACGGCGTATTTCCTGCCGATGGTCGAGAGAGTGTCCGTGATCCGTCGGCGGCGCCTCAGGTCGCTCGTGCCTTTGTTCGGCGGCTACGCATTCTTCGCGGGGGACGAGCAGACACGGTGGCGCGTTCTGGAGTGCGACCACGTTGCGCGAGTCCTGACTGTCGTGGACCAGGACCGGCTTCTCTCGGAGCTGTCGCATATCGAGCAGGCTTTGGCGTCCGGCGCTCAACTCGATCCGTTCCCCTTCCTTCGCCGTCACGCTCGCTGCCGGGTCCGCTGTGGCGCCTTGGCGGGCCTGGAGGGTGTCGTGTCGGTACGTAGGAGTGTGACGCGTCTGGTGCTTCAGGTCGAGATGCTCGGCCAAGCAGCGGCGCTGGAGATCGAGGCGTCCCTCTTGGAGCCGGCCACGTAGCTGTGGGACGCGTGTAAGTAGAGCTTCCCCAGACGGTTGCGCGAAAAGAAACGCGCAGCCGACGGGGACGAAGTCCAGATCGATCGGGTGGGTTCTACGTCCTACGTGATGACGACGAAGCGTCCAGGAACACCGTGGAGTTCGTGCCAAGCCGGTCACCACATCTTCGTTTTCGGCCAGCCGTTGGTTGCCGCCCATCGCCCTGAATCTTCTGCTCGTCGGCACGTTCACATCCGGACTGACGTCGGAGGGGCTCGGGTATGGAGTGGTTGCTGACACGGCTGCTGTCAACCCTGACGCAAGCCGAGGCCATCTACTTCGTGGGGGTTCTCAATGAATACATGCGCAGATCCCATCCCAGGGAATATGCCCAATGGGTAATCGCGGGTCTGAATGACGACGTAGCTTGCCTCGTAACCGGCATGATACTCGATCACCTCCATGCAGCTCGCGCATGGCGAGGGGTGGCGGAAGTGACCGGTGTAAAATGGTTCCTGACGGAGCTGTTGGCGGTTTTGGAGCAGGACGAAGCCATCTACTTCGTGGGCGAGATTAATGTACACATGTGCAGGAGGCATCCCGACGAATATGCTCGATGGGTGATTGTGGGCCTCCATGACAGTGGCGCTCATCTGTTGACCGATATAATGCTTGACCATCTCCAAGCAACCCGCGCGCGGCAAGAGGCGGCGGCGTTCACCGCTCAGAGAAAGCGTGACGTACTTCACCAGATAAGTACGAATTGACCAACCGACTCCTTGGCGCGCCGGCTTGTGTCTGTCAGGGCTGACGAACGTCAGAATGACCACTTCAAATGGATCCTGATGTCCCGGCACCACTCAATAGGTCCCGTTCTATCGCACCCCACCTCGGATACTCGGTCGGCGCAGGATCTGATCCATCAGGTTAGTACAAGACCGTTGAGGGTGATCCCGGACGAGCGCGGCTGGCTGATGGAAGTGCTGCGTAGGGACGACGAGATGTTCATCCAGTTCGGGCAGGTTTACGTCACGGCTGCGTATCCCGGCGTCGTGAAGGCGTGGCACTACCATAAGAAGCAGTGG
>DATKUK010000087.1:0-12060 GCA_035530655.1 Phycisphaerae bacterium
CCGGCAGCGCGGCGCTGTCGGTGGTCCTTCGGCCTCGACCGGGCATCGGCCGGAGGATCTTTTTTTGCGCGTACGCGACACCACTGTGCTCGTACGACGTACGAAACCCCACCCTGTGCATCCGCAAAGGATGGGGCACCCGTAGCGGGGCATCGGCGCAAGGATCAGGAGCCGCGTGCAATCCCGGGTGGCCGGGACACGCCCTACGGACTCAGGGGTGTCGAGTGTGTTATAATGGGGCCATGCAGCGGCGGGCGCGACGGCGCCGGTTGCAGGAGGGTAAGTTGACGATGACACCGGGGGCGGAGGGTAAGAAGGCGCGTATGGGAATTTCAGATGTGGTGCCGGTGGAACGAGCCGCTCGTGTGATGCGGCTCGGGGTGTGTGCGTCGCTCGCGGTTGTCGTGGTGCTGTTCGTCGCTGTCGGGCGGGGTGACGCCTATACGCCCTTGGCGGGCTCGCCGCTGGCGACCGGTGAGCACCCGCGCCTGTTCGTCAACGCCAACACACTGCCCGACGTGGTGGCCAAGTGCACGGGGGCGATGGCCGACGTCTACACGATCATCAAGGGCAAGGCCGACTCGATGGTGGCCGAGACCGGCACGCCCGATCCGGGATACAACTGGAGTTACCTGGAGGACGACGTACGGACGTTGTGCTTTGTGGGCATGATCGAGCGCGAGCTGGGTCACGACGCGTCGGCTTATCTGTCGCGAGCGATCGAGTATCTGGAGGTCATCTACGGTCAGGACATCGGCCTGCCGGACGGCAGCAGCGGCTACCCGTTCGAGGCGGGCATCACCGCCTTCGCCGAGGTGTACGACTGGATGTACGACCTGCTGACACCTACGCAGCGACAGCGGTATGGCGGCGAGCTGCTGCGATACTACGACGACGCATGGGCGACGCGCGGCTCGGGGGAGATGAGCGATAGGCCATTCAACAACCGCTACAACCTGACGCTGGGCGGGCTGACCTACGGGGCGGCGGCGGTGTACGGCGCGGGCATCGATGCGTCGAAGGAGCAGGCGTTTCTCGACTGGGCGGTCGACTGCCTCGGGTACATCATGGCCACCAAGGACGCCAGCGGCGCCGACGGCGGCGGCTGGCACGAGGGCTGGGCGTACGCGCTGGGCGAAGCGCAGTACGCGTCGGCGCGGATCATGGCTGCGTGGGAAGCCGCCTCGGGGGAAGCGCCGTTCGCGGGCAACGCGCTGGGCGAGTGGGGCGTGTGGAGTGTGTACCTGACGCGACCGATGGACGATCGCCGCGCCCATCTGGACGAATGGAACCTTGGCCGCGACGACGGCAAGTGGGTCGACCCGGACGAACCGTACAAGGGTCACCGCGGCTTCTACGCGCTGCTGGGGGCGAAGTATCAGGACGGCTACGCGCAGTGGATCGCCGATCAATCGACGAGCGGCTACGGCTGGTACCCGTCGGACTACAATCACCAGGCTGTGTTCGACCTGCTGTTCACCGACACGAACGTGCAGCCGGCGCCGCCGAGCAATGCTTTGTCGCCGGTGCGCCACTGCGTGGGTCAGGGGCTGTTGATCATGCGCAGCGGGTTCGAGTCGCCCGACGACACGTTCGCGCTGTTCCAGGCCCGCGACTGGTTTGCCGGACACCAGCACCGCGACGTCAACAGCTTCATCATCCACAAGGGCGCCGATCTGGCGATCGAAACCGGCATCTACAGCGGCTGGAGCACCGACCATCGCGCTCACTACTTTCAGGCGTCGTTGGCGCACAACACCGTCCTGGTCTACGACCCCAGCGACTACGTGGCCAACATCAACGACGGCGGGCAGTTGGCGCTGGGCAACCGCGATCACAACGACATCGATCCCATACCGCCCGAGTTCGACATTGCCGACATGCGGGTGGCGATCGCCGACGATTACGACTTTGCCTACGGCGACGGTACGCAGGCGTACGATGCGGGCAACGTCAGCAACTTCGAGCGGTTCTTCGTTCGCTTCAAGCCGCAAGAGCAGTTTGTGGTGTTCGACCGGGTCGGTTCGACCAATGCGAGCTTCAAGAAGAAGTGGCTGCTGCACATGGTCAACGAGCCGCAGGTAAGCGAGCCGGGCGTGGTGGAGTCGGTCGAGGTGACCGACCATATCATGACCGTGCGGGGCAACCGCATCGGCTTTGACAATGCCGGCTGGGCGATGGACGTGCAGACGGTGCTGCCGGCCGACGCGCTGGTCCGCAAGGTGGGCGGGCCGGGCTATCGGTACTGGGTGGACGACAATGGCTACACCGGTCCGGCCGGTGGGGCGAACTGGCCGCCGCCGAGTTCCAGCTACGGCGGGCACACACCCGAGGAGATCGGCGTAGGGGGCTGGCGGGTCGAGCTGTCGCCGCCGATGGCTGCGTTGGACGATCTGTTTCTCAACGTGTTGGAGGTTGGTCAGACGGGCTTTGTGGCGGCCGGCGCGACGCTGATCGGCGCGGGCGAGTGCGTGGGTGTGGTCATCGACGACGCAGTCGAGCGGCGGGCGGCTGTGTTCTCTCGCACGCGCACGCCGCTACAGGAAACGACGTTCGACATTCCGTCCGGACCGACGACGCAGGTTCTGCTGTGCGATCTTGAGGTGGGCGCGCAGTACTTTGTCAAGTGCACCGGCAGCGCGGTGGAAGCGTTTACACCCGGCGACGCCGGCACGCACTACTTTGCTTGCGCCGGTGGCGCTACCGTGCAGTTGCTGCGTTCGCTGCCGGGCGATCTGGACGGCGACAACGACGTCGATAGAGACGACTACGCCCTGCTGGCTGCATCCCTGAACGGCCCCGGCCAAACTCCGTCGAACCCGTCAGCCGATCTCGATGACGACGGCGACTGCGACCTGGGCGACGTGGCGATCTTCGCCGAGTTCTTCACCGGCGCGGGGGAGTAGCTGTCAGACTGCACAGATGCCGGGCCGACCTGGTTGCGATCCCCCACCCTTTGCGTCCGCAAAGGATGGGGCACCCGCGCTACGTGGCGTCGCCTGGATCGGGCTTGTTCGACGTTGCCTGGAGTACGTCCTTGGAGCCAATGGCAAAGTTAGACACAATGGCGATGCACGCAAGTCCGGCGAACGACGGATTCGTGCTCCCCAGGAAGCCTAGGAAGCCCAAGAAGGCAAGGAAGCCAAGATAGACCTTCTTGCTCGGATCAATCGGAACCTTCACCTTGGACCTGTCGAACGGCACAAAGACCAGGAGTGACGCCAGGGACGGCAGCGCAAGAAACGCCAGCTTCGTGAGATGCTGGTAGTTCTCACTTGCCACGAAACCGAGAAAGCCAAGGAACCCGAGGAATCCCAACGCTGCGAGAAAACGGCTGTTGTTCGCCTTTTCCATGTCTCTCTCCATTCGTCGAACTACGTCTTATAGGGTTTCCCGATAACTTCTGTGGGCGGCCAATGTGCCGCATAGCACGCTATCTCGATAGGGCTCGCAATGTACGTACTTTTTGACTGGACAGCATCCTACGAGCCGACCACTTTCTCGCTCCGCGCCGTCTGCCGCTTCCGCGTACGACTGCGGCAGAGCTGCTGGAGAGACAATCGGCGGGGCTGCGAACGCCCTTGCCGCTGCCGTGGTAGTTTGATGCACCTGACACAACGCCGACACTCCCGCCGGCGGACGAACAGACCACCCCATGAATGCAAGGATAGAATAGCCGTCAATGTCCGCAGCTGCAATAGGCGACGGAGTAGTGCGGCGGGCGGCTAACGACCACCCACCACGAATTGATCGTGCACCTCTGCATCTGGATCCATCAGTGCCACCGCAACGGGCATTGACTTGGCCAGGCGTTGAATAGGCGGCTGGCCCACAAAGCGATTCAGTTCCTCACGAATGGCCCCGTAGAAATCGGGGCTGGCGACAATGGTCAGTTCAACTCCGATTGCTTTGCTCCCGCGTTTTTCCAGCCACGATTCCAGGAAGTCGGTGGCGCTGCGGAAGTCTTGTTGAATATCCTCGACATTGTCGATGGCCAAGGTAGGCGCGGCTGTGTAGGTGCGCCGAAAGCCAAAAAAGCCGCCCATATTTTCGCTGTCGAGAAGCATGGCACTCGGTAACCTTTAAACTCACTCACGCCGCCGGGGCAAGCGACCATAGTGGTCGACGTCCGATGCCCCGGTCGAGCACGTCAAGTGAGGCGTCTGTGTTGATCTCGGCACATAGCGTGAAAGCTGAACGGCGCGTTCACGCGTCGGCTCCAGTGTCTTGTTGGCCGCCTTCTTGCTGCGGCGGAGACTGTGCGGTGCGCTCGGTGGCCGTATCGGCGGCCACTTCGGTGGGTGTGGGCTCTTGCCGGGGTGCTGTCAGCTTTATGAGTCTTTTCTGGACGGCTGTCCACACCTTAAAGCCTGCCCACGGTATCAGAAAGAACCAGACCACCAGACCAACCGTTAGCCATGGACGCCAGGGGCTGCCTTGCGGCTGGGCATTGTTGATTGTGACAACCACGCACAGTACTGTAAGCCATGCCGCTGCGAACGACACAGCGATGATGACGGTGACGGTGACGTCGAGCAGCAGCGCCCTTGTCACATTTGCAGCGTCCAGTTGCTGTGACAAGCGCTTTCGCCTGCGAGGAACATAATCGCAGACCAAGGCCGCGAACGGCACCGCTACGAAAGCAGGCCATGGGAACGTGAGCGGATAGAGGATCCAGGGAGCCGCGTAACGCGCAACAAGCTGGCCATCCGGTGAATAGCGCTCCAGATGGTTCCACTTCTGCACGAGGCGCGAGCCGTCCATGCACGCGAAGGATTCCCTGGAATGGCCGTAGGAGAAGATGTAATCCCCGGGTGCGGCCGCACGGTCGACCACGGCATCGCCCTGCGAAGGTGCCGGTACCACGTCGCCATTCTCATCAAGCCGCCACGCACGGTGGTCATCTACGCGATGTTCAGCGAGCAGTTGCCAGGAGCCATCGCGCACCGTGAGGCGCCTGAAGCCGCGGCAGAAGATACGCCCTTTCAGGTCTGAAGCCAGACTAGCGCTCTGCGTCCCGCCCGATGGGCTACGATACGAGGCCAGAAAGCGCCCTTGCGCATCGTAGCAAAGGACACGAGCGGGAGCGGAGATGCTAACATATGCCCTTCCGTCTGCGCCCTCAGTGAACCCTACGTACCCCGACCACGGCAAAGGGAGCCACTCCGGGGCGCCGGCCGCCTCCATCAACATGACTGCAAGGAACGCGCCGAATACGACTGCTAGCCAGGTCCGGGCGACGACGGCGAGTATGCGATAGGCGGTCATGTTTTTCACCTCAGCGGAACGCCCATGTGACCGGCCATCTGGTTCTTCTGCCGCGGGCGGCTCGGGTACCCCATGGCACCATCCCCAAGAGCACGCAACCACCGATAGTATAATCGAAGAACCTGCAATATCCAACCTTTTGGCCTCGCAAGGGACGGCTCACCCGTGCATGCTATGCCGTTTGACAGTACAAGCGGCGATAGGTAGAAGTGGCGGGCGTGGCTCCGACGCGGCATCGGTGCGGCCGCAAGGGCGGGCGGATGGTGTAATCAGACGAGGGCGGGGGACGCTCGTGAAGCGAAAGGTGATGGGCGTATGAGAAGGCCGAACGTCGTTGTGATATGTGCCGACGACTTGAGCTTCAACGAGATCGGGGCCTACCAGGGCCGGGGGATGCCGGCTGACGATCCGTACGCCGGGCAGGCGGTCCATACGCCGCATATCGATTCACTGGCCAGAGACGGCGCGCTGTTCAGCCGCTACTACGCGACCAGCGCGATCTGCACGCCGAGCCGATACTCGATTCTCACGGGACGGCTGGTGGGCCGCAGTGCGAGCATGCTTCGCCAGTTCCCGCCCCCCGCACCGGCGACGATACAGTGGAACACCGCGGTCGAGCGCGACGAGGGCAACGTCGCCAAGTTCTTCAAGTCGCTCGGTTACGCGACGGGGTTCGTGGGCAAGTGGCACAACGGCAATCCGCGAATGGATTTCAGTGGGGTCGACCCGAACGCCGATGCGGCCGATCCAGCGTTCGCCGAGATCGTCAGGCGGGCGTACGAAAGAGGCGTCGAGCATCTGCGCGACGGGCTGGGGTTTGACTTTGTCGATCGCGTGTACTTCGGCAACAAGGAGTACTTGCCGCCGCAGTTGCAGGTGCACAACCTGGAGTGGATCGCGGAGGGAGCCGTCGAGTTTGTCGATCGCCACGCGGACGGGCCGTTTTTCCTCTACATGGCCACGACGGCGCCGCACGGGGATCAGTTCTCGCGGTTCTGGCAGGACAATCCTTGTTATACGCCGTCTGGCGTGTTGGCCGAGCGACCCAGGGCGATGCCGCCGCGGGAGCAGTTGCTCTCGCGCTTGAAGGAGTGCGGAGTTTCCGAGGTCACAGCCATGGCCACGTGGCTGGACGACGCGGTTGGCGAGGTGCTCGCTAAACTGCGGGCGCTGGGGCTGGAGGACAACACGATCGTGGTATTTACGGTCGATCACCTGGCGCGAGGCAAGTACACCTGCTACGAAGGTTGCCGCGTTCCCCTTATTGTGCGCTGGCCCGGGAAGATTCAGCCGGGCGTCGAGACCGATGCGCTGTGTGCCAACATCGACCTGGTGGCCACGCTTGCCGAACTAGCCGGTGCTGAGTTGTCGGACGATTACGACACAGACGGCGTCAGCTTCGCCGACGTCCTGCTCGAAGGCGAAAAGGGTCACGGCGGACGGCCGCATATCTACCTGGAATGCTCCAACATCCGCGGCATCGTGACTTCGCGCTGGAAGTACATCGCCAACCGCGTTACGGATGACGTCATGGCCCGCATCCAAGCCGACGAGCGCGAGGCGCGCGAAACGGGGCGCAAGCGTTTGGTGGGCTGGGACGGTCGCAAAAACCCCCACGCCCATGCTGACCAGGAAGGGATTCGGTACTTCGCGTCGGGCGAGTTTGCCCACTACTTCGATCCGGACCAACTCTACGATCTCGAGGCCGATCCGTGGGAGACGACTAATCTGGCAGGCGATGGCCGGTATGCGGATACCCTCGCCGAGTTGAAGGACACACTTCGCTCTGAGTTGCGGCGCCTGCCGCACAGTTTCGGGGAGTTCACGGGGTAGGTAAGCAGGACGCCGGTTTTACGCGTGCGGATAGGCCGATACTCCACCCTTTGCATCCGCAAAGGATGGGGCGCCCGTGCTCCGGCAGAGGCTTCGGTGGCCGTACCATTACCATGATTGAAATATCTGAAGTCTAGAAAGAGGCCGAGGCGTCCGGACCGTTGTCGATCCGAACGCCTCGCTGTTTTCCCTTCGCTTCAGATGTCCCGGCCTACGGCTTGGCCGGTATGCGGCGACCCAAGTGGCGCCCGGCTGCCCAGTCATGTAATTCTGGATCTGGATCCGACCGATGATCCGACGCATGGCCATCAGCAGCTCAGTCTGTTTCACGGCTACTACGAACAACATCAGTACTTTCCGCTCGTGATCAGCGAGCCCACGACCAGGCACATCTTCTACGCCCATCTGTGACCCGGATCCGTCCATGCCGCCCTGGGCGCCGAAGACGACTTGATGTTCGTAGTCGAACGTCTCCGGAAGGACCGGTTTAACATCCGCATCCACGCCCGCGGCGACAGTGGTTTCGGCGTGCCCTGGATGTACCAAACCTGCGAAAAACACCGACTGTCGTACACCTTCGGCATCCCGGGCAATACTCGCCTCCAGGCGGCAGGCCAGCCGTTGTTGCAGAAGGCGGTGCGAAGGTATCGACAGACCGGCCGCAAGCAACGCTTCTTTACCGCCTTCAGCTACCAGGCTCAAAGCTGGCTTCGAGCTCGAACCCTTGTGGCCAAGGCCGAACGTCACGACCGTGGTACCAACCTGAGATTCGTAGTGACCAACTTACCTGTCAGGTCGCTACGGGATGCTCAACGCATCTACGACGAGTATGTCCAACGTGGCAGTAGCGAACAGCGGATGGATGAACTGAAGAACGGCCTGCATCTTGATCGATTGTCCTGTCATCGATTCCTGGCCAACTTCTGGCGTCTGTTGCTGCATACCGCAGCCGTCAACCTGCTGAATGCTTTGCGGGACCCCGATCTGATCCCAGCCGAATGGCGTCGTGCTCGGCCTGCTACGTGGCGCAGTCGCTCGATCAAGGTAGCCGCCACGGTAGTCCAGACTACCTGCCGCGTGGTTATCCAGCTGGCCGCTCAATGGCCCTACTGGAGTAGTCACCAGGCTGTCTTGGGCCGGGCTTGCGCTTTGCCCAACGGGCCTTGATCCCGCCGACAGATCGAACTGTATACGGGGGAGAGGGGGGCGTTCGCGCACGTCAAGCCGGGAAGTCCCCTTGAACAGCCATCACCGCCAAAACCGACCAAACAGAAACCGGTCATGAACAATGCAGGCTAGCGCAAGCCAAGCACCAGCCATGGGCAAAGGTCGTCTCGGATGAGTGACGGACTACGTCGGGGGCGGGTTCGTAACCGCGTTGACGGCGGCGTTGAGGATGGCGTCGATAATCGCCGTCACCACGCCGCCTGTCTGGGCGATGACACTCGCCCGCACCTCATCGTCGCAATCCGAGAGAAGGTATAGACTCCCGCCAGCCGCGACGATCAGCGCCCGCCGATAGGCCCCCTGTAAAAACCGCAACATCTTCATTCCTTTACTCCTGCCATCTCCGGGCATGGCACGGTACACGTTACTGCATCGGGCGCCGAGCCGCCAAGACGCCAGAAAAAAGGGCCGCAACCTCTCACGTGCATCCGGGCGCGCGGAATTGTACCCATTTGACGCGCCCCAGGTTGCACGAGTGCGTGCCTCATCCTTCGCCAAGAGCACCGATCGGGTGGTATCCCGACGACTTGGGCGTGAGCGCTCAGTCGAACACGCCGGGAGCGGGCGTCTGTGTATGCGGCCAATCGAGCCCCATAGACAAGCGCCTGGGCGTTCAGGCGTCGAGCAACTGCTTGACCGTCTTGGCCAACAACGTCCGCCCGCCGAACTGCATCCCCAGCGCCTGTAGCTTGCTCGTATCGATCTGGTGCTTGGGGCCCCTGTTTACTTTGGCGATCTTGCTCTGGCTGCCGGTGATGTCCTTGGCGATCTGGGCCACCATCTGATCGGAGATGTACATGTCGCAGCAGTTGTAACACTGGCCGGCCACACCGGCAGCGGTCAGCAGAATGCCCACCGCTTTGGCCACGTCGGCCGCGTGCACCTCCTTGCCGCCGGCGGCCGAGTCGATGATCGGCTTGCCCGCAGCCACGTCTTTCACCAGCACGTACCACTTGCTCTGCTCCGCGGGCCGCCTGAGCCCGTAGATCCCCGTGGGCCGCAGCGAGCAGATCCCATAGCCCTCGCCGAAGCCGAAGCTGTGCACGAACTTCTCGATGGCTGCCTTGTGCGCCCCGTAATGGCTTCCGGGCCAGAGCGGATGGGCCTCGTCCAGCTTGCGGTCGTCGAGGATTACCTCGTGCACCGCGCAGGTCGAGATGAACACGAACCGCCCCACTGCTGCCGCACGCGCCGACATGATCAGTCGCAGCGTACCCAGCACGTTGGTCTGCACGAAGTCGATCAGGTCGCCCTCGGCCCCGCGAAAGCCCGCCCCCGGCCGATGCAGCGCCGAGTGCACCACCGCGTCGACGCCGGCGACCAGCGTCTCCGTCGCCGCTTCATCGCCAAGCTGCCCGTCTACCCACTCCAGCCGACCGCCGGCTTCGACGAACCCGCCCCGATCGCCCCCGGTCCGCACCCAGCCCCGGCATGAGTGCCCTTCGCCCAGCAGATGATTGACGATGTACCTGCCCAGAAACCCCGTCGCCCCCGTAACCGCCACGCGCATGGTTCGCCCCTTTCTCGGGAAGCCTCAGTCTCACCTGAGATACGACCAATCTTAATCGCTCCGGCAGGTCGAACCAGCCGCGTTCCTGGTTCGATCCACGATCTGCCTGCCAAACGGTCCTAGCCGCCGACGGCGACCAAAGCCCTCCCCTAACCATGGTGACGGTCGGCCGTCAGGTGAGCATCCTGATGCCGTATGCTACCCTTGGAGTGCCCGGGACAGCGACGACAGGGCCGTTGAGCACTTGTCCCCGAAGGCACCATCCAAGTCACGAAGCACGGGAAACGCTCACCCCCGCCTGCTTGGTTCCCGGCCCAAGTCCCCGCACTTACCCAATCATCGCATGCCACAAACTCTCGCGCGTTTGCCAGCGTCGCAAATCCCCCTCCTCCGAAGGCGGTAGCTGCCCAATAAAGGTCTTGGTCAAGGAAGTGTAGCCCTGGTTGGGCACCCAATAAGCGACCCATCGCCTTTTTTGGGCTTGACGGAATTCGCGCAAGCCTTTTCCTAAAGGGGCTTGAGTGGTGCCTCAACGTTGGTCCTGGGGCCTCGATGGAGAGGTGTGCTCAAGTGGGAAGCCTATCTTTGTGTCGTGGCGAGCACCCGGCGAACGTGGGACGAGGCGAGTGCGAGTCTATTCTGGCCTTTCGGCGGCCGTATGCCTGGGGCGCTCGCGGCCGACGAGGGCTAGCGTGTAATGGACGATGAGGTGGATCAGGTCGCCCCACTAAGCGACAGTCCGGAGCCTAACCCTCAAATGGGGTTTGGCGAGTTCGCCGACACGTTGGCCCGCATGATCCGAACTGCCGGGCAGTCGCCGCTGACCATCGGGGTCTTCGGGAGATATGGCAGTGGCAAGACGACTTTGATCAATGCCATCGCCGACAGGTTGCGGAAGGAGCAAGGTCAGGGCTCCGTCGTCGTCGTACGGTTCGACGCTTGGCGGTACGATCACGAGCCGCACCTCTTTTTGCCCTTCTTGGCAAGGCTCGCTAAGCAGAAAGAGATCGCTGGCGCCGACGGGCGAACCGCAGAACTCTCCAGGGCCTTCCGTTCGTTCCTAGCTGGGTTCACGCTTAAGTTCCCTGTTTTCGACTTCTCGAGCAAGGATGTGTTGGCGCGTGAGACCGAACTAAAGCAACTTGAGGCCGGAGACCTGGCACGGCTGACAAGCGCCTATGAAGACATCACCCAATGCCTGCGTAAGTTGACCGACGGAACAGATGGTACCCCGCGTCGGATCGTCGTTTTCATCGACGATCTGGACCGCTGCTTGCCCGGCAAGGCCTTTGCGCTGCTGGAGGCGATCAAGGCCATGACGGACATCCCTGGGTTTGCTTACGTCCTGGGCCTGGACCCGCGCGCAATCAGTACGTACGTAATTGCTAAGTACGGCACCGAGTTCGTCGCCCCAAAAGAGTACCTGGAGAAGATGTTCCAGGTCCCTTTCCACCTACCCCGCCCGACAAGCGACCAGATCGCAGAGGTGCCCCGACGACTTCTGGCAGACGTTAAAAGCAGATGCTCGCCCGAAACCTGGTCGGACGAAATGCTTTCTATCCTGGAGGACAAATGGGATCGCCTTCCAGCGAACGTTCGCCAGGTGAAACGGATTCTCAATACGCACCACGGGATCGCCGCTGCGCGGGCAAAATCCGAGAAACCTGTCAACATGAGAGTCTTATTCGGATTACTCCTAATCCAAACTCGCTGGCCGGGCGCCTACTGGGTGATCCAGACCTATCGGAGGGATTTTCACCGCCTCATCGAGATGTACGATCGAGGCAGTCCCGAGAAAAAGTCGTCGCAACTCCTCCAACGCGGGGCAGGCGCCAAAGAAGATCTCCAGGATAAAGGCTTTCAAGACGTGTACAAGTCATTCGTGTACGCCGGGGAACGACCCACTACTACCCAGGCTCTCGAATTGCTGGACTGGACGGGCTGGCCGATCGACGTCGATATGAAACTCAAGGAGAAGGCAGGGCAGTGTAGTGATCGATCATAAACCAAAGGCAGCCTTTCGCTTCATGGATGATCAGCCTAAGAGGTTCCATTTGAACCGCCTCTGTCAGAAGCGCAATCCTAACACTACAGCGCCGCTTAGGCTCAAGTGATTGGGCGGCGTGCGCCGATGAAGTCTTCCAAGTAACTATTACTGGAGGACTTACGGCATGGACGCAGAACAGATCAGTGCGCTGGGGAACCGGCTGATGGATTTCTTG
>DATKUK010000088.1:0-2638 GCA_035530655.1 Phycisphaerae bacterium
GTCGTACCCCTTGCCGACCTGCGCCCGCGCGAAGTCCCTCGCGGCAACCGGACGCGGTAGGTCTACAACGTGCCAGTCGGTCAGCCGGTCGCGGCTTTCGGGGTCAGGCGCCCGTTCGATCACGCCGCAGTCCGAGCGCGACTCGAAAACCCGCGTCTCGGTCTGCCCGATAAACGCGATCTTGGCGTGCGACCGATGCCCCCATGTGAACCACGCGATTGCACGCCCCACCCAGCACGTCGGCGGGTCGTAGCCAATCAGAACCGTCAGCTTGTCGTTCATTTGTCCACCTTCCCGACTGCCTTCCGTGCCGCCGCGTCACACATCGCCCGCAACCACGCCGCCGCCGGTAGCCGGTTCAACAGCGGCACGTTCTGCCAGCGCAGATTCCGCGCCATGAACCGGGACCAGAGCGCGAGGAACATTTTCACGCCTTACTGATTACCAGCGCCAGAATCGCGCCGAACACGGAAACGCACGTCACGGCCACCATGCCGTAGACGATCTTGGAAAGCAGGCCCACAGTCTGAGATTGCCGCGCGAGCTGCGTCTGAATCGACAAGTGCCCGTTGTCACGGTACAGCCGCGCCTCCAGGTCTCGGATGGCGGTCATCGTCTCCAGGTGCAACGCCTTGGTGTCGTCGTGCTGCTGCTTACAGTAGTCTTGCGTCACGTAGTCCATGCCCTTACTCCCGTTATGCGTTCTGCTGCCTGACCTTCATCTCGAACCCGACTGCGTAGAGAAACATCCCTTTGAACTGCTCCCACGTCAACCGGAGAAAACCGTTCCAGGCATGCTTCGGCCCCCACGAGTTCACCATGTGGACGGCGTTCCCGGCTCGCGGTGCGCGATACCCGCAGATCGTCAAGCCGTGCGGCCCGACGATGTCCAACTGCCCGTCAGGGATCGTGCCGTCCGCGTTGGCGTTCATCACGGCCTCGGTGATGTTCAACCCGACGAGGCACCCGAATCCGTAGCGGTGTCTCAGGCGCATGATCTGGTCGGCCAGCGCCTCGACCGTCACCACGTCCATGACGGCGCGCTGATTGGACAGGGCGCATTCCTCGATGGTCTTGTCGTCCAGCGCCTGCACTTCGATGGGGGTGAACAACGATGTCCCGGCGTCCTCGTTGGTTTCGTACTCGCGGGCCAGCGCTTTCTTGTACGCCGCCGCCGCGTCCAGTTGCTCCTTCTTCCCGAACGCCTCCCACCGTGCGGCCTCCGTAGCGCTCAGCATGGCCTCCGTGGCACACCGCGAGGTCTGCCCCTGGTCAGACGGCTTGAGGTAGCGCCAGCGGTCGTCAATGACCAGCGGAGGCGCGTCTGCGCTCGTCAGGATGTCGGCCCCGGCGCGGAACCGCTTCATTGCGAGCAGGCGTTTGCGGTCTTTGTCAGTCTTGAGCATTTGGCACCTCGTTTGTCCAGCCCGGCGCGGGCCAGAGATTGTCGGACTTCACCTTGTTGCCCCCGCTCGAGGAGCAGCCGGACAGCAGCACGCCCAGCAGGACCGCGAGAGCGATCAGCGCCGGGAAGGGGTCGATGATGCGTTGCAGGGTGTTCATCGGAACGCGCCTCGCTTCCGTGGATTCTCAACCCACCATCCATCAACCATGTCGTTGCCGTTGTACGCGATCACACGTGAGTGCGTGTGGTACATCGCGCCCGCCCTCGGCATGACAAACGTCGCCCTATCCTCAACCCGCCCGAGATAAGCCGCGCTCCGCTCGCCGTTGACGACCACCCGCGTGGCCTCGATGCGCGTGGGCAACATGACCACCGCCCGCCCGCCTTGCGCCTTGTCGTTAGGCTCCCAAATGCCCAGCAGCCTTTCGTCATCGGCGGCGTAGTTCGAGGTTTGGCAGCCGGCCAGCAGCGCGGCCAGTAGCAACAGCCCAATCAGCTCCGGGTGGGTGTTAATGATACGTTGCAGTGCGATCATATTCCGACCTCGACGTATTCAATGCCCACGTCAGCACCGAAGAACGCCTTGAGCCTCTGCCAGCCCGTCGCCAGCGTGGTGCGCTGTCCTGGATTGGCGATTCTAAGTTCCACAACCTTCGTGGACCCCCGCCAACCAATCAGTGTTCCCGGCGCACGATAGGATGATCCAACCTTGCCCATGAAGAACGTGCAGCGCTCCCCGTTCGTTCTCCCCACCGATTCAACGTGCTTTTCACCGTTCATCGTGCAGCCGTTGACCGGCCATTTAGCAGCGAACAGCGCCGCCGCCCCACCGCGCGTGTCGGCTTTTGGCTTCCAAAGGTTGGCCTGCACCTCGTTGACGCCGCTTGACGGTGGAACATAATTCTCGCCGTCATTAGGTCCGGCTGGCTGCGTGGTCGTGGTCGTGGTGGTCGTCGGCGTCACGTCCGGATTTAGGCGGTCGATCTCGCGCTCGAGCTGCCCCGTCGTGCAGCCGGTCAGCAACCACGCCACCAGCAACCCGGCCACCAGCCCGCACACCGACCCGCAAACTAAACCTTTCCTTGAAAACTCCATTCTACAGCCCGCCTTCCTTACTCCCCGTCAACCGGATTCGGCAATGCGTCCATTTCGGCCTGCGCCGCTGCCTTTGCCGCCGCGTCAGCCCGCTCCTGCCGCAACTGCGTCACAGGATTCACTACCGACGCCACCGCC
>DATKUK010000089.1:0-15129 GCA_035530655.1 Phycisphaerae bacterium
CGCCGCGCTGAGCGATCGTAGCGGATAGCGCGCTTGCCGACGTTGTCCGAGGAGCCCGTCCCACTGGGGTCCGCCACGCTGTCTCACAATGCTCTGTCCCTACTGCTTTATCCCCGAAAACGTCAGACCCCCAACAAGATATCGCTGCGCCCCCAGGAACAGCCCGATCAGCGGCAGCGAACCCAGCGCCGAAGCCGCGAAAATCCGAGGCCAGCCCACGCCGCCCGCCTCCTCGCGATACAGGCTCAGACCCACCGTCAGCGGATACTTGTCCCAGTCGCTTAAAATCACGAGCGGCCAGACGAAGCTGTTCCACGTACCCAGGAACACAAACAGCCCCAGCGTGATCAGCGCCGGCTTGGCCAGCGGCAGCACGATGCGAAATAGAATCCCCAGCCGGGTGCAGCCGTCGATCATGGCTGCGTCCTCCAGCGTCCGCGGGATGTTCAAGAAGAACTGTCGCAGCATGAAGATGCCGAACGCACCGCCAAACGCCGGCACGACCACTCCCCAGAACGTATCCACCAGCCCCAGCGCCTGGGCCACCAGAAACTGCGGCACGAGCAGCACCGCCGGCGGCAGCATCATGGTCGACAGGATCAGCCCGAACAAAAAGTCGCGCCCCTTAAACTGTATCCGCGCAAACGCATACGCCGCCAGCGAGTTCAACAGCAGTTGGCCAGCGGTCGCCACGATCGCATAGAGAAAGCTGTTCAGCAGATACACGTGCACGCGCCCGTACTCGAACGCGTCGATGTAATTCTTCAGCAGCGGTTCGGGCTGATCGACTCCCTTCTGACGCAGGTAGCGGCGGCGCGAGTCATCGGTCAGTCGCGCCTTGTTCTCCGCGTCGACAAACGGCGACAGCCTCGGCGGCAGCAGATCGCGCTTGTACGTCTCGTACTCGGCCCCCATCTTCAGCGAGCCCGACACCATATACAGGTACGGCCAAATCATGGCCGCCGCCCCGGTGATCAGGGCCAGGCCCAAGAGCAGTCCCAGCAGTTTCTCGGTGCGGTTCATCGCCGTCCGATCAGTCGTAAATCTGCCGCGACCGGAAGACCTTCATCTGAATAATCACGAACACCAGCACCACGCCAAACATCAGCCACGCCAGGGCACACGCATAGCCCGTCTGGCCCGTGGCCTCAAACGCATTGTGGAAGATGAGCGACGCCATCACCTCCGTCGAGTTGGCCGGCCCGCCCTGCGTCATGATGTACACCGAGGTAAACACCTGAAACGCCCCGATCACCAGCATCACCGAGATGAAGATCAACGTGTTCCGCAGCAGGGGGATCGTCACGTACCACAGCTGCCGCAAGCGCCCCGCCCCGTCCACGGACGCCGCGTCGTACATTTCCCTGGGAATATCCGCCAGCCCTGCCAGAAAGATCACCATGTTGTAGCCGCTGCCCTGCCACACAGCCATCAGCGCCAGCGCGGGCATGGCCGTCGCGGGCAGGCCCAGCAGGTTGACCTCGTGACCCCATTCCTGCGTCAGCAGCCGAAACGCGTCGTAAAGCTGAAACCACACCAGCGACACGATCACCGCCGGCGTGATCGACGGGATGAAGTAGATCGTCTTGACCACCGCCGAGGCCGTGCCCTTCAGCCGGTTCGCCATCATCGCCAGGATGAAGCTGGTCGCCAGCGTGCACGGCACGACCATCACCACGTACCAGGCCGTGTTGGCCAGCGCCAGCGGGAAGAGGCTGTCGCGGTCGAACAGCGCCCGGCGATAGTTGTCCAAACCTATATAGGTGGAGCTTTGCGCCAGCACGTCCCAGTGCCGCAGCGACACCCAGAACGAGATGGCGATCGCTACGAAGCTGAACGCGATGATGATCACACCCGCCGGCAGCACAAACAGGTAGCCCGTGCGTTCGGTTCGCGGGTGCAGGTCGAGTTGTTCAGCGCGGGCGGAGCCGGTCATAAATACGGTTCACCTTGGCGGCCGTCTCGTCGAAGACCTGCCGGATCTGTTCGTCGCTGATCTGCTCAGCCAGCATCACCGTCTCGTAGGCGCTGCGGAACGCCCGATCCACCGCCTGCTGCTCGATGTGAGGTCGCCTCTGGCCCGAGCCGCAAATCTCGGGCACCATCGCCAGATAGGGCTTGACCGACACGATCTCGCCCCAGGTCGAATAGCCCCTGTCCTGCCACGCCTGCGGCATGTCCTCACGCTGTAGCGTATAGAAGTCCTTCCGCGGGGCGTTCTGGTTGATGTGCTTGAGTCGCAGCAGGCACCCCTCCAGGCCGGCTACCAGCTTGACGTACTCCCACGCCGCCTCCGGCTGCTCGCACCGGCTGCTGATCACCATCATGTTGCCCCAGGTCATCGTCGACCGCTTGCCGGTGGTGCTCGACGGGCCCGGCGGGAAGTTGGTCATGCGATACCGCAGCCCTCCCTCGTGCCCTGGCCCGAGGTAGCTGCCCGTGTCGCGGTCGATGTACTTGCCCGACCACGTGCCCCCCACAAACATCGCCACCCGCCCGGCGTAAAACTCGGCCTCCACGCTCATCTGCGGCGAAAACGACGGGCACACGCGGTCCTCGTAGTAGAGCTGCCGCAGCAGGTCGAGCACCTCCAGCCCGGCCTGGCTGTTGAACGCGGCTCGGTAGGGCGGGTCGGTCCAGAACTGACCGCCATTGGCGAACAGCATCGGCCCAAACAGCGTCAGCCCGCTGCCGAAGCCCGCAAAACCGAAGCCGAAGACCTTGTCGCCGTCCTCCTTCACCGCGGTCAGCGCCTTGGCGAAACGACGAAGGTCGTCCCAGGTGCCGATGGCGTAGGGGTCGGTAGGCAGTCCCGCCTTCTCGAACATGTCGAGGTTGTAGACGAGGCATTCGGCGTCGAGGATGATCGGGATGCCGTAGATGTGCCCGTCGATCTGGTTGTGACGGACAGCCGCCTCGAGGAACTGCTCCATCCGCAGCTCGGGCGTCCTCGCCACCAGGTCGGTCAGCTCCATCAGCACGTCCCGCTCCCACAGCGTCTGGCCCCACGAAACGCTGCACTGATACACGTCAGGCGGGTTCGGGCCACAGTAGCCCGTCGTCAGCTTCTGCATGTAGGTGGCGAACGGCACGAACTGGTAGCGGATGCGGATTCCCGGGTGGTCCCGCTCGAAGACCTCCTTGATCTCGCCGAAGTACCGCTCGTAGTCGTCGCTCGACGTCGGGCTCCACCAGTCCCACACCGTCAATTCGATGACGTCGCCGGCGTCTGTCGAGCCCGATCGCCAGACGGCCACGCCCACGGCCCCCAGGCACGCCACCACCAGCAGGGCAAGCAACACACGCCTCACAACAAGCTCCCGGCTACCAAGCACTTGGCAGCGACAGCCTAGCTGGCCCGATGGCGGGCAGCAAGGTGGCCGCGGCTCCCCTGCGGTCCGACGGCCACACGCCACCATGCACGACTCTCTTGCAGACGGCCATTTGACCCACCGTCGACCGGTCGTTATCATGCGGGCCCGTATGAACGATTGGTGCGGTTGGTTTCTTGCCCGTAAAGGTGGGATTTGCCTGCGATAGCGGTTATCCCCGCGCGCTACGGCTCGACGCGATTCCCCGGAAAACCCCTCGCCCGACAGACCGGCAAATACCTGATACAACATGTCTATGAACAGGTGGCCCGATCCACGCTCGTCCAGCAGGTGATCGTCGCCACCGACGACATACGAATCGCGCAGGCGGTCGAGTCTTTCGGCGGGCAGGCTCGCATGACGCGCGTCGATCACCCCAGCGGCACCGACCGTGTGGCCGAGGTGGTCGGCACGCTCGAGCCACGGTTCGACTTGGTCGTCAACGTCCAGGGCGACGAGCCGGAGATCGATCCCGAGCACATCGATCGCCTGATCCGCCTGCTCGCCGCCGACCCGGCCTGCCCGATGGCCACCCTTGCCTGCCCCTTTGCCGGCGACGCCGATCCAGCCGACCCCAATTGCGTCAAAGTGGTCGTCGACCACGCCGGCAGGGCGCTATACTTCTCGCGGAGCCTCGTGCCGTATCCTCGCGACATTGCGGGCCGCCCGGAGACACCCGGCCAATGGCTGTTGCACCTGGGAATCTACGCCTATCGACGACCCTTCCTGCTCGACTACGCCGGCTGGGAACCGGGTCGGCTCGAGCAGGTGGAACGGCTGGAGCAACTTCGCGCACTCGAGCGTGGCGTCTGCATCCTGGTGGGGCGTGTCGAGCACGCGCCGGCCGGCATCGATACACCCGAGGACTACGAGGCCTTTGTGCGGCGAACGGTCTCACGAAGCGTAGGCAGCGTCACCCAGACCGGCCCGAGCAAGTAGGTACACGGAGGTAGATGGCATGAACGGCGGTGAGATGCTTTCACACATAGCCGGCGTTTCGGAGGAGACCGAGTTCTATACCCCCATGCCGGCCGGCTACAAGCCCGGCTACACCAAGTATGTCTTCGTCTTCGGCACGGTCATGAGCGGGCTGGGCAAGGGCATCTTCAGCAGCTCGCTGGCCAAGTGCCTCCAGGACAAGGGCATGACCGTCGCCCCCATCAAGCTCGAGGGCTATCTCAACATCGACTCGGGCACGCTCAACCCGTACCGGCACGGCGAGGTGTTCGTCCTCGACGACGGTATGGAATGCGACATGGACTTGGGCACCTACGAGCGCATGCTCGATCAGGACCTGACGCGCCTGAACTTCGCCACCAGCGGTCAGATCTTCACCCGTGTCCTGGAGAAGGAGAGAAAGGGCAGCTACCTCGGTCGCGACGTGCAGGTGATCCCCCACGTCACCGGCGAGGTGAAGGCCAAGCTGCGCGAGTTGGCCGTCGCCACCCAGGCCGACGTGGTCTTCGTCGAGATCGGTGGCACGGTCGGCGACGTGGAAAACGTCTACTTTATCGAAGCCGCCCGTGAGCTGGCCTTCGAGGAGGGCTCCCATAGTGCATGCTTCGTGTCCCTCACGTTCATTCTCGACCCGCCCATCCTTGGCGAGCAAAAGTCCAAAGCCGCCCAGCTCGGTATCAAGCGCCTTTTAGCCTGCGGCATCCAGCCCCATATCATCGCCTGCCGTGCCCAACGGCCCGTCACCCAGAAGGTCCGCGAAAAGCTTGCCCTCTACAGCAACGTGCCGCTGGAGCGCGTATTCTCCATGCACGACCGTGAAAGCGTCTACGTCATCCCGCAGCTCCTGCGCGACGCGGGTGTCGATGCTGCCGTGATTGATATTCTGGGCGTGGCCGACCGGGTCCAGCCCGAGGCCGAGGCCAAGGCCGTTAAGGTATGGAGCGACTACACCGATAAGATCCACCAAGCCAGCACGCCGGTCCGGATCGGCATCACCGGAAAGTACACGACGGTCCGCGACAGCTACGCCAGTATCATCCATGCTCTCGAGCACTCGGGCACGCATCTGGGCGCCCGGGTGAAGATCGACTGGATCGACACCACCGAGCTGGAGGAAGGCAACGTCGCCGATGCCCTGGCCGAGGTCGACGGGGTGATCGTCCCCGGCGGGTTCGGGGTCCGCGGGGCCGAGGGCAAGATCGCCTGCATCCATCACCTACGAGAAAACAGAATTCCCTATCTGGGAATCTGCTACGGCTTCCAGCTTGCGGTGGTCGAGTTTGCCCGGAACGTCTGTGGCCTGACGGGTGCCAACTCGACGGAACTCGACGCAGAGTGCAAACATCCCGTCATCGATATCCTGCCCGAACAGAAACAGATCGAGGGGCTCGGCGGCAGCATGCGACTGGGCGGGCATGATATCGCCGTCAAGCCCAGGACCGAAGCGGCCCGCCTGTTCAGCAACGCCAGTGAGGTACGCATGCGCTTCCGGCACCGCTACGAGGTCGACCCGCGGTACATCGAGACGCTGGAACAGGGCGGGCTTGCCTTCTCCGGCAAGGCGCCCGACTATCCGATCATGCAGGTACTCGAACTCCCCACCGACGTGCACCCCTATTTCATCGGCACCCAGGCCCATCCGGAACTGATCAGCCGTCCGCTTCGTCCCGAACCGCTCTTTGTAGGGCTGGTGCAGGCCGCTATGCAGTATGCCCACCAGCGCGACACCAAGCTGCGCCGCCCGGACGAAGCACCCGCCTCAAGCCGATCGTAGCCGCTCACCCGAGCCGGCGCACGGCTGGTCATCCGTCCGGCCTTGTCTCGGTGCTGTCGCTTCGTTTCAGGAACGTGTCTCGGATATCGCGAAGCGCGTACCCCAGGCTCTGAAGTTGGCGAATGATGTGCATCTGCTGCACCACCGAGGGGGCATACAGCCGACGTCCCGAAGCGGTCCGCTTCGTCTCATGCAGCAACCCCAACATGGTGTAATAGCGGACCACCTGGCAGGATACGCCGCATGCCTCAGCCGCCTGCCGCGTGGTAAAAAACGCATCCTGCTGCTCACCGGATCCCGTCTGTGCCATCGCTGTCATCGTACCACACTCGCGTTCGCGACGGCAGGTGGATGGGCCCCGCCCCCGTCGCCGCGCCGCAGGCACGGCTGCACGTGGATTGACTTTCCGGCCTTGGTGGTATGAAGTGTAGGTGCCTTGAGCGCCCCTTTCGGGCTTGCAGGCGGATGACTCTGTACATTCGGTGGCGCCTTGACGGTAAATGCTGCCTTTCCATCCGGCGGGTTCTTGCTGGGCCTGATGCTGCTGGCCGGTCTGGTGGGGGCTTATGTTGCGCGCCTGGTGCGCGTGCCTAAGGTGCTGGGCTTTATGGCCGCCGGAATTGGGCTCAAAGGCGCTCTCGTCTGGTATGCCGGGGCGCGTATCGGCCCCGACGAGGCCGCACGGGCGGCCGAGGCGGCTGCCCTGGCCCTGCGCCCGGTGACACATCTGGCGCTGGGGATGATCCTCTTCACCATCGGCAGCGTGTTCGAGGCCCGCCATATGCGCGGCGTTGTGCCCCAGGCCTGGCGCATAAGCCTCTGCGAGGTGGGCCTGACAGTCCTGCTGGTGTTGGTCAGTTGTGCGATCACCGCCTTCGTCGTGTTGGAGGCACCCATAGGCCAGATTTCGGTCTTCGTTCTGCTGTTAGCTGCAGCAGCCATCGCTACGGCGCCCGCGGCGACGCTGCTCGTCCTCCAGGAGTATCAGGCCAAAGGGCCGATGACCGACACGACCCTGACCCTTGTGGGCTTCAACAACATCCTCAGCATCGTGCTGTTTCATACCCTCTTTGTTGTGCTGGCCGCCGCGGGTGTGATCACGTCATCGAAGGCCGGCGGGCGGGCGGTATGGCTCGACCTGCTAATGACCACAGCCGGCAGCGTCGTCCTGGGCTGTCTGGTCGGGACGGTCATCAGCCTCCTGCACGTCAAGCTGAGCGTCTCGGAAATGCTGTTGGTCTTTTTGGCTCTGATGATCGGGCTTGGGGCAGGACGCGACTGGCTCGCCGATCCGGCACGCCTGAATCTCTCCTACAGCTTCCTGCTGACCTGCCTGGCCGCCGGGGCGACCTTCGCGAACGTGGCCGTCGATCCGGAGAGGCTGGGCGAGCTGCTTGCCATCATCGGCGTCCCGATTTTTGCCGCCTTTTTCGTGTTGGCCGGCTATAACCTCCACCTTGAGCAACTGCTCACGTTAGGCTGGGTTGGCGGCGCCTACGTGGTCTTTCGAGTCCTCGGGAAAACCTTGGGTGGGTGGCTCGGCGCGCGATGGGTCGGACATCCCGAGAACATCCATACGACGATCGGCCTGGGGCTGCTCTGCCAGGCGGGGGTGGCCATCGGGTTGGCCGAATTCCTCCGCGACCATTGGGACAGCCCGCTGGCGGGCCAGTTCTACGCGATCATTCTCGGCTCGGTGGCCCTGTTCGAGTTGGTCGGGCCTTTGGCGTTGAAGCGTGTGGCCCGTACCAGTGGTGAGGTGAAGGCCATCACATTGCTGCGGCGACCCGGACCCGTCCGCGCCGAGGGTCTGTCCGCCACCCGCTTGGTGGCCGACTCGGTGCTGCGGCTTGTCCGTCACGGCCATCGTCGGGCCCGAACCACCGGTCAGCCGCTTCGCGTCAAGGATATCATGCGAACCAATGTCAGGTTCCTGCGCCCGGAAGCCGATCTCGACGAAGTCCTCCACTTCGTCGAGACCAGCCGGCTGAACCATTTCCCCGTCGTAGGCAGCGATAACCAGTTGACCGGCGTCATCGACTATGCAGACGTTCGAGACATCATCTATGATCCCTTGCTGGGTGGGCTGGTTACGGCGCTCGATCTGGCCAATCCGGACAGCCCAACCGTGGGCGGTGATGCCTCGCTCGCCGAGCTGCTGGAACTGTTCCGAAGCAGCGATCTTGGTTGTGTGCCGGTGGTCGAGGCCGCCGGCTCGCGCACGGTCGTCGGACTGGTCGAACAGCGAGACCTGTTGCGGGCCCTTCACCTTAGTCGCGAAGAGGCCAGGCTCTGACTTGCGGCACGGTTGCCTCACGAGCAACCCGCGGGTATGGTAAGGGCCGTCTCATAACGGCAATGGCCATGGTGTTTCGTTTCCGGTGCCATCACTGCGGCCAGAAGATCCGGGCCGACCCACGACACGCCGGCCGAAAGGCCAGTTGTCCGAAGTGTCGCACAGCCCTGGTGATCCCGCGCCCCCAGAAAGCCCCTTCCGCTGCCGACCAGCAGCAACCCACTAGGCCGCTGGAACCGCCGGGCCGCAAGGGGCGACCACAGGATATTCCCACCGCCTCGTCTCTGCCCGACCTATCGCTCTCGCCTCTGCTGGCACCGTTGCCGGTTCCCCAACCGGTTGCGCCGGCCTCAAGCGAGTCCACCGTTCTCCAATTCGCATACCCGCGACGGCAGCGGATCAAAATCGCCGTCATTGGGGCTGGGGGCGTCGGCTGCTTCTACGGGGCTCGTTTGGCACGTGTGGGACACGATGTCCACTTTGTCATGCGGCGAGACCTGGAGGCCGTACGCCACCGCGGGCTCGATATCGTCAGTTGCGACGGAGATTTCCACATCGCCGCCCAGACCTATGAGAGACCCGAGCAGATCGGCCGCGTCGACTTGGTCCTCTGCGCCCTGAAAACGACCTCGCTGGACGAGGCTGAGCGACTGATTCGCCCCTGTGTCGGTCCCGATACGTTCGTGTTGGCGTTGATGAACGGCCTCGGCGTGGAGGAGGAGTTCGGGCAGTGGTTCGGCCCCGAGCGCATCTTCGGTGGCCTTGCGTTTGTCTGCATCAACCGCGGCGAGCCGGGCGTCATCCACCACCGTGCCTACGGACGGGTCACCTTCGGACACCTCCTGGACGACGTCGACCAGGGCAATGCGATTGCCGCCATGTTTGCCGAGGCCGGTATCGAGTCGCACGTGGCCTCGTCGCTCAAGCAGGCGCGGTGGGAGAAGCTCGTCTGGAATGTCCCGTTCAACAGCTTGTCGGTATCGGCCGGTGTCGTCAGCACGCAGCGGATCATGGACGACCCCGGCCTCCAGGAACTGGCAAGACGCCTTATGGGCGAGACCATCGACGCGGGCAACGCATGCGGTTGCAGCATCGACGCGCCGGTGATGATCGAGAAGATGTTCGCCCAGACCGCCACCATGGGACACTATAAAACCTCCATGATGATCGACTTCGAACACCGCCGCCCCCTCGAAGTGGAGGCCATGCTCGGCGTGCCCGTTCGACAGGCCATTCATGCCGGCGTCGACGTGCCGTACATGCAAACGCAGTACGAACTGGTCCGCTTCCTGGATCGGATCAACCGCGGCGAAATGAACCGCTGCCCGTAACGCCGATCAGCCGAATGGCCCGATGCGGTAGCGCGCCGCAATCGGCAACCGTCGGCCCGAGCCGAACGCTCGTCCCGTCACCTTCAACACGGGCGCCGCTTGCTTTCGCTTGTACTCGGTGCTGTCGACCATCCGCACGACCCGCTCGACTACCCCTCGCTCCATGCCTTCCGCCACCATCTGATCGATGCTCTGGTCCTGCTCGACGTAACGGTGGAGGATCGAGTCGAGCATGTCGTATGGAGGCAGCGACTGCTGGTCGTGCTGATCCGGTCGCAGCTCGGCCGTCGGCGCCCGCTGAATGGTCTCCTGCGGAATGACCTCACTCCCCCCACGACTGTTCACGTGCTCGGCCAAGGCGTACACCATCGTCTTCGGCACGTCGCCCAGAACCGCCAGGCCACCTACCATGTCCCCGTACAGCGTGCAGTAGCCGGTCGACAACTCGCTCTTGTTTCCCGTCGCCAATGTGAGCCATCCGAACTTGTTCGATAGCGCCATCAACAGCGTCCCGCGTATGCGAGCCTGAATGTTCTCCTCCGCAATGTCGGGCTCTCGTCCCGCGAAATGCGGCGACAACTGCCGTTCGAAGGTCCTGTGCAGCGGCTCGATCTCAATGACGTCAAACGAAATGCCCAGCCTGGATGCGAGTTGCTCGGCCGACCGTGTGCTGCTTGAGCTGGTGTAGCGTGACGGCATGGATACCCCGTGTACCGCGTCAGCTCCAAGGGCCGAGGTGGCCAGCGCAGCCGTGACCGCCGAGTCGATTCCGCCCGACAGACCGACGACCACCTCGGCGAACCCGCACTTGCTGACGTAGTCGCGCGTGCCCAGAGTCAGAGCCGAAAAGAGGCGCTCGATCCGACCAGGGTAAGGCTCGAGCCGGCTGGCGGTCGGTTCGGCCAGGCTGACAATCAGCAAATCCTCCGCAAACGCCTTGGCCCGGGCAATCACACGCCCGGATGCGTCAAACACGCAACTGGCCCCGTCGAAGATCAATTCGTCATTGCCGCCCACCTGATTGCAGAAGGCCAACGGCACGCCGCACCGCGCAACTTGGCCGCTGAACAATCTCTCGCGGAGACCGTGCTTGTCGATCTCAAACGGCGAGGCACTGGCGTTGACCAGAAGGTCGGCCCCCGCCTTAACGAGCTGGCCGATTGGATCTTCCGGATAGAGCCGTCGTCCAATGAACGACTCGTCGTTCCACAAATCCTCGCAGATCGTCACGCCCAACCGCCGCCGGCCACAAGTTACCACGCTCGGCTCCCGCGCCGGCTCGAAGTAACGCGACTCGTCGAACACGTCGTACGTTGGCAGAAGGGACTTGTAACTCACGTCAACGACGCTTCCCCCACGCAAGAGAGCCGCCGCGTTGTACAGCGCCCGGCCACGCCCGCTCTCGTTCCGGGCGGCGTACCCCACCAGCACGTCGATGCCCCGCACGCGCGCCGCGATGTCCGCTACGGCCGCCTCATTGGCTCGAACGAACTGCGGCTTCAGCAGCAGATCCTTCGGCGGGTAGCCGATCACCGCCAACTCCGGAAAGAGAATCAACTCGGCGCCTTGTTTCCGGGCACCCCCTGCCCATTCGATGATCTTCTCGCTGTTGCCGGCGATGTCTCCGACTACGGGGTTGATCTGTCCCAGCGCGATCTTCATTTGGACGGCCCTGTTACCCGCCGGCACGTACCCGCGAGGCCCCACGCGCGATCCAGGTCGATCTTGCGTCTGCTATTCTATAATCTGCCCGTCGTCGCACCAGTCCACCTTGGCCGGCGACAGCCCCCGATATACCCCGCCGCTACGCCCGCGCCCCCACCTTCGAAAGCCCCTCGGGCCGGCACCAGCCGCTCACCTCCCGTCAACAGTCCTCTCCGAGGGCTCGCGCACCCCAGGTCCGTTTCCGCGAGGAGCAGAGCGCATAAAAAAAGCGGGTCAGCGGCGTCCCTTCCGCGTTCGGGCCGGAGAAAGGAATGTTGCGGCAGGGACAAAGTCTAAGCTGACCCGCACAGGTCGATTTTTAATTACGATACTATTGGCGCACCGTCAAGTTCTTCACCAATTACACGACTATCCATAAGCCAACGTGACGCACAGCGGTTTATACTGCCTGGGCTTGGTCCGTCAAACGCGGTGATCCAGGTGCCTGGAGACCCGCGCCGCTGCACGATCTCCGGACTCGGTCAGACGCGCATCCGCTACACAGGTATGCAGACGCCCACACCTGGACAACATGCCGGATGTAACCCGAAAACACCAAGTATCCTTCTCGGAGCCGCCCATTTCTCCGATCGGGACGGCCTTACCGGTCCACATAGGCCAGCGAGTGCAATGCGTGTGCCGAGAAGGGCGGTAGCTGCAACCCGCGTGGTGAATTTCCGTTTGTTCAGTCCGATGATGCCCTCCGCGCCACCAGAGGGCTCGTCAGACGTCCTTGGGCGCTGACGCCACCCGCCTTTCAGCCGGCTGCCGCCCCTGTGGGCGCGCCCTGAAAGGGCTACGGCTTGCGGAAATTCTCGCGGCCCTGCGGACTTTTCTGGTTCCCGAAGCGCTTCTAACCGACGTTATGGACAGCTATTACGCGGATTTGGCCGGCACGGTCCTAACTGGGCGGTGGCGCGAGCGTTACGCGGGCCGATACCGCGGCGAACGCCCCACCTGGGGTGCGATCCGCGTGCGTTGGATCCGACATAACCTGGTTGGCATGGGGTTTGCACGCGCGTAGCTGGGAGGGATTTGCCCTCGAAGCGTCAGTGGAGTGTTGCATGAGTACCGAGCCACAACAGTCGGATGGTGGACCTCAAGCCGTCATGGCACAGGAGTCTCCTGGCGATTCACAGCCGGCCATCCTAACCCAAATTCGTGAGCGCGCGAGCCAGTTGGGCAAGACCATCGTCTTACCTGAAACTGAGGACGAGCGAGTCGTGCATGCGGCTGCGTACATTGCCGGCACGCACTTGGCGGAGGTGATCCTGCTCGCCGACCCACAACGACTTGAGCGGCAGGCCGAGGGCTTGGGGCTCGATATCAGTGGTGCGGTCGTCGTGGACCCCGCCAAGAGCGACTTGCTCGACTGGTTCGGGCAGCTTTACTACGAGAGGCGAAAGCACAAAGGTGTCACCGAGGCCGATGCGCACGAGGTCGTGCGTCAGCCCCTGTTCTTTGCAGCCAGCCTGGTCAACGCCCGGGTGTGTGACGGGATGGTTGCGGGCAGCGTTTCGCCCACCGCTCGGGTGATCCAGGCGGCGCTGCACTGCGTGGGTACCGCCGAGGGCTTCAAGACCATTTCGAGTTTCTTCCTGATGGTCACGCCGATGACCGAGTTCGGTGAGAACGGGTCCATGATCTATGCTGATGCTGGCGTCGTGCCGGAACCGACGCCGGAGCAGCTCGCCGATATTGCCATCGGCGCTGCCTCCCATTGCCGCGTTCTGCTCAACGCCGAGCCCCGTGTGGCCCTTCTGAGCTTTTCGACTTTCGGGTCGGCCAAGCACGAGTCGGTCGAAAAGGTCCTCGAGGCTAAGAAACTCATCGAGCAACGGGCGCCGAGTCTGGCCGTCGATGGGGAGATGCAGTTAGATGCCGCCTTGGTTCCTGAAGTCGCGGCTAAGAAGGCGCCGGGCTCGACCGTCGCCGGCAGGGCGAACGTTCTGATCTTCCCCGATCTCAACGCCGCCAACATCGGCTACAAGCTCACGGAACGCATGGGCCGCGCTCGTGCGGTCGGGCCCATCCTCCAGGGGTTGGCGAGGCCGGTCAACGATCTGTCCCGCGGGTGCCGCTGGGAAGATATCGTTGACGCCGTGGCGATCACCGTCCTACAGGCATCGCTGGACCCCAAGCCCCGGGACCGCTAAAGTTGCACCGTGAACCGGCAGTCGAAGTACCGAACCTTGCCGGGCGCACGACTTCCCTGACTGAAAGGGCGAAACACCAGATGAAGGTACTGGTCATTAACTGCGGCAGTAGCTCGATCAAATACCGCCTCTTCGACATGACGACCGAGGCCGAACTCGCGACCGGACTGATCGAGCGGATCGGACAGGATAACGCCGAAGTGCACCACAAGGCCGGGGCATGGAAGTTCGATGCCACCGAGCCCGTCGCCGACTACGAACAAGGCGTCCAGCGAATCGTCGATCTGCTCGGCAAGGGCGAGCGGCCGGCCCTGAGCGATCTCGGCGAGTTGGCGGGGGTAGGACATCGCGTGGTGCACGGGGCCGAGGACTTCTACGAGTCGGTCGTTGTCGACGACTCGGTGCTGGATACCATCGATCGATGCTGTGAGCTGGCCCCCTTGCACAACCCGGCGAACCTGGCTGGACTGAAGGCCGCGATTCACATCTTCGGCGAGACGCCCCAGGTGGCGGTGTTCGATACAGCCTTTTTCCAGACGCTTGAGGCGCCCGCGTATACCTACGCCGTCCCTTACGAGTGGTATCAGGAATATCGCGTCCGTCGCTACGGCTTCCACGGTACCAGCCACCGCTACGTCTCGCAGCGAGCAGCCGACGTGCTCTCAAAGGCCACGCCCAACGTCATCACCCTGCACCTGGGTAACGGGTGTAGCATGGCCTGTGTTCGCCAGGGCAAGGCGATCGATACGACGATGGGCCTGACGCCCCTCGAGGGGCTGGTCATGGGTACCCGAAGCGGTGATATCGACCCAGCCATCATCTTCCAACTCGCCGCCGTCAGCGACATGAGCTTCGAGCAGATCAAGACGCAACTGGAGAAACACAGCGGCCTGCAGGGGGTCTCGGGTGTCTCGCGCGACCTGCGCGACGTGGAACAGGCAGCCGCAGAAGGCAACGAAAGGGCGAATCTGGCCATCGACGTCTTCGCGCACCGCGCCCGCAAATACCTCGGGGCGTTCCTGGTCGAACTGGGCGAGTGCGACGCGGTGGTCTTCACCGGCGGCATCGGCGAGAATTCGCCCATCATGCGCGGCAAGATCCTTGCCGGCCTCGACCCCTTGGGCATCACCCTCGACGTCGATCGTAACGAGAAGGGCGGCAAAGGCGAGTTCCCCGTAACCATCGATGACAGCCGAATCGCAGCCTGGGTGATCCCCACCAACGAGGAACTCATGATCGCCCGAGACACCCAGCAACTCGTCGCCGACGTCTCACAGGCTGCTCGGGCGGGCGGGTAATCGCGTCGCGCATCCCCAGACGCTCACACGGGCCGGTGCAGTTCGTCAGGTGGCCCCACCCAAGGCTGGCTACCTGGCCTGGGCGCTGCTCGAAGGTCGTTCTAACCCAAGTTACGCAGTTGAGTGGCAAGAATGGCCCTGATCATAGCGCCAGGGCCGGTTTTCGTCGAAAGTCTTCACTACACTTGTGTGGCCCCTTCGAGGTATCGCAACCTCTGGGGGAGCGTCAGACCCAGACGGGC
>DATKUK010000090.1:0-33517 GCA_035530655.1 Phycisphaerae bacterium
TCAGCGTCACCTCCACGGTTTCATCCAGTTCGTCCAGCCCATCTTCGACGATGGCCATGTCGATGGTCTTGCTGACGTCGTTCGGGTCGAACGTCAGCGTGCCGGCCGCCAGCGTGTAGTCCACCCCGCCGCCGGTGGCCGACCCGCCGGTGACGGCATAGTCCACCGTCACCGTCTGCGCCGACGCCGCACTGAGCGAAACCGCCAGGCTCGCCGGCGTGATCGACTCGTCACCACTGGAGGCCGTCAGATCGAACGCCACCGACGGCAAAGGCACGTCGTTATCCAGAATGGTGTAGGTATGGACCGTGTTGACCCCCAGCGTCGCGTTCGACGGGTTGCTGAGCGTCACCTCAATCGTCTCATCCGACTCGACCAACGCGTCGTCCACCACGGTGATGACAATGTCCTGCTGTGTGACGCCTGGATCGAAGGTGAGCTGCGTGCCGGCGATGGTGAAGTCGTCGGGATCCACAGCCGTGCCGCCGGTGACCGCGTAGTCGACGGTTACCGTCTGCGCCGTCGACTGATCCAGCGACACACTCAGGTTGACGGTGGCCACACCTTCGTCACCGCTGGAGCTGGTTACGTCAAACTGCACTTCAGGCACGACCACGTCATTGTCGTTGATCGTGTAGGTGTGGACCGTGTTGGCACCGAGAGTCGCGTTACTCGGATTGCTCAGCGTCACCTGGATCGTCTCGTCCGACTCGACATCGCCGTCGTCGACGATGCTGATGGCGATGGTCTCACTCACGTCGTTCGGGTCGAACGTCAGCGTGCCGGCCGCCAAGGTGTAGTCGACCCCGCCGCCGGTGGCCGTCCCACCGGTGACGGCGTAATCCACCGTGACCGTCTGCGCCGACGCCTCGCTCAGCGACACCGCCAAGCTCGCCGGCGTGACCGACTCGTCACCACTGGAGGCTGTCAGGTCGAACTGGACCGACGGCAAGGCGGGACCGGAGTCATACTCATACGCGCCGATGTCCAGCGTCGCGTCGCTCGGCCGGACGTCAAGCAAAAGGATCGTGGTCGGCTCGTACTGCGGCGTGCCGTCGACCCACTGCTGGGTCTCATCCTTATAGGTCGGATTATTCAGGCCCACGTCCCGGCAGGGCGAGATGGAAGTCAAATGGAAGTCCCGCCCGCCAAGATTCACAAAGCCGGGGCTGTTACTGAAGATGCTGTCGACCACTCCGCCGGGCACGTCCGGCGACATGGCCGTCCTGAAGCAGTTGTTGTTGCCGGTAATCGTGCCGCCGCCCTGCCAATCTATCAGCATGTCGCTGGGACCGGCAAAGACGTTGTTCCTCAGCACCAGATCGGCGGCATTGGTGGAGGCCGACGCCAGGTAGATGTCGGTGGTGGTAGCACTGATGATCGTGTTGTTGATCAGGGTCACCGTGCCGTTCAGCCCCGACCCGTCGTCGAAGCTGAGGATCCGCCGCTGCCCGCCGGGCGTGCTCCGCTTGATGAACACGTTGCCCCGCCACAAGGTGTTGTAATTGTTGCCGGAGGCGATGTTCGCCACGAACGCCTCCGACCCGTCGTTCTCCAGCCAGCAGTATTCCAACACGTGGTGCTCGGTGCGGGTCTTGAACAGCATGCCGCCATAGGCATCGTGCGAGTAGCAGCCGTGCACCGTCAGGCTCGAGTTGTTCATGTACATGTTGTGGGCGTAGCCCAGGTTCAGGTCCGTACCGTTGTTGTAGAACTCGCTGAACTCCATCACGGTGTTTTCCGCGTCAATGCTGCCGGCCATGCCCTGGTCACAGTCGTGGAAGTAGCAGTTGCGGACCGTGATGTTGTCACCGATAACGTAGATGCCGGTCGCGTTCGGTGAGTACAGAACGTTGAAGCCCCGCAGGTTGCGGAACTCGATGTTCTCGATGACCCAGTCGTGGTCGACCGGCCAGAAGTAGAAGAACCCTCGGTCGACCTCCTGGCCGGGGACAGGCTCGCAGATGGGCCGCTGGCTGCCGTCCATGACGCCACGGACCGTAATCGGATTGCCCGGCTCACCGGAGTTGTAGACGCTCAGACGCTGCTCGTTCATCTGGTAGATGCCCGGCTGAACCAGGATCACGTCGCCCGGCTGGGCGTCGGTGGTGACGGCCTGCTTGAGCGTCGCGTAGTCACACACACTGAGGTAGCCGGCGTCCGTCTGGAAGTTGGCCGTGAGCGAGACGTCCTCGGTCACCGTGAAGGACTCGTTGGGATTGGTCGAGCCGTCGATCGGCCCACCGCTCCAGCTCACGAACGTGTTGTGCTCATAGGGAACGGCCGACACGTAGCAGGTCTCACCGCTGCCGTAGCTCCCGCCGCCGGTCGCCTCGCCCGTGCACACCGGGCTTCCCGCCGCCGAGACAACGTACTGATCCACGTCCTGGACGATCAGTTTCGGCCGATGGGCGCTGTCGGCAGCGTCACGCTGGTAGAAACGGTCCTGGTTGTGCAGCATCTCGTCGGTGCACTTGACGATCCAGCCGAGGTTGTTGGCCGGATTGCTGATCCAGTCCTGCACGCGGCTGGTCACGTCGAACTCATACCAGACCAGGGCGCCGGACTGCTTGGGTGCGGTGGCATCGGCGGTGGCCTCAAAGTCGCCGCCCGCCGTGGTCCACGGGCTGTTCCAGGTGCTGCCCGTCTCCGTCCAACCGGTCGTCACGCGATAGACGCCGTAGTCGCCGGTGCTTCCGCTGGCGGCCGCCTCGTCATAGCTGTATAGCCACAGCTTCGCTCTGGTAATGACCGTCGCCGGCGGAATGCTGCTCAGATCAAACTGGACCAGGCCGCGAGCACGATTGGTCGGACCCAAATCCTCGTATCCGCAAACCACCATCCGCTCGTAGCCCTCACCGTAGCAGTAATCCGGATTGCTGGCCGCCAGATAGTTGTCCCTCGTGCCCGTGTAGCCGTTCAGGCCGTCCTGCAGGATGACCACTCCCAACACCGAATCGGCCGAGGCCACGTTGGACAGATCCGACTCGTTGAGCATTTCGTCGGATGTCTTGATGGCGAAGTAGAGCGTCTGACCGGTCGGCAGGTTCGTCGCCGTAAACGACTCGGGGCTCCCGGCCGGAGACGGGGCAGGCGCACCCGAAACGGGTGTGGCGCTGGCCCAGTTGACCTCGGTAATGGTCGAGGTCGAGTAACGAACGGCGTAACTGGTGGCCGTGCCCGTGCTTCCATCGTCGCCCGGCGCCGTCCAGGTCAGATCGACCGAAGCCGACTGCGAACCGGTCTGGGCAGCCAGATCCGTGATGGCCGCAGGCGGCGTCGAGTCGGGAGGCAGGTCGGTGATGAACAGCTTCGGACGGTACGAGGCGTTGGACGTATCGGTCTGGTAGAAGTAGTCCTGGTTGTGCAACATCTCGTCGGTGCACTTGACGATCCAGCCGTAGTTGCCGGTCCCGCCGTTGTCGATCCACTGCTGCACCCGGGTGGTCACGTTGAAGGCATACCACACGTTCGCAACGCTCTGCTTCGGCGCCGTGGCGTCCTCCGTGGCCTCAAAGTCGCCGCCCGGCGTGGCCCACGGGCTGTTCCAGGTGCTGGACGTCGCGCTCCAGTCGGTGGTCAGACGGTAAGCACCGTAGTAGCCCGTGCTGCCGTTGACCTGGTCCGGATTGTAGCTGTACAGGTACAGCATGGCGACGGTAATAGGCGTTCCCGTCGGGATGCTGCCCAGATCGAAGCGGACCAGACCGCGCTGGCGGTTGGTGGGCCCCTGATCTTCGTATCCGGTAACTATCATCCGCTCGAAACCGCCGTAGTTGATGTCCGGATTGTAGCCTGACATGTAGTTATCGGTGACGCCGCCGCCCTGCAGCGTCATTTCGCCGAGTTGGGCGGTAGCGGAAGGCACGTTGGACAGACCCGATTCGTTGGGCACCTCGTCGGAGGTCTTGATCGCGAAGTAATACGTCTGGCCGATGGTCAGGCCGGTCACGCTAAACGACTCGGCCGACCCGCCGGCCTGCGGCGCCGGCTCGCCGGTAACTTCCGTCGCACTGGCCCAGTTGCCCTCGTCGATCGACGACGTCGAGTAACGGATGTCGTAGCTCTGGGCCGTGCCCGTCATCCCGTCGTCACCCGGCGCCGTCCAGGTCAGATCGATACAGCCGGCCTCCGTGGCGGTCGTCGCCGCCAGGTCGGTAACATCCGCCGGCGCCGTTACATCCGGCGGCTGCGTCGTCTCGCTGTCGACGTTCGACAGATCCGAGGCCTGGCTGCCCTCGTCATAGGTCTTGATGGCAAAGTAGTAGGTGGTCGACGAACTCAGGCCCGTTACCGTGAAGTACTCGGTGTTGCCGGCCGTCTGCGGCGCGGGCTCACCGGACACCTCGGTGGCGCTGCCCCAGTTGGCCTCGCTGATCGGGCTGGTGCTGTAGCGAATGTCGTACCAGGACGCCTGCCCGGTGTACCCGTCGTCGCCCGGGGCCGTCCACGTCAGATCGATGGTCGTCGAGTCCGGGTTCAAGGCGTCCAGATCGCTGATCGCACCCGGAGGCGTGCCGTCCGGCAGCGGCGGCGAACTCACCTCCAGCACGATCGACTCGGTCCGGGGCACCTTCGTGCCGCCCGTGATAATGGCGAAGTTGGCGGGACTGCCCGCGACATACTGCGTTTGACTCTTGGCAATCGTCCAGTCGGCCCCGTCAAACTCCTTCCAGTTGTAGGTCACCTTGAACGAGGCGCCGCTGGCCTGGAGTTCGGTCGGGTTGTCGAACGTGACGGTCAGGTTGTTCGTCCCCTTGTCCAGATAGGCCATCGCGCCCTTGTTGTGCTCGAAGACGGTATTGATTGCCAGATCGCTCACGCCGGCGTCGGTTTTCGAACCGTCGGCGTCGAGTTCGATCTTGATCCAGTAGTCGCGGAACCGCTGGTAGACGTAGCTCCGCAGGCTCAAATCCTGAAGCACAGTCGTACCCGTGGCGGTGTTGTCCCAGATCAGCGTCCAGCCCACGCCGTCGGTCGAGAAGTAGATGCGGTTGGCGTCGCCGCTGTCGTTGCGGACGAACGTGCCGTCGATCGTGCCGTCGGTCAGGTAGAACGGGCAGTCGATCTTGAACACCACGTAGGCTGAGCCGGTCGCCGCCAGGTGCAGATCGGGCGTCAGGGCGTCGTCGTTGTACGTGGCGATGTTGCTGCTGTCTTCCACGCACGCCTGGTAGCCGGCGGTGCGGAAATCAGGCTCCAGAACCATCGTGCCGTTGGCCCAGCGGCGGTACGTGGTCTTGGTCCCCGCAATATTCGGGTCGACCAATCCGTAGGGCTCCCAGTACGGCCAGTTGACGTAGTCCTTCCAATCGTGCTGGGCTTCGTGGTGGTACGGCGGGTCAGCCCCCGGCACCCCATCGGCGTCGCTGTAGGCCGGCGGATGCTGGTTCGGCCAGGCCTCCCAGGTGCGATCGACCGATTCGCCCAGCCGCAGGCCCATGCCCATCGAGTGATCGGTTGCCGCCACGCCCGAGCCGATAGTGCCCCAACTGTGCATCGCGCTGGCGTACCACTCCGGCGTGTCGCCGCAGAGCAAAAAGCCCGGACAGGCCCGGCCCTCGGCCACCGCATTGAGCATGAGCGACTCGTCGGCGTCGAACTCGGCGCAACTGGCAACCTTCGCTGGGTTGGCACGGTTGTAGGCGTACATCGTGGTCATCGTGCAGAACGCGTGCCACGCCCCATCGTAGTAGGCCTCGTAGATCCAGTGGCCCGGCAGGCTGATCTGCCGCTGGCCCATCCCCATCGCATCCAGGATGGTGCAGTTGTGGGCCGCGTGACGACCGCACAGCACCCAGCCGAACAGATTCACGACGTTAACCGTGTCCATCATGTCCGGCGGCTGATCGGCCCAGTGGTAGCTACGGCGCTTGTAGTTGTTGTATTCGTTGATCGCCCGGTCCTGATCGCTCGCCGGCGGAACCATCCCGTCGGGCGTGTAGGCGTTGTCGAACGTCGCGCCGAGGGTCGCCAGCGAACGGCAGTCGGCCACGCGATCGTTGACGATCCACGGGTTCTGCACCGTGACCGGCTGGATTTCTGTCAGTGTAATGCCGCTGGCTACGTTCGACAGATCCGAGACGTTCGGGGGCTCGGCCAGATCGGCCGACTTGATGGCGAAGTAGTACGCAGTCTCGGAGTTCAGGCCCGTCACCGCGAATTCCTCGGGCGTGCTGGCAGAAGCGACCGGCGGCTCGCCCGTGCACTGTGTTGCGCTGTCCCAGTTGCCCGCATCGATGGGCGAGGTGGAATAGCGAATGTCGTAGGTGCCCATGCCTGCCGTACCCGTATCGGCCGGGGCGCTCCAGTTCAGCGTCACCAGATTAATGTGCGGCGTCGCGCTCAGGTCGGTAATGGCGTCCGGCGGCGTCAGATCTTCCTCCGGGGTTGTGGCCGAGGGCACGTTGGAAACCCCCGACCAGTTGGGCACCTCATCGCCCACCTTCACGGCGAACCAGTACTGCGTCTGCGGGCTTAGCCCCGTGACATCGAAGGTCTCGGTGTTGCCCGGTGCCTGCGGCGCCGGCTCGCCGGTCGCCTCGGTGGCGCCGGCGAAGTTGCCCGCGTCGATCGGTGACGTGGAGTATCGCACGTCGTAGACGCTGGCCGTACCCGTCGAGCCGTCGTCCCCCGTCGAGGTCCACGTCAGGGTAACTCGGTTGGGTTTGACGTTGCTGGTGGCCAGGTCGGTGGCCGCGTCGGGTGCCACGACGTCGGTCGGCGAGGTCGTGGCACTGACCACGTTGGACAAGTTGCTCCACAAGCCGCCGTCGTCGCCCGACTTGATGGCAAAGTAGTACAACGTATTGGCATTCAGACCCGTTACATCAAAGCTCTCGGGCGTGCTCGGCCCCGCCGGCGTGGGCTCGCCCGTGCACTGCGTGGCCGAATCCCAATTGCCTGCATCGATGGGTGAGGTCGAGTAACGAATGTCGTACACCGTCGCCGCACCGCCCGGACCATCCTCGTCGCTGGGGGCCGTCCAGGTTAGTTCCACCACGAACCAATCCACCGTCCCGGTAGCCAGATCCGTGATGTCGGTCGGTGGTCCGGCAGAGATGTAGTCGACAAACAAGACGGGCTGCACCAGCGCGCCGGCCTCGCTGAAGTTGTAATTGAAGTTGGCGTTGTAGAGGCTGACGCCATAGTTCGGCGACACACCCACCCACGACTCGACAATGTCCGTCACGTCCCAGACGTGCCAGCGGTTGTTGCCACCGGCCTTGAAGGCGCGCGTCATGTCATAGTCGGCCGCACTGAAGGCCCCGGCCGCCCATGTTCCGGTCGGGTCGTCGGGGGAATTGGGGTCGGGCGAGCCGTCGGGAAGTTGGTTCGGGCCGGTCTGCAAACCGTTGGGATGGTAATGGCTGACACCGACGGCGGCCGGGGCCAAGCCTGGATAGTCGAAGTCCTTGTTGCCCTCCGACCAGCCGGTCAGCACGCGGCTGAGCTCCGAACCGGTGTTGCCGCCGGTGATGTAAAGCCGCAGCTCCGCCATGTTGATCTGGCCGATGGCCCCCAAAGCGCCCAGGTCAAAGTGGTAGAGGCCCCACTCCCAACCGCTGCCGCCATCGAGCGCCAGGGTGGTACCGTAGTTCCGCCACCCGAAGCCCGCCCACGTGCCCGCAACCAGCTGCGCGTCGCCGACGGTCGTCGTCACGACATCGGCGGCATCCAGGCCGGCGAACCGGGCGTCCAGCATGTTGGCGTCGCTGTCGCCCGTCCCCAAGGGGTCGGTATGCGTCAGCCCCGGATCGCGTTTCAAGGCCACCACACCCGCCTGGGTCGAAGCAGCCACCATGAGAACGACCAGCAGACAACACCATTGCCTGGACATGGGTTTCTCCTTCCAGTTCCAGTCAGCACAACGACAGTGAGTTATGTGGGGTTTCTTGCCTTAACCGAAACACATTCTCCAGCGCACGAACGCGCCGGCCTCCGATCGGTACATCGCCGATGCGGCCCGGCGTGCAACAGCGGCCATAAGGCCGAATTGCACACGCTCCCCGCGGTCGGCTGACGCCGCCTTTCGAAATCCCTGGCCCCTTTAGTTCTGGAAGCGCCCCTCCTAGCGCCAGCTAACGTGGAGCGCTACCTCAGTTCACCTCACCGCGCACCGCCCCCGCGGACCGGGCCACCGAACACGGAAATCGGTTTGGCACTGCTCGCCTGCGGCAGCCCAAACCTTTTGTGTTGCGGCAACGACACGACGCCACACACCTCCGTGTACAACTCGCTCGCCCCGTACGCCTGCCTCTTTGCCCACCGACTAAACTACAAGATACTAATTGCGATGTGCATCAAAGAGGTTATCTCATCGCAACGCTCTGTCAAGAGGAATCCCCAAAAACCTGACCACACCCCCGGGCGCAGCTCGCGCCGTTTCCTCAAATCCCAGCCGGGGCCCCGGATCGGCAATCCCAGCTCGCATGGCAAACCAGCTTCGGGCCCGAGACTTGTGCGAGACCTTCCCCTAACGGCAGAGCAGGAAACGAATTGCGGCTTACCAGCCCCACTCGCCGCGTGTGCGTCGAAGTCAGCCGGCCAATTTGTCTGCCCGCAGTCTTGGCCGGCCAACGGCAGAGATTTTCCGCCCCGGACGTGGACCTACATCGCCATGGGCTGCGCGCACGTGTTCACGCGTTCTTCCGCAGTAACATCTGAAGAGCGATGGGTTCCTCATCCATGCTCTACGCGTGGGCATGCTTGCATCGCAACCGATCGGGCGCAGGGCAGTGTCCGTCCGAAATTGCGGCTGCACAAGACACGGGCTGGTTCCGGCGCGCCGAGACCCGTGACACTCGATTCTTAGACTCCTGAATGAGGCTTACCCGCGCTGACGGGTTGCCACCTCGGCCTTGAGTCGGCGTGTCATCAGGTCGATGATGCCCTGGCGGGGCGAGAGCCCCTCAAACAGCACGGCGTGAACCGCGAACGTGATGGGCATATCCACGCGGTGTTGCTCGGCCAGACGCACCATGCTCTTGGTCGTACCGATCCCTTCGATCACGTGATGGGTGCCGGCAATCACCTTTTCGAGGCTTCGCCCCTGGCCGATGAGCTGCCCGGCTGAGCGGTTGCGCCCTACTGGCGAGATGCACGTGGTCACCAGATCGCCCAGGCCCGCAAGCCCCGCGAAGGTCTCACTGCGGGCGCCCAGCGCGGTGCCCAGCCGGGTGATCTCGACGAGCCCGCGGGTCAGCAGGGCGGCTTTGGCGTTGTCGCCGGCACCCAGCCCGTCGATGATGCCGGCGGCCAGCGCGATGACGTTCTTGGTCGCGCCGGCCAGCTCCACGCCCAGCATGTCCGGATTGGTGTAGACCCGCAGCCAGTCGGTGCTGAACGTCTTCTGGATCAGCTCGCACAGGTCGGTCTGTTCTGCGGCCACCACAACGGTAGCCGGCAGCCGCCGCGCCAACTCCGGCGCGATGCTGGGTCCACTCAGGGCCACCACGGGCACGTCACCGAGCACGTCGCGGATAATCTGCGTGGGGCGCATCAGCGTCTGCTGCTCGATGCCTTTGGTTACGCTGCAGATCGGCACGTCGCCGGGGGCCAGCGGTTTAAGCTGCTGCCAGATCTTCCGCAGGTAGGGCGTGGGCGTGGCCGATACGATCAGGTCGGGTCGATCCAACGCGGCCCGAGCGTCGGCGGTCAGGCAGATCGACTCAGGCACGGGCACATCGGGCAGGTATCGGCTGTTGACACGCGACGCCTGGAATTCCGCCAGATAATCAGGGAACGGCGACCACAGCGTGACGCGGTGCCCTTGATGATCGAGCAGCAACGCGCACGCCGTGGCCATCGCACCGTCGCTGATGATGGTGATTTTGCAGGCCATGGCACCAAGCCGGCTAGGGGCTAGCCTTCCTGTTCGACTTTCCGCGCCTGAAGCTGGCGCATCTTCCGCTCGAACTCGGCGCGGGCACGACTGGACCGGTCCAACTCCTCGATGCGTCGCTCGATGGCTTCAACGAACGGCTGAGCCCGCGCAAGGTCGCTGGCGCGCGTGCGACCCGCGACGAACTTGTTGATGTCATTCGGCGTCATGGGCAGCCCCTGGCCCATGCCCCGCGTCAGATCGGTGTCGCGCCCCGCACCCTTCATCTCAGCCACGAACCCAACCAGCCCGACGAGACTCTCGTCGACGAACTCGTCGCGGCGCGTTTCGGGTGTCTGATGGAACCGTTCGAGATCCTCGAAGAATTCGTCCTGCACCACGACGAAAACCGCCTCGCGCAGCTGCAGCTTCTCCTGCGTCGATAGCGTGTCGAGGTACGTAACCAGCTCGCGCCGGCGCGACGGTTCGCGGTACCGTCTCATCATTTCGCCGAAGAACCGCCGTCGCTCCGCCGCCGGCAGCCGAACGAACCCGCGGGCGTGGGCCATGAACGCGGCAACCTCGGGCGCCTCGGCGACGGTCACATCGGGCGCCGACGGTGAGATCAGCAGATCGTACAGCACGTACGCCCCGCCGCCGATCACGACGGCCGCGACCACGCAGCTGAGCGCGATGATCGTCTGCCGTCGATACTCGGTCAGGAGTCGAAACACCATTCCCGTTACGTTCCCGGCCATCGCCGCGGTTGCCTCCCGTTGCCCCGCATGCCTGAACAGGCAGCGAGAATACGGGGCTCGCCGTCGGGGTCAAGGGTGCCGCGGGCGAGGCCGCCTTGATTGACAGTCCGATGAACCGGTCCAAGAATAGATGTTTCGAGGGTCAGAAGCGTCGTGAACCTTGTGGAGTGTGGATGAGTTTTGAGCCTGTAGACGTAACCCAACCGCTGCCGCGCAAGCTAGATATCCCGATCATCGATATGCACTGTCACACCCGGGGCCAGCGAAACTCGGCCCTGATGATCAAGGCTGCCCGGCGTTTCGGCGTGGTCAAACTCGTGGCCATCTGTCGGCTGCACGAGGTGGCCGACCTGAGGAAGTGGTTCGGGGACCTGCTTGCTTACAACGTGTGGCTGGATTACTCGGCTCGCAAGAACCCGCCTCGCTTTGCCGAGACCAACGTGAAGCTTGTGCGCGATGCGGCGCGGGCGGACGTGCGATGCATCAAGTTCTGGTACAAGCCGCAATTCAACGCCGAGTTTGGTTTCTACTTCGATGACTGGCGGCTCGACCCGATCTTCCAGGCGATGGTCGAGCACGGCCTGCCCGCCCTGGTTCACATCGCCGATCCGGACATCTGGTGGAAAAGCCACTACCACGATCCCCAAGTCTACGAAACCAAGACCTTCACCTACCGGCAGCTCACCAACACCCTGGGGCGCTACCCGGATATGAAAGTTCTTGCCCCGCACATGGGCGGCGATCCCGAGCATCTGGACCATCTAAGCGAGATGCTTGAAACCTATCCGAACTTTCATCTGGACACGTCGGGCACCAAGTGGGTGGCCCGCGAACTGTCGGCCCAGCCCCAGAAGGCTCGCGATTTCTTCATCCGTTGGGCCGATCGGATGATGTTCGGCTCCGACCTGGTGGCCTTCGATCACGCCGACTTCCGGCACCATTGCTCGCGGTACTGGGTGCACCAGTTCATGTACGAGCAGGATGGGGTGGTTCGCTCTCCCATCGAAGACGCGGACGCCGGTGGGCCGGTCTACCTGTCCGGGCTCGACCTGCCCGAGGGCGTGCTGCGCCGGCTCTATTGGGACAACGCCATCGAATTCTTCCGTCTGGACGTCTGACTGCCCTAACGGCACCATACCCGCCGGGCGCTGCCCTGGCCGTGGCGTGCGCCGCGGCGCGGATTGCCCCGGTCGTACCCGACAGGCACACGACACGTCGGAGTCACCGATCGATGTTCAGCTTCGAGGTCATGGCACGAGATGGCGACACCCGCGCCCGGCTTGGCCGGCTGATCACCCCCCACGGGGTGGTCGACACCCCCGCGTTCATGCCCGTCGGCACGGCCGGCGAGGTCAAGGGCGTTCCGCCCGAGCAGTTGCGGCAGGTGGGCGTACAGATGGTGCTGGCCAACACCTACCATTTGCAGCTTCGGCCCGGGGCCGACGTGGTCGAACGGCTGGGCGGGCTGGGACGGTTCATGGGCTGGAACGGCCCGGTCCTGACCGACAGCGGGGGTTACCAGGTCTTCTCGCTGGCCGAGCTGGTGGAGGTCGACGACGACGGCGTGTCGTTCCGCTCCCACATCGATGGTGCCCGGGTGAGGCTGGACGCCGCTCAGGCCGTGCGTATCCAGAACCGGCTCGGGGCCGACATTATCATGGTTCTTGACGAGTGCGTGCCATCGGGGTCCGATAAGTCAACGGTTACCAGGGCTGTCGAACGGACCGTCCGGTGGGCCGGGCAGTCACTTACCGCCCACGAACAGGCCGACCGGCAGTGGCTGTTCGCCATCAACCAGGGCGGGCTCTACCACGATTTGCGGGCCTCGTGCATGGAGCGGCTGACCGCGATGGGATTTCCCGGCTATGCGGTCGGGGGCCTGAGCGTGGGCGAGCCGCGTGGCCAGATGCTCGAGGTGCTTGGCCGGCTCGAACCCCTGATGCCTGTCGACCGCCCGCGGTACCTGATGGGGGTGGGCAAGCCCCACGACATCGTCGAGGCCGTGGCGGCTGGGATCGACCTGTTCGACTGCGTCATCCCCACCCGCAACGGGCGGAACGGGTACGCCTTTACGTGGCAGGGCCCGATCCGCCTGAAGAATGAGAGACATCGCCTGTCAGACAAACCGCTCGATCTGCGGTGCGACTGCCCGGTGTGCCGGCGCTTCAGCCGCGGGTACCTACGGCACCTCATCCTGGCCGGCCAAATGCTGGGGCCGATGCTGGTGTCCTTGCATAACATCGCTTACTATCAGGGCTTGGTGTCGCGTCTGAGGCAGGCGATCGGGCAGGGCTCACTACGCCTGTGGCGCGACGATTTCTTCCGCAACGTGGCGGAAAGCGTCAACCTCGACGAGGAAACGTAATGATTCACTGGATGACAGTTCTGGCCCAGGTGGCCCAGGCCGACGCACCGTCGAGGGCCGAGTCGTCAGGCCCACCGCTCTGGTACCAGCTCATGCCGTTTATTCTGCTGCTGGTGATTCTCTACTTCTTCCTGATCCGCGGGCGGCAGAAGGAGCAGAAGAAGCGTCGCGAGATGCTGGCAGCCGTCAAGAAGAACGATCGTGTGATGACCATTGGAGGTGTCATCGGCACGGTGGTGAACGTGCGGGACGACGAGGTGGTTCTGAAGGTAGACGAGGCCGCCAACGTGAAGTTGACGTTCACGCGTGGTTCGATCCAGAGGGTTGTCAGCGAGGAAGGTTCGTCGTAGGGCGGGTCGGTTCGGCCCGGGCGGCATCGAATCGAGATGACGACTCCAAGCCAAGAGTGACCGAGAGGCTCATAGCGAATGACAGAACGGAATTTGTGGCTGAAGCTGTTGGTGACGACGTTTCTGGCGGCGTTGGCGTTCTACTACATGTACCCGCCAAGCGAGCGGCTCAAGGGTGGCATCGACCTGGTGGGCGGCACCAGCCTGCTGTACGAGATCGATGACTCGGGCATGGCCAACTGGGAGAAGCAGGACCTGGCCAAGCGCGTGATGCGCGTGCTCCGCCGCCGTGTCGATCCGGACAACGTGCGAAACCTGGTATGGCGGCCGATCGGCAGCAACCGGCTCGAGATCCAGATGCCGCAGCCGCCGAAAGAGGCCCAACAACGCCGCGACGCCTATCGTCAGGCGCAGGAAACGCTTCGGGCGACCAACATCCAGCCCCGACAGATTGAGCAGGCTTTGCAGCAGACCCAGGCTGCGCGCCAACAGGCGCTGGACGCGTTGGCCGAGGGGATCCCGTCGCGCCGTCCGTTGCTGGATGCGGTGGCCGATGCCTACGACACGATGCAGCAGGCGACCGCCGGCGACGACGAGCAGGCCAAACTCGACACCACCGAGGGTTACGAATCGGCTCTCGATGCCGTGCTGGAAACCAATATCGACGTCTCGGACGTAAGCATGATCGGCGCTCTGCCGACGGGCTCGCCCACGCGCCAGGAGCAGTTGGCCCGATTCAAGAGCCAGTACCACGACCGAGCCGCCCTGATCGACGCGGCTCTGCAAGCCTACGACACGTGGGCCGAAGTGCGGGGTGCCCTCGACGATCCAGCCGATCTTCAGCGGCTGCTGCGGGGGGCGGGGGTGCTGGAATTCCGCATCCTGGCCGAGCTCGATCCGCAGAATCCGGCCAAATTCGACCGCTATCGCGAGCAGATCGCGCAGCGCGGACCCCGCGCCAGTGCGGGCGATCAGTACGGCTGGTTCGAAATCGAGAAACCGCTGTCCTTCTTCCACATGGACGACATCGAGCAACTCGACCAAGCCATCGAAACGCAGGCCACGACCAGCGTGGCAGCCAAGTATGCGGAGGGATATTACGTTCTGTGCCATCTGTCGCAGGAGAAGGGGCTCTTGTCGACCTCCGCCCGCAAGTGGTCGTTGAGGTCGGCCAGGCCTGCACCCGATCCCGAGCAGGCAGGCTACCAGGTCACCTTCGACTTGGACGAGCGCGGCGGCAGCATGTTCGAGGTGCTCACGCGCGAGAACAAGGGCAAACGGCTCTGCATTCTGTTGGACGACGTGGCTATTTCCGCTCCGACGATTCAGACCACCATCCGATCGTCCGGGCGCATCACCGGGGACTTCACGGCCGAGGAGGTCAACTACCTCGCGCAGACGCTCAACGCCGGGGCTCTACCGGCCCGGCTGAAGCAGACGCCCATCAGCGTCAAGACCATCGGTCCGTCGCTGGGCAAGACGAATCGCGAGATGGGCACCAAGGCCGCCATGTACGGCGCCGTAGCGGTGTTGGCGTTCATGGGCGTCTACTACCTGTTCAGCGGGATTGTGGTGAACATCGCCGTGGCCATGAACCTGCTGCTGGTGCTGGGGATGATGGCCGCCATGAACGCCACCTGGACGCTGCCGGGCATCGCCGGGCTGGCGCTGATGGTCGGTATGGCGGTCGACGCCAACGTGCTGATCAACGAACGCATACGTGAGGAACTGGGCCGCGGCGTCAGCTTGCGATTGGCGATCAAGACGGGGTACGAAAAGGCCTTCAGCGCGATTCTCGACTCGAACGTCACCACGATCATCACGTGTGTGATCCTGGGCTATTTCGGCAGCGAGGAGGTCAAGGGCTTTGCCCTCACGCTGGGGCTGGGCCTGGTGTGCAACGTGTACACGTCCGTCTTCGTCACCCGGTGGATCGTGACCGGGCTGGTGCAGATGCGAGCGTTGCGCTCCCTGCCGATGCTGCGGCTGATCGGCGTGCCCGATATCGACTGGATGGGCAGACGACGCGTCTTCCAGGCCGTATCCGTCGTGCTGGTGGTCGCCGGGCTGTCGGTGTTCTTCGTGCGCGGCAACGACAAGTACGACATTGAGTTCCGCGGCGGCGTGTCGGCGCAGATCGAACTGAAACCAGGCCTGCAACTCAGCGACGTTGAGGTGCGCGAGCGCGTCACGGGCGAAGCGGCCCACTGGCTGGGCGAAGCGTCCAAGATGCTGGCCGCAGCGGAGGTAACCTCCGACCCCGCCATGGCGGGTGTCTTTACCATTGATTGTCAGGGGCTGACGGCCACGCAGCTCGAAAGCTTCGTGCTCCAGGCGATTGACTCTGACGAAACCAAACGAGGCCATAAGCTGCTCGCCAAGGACGGCGTGGAGGAAGTCGGGGCCCACGTCATCCGCATCACCACCATGGCCGAGCGGGCTGACCAGGACGAGTCGGACCAGCAGGAAACCACGCAACCGGCCGCGGCTGCGGGCAGGTACGTGGAACTGGGCGAGATGCGTGATCTGGTAACGGTGGCGGCCAATCGCTACGCCGAACGGGCAGGTCGGCAACTGGGGGCGGCCTCGGTGCAGATCGTGAAGGAACTCGGGGCTGAAGCGGCGGGCGAGACCTTTGAGATCATCACCACCGAGCAGAACCAGAAGGTTGTGCGCGACGCGATTCTGGCCGTCATGAGCGATCAACTCAACATCGAAGGGGCGGTCAATTTTGCGGTGCGGACGGACCCGGTGCTGGCGGCGGACGGGATGTTCCCTATCGAAAGCCGCCGCTTGACGACGGTGATCAACGATCCTTCGGCTACCGGCGACGCGCGCGATTATCTGGGCGGCGTGGCCATCGTGCTGGACGAGCTTTCGCCGCCACAAACCGAACAGCAGATCACCCGGCGACTGCGCGACATGCGCCTCCAACCGGACTTTGAGCAATCGGAATGGCGCGAGTTTAAGGTGCTGGGGCTGAAAAAGGCCGACCAACCAGGCCAGTCGGCTACGCTGTACGAGAGCGCGGCGATCATCGTGGTCGATCCGGCCCTGCCGTTCGATGAGGACGAGGCCGCTTGGCGGCGGGACCTGGCACAGACGGAACTCCAACTCGTGCGCAGCGCGATGCTGACCGAGCGGTCGCTTCAGAAGGTCACGCAGTTCGGCAGCCAGGTGGCTTCGCAAGCTGCCAACCAGGCTTTGCTGGCGATGGTGCTGGCGCTGCTGGCGATTGTGGTCTACATCTGGCTTCGCTTCGGCACGCCTCGCCACGGCCTGGCCGCCATTGTTGCATTGGTGCACGACGTGAGCATCGCCCTGGGTGCGGTGGCGGTGGCCCACTTCATCGCGCGCACACCCGTGGGGACGCTATTGGGTATCACCGACTTCAGGATCGACCTGGCCATGGTGGCGGCGTTCCTGACGTTGATCGGGTATTCGCTGAACGACACCATCGTGGTGTTCGATCGCATTCGCGAGAATCGCGGCAAGCTAACGACAGTCTCAGCGCCGCTTGTCAACAGCAGTATCAACCAGATGCTGGGGCGAACGATCCTGACGAGTGTGACGACCTTGGCTGTGGTGGGGATCCTGTACGTCTTTGGCGGACAGGGCATCCATGGCATCAGCTTTGCTTTGCTGATCGGCGTGCTCGTGGGAACATACAGTTCGATTGCCGTCGCCAGTCCGTTGCTGCTGACCGGCACTCGGTCGGCAACGGCGGGAAGGCGTTAGGTCGCCCTCAACGGGGGTCGAAGCAGGCGGCTCTGCAAGGAGGCTTGGCCATGCGCAGCGATGCAAAAATCGGGATGCTGATCGGGGCGGTGCTCATCGCCGTGGCCGGATGGTATTTCCTCGGCCAAGACAAGCAGGGTCAGCCCATCGGACTGGACCAGGAACTGCCCACGGCCGACAACGTGACGCCGGCGGCAGACGCGCCCGAGCCCAGGCGGCCGGCACTGGTGGCTGCCGAGCCGAACCAGCCGGTCGCTATGGAGGTCGGGCCGATCATTCCGCTGCCTGTAGGACAGGTGGGTGCTGCTCCGGAGCCGACCCAGCAGGCCGTTGCGACTCCATCGGCCGCGCCGCAGGAACCCACCCTGGTGCCCGTCGAGCCCGAGCCGAGTTGGGCGGGTGCCCATCGCGAGACGGTCAGAACGACCGAACTGCGGGTGCAGCCGGCGCCGCGAGCGAAGCCGCTGCCCGTCACGCGGACACACGTGATCCAGACGGGCGACACGTTCGCCGACCTGGCCGAGCGGTACTACGGCAGCCGCACCGCCCGATACGTCAGCCTGATGATGCAGGCCAATCCCGATGTCGACCCGCGGCGAATGCGCGTCGGCACCGAGGTCGTGATCCCATCACCCGAAAGCGATGCGTCGGCCGAGGCGGCGCCCGCAAAACGGCCGGCTGTGTCGGCCAGCGCCGGCACCTACCGCGCCCAGGAGGGAGACACCCTCTACGCCATTGCCCGCAAGCTGTGCGGCAACGGCGAGCGCTACCGCGAGCTGCACGCGCTCAATCGCGACCTGATCGGCGGCGATGCGAATCGGCTTCGTCCGGGGATGGTGTTGCGCGTGCCGTCAGACTGGTCGGCATCGAACCGCTAGCACGCGCCAAGGCTGCAAGGGCACACCGACCTGGGTGTGGGGCGACGCTGCGGCCACGGCGGGCCGGCCGGACGCGTTATGAGCCAGGTAACCGGGCAGCTTTATATCGGCCACTCCGGCTGGAGCTATCCCGACTGGGAGGGGGTGGTCTATCCGTCCGGCGGGGTGCGGCGGGTCGATCAACTCAACTACATCAGCCGTTACTTCAACGCCGTCGAGGTCAACAGCAGCTTCTACCGTCCGCCCAGCGCGCGGACCACCGCCAGTTGGGCCCGCCGCGTCGAACAGCCGTTTCGCTTTACCTTCAAGCTGCATCAGCGCTTCACGCATCAGCGCGACGAACCGCCTCAGCGCAACGAGGTGGATGAGTTTCTCGAAGGGATCGCCCCCGTGCAGCAGGCGGGAATGTTGGGCTGTCTGCTGGTGCAGTTCCCCTGGTCGTTTCGTTGCGGCGAGTCGGCCTTTCAGTGGTTGGACCACCTCGTTGAGGCCTTCGGGCGGTTCCCTCTCGCCGTCGAGGTTCGACATACCTCGTGGGATTCGCCGCAAGCGCGGCAGAAGTTGGCTGATCTGGGGGTCAGCCTGTGCAACATCGATCAGCCACAACTGCGGAACTGCCTGGCGCCGTCGGCGCGGGTGACCGGGCCCGTCGGCTATGTGCGGTTCCACGGTCGGCGCAACGATACGTGGTTCGCCGAGAACATCGAGCCGCACGAGCGGTACAACTATCTATACTCCAGCGAACAGCTCAGCGAGTGGGTGGGGCGCATCAAGGCAATGGCCGACAAGACCGACGCGGTCTATGTCTTTGCCAACAACCACTTCCGCGGGCAGGGACCGGCCAACGCCCTCCAGCTTCGTGCCATGCTCGAGCAACGCCAGGTGGACGTACCGCCCGAGATGTTGCACCACTTCCCCTTCCTGCAAGCGGTCGCCAAACGCTCGTCCAGACCGGGCAGACAGATGGGCTTGTTCGATTGAGTACTGTCCAGAAATCCGGACGGATCGGGTGACCGGAATAAAGAGCACTGCTCGAGAAGCAGTGGCACACTGAGAACCACTTGTAGTTCAAACCGTTTACCCGCCCGCGATCCGTAGCAGGGAAGTCGGTCGTCCACCCACCCACGTCTGACGTGAGCCTATCGCTCGGGGCGGCGCCGGCGTCGCCGTGCCACGGCCAGGCCGATTGCCACGAGCGCAAGCGTCGCCGGCTCGGGAACCTGGTGGAAGTGCACGTTATCGATGCCCGTGTTCCAGTTCGGCCCGAACTGGATGCGGACCGTGCCTGCGTGGGTCAACCCGGGCGTGAACGTGTTGTGGCCGGCGCCCCCGACGTCGACGGGCGAATAATCGACCAGTATCTGGTAGTTCTCATCCACAATGCGAACGATCTGGTCGAGCTGGTCGCCGTATCCACCCAGGCCGAACCCGTCGAGCACCACGCTCCAGCCCGCCTCAGGCACCAGCGAGATCTCGCCCATGAACGACTGGGACGTCGACTGGGCAACGTCTTCCAGGTCGCCGAAGCCCGTCGACCAGTAGTCGAGTTTGTTCGTACGGGTGCTGTTGTCACTCAGATTGAACGTGCGATATTCGACGGTGATGTTGGGGGTCCAGCCGGCGCCTTGCTCGTAATGCCCCAAGCCGTCGTATATGGACCTTACGTTATCGCCGTAGGTGCCGGGAATCTCCTGCCAGTCGATCAGCCCGGGAATTTCGAACGTCAGGATGGTGGCCCGACTCACCGCCGGCCAGGCGACGAATAAACCGGCCAGCAATACAATCATTCCGATTCTCGCCGGAAATGTCTGCCGCTCGCGCATGATCACTCTCCCTCCGCGACACACTGGATCAGTGATGGCACGATCCTCAAGTGCCGCCTCAAAGCACGGTTCTCGCTATCGGGGAGAACTCTCTCATCCCTCCCGTCGATGCGAGCGCAACGCCTGCGCCCCCGCGCTACCAGAAAACATATGCCCCGACCGCGCCACAATACAAGACCTTTGCTTCGTCTTTAGAAGCCTCTACCAAGGTTATCGGCCCCCGGTGAGGTTGACATCAGCACCGGTTGGCTTTGGCGGCGGCTGGGCCTAAACTCCTCATATGAGCCGTCTGGACGTCACCCATGCCATGGCCATGATCAAGCCGGTCAGCGGCACGTGCAACCTCGACTGCGACTACTGCTACTATCGCGAAACCGGATCCTATTTCGGCCCACCCCCGCACAAGATGAGTTTCGATACGTTGCGCGAGATAGTCCGTAGCTTCATGCAACTGCCCCAGCTTCACGTGAGCTTCTCGTGGCAGGGCGGCGAGCCGATGATGGCGGGCCTGGACTTTTTCAAGCGGGCGGTCGCCTACCAGCAGGCGTACGCCCGTCGTGGCCAGCGCGTCAGCAACATGCTCCAGAGCAACGGCACGCTGATCGACGAGACGTGGTGCAAGTTCCTCCACCGATACGGCTTCCTCGTGGGCATCAGCATCGACGGCCCGCCCGAACTGCACAATCCCAACCGCAACGACAGCTACGACCGCGTGATTCGAGGCCTGCGCCTGCTCCAGCAGCACCAGGTTGAGTACAACGTGCTCACGCTGGTCAACCCGCTCAACGCCCCGCATCCACAGCGCGTCTACCGACACCTGCGCGAGTTGGGCGTCGACTTCATGCAGTTCATCCCGTGCATTGTGACGGGCCTGGAGCACAATCGCGCTTCGGCCAAGGCGGTCGAGCCCGAGGCGTTCGGGCGCTTCCTCTGCGGGCTGTTCGACGAGTGGGTGGCTGAGGGCGACGATCGGCCCTACGTCCGCCTGTTTCAGAATCTGCTGCTGGTGGCGGCCGGCCATCCGCCCGAGCTGTGCATATACCAGCCGCGGTGCGGCGGGTGCCTGCTGATTGAATACAACGGCGACGTGTTCCCGTGCGACTTCGCGGTGCACCCGGATTGGCGGATGGGCAATCTGCGCGTCTCGCCCGTCTGGCGGCTACTCGATCACGACCGCATGAAGGATTTTGCCGGCCTCAAGCCCGATCTGGCCCGCCAGTGCACCGAGTGCGAGTGGCTGAACATCTGCTACGGCGCGTGCCCGCTCATGCGCTTCCGCGATGGCGAGGAACCGGTCCCCAGTTATACCTGTGCGGGGCTGAAGATCTTCTTCGCTCACGCCATGCCGACCATCCGGAAGCTGGCTGAGCAACTGCCCGCCCCGTCGGCAGCCGAGCGGCAACCCGGCCCGGCCCAGGCCCGATAGCCCCGAATTGAAGGGAGCGAGTGCGTATGGTCACGATCTGCGACGACAACTCCGTGTTCACCGCCATCGTTCGGATCGATCTTCAGCAACCCGACGATCAGCCCGCACTCATCGAGGCCGCCACGCACATGATCCCCATGTTCGAGAAGCAGCCGGGCTTCGTCTCACTCAGCCTGCACCGCGGACTGCGGGGCACCCAGATTGTAACCTACCTACAGTGGCGCAGCAAAGCCGATCACGAGGCCTGCCAGAGTAACCCCGAGGTCATCGCCGCGGGGCAGGCGTTTCTGGCGTATCTGGCGTCGGGTCGGGCCAGCATCGACGTGCAGACTTTCGAGGTCGTCGCCTGCGCCGAAGCGACGTGAAGCGCCGGCGTATCGCCGGCGGTTACTCGTCTTCGGCGGGCGGCTGGGGCGTGCGCTGAAGTCGCGACGGGTCGTAGCCCTTGTCGGGCAGGCGGGCGACGATCGCGTCGAAGATTGCTTCGTCGAGTGTGGGCGTTCGGCTGAGCACCCACAGGTACTTGCGCGAAGGCATGCCGACCACCGCCCACTGGTACTGCTCGTCCAGGTCGATGATCCAGTAGTCGCCCTCGAATGGCCAGAAGAACGTGACCTTCAGCTTGGCGTTGGTCTGCGGATCGGCCACCCGCGCGACGCCTTCGATACTCTTTTCGGGCCCGTCGAGCGTGTCCTTTCGACACCGGTTGACCACACCGATTCGCCCGTCCTCGCGCAGCAAATACTCGGCCGTCACCCCTACGCAGCCCCGCTGAAACGACGTGGGGTACCGCGCGATCTCGTACCACTTGCCGACATAGCGGTCGAGATCGACCGTCTCGACCACCTCCAGCGGCGGATAGCGCCACATCCCACATCCGGTTACCGCCAGCAGCGCCCCACAGGCGGATAGGCAGGTGCATCTCATGACAGGGCCCTCTTGTACGGTGGTTCGGCCGTTACGCACGGTCCGTGTTACAATAGCGCCCGATAGGGTGAAAGGCAAAGTGGCCGTGTGGCTGGCTTGAGAGAAGGTGGAGGTGACGCCATGACGAAACAGCAGGTGACATGCTCGATGATCGCGACCATCTTGCTGGTCTCGGTGCCGGCGGTTCCAAGACGATGCCCTTGGTGTGTCATCACGGCGACTCCCGGGTGAGCAATTCGGCAGTGAGCGGCTCGACTGAGATCGCCGAAGTCCAAGGGCCGAACTGCTCGGCCGAACGCGCCGGGACTCGCCAGCGGGTGTCCGAAATGTCCACAATACACACAGTCAGTTTGCAGATACAGCACGGCCGGTATACACACCGGCCGTCAGATTCGGTTGACCGTGCGCACGGTCGGAACCGAGCCGCGGCGGCCCATGCGGTGGCACTCAGCCAGCAGCGGTTTGGTGCGGCGTGCGAACGTGGCTATAATCCCGTTCAATCGGTGCGGCAGACAGGCTAAAGATCATGGGCGTATTCTCGATTTGGCTGACCATCCTGGCTGCGGCGTGGCCGGGGCAGGCCACCCAACCGGCCGTCTCGCTGGGCCCTATCTGCGTCGACGGAGAGATGGGGTTTTCCATCAGGCCGCCGGCTGATGCGCAGCTCCTCCGGCATGGCCCGGACGAGCCGGGCCAGCGCCCTACGCTGTTTCAACTGGTCAGCTTTCCGATACAGCGGCGAGGCTGGAATCTCGCCGTCCAGGTGATGCGAACCGCGCCAGGCGAACCGATCGCCGACTCGGCTGAACGGATCGTTGAACGAACGGTCGAGCACCTCGGGTTGACGTTGCTGGACCGGCGCCCGCAACAGGTCGACGGGCGTGACGCGGTACGGCTGTCGGCCCGCGGGCCCTTTGCCGGCAGCCAGATCCACCTGCTCAGCGCCGTCGTCGCGGCTACCGAGACCAGGTGCTTCGTCGTGGAATTCAGCGGCCCGGCTGCAGACGTCGCCGAGCTGGAAGCCACCTTCGAGGCGATTCTCGGCAACTTCCGCGTGCTGATCACCTCGCGCGACGAGGCCGCCCTTCGCCAGGCGTCGCAGGCTGCCGTGGCCCTGCTTCCGTCGATCGTCGCTCAGGGGATGGCCGATCGACTTGCGCCTACCAGTTACTACCGGTTGCTGAGCGACGGCAAGGACGTGGGGTATATGGTCGTCTCCGAGCAGGCTCGATCCGTGCGCAAAGCCGAGGGCGTCCAGATCGTCGAACGCGGGTGGCTCTTCGAGTCGACCGGCGACATCAAACGCGTGGAGAACGATCTGTTTGTCAGCAACGACCTTACGCAGGAGCGATGGGTCAACCGCGTGCACCAAATCGGCGTCGCCACGCAGCAGCGCTCACGCGGCTATGCGTTGACGCAGGTTGAGGGAGTCCGCCAACATGACACGCTTCTCGTCTCCCACAGTGCCGGACCCGCTCCGACGCTGTCGGGCGACAAGGCATTCGAATTGCCCGGCGATTATATTTCCCAAGCGATGATCCGTCTTTTGCCGCGCTTCCTCGTAGACAGCAAGACCCAGCCGCTGGCGTTCACTTGTTACGACACACAGGGCGGCGCTCTCCTGACGCGCCGCTACGACCCGATTGGATGGAACGTCATCGAGCTTGACGGCAAGAGCGTTTCCGCCTACCGCCTGGAAGATCGACTTGGGCTGACGGCCGAACCGGCCGTGATGTGGGTCGACCGCCAAGGGCGCCTGCTGCGGGTGCGAACCGGACCGATCGACATGATCCTGACCGACAAGAGCAGGATCGATCTGCTGTATGAAACCCGGCGCGCCGAAGCAGAGGCGGCGTTGACGCAATCGATCGACGCTGCACGCAAACGTTAAGCATTGACCCGAAGATCGGAGCATTCCCTCATGCCGCAAGACAAGTACGACGTTATCATCGTCGGTGCCGGGCCGGCAGGACTTGCCGCCGGACTCTACAGCGCACGCGACCGACTGGCCACGCTCGTGCTCGACAAAAGCTTTTCACCGGGCGGGCAAATCCTGCCGACCGATCGAATCGAGAACTACCCGGGCTTCGACTGCATCAGTGGCGAGGATCTGATCGAAAAGATCAAGGCCCAGTGCACAAAGTTCGAGGCCGAGATGCTTACCCGCCACGAGGCCCGGAAGCTCCGCCGCGAGGACGATCGCACGCTGGTCGTCGAGGCGTACGACGAGTCGGCAGACGAGGTCAAGCCGCTCCGCGCTCGGGCGGTCATTCTTTCGCCCGGCAGCGACTATCGTCACCTCGGCGTGCCCGGCGAAAACAAGTTCCGCTCCGCCGGCGCGGGTGTCAGCTACTGCGGCACGTGTGACGCGCCGTTCTTCAAGGACAAGGTCGTCGTGGCCGTCGGGGGGGGTAACACCGCCGTCGAGGAAGTGCTCAACCTCGGCAAGTTCGCTCGCAAGGTTTACATGGTCCACCGTCGCCAACAGTTCCGCGCCACGGCCGTGCTGGTCGAAGAGCTGATGCAGCGCAAGAACGAGCTGGGCATCGAACTGGTGCTCGACAGCATCGTCGAGCGGATCGAGGGCGGCGATCGCGTCGAGCGCGTCGTGGGCAAGAACGTCAAGACCGACAAGCCGTTCACCCTCGACTGCGACGGTGCGTTCATCTTCGTCGGCCACATTCCCAACACCAAGTGGCTGGAGGGCACGCTCGATCTGACCGAGCAGGGCTTCATCCAATGCGAGCCGGCGTTTTTGCGCACCAGGATGCCCGGCGTGTTCGCCGCCGGCGACTGCCGCGTCGCAGCAGCCATGCAGCTCGCCACCGCGTGCGGCGACGGGGTGGTGGCCGCCATGATGCTCAAGCAATACCTGGCCGACCCGGACTGGTGGTTCCGCCCCGCACCCCACGTGCAGGACCCCGCCGACTGGCAGGCCGCCGTTCGCTAGACAGAGCGCGAACGCCGAATGCCATAGCCACTGCCACACTGCAAGCAGCACCGCGCCCACCGACAAGTTCCGGACTCAACGGGGACTCAGCGCTGCCGGTGCGCGGCCTGACGGGAAGGCGCTACGGTTTCCAGATTCGCCCTACCCACTGTCGGCCAGGCTCTCCAGCCACGCGGTTTGCTCGGTCGATAGCGGTCCCTTGCGCAGATACCTGAGATTGGCCTCGACCCACTCCACGCGCCGCATGGCCACGATCAGCCGATCGACGCCCGGAGCGAACGCCGAGTATCGAAGCATTGCCTCAGCCACGCGGCTGCGGGCTGTCTCAATGTCGACGCCTTCCAAGGTGGCGAAACGCTCGGCCTGCTTGTCGAGCTCCCAGCCGCGGCCGAACGGGCACACGGCCAGCGTCTCCCAGCCGACCACCTTGGCCGACGCGAATCGCTCGGTGTTGGGCTCAACTACGTTGCATCGCATGACGGCCAGCGCGTACGGCCCACCGTCGGGCCATTGGGTCTGCACATCTGCCGGTGGCGCCCAGATGCCTAGCCGGTCGACCTTGCCCTCAGTCTGCCACCTCATCGCCAGATGAAGCTGGGCGGCGTCTTCGGCTGGCTTTCCTACACCGTGAACGACCAGCATTTCGATGTGGTCGGTGCGAAGCTGCCGGCACAACATATCCCAGTGTTCCGGCTCATACGGTGCGGGGCCGCCGACCTCGTCGCCCGGGCCGAACGGCGTGAAGAAGTTCCACGCGATGATCGTTGCCTCGTCCCGTCGGTTCAGCGTCGACAGCGCGCGCGCCAGCGCGATCCTCTCCGGTTGATAGGTGGTGTCGAACGTTGTGATCCCAGCGTCGAGGCACGCCCGCACGATCTCGACTTGAAGCTGCTCGTCCGTCGGCGGGTCACTGCCGAGTTGCTGGATGAACGAGTGCCCACCCAGTATCAGTCGGGACGCGTCGTCGCCAAACTTTTTCACTGCCTGTTCCTCCGCATTCTTACCGGTAGCCGACCATCGTATCGATGCGACTCATCTTTTGCCCGCGTTCTGCATCCTGCGCAGCAGCCAGATCTCGCCACCGTGATCGACCTCGTCATGCACTGCGTGTACGATGCGATGGTGGACCGAGCCCCGCTCGGCGGTCAACCAGCGACGATTGCTCGCAGCCGATGGTGCTGTGATCGCAACACCTCGACTGCTTCGGCCAATATTGGCCGCCGCTCGCCCGGCGCGTCGGCCGGCTTGCTTTCCCAACTGAACATCTCGTGCCAGCCGGCACTATATCAAATTAGCCGACTGCCTCACTTCCTGAGAGACACTTCAGCTTTCATCCCCATCTGCACGGCGCGCACGCCTTCGGTGTTGCCGCCAAACGGCGATAAAGAGGATGGGCGTTACAGTTCGTATTCGCTGCGGTCCTTGTCTTCGAGGATGTCGGCGAGGCGCATGCGGACGTAGTCGGCGTCGATGACGATGTCCTTGTTGGCGGCGTCGGAGGCGAGGAAGCTGACCTCCTCAACGACCTTCTCCATGATGGTGTAGAGTCGCCGGGCGCCGACGTTTTCGAGGTTTTGATTGGCGAGGTAGGCCATGGTGGCCATCTCCTCGATGGCGTCGGTGGTAAATCGCAAATTAACGCCTTCAGCGCCCAGCAGAGCAATCTGCTGGATGACCAGGGCGTTTTCCGGCTCGGTGAGGATACGGACGAAGTCTTCCTGGGTGAGTTCGTCGAGTTCGACGCGGATAGGGAAACGTCCCTGCAATTCGGGAATCAGGTCGGAGGGCTTGGACTGTGTGAACGCGCCGGCGCTAATGAACAGGATGTGTCCGGTCCAGACCGAACCGTGGCGGGTATTGACGTGGCAGCCTTCGATGATGGGCAGCAGGTCTCGCTGGACGCCGGTGCGCGAGATATCGGGCTGGCCCTCGTCCATGCGTCGGCCAGCGACTTTGTCGATCTCGTCGATGAAGACGATGCCACTGTTCTGGGTTCGCTGGATGGCGATTTCTTTAACGCGTTCCTGATCGATGAGCTGGTCACAGGCCTGCTGGAAGAGCATGCGGCGGGCTTCGCGGACGCTCATACGGCGATGTTTCGCCTGGCTGGGCACCAGCCGTTCGAGGAAGTCCTGCAATTGGGGGTCGATTTGCTCGCCGCCAAACGCAGCAAACATGCCTACCGGTGCGGCCCGCTGGTCGACGGTGAGTTCGACGTCCTGCTCTTCGAGGCCGCCCTCGCGGAGCTGGGCGCGGAGCTTCTCGCGTGTTCGTCGGCGTCGCTCGGCGGCGTCGGTTTCGCCGGTGGTCGGTAGCCCTGCACCGGGCAGGAGGGCGTCGAGCAGATGCTCTTCGGTGAGTTCCTCGCCGCGGTGGCGGACGACCTCGGTCATCTCCCGGCGGACCATGGCAACGGCCAACTCGACGAGTTCGCGAATGATGCCTTCCACGTCTCGACCGACGTAGCCGACCTCGGTGTATTTGGTGGCTTCGACCTTGGCGAAGGGGGCATTGACCAGACTGGCCATGCGCCGGGCGATTTCGGTTTTGCCGACGCCGGTAGGACCGATCATGATGATGTTCTTGGGGGCGACTTCCTCGGCGAGTTCGGGGGGTAACTGCTGTCTTCGCCAGCGGTTGCGCAGGGCGATGGCGACCGCCCGCTTGGCGGGCTCCTGGCCGATGATGTGGCGGTCGAGGGCCTGGACGATCTGTCGTGGTGTCAGTTGCTCGATAGCCATGGGTTCGATATGGACTCCTTACTCCGCCAGCCAGGTTGTTTGCACGGGCTGCCCCAGCCCTGATGGACGGTACCGCCCGGCGCAAATGGGTTCAAGGGCGGGTGGGGCTGCCGTGGGATGTTTCGCCTCGCCGGCGATTGCAGCCACAGAAGGACGGGCGTGTAATACGGGCGGCAACGCACTGTTGGGCGGTATTGGGAGCGGACGATGTGTTGGCAGCGATGGGCGGGGTTATGGCTGGCCGTGTTTGTGGCCGGCTGCCAGGATCGGACGGGCGCCGAGCGTAACGTACCGGAGAGTGGGGCCGTGTCGCCGGCGAGCACGCAGGCGGGCACGGCGCCCGCCTCGGCGGCGCCAGTGGAGCAGCCGGAGCGTGGGCAGGTGGTTGTGCGGTGGCCCGGGCGGCGTCAGCAGGGCTGGTTGCTGATCGAGGGTTGTGAGGATGGGCGCAAAGAGGCCTACGCGGAGGGGCGTTTGGTCGGGCCGAGCCGGCTGGAAGTGGACACGCGGAACGTGTCGCAGCTTCGCCTGGATCTGGGCGAGTTGGCGGGGCGGGCGCCGGGGCGTCTGATTCTGCATATTGACGGGCAGGGGTTCGAGATCACGGGGGCGCGGGGATTGAGCATCGCGTTGCGGCGGAGCGGGACGGGCGCTTGGCAACTGGAGCGATAACCGGCTTTTAGGGTGCAGCGAAGGGGTCTTCGAGCTTGCCGGCGCGGGAGGCTTCGATGAACGCCATGAAGTAGAGGTCTTTGCCCTCGAAGCCGGCGCGGGCCATCTTGAAGGTCTGGCTGTTGCGGTCGAGCCGGGCAATGTCGTCGGGGTGTGAGGTGATCGGATCGATGATTCCACTGTCGACACCGGCCTCGATGGCCAGAGCGATCCAGACGGCGTTGAGCAGCCGCCTCATGGGCAGGCCGAAGCTTACGTTGGAGTGGCCGCCGGTGATGTGGACCTCGGGGCCATACTCCTCGCGAATGCGGCCGATGGTCTGAAGCACATGGGGGGGCGTCTCGGGGCTGGCCGACGCGGGCAGCACGAGCGGATCGATATAGAGCTGCGACAGTGCGAGCCCCGCCTGGCGGCAGATTGCCACAATGCTTTGGATGTTAGCCATTCTCTGATCGGCGTCGGCGGGCATGTCGGCCTTGCCGGAAGCGAGGACGATCGTGGGGCATTTGTGGCGGGCGGCCAACTCTACGGCAGCGGGGCGCTCGAGAGAGGCCGAGTTGAGCATCGCCGGTCCGTTGCCCCTGGTCTCGTTGTAGGCGTCAAGGCCTGCTTCGAGGGTGGCCAGTTCGCTGCTGTCGATCGAGAGCGGTTTGTCGCAGGCGGCCTGGATGACAGGCACGATCCATTGCACGGCCCGGTTGCGGCGTTGGGGGTCGGTGCTGACCTCGTCGACATTGATGTCGAGGAAGGCGGCTCCACGGTCGAGCTGTCGCCGGGCGAGCCAACTGAGGTAGTCGCGTCCGATGCTCTGCTGCGTGGCGTCGTCGCTGAGGCCCAGTTCGACGGCGGCAGCCACGTGCGGGATCATGCCATTGGCGAAGGTCTGCCCCTTCTGGATGGATTCGGGAACGGGCATGTGGGCCTCGGTACCGTCGGGCTGTTCGTAGACAACGACTTCGGTGCCGTCGGGCAGCGTCTTCGCGCGTTTCCCGCCCCGTTTGACTTTGCGCGTGCAGTGGATGTTCTCGCCGATGATGATGAAATCAGATGATTTGGATGGCATGTACAACCCTCTCACGATTCCAGGCCGCCGATCGAGCGGAGCACAAGTCGGGGCACAACGCTAGAAGGCGCCGGAGAGGTTGTCAAGGGTTTTGGGGCAGGCGCGAGCGTGCGTTGACCGTTGGCGGTGAGGGGCGTAAAGTAGGCCCCTGATTTGGGCGCCCGTAGCTCAATTGGATAGAGTGGCAGACTTCGAATCTGAAGGTTGGAGGTTCGAGTCCTCCCGGGCGCGTTCGACGGGGTCGGCGGCGGAGCCTGAACGATGGGGGGCTCTCATGATCTTAATAGGCAGCACTGGGCGCTGCGCGCGCATCGGGCGATCCGGAGCGTGCGGGAGGGTCTCGCGTCAGAACGAGAGCTTGAGGCGTTCGTCGAAACGGGTGGCCACACCGGACCAGCGGCGGGTCTTGCCGGCGGCATCGGTCTTGGGTGGGAGGGGCTCGACGCGGAGGACTTCGGCCCTCCCGGTGACATGTCCCTGGTAGGGGAAATGTCCATCGCCGGGCGGGATGGTCAGCTCAAGGTTGAGCCGCATACCCGGCTTGATGTCGCTGGCCTCGGTTTGGAAATACACGCCACCGGTGCTGATGTTGAAGGTGACGGTTCGGAAAGTGGCGGGTCGGCCGCTGCTGTCTGCGCAGGAGCACTCGAGCGGCAGGCGGATGTCGAGACGGCGGTGTTTTCTTCGCTCAGCAGGATTCATAGTACTTCATTCGGCTAAACCCGCCGGAAGTTTGCACACGGTAAGCAGACCGCGCGCCCAATCCCAGCGCGTGCCGCTGCCGCAAAGGCGGTGCCACGGCCAGAGCCGGGATGAGATTGTTTTCCATGGCAGGTAACTGACTTTCTAAGAGTCACTTACGTTCATGGAGGCCATTTGTGGGTCGAGCTTCGGCAGTTTCGCGCTCGGCGAGGCGTTGTGTTTTGACAACGGGATTTCATTGGTCGCATTCTTGCAGAGTGATAAGTCTAGAAAAAACAGTTAGTTGCGTACACGTTTACCGTCAGCAACATCGCGTTGGGCAAGGTCGACTTATTTTCTCCAGGCTTTCGGATTGATATATTCGCTACAAACGGCCCGCATGCAAGGAGTTTTCGGGCATATTCTTGGTTCCGAAACAAGATGGGCTGGGATGAGTGGTGGGTACGGACGCGTCCGATGCCCGTGGGCTTGGTGTTGGGAACGCGTGTTACTTGGCTGTGCGAAGTTGAGGCCCTGGCTGAGACGCCGCCGCAGCGTTCAACTGAGCGGTACGGGCCTGAGGCCTCGGCGAACGGTGCTTGCCGAGTTGAGGTGGCTTGGCCGAGCCCCCCCTGCCGAAGGGCACGCGCCGAAGTCACCGGGATGGGCCGCGGCGGGGTCAGGCGACGGGCAGTTGGACGCGAGCGCAGAGCGCTTTGAGGGCGTCGGCGGCCGTTTTGAACAGTTCCGGGCCGGTGCTGCCGCGGAACTGCCCGGCGGCTTTGAGGTGCGGCTCGAGCGTGAGCACCCAGTCGTGGCGGATGGTGGCGGCGTCGGCGAGGATCTTCTCGACGTCGCCATCGCCCTGGCCGCAGGGCACACACGGGCCGGTCTGGCCGAGCTTCTTGTCCTTCATGTGGAAGTAGCCGACGTACGGCTTGAGGGGTTGCCAGCAGGTTCCGTAGACGTCCGTGCAATCGACGGCGACGAAGTTGGCCGGATCGAAGGCCATGACCATCTGCGACGAGTAGGACGCCAGCTCGTTCATCAGGTCGGCGCAGCGGGAGGGGATGTCGGCGTAGATGGCTGACTCGTTTTCCTGGACGAGCACGACGTCGCGTCCGGCGACGTACTGGCACATCTGCGTGCAGCGATTGAGGACGGTCTGCCGGTGGTCGGCGATGCTCTCGCCGTCGGGTGGGTAGAAGCTGAACACACGGACGTAGCGACAGTCGAAGAACTCAGCCAGCTCGACGGCGTGCTTGAAGTCGTCAAAGTGGCGGTCGAGATCCTGGTCGAGCTTGACCTTGCCGATGGGCGATCCGATGCACATCACGCGCACGCCCGCGTCGTCGAACTTCTGCTTGAGGGTGCGGCATTGCTGCTCGGACAACTTCATAACGTTGGTATCCCACGCGCCGCGGAGGTCGACGTGTGTGACATCGTTGGCCTTGAGTACCTCGATCTGCACATCGGGATCGGGATCGATTTCGTCGGCGAAAGCGCTGATGACGGCCATGGGTTGCTCCTAGGTCATGATCAAGCGGCCGCTCGGGCCGCGATCGGTTAGGCAAGCGGCAGTTTGACGACGCTATGTTCTCGGGCCGCCAACTCGGCGGCGAAAATCAACTCGTAGGTTTTGGCAGCGGCCGCGATGCTGAGCATGGACGGCGTGCCGGACTCGATACAGTCGACGAAGTAGGACACCTCCTCGGCAAACGGGTGGTGCGAGACGTTCCAGTCGTCGGGGTAGGTGGCGGGCACGGGTGTGAAGTTGCTGGACTTCGGGAAAAGCTCGGCGCTGTACAGGCCATTGTTTCGCAGGCAGCCTTTCGTGCCGTTGACCTGGAGGTGGAACACGTAGGGCATGTTGCATTCGAGGCTGGTGCTGACGCGGCCTATGGCACCGTTGTCGAAGCGGGCGATGAGGGCGATAGTCGGGTCGTACTGGAAGTCGCTTCGCCAGGCGGCGCTTCGGGAGAAGGCGGCCACTTCGACGACCTCGTGCTGCTCGCCGACCATCCAGCGGACCATGTCGACGCTGTGGCAGCCTCCCATCAGCAGGGCGCTGCCGCCGGTGTCGGGGGTGACCTTCCAGGCGCCGACGATTTCGTGCCAGTAGTCGCTTTCGGCGTAGAAGACATCGCCGATGTGTCCTGCGTCGAGGAAGTTTTTCAGGCCTACCACAGCGGGATAGTAACGGCAGACGTGGCCGACGTGGCTGAGGGCGTTGGTCTTGCTCTGGGCGTCGGTGAGTCGGCGGAGCTGGTCGAGGGTCAGGCAGAGGGGCTTTTCGACCAGGACGTGCTTGTGGGCCTGGAGGGCGGCGAGGGCCTGCTCGTAGTGGAGGTGGTTGATGGTGCAGACGTGGACCAGGTCGATGTCGTCGCGTGTGAGGGCCCCGGTGAAGTCGTCGAGGTAATCGGCCTGGAAGCCGTACTGGCGCATGTACTGCTGGGCACGGGGTTTATCGTCGGGGATCATGCCGGCGACGGCACGGATTTCGGTTCTGGGGTCGAGGCAGAGTCCACGAATGTGTTCGCCTGCGACCCATCCGGGGCCGATCACCAGGGCGCCGTATTGGGCCATGAACTGCTCCTTGGAAAGCGAGCGATCGGTGGGTGGTTTTACCCGAAGATCGGGGGTCGTGCCAAGGGCAGCGAGGTGGGCGAGGCGCTTGATGGGGGTCAGCAGACGGTAGTAGAGAAACTCGATGGCTTTTTCGCGCGCCCGTCGACGGCGGTAGTGCCACAAGACCCAACGGGCCAACGGCGAGGTGCCGACCGTCAGATTCGTCAACAGCATCAAGTGTTGATCGTGTCCGGCTGCACCCGTCACGCCGCCTCGGCTCGTCAAAGCCTCATCTGGCATTTCCGGAGACCCCCTTGTATCCCGACTGGGCGCGTAGTAGACTGATGGCGTCGACTGAGTGGGGAGCGAGAGAGACGTTCGAAGGCGTGCTCTCTTGTTCATGTCGGTGGGTGCGTGACGACCGAAGGGGGCACGAGGCAAGCCCGTTTTGGAAAAGGAGGCGACTGAGATGTGGTGGACAAGACTGTCACTCGTAGCGATTGCGGTGATGCTCGGGGCGCCCAACTGGCTGGCGGTGATCGGACTAGCGGAGCCGGCTCTGTTGTCGAGCGAACCACCGGCCGAGGGAACACTGCCCAAGACACAGTCAAACGTCATCCTGCTCACATTTGACAATCCGATCGAATTGCCGAGCGGTCCGCCTCTGAGTGTCGCCCCCATCGGCGGTGGTCAAGATGAGGGGGACTGGTTCCTCTGCTCGGTAGAGCCGGATGGGGTCACCCTCAAAGCC